>NZ_JACOGB010000007.1:0-361925 GCF_014284215.1 Undibacterium sp. FT79W | reverse complement strand
TTATTTCTGATCCTGACGTCTCTTCCCATTACCACTCCTTATTCAGCCGTCTTCTGCTCTTCGATCTTACTGACCAGCGGTCAGTACGCCGGGTAAAGAAAAAGGAGCCCGCAGGCTCCTTTGTTTGCTTTGCTGCCCCGATTCTCTACCACTTAGAAGTGGTAGCCAACTTTAACCGTGGCGACATTCACCCCAGGGTTGGGCTTTTTAATAGCGCCGTTGGAGAAATGCTGAATCTTGAGGCCTGCTTCCCAGCCGTTGCTGAACACGTAGCCTACGCCGATGTGATCTCCGAACTGGAATGCCGTCGAAAAGGCGCGGCCGTTATTTTACTGGTTTACGACTACGCTTTATTGCCAGCAATTTTTGCTAAGACTTCGTAAAGGATAGCGCGGTTGATTGGTTTGGTGAGGTATCCATCAAGGCCGGATTTTAATGCTTCTTCTTTTTCGTCCAACATCGCCGAAGCTGTTAATGCGTATATCGGTATTTTGTAAGCGGTCTTTTTTTCTTCTTCAAATTTACGTATTTCTTTTGTTGCTTCCATGCCGCCCATGACTGGCATTTGCATGTCCATTAAAATCAGATCAAATTCATTTTCTTTCCAGTAATTAATCGCTTCCAAGCCATTATTTGCCAGAGTAGTGGAGTGTCCTTGCCGTTCAACTAAATTTGTAATCAGCGTTTGATTAACGAGATTGTCCTCAGCAATTAAAACTTTTAACTGACGTTGAACTGAACTTTGATGTTGACGTTGTTTCCGTTCGCCTGACAGGGTTTGTTTCTCAGAAAATTTCAATGGAAAACTGAATGTGAATTTACTTCCTTTTCCTACTTCACTTTGTATGGAAATGCGCCCACCCATGAGTTGTGCCAGTTTATGGCTGATACTGAGCCCCAGGCCTGTGCCGCCAAAGCGACGTGTGGTAGAGGCATCTTGTTGAGAAAATGCGTCAAAGATATAGGTTTGTTCTGATGCCGGGATACCAATACCTGAGTCAGTAACTGAAACGAGTAACTGAGGCGCATCTTTTACATCGCGACTAACGGCAACATCGAAATGAACGCCTCCCCGATCTGTAAATTTCACTGCATTCGCAAGCAGATTGTGAACGATCTGGCGGATGCGAACTGGATCGCCGACGATGACATCGGGTAAATCTTCAGCGAAATGACATTGCATACTGAGGTTTTTCTTATGAGCACTAATTTCGTGTAACTTGAATATTTCATGCAATAAGTCATGCAGTTCAATATCGATGAACTCCAGTTCAATTTTGTCGGCCTCTATTTTGCTGAAATCAAGAATATCGTTGATGATGACCAGCAAATTTTTAGCGGAACTATGCGCCATATTCAGGAATTCTCGTTGCTCAGCCGTGAGTGGCGTATCCATGCTTAGCTCCAGCATGCCGATCACGCCATTCATCGGTGTCCGTATCTCGTGACTCATATTCGCGAGGAATGCACTCTTTGCCTTGTTGGCTCCTTCTGCAGCTTCTTTCGCTGTTATCAGATCCTGTCGTATCTGTTCGGCTTCAGCTACCAGTTTTTCTATGCTGCTGAGAATGACAGAAATATTTTCTCCTTCGATAGGTTTATCTTTGACGTCAGGTAGCAGGCTGATCAGAATTTGCTTGAGTGAAGTGAGGGTGTTTTCGCGCTCATTGAGTTCAGAGCGCAGTTGACTCGCAGTGTTTTGCAAGGCGATCAGTGTTGCTCTGATTTCCAGTGGCGCATTCTGGATCAGTTTGGCGTACTCACTGTCGTGACCGCTCAGCGTTCCCAGTTGTAAAACCTTTGATTTTTGCAGACTTCCCAGCCAGAGTTTAAGGGGGAACCAAATCAATATCAGACCGAACAGGAAACTTGCTAACGTCAACGCTGATGCTACCTGCATCATTTGCCACATTCGATAAGCAACTTGGGCGTCATCGTAAACCAGTCGCAATACTCCGTAATCTTCGCCGCCGACTTTGATGACGCGATTATCATCATACAGATGATCTTCTACCCGACGAATAATCCACGAAGGAATATCATTTTTATTGATGTTGCTTCTCTGGGAGCTTTCGATAAGACCTTGCTGCATGGGGATGAATTTTGCTGCAGCAAAATTAGGGCTGAGTACCATGCTGTCTAGCGTATGTTTGATACTGTCATAATCCCCGATGACGGCGCTGTCGGTAACGGTTCTCGCTGCGACTTCTAGCATGGAACTGGCGGATTCCTGCACCTCTTCAATTTCCTGCGTAAAACGTGTTTCGTAATATAAGGCAACGCCGGTACACATCAATAACAGCCAGGTGGCGGAGTACAGCAAGTACACCCGCAGTACCAGCGATTTCGGTAGAAAAAATCTTGAGAGTCGCACTTGATGGGCTTTTTAAGAAAGATTTAACGTAAGCTTGCGGGAGCCGATTGATAAAATTTTCTGTAACTCGCGTATTCACTGCCATCCGATGGGATGAAGTAAGTATCGCCCGTCAGGCCGATTTTTGTGGACGCCTGATGCAATATCTCTTTTCCTTGCGGATCATTTTTCATATTGAAGAAAGCGTCAGAGACTGCTTTTAAATCGGCTGGTTTTACTTTATTCGACGCCATCAATGCCAGATCATAATAAGGTTCAGACGACCACAGAATGCGGAATTTTTTCTTTTCGCGGGTTGAATAAGCAGCGATTAATTGCGAATTACCGCCTGTCGCCTGCACTTTACCTGCCAGTAACTGTGCGAGGGCGCCATTCTGATTGCCGCCAAAAATAACATTCACGTCAATACCTTTGCTGATCAGGTGTGCCATCGGCACTTTGTAAGCGACCAGCGCTTCCGGGCCAGGAAATGTGATGTCCTTACCTTTCAGTTGACTGATGTCGGTAATTGGCGAATCTTCAGGGACGACGATTTGCCCGCTGACGGGCGGCACATTTCTGCGACCAAACACTTTCCAGCCTAACTTTTCGCGATCAGGGGAAAATAAATGATTGGTAAATGCAAAATCGACTTCTTTGGCCAAAACAAAACTGGTTGTATCAGCAGATGTTCTGCCTATTTTTAAACTTAGTTTGACGCCGCTTTTCTCTGAGACATAATTAATGATCGGATTCCAGTATGCGGCGGTCAGATTGATGTCGTATTGATTGACCGGCGAGAAGCGGTACGCGGTATTTTCAGCGTATCCTTTCAACGGAACGCAGGTACAGACGATCAAGGCGACAGAGAGTAATTGTTGCCAGTAGTGGCGAAAAACAGTCGTATTCAACATGATTGACCTGATCAGATATGGTTGTCAGTGGAAGATTATAGTCATGTTGAAAAATGACAATGTAAATTCTCTATTCGTCGGATTGCTTACGAGTGAACCGCCGTGAAGGAAATAGAGGATATCTTGCGCTTCAGTTTCATATCCGTGTCAACATGCGGCGGCACTTTTGCGTTATCACTAGATGCGATCTTTTTGGGAGTCAGACATGCGAACTAAAATACTGGTAACGACGTTGGTGATCACAGCACTTTCCGGCTGTGCAAATCAACGCTATACCGAAAACTACCCACAGCAATATCCGAATCAATATCCGCACCAGCATTCCCGACAATATCCAGATCGTCAGCCGAATACATATCCTCAGTATCAGAATCAATACCAGAACCAGTATCAGAATCAGCAAAATTATGGCGAACTGGCAACGATCGTCGGTATGCGTAATATTGCTGTTGACGGTAATGTATCGGGTGCGGGAACCGTGGTTGGCGCGCTGGTTGGTGGTGTGCTTGGCCATCAGGTCGGCAAAGGCACTGGCAATGACCTGGCCACGATAGGCGGTGCCATTGCTGGCGGTATCGTCGGTAACCAGATGGAGCGTGGTTCGGCAGGGCAGAAAATGCGCACCGAACTGACCGTACAATTTCCTAACGGCGAGACACGCACCATGCTGATCGATAACCACGCCGGTTATCGCGTCGGCGACCGGATACGGGTGACAATGCAAAACGGTCAGCTGATTCCTATGCAGTAATGCGGATGTGTCGTATCCCCCGAAGGTAGCAGTGTGTCATTACTGCCTTCGGGATACAATGCGGGAATACGTACTTCATCATTCCTGAGCATGTGATATGACCGAAAAAAAATCTATGTTGAGCGTCGATCAGGCGCTCAATTTTTTATTGTCAGCGGCACGCCCGCTGACTGACACCAATCTCATTCCGACGATCGATGCGCATGGCCGCGTGCTGGCACAGACACAGTCTTCACTGCTGCACGTGCCACCGATGGACAACACGCAAATGGACGGCTACGCGGTGCGGGCAGCCGATTGCGTCAGCGGCGAAGCGCGCCTGCGGGTCGCTCAGAGGATTCCAGCCGGACATATAGGCGCACCATTGGAAGCCGGAACGGCTGCCCGAATTTTTACCGGAGCGATGATCCCAGCCGGAGCCGACGCCGTCGTCATGCAAGAGCAATGCGTGGTTGATGGTGACTATGTCGTCATCCGTCATCAACCGCAAACAGGCGAATGGATACGCCGTCAGGGTGAAGATATCGCTGCTGGTGCGACCATATTGCAGCCCGGAACCCGCTTGCGGGCGCAGGAACTTGGGCTGGCGGCCTCGGTTGGACTGGCGCAATTACCCGTCATCCGCAAACCACGGGTTGCAGTCTTTTTTACCGGTGACGAACTGGCGATGCCGGGTGAAGCGTTGAAACCGGGTGCAATCTATAACTCCAATCGCTTTACGCTCACCGGCCTGCTGCAGGACATGGGCTGCGAGATTACTGACTACGGCATCGTGCCGGATACACTGGCGGCGACGCGTGATACCTTGCGTAAAGCAGCACAGGCACATGATTTAATTATTACCTCCGGTGGGGTTTCCGTTGGTGAAGAGGATCACATCAAGCCCGCGGTGGAAGCGGAAGGGCGTCTGAATATGTGGCAGATCGCTGTGAAACCGGGTAAGCCGCTCGCCTTTGGTGAAGTCGGGCAGGCATTTTTCCTCGGTCTGCCGGGAAATCCGGTGTCGAGTTATGTGACTTTCCTGTTATTTGTGCGCCCGTTTCTGTTGCGTATGCAAGGTGTTGAGCAGGTCGCGCCGCAATCTTACGTCATGCGTGCCGATTTCAATTGGCCTAAACCCGATCGCCGTAATGAGTTTTTGCGCGCCCGCATCAATCCGCAAGGCGGGCTGGATTTATTCCCGAATCAGAGTTCAGGCGTGCTGACATCTACCGTCTGGGGCGATGGTTTGATTGACGTGGCACCGGGGCAGGTCATTCAGGCTGGCGATCAGGTACGTTTTTTACCGTTCGCATCATTTTAGATTTTTCCGCCTTACCGATAAAATTGCATCATGAAAATTCAATTACGTTTTTTTGCCAGCGTTCGTGAAAAACTCGGCTTATCTGAAGAAACCGTTACTTTGCCGGATGAAGTCACCACCGTTGGCGGCGTGCGGGCGTATCTGCAGTCGCGTGGCGGTCTCTGGGCAGACGTGCTGGCCGATGACCGTGCGTTGCGCATGGCGTTTGCACATGTGATGTGTGATGCGGAAACACCCATCAGCGAAGGCGGTGAAGTGGCATTCTTCCCACCTGTGACCGGAGGTTAAATCATGACTGTGCGCGTGCAGACAGCAGATTTTGATCTGAGTACCGAAGTCGCCAACCTGCGTAAAAACAATACCGCGATTGGTGCCATCGTCAGTTTTGTCGGCGTTGTGCGTGATCTGAATGATGGTCAGAATGTGTCAGCGATGGAGCTGGAACATTATCCCGTGATGACGGAAAAAGCGCTTGAGGACATCGTTGTGCAGGCAAACGCGCGCTGGGCGCTGCTCGATACGCTGGTCATTCATCGCGTCGGCGCTTTAATGCCTGCCGATCAGATCGTGCTCGTGGTGACTGCATCGAAGCACCGTGGCGAAGCCTTTGCTGCCTGCGAATTCATCATGGATTATCTGAAAACGCAGGCGCCGTTCTGGAAAAAAGAGCAGACACCGGAAGGAGCACGCTGGGTTGATGCGCGCGAAGCCGATGATCAGGCGCTGAACAAATGGGGCATCTCTGCAAACAATGCCGCGACAGATTCTGCCTCACCTGACGGAGCGTCAGCATGAACTGGCTGGGCTGGCTGGCGGTTGGTAGCGGTGCCGCATTGGGCGCATGGCTGCGCTGGGGGCTGGGTTTGTGGCTCAATGGCGTACTGACGCAATTGCCGGTGGGAACGCTGGCCGCGAATCTGGGCGGTGGTTATATCATCGGGCTGGCGGTGGCTTTTTTTACGGCTTACCCCGATTTGTCACCGGCGTGGCGATTATTTCTGGTGACAGGCTTTCTCGGCGGCCTGACCACGTTTTCCACGTTTTCTGCCGAATCCATGACCTTGCTGCAGCGGGGCGAGTTTGGCTGGGCGCTGGCACACATCAGCGTGCATTTGCTGGGCTCTATCCTGTGCTGCTTTGCTGGTTTTGCCAGTTACCGCGCTATCGCTGGTTGAATTATTGAAAAAGGGGGAGTATGTCCTGTTTTTGCCTTATTCTCAGCGAAAACAAAGGGCTTTAAAATATACTCGGGGGAGTATATTTAACTCTTAAAAGGCTGTTTTTTCTGGTTTTTGGCTTGCTGCAACTATTTCGCCGTGTCGTGCCGTGTCCCTGCACATACTTGCCCTTCCGTACACTACTGTAAACCACATCATCTGACTGAACTGACATCATGACAAGCGACACCATGCGCACTGTTTTTCCTGAAATTGAACCCTACCGTAGCGGCACGCTGGCGGTGGATGAGCTGCATACGCTGTACTGGGAAGAGTGCGGTAATCCTGAAGGGCAGCCAGTGCTGTTCCTGCACGGTGGCCCCGGTGCGGGCACTTCACCGTCGCACCGTCGTTTTTTTGATCCTGCGCATTACCGCATCGTGTTATTCGATCAGCGCGGCGCCGGTAAATCCACCCCGCTGGGCGAATATCGGAATAACACCACAGCGCTGTTGATTGAAGACATAGAAAAAATTCGCGTCATGCTCGGCATACCGCAATGGCTGGTCTTTGGCGGTTCCTGGGGTTCCACACTGGCACTGGCGTATGGCGAAGCGCATCCTGAACGCTGCCTTGGTTTTATCCTGCGTGGCATTTTCCTGTGCACTAAGACCGAGGTTGATTGGTTCGTCAATGGCATGGGATATTTTTATCCTGAAATTCATCAGCGTTTTGCTGAAGCGATTCCAATTGAAGAGCGTGGCGATCTGCTGCAGGCGTATGTGAAACGCTTGTTTTGCGATGATCCGGCGATCTACATGGAAGCTGCGCGTAACTGGAGTCGTTACGAAGGTTCCTGCCTGTTTCTGAAGCCACAAGCCGAGGCAATAGCCAGTTTCGAATCCGATGAGGTCAGCCTCGGCATCGGTCGTCTGGAGGCGCATTACATGCTGCACGGCGCTTTCATGGAAGACGATGCCTTAATCCGCAACATAGCCAAAATCCGCCATCTGCCGGCCGTGATCGTACAAGGGCGTTATGACGTGATCTGTCCACCGGTATCGGCCTATCGCCTGCATCAGGCGTGGCCGGAAGCCGCTTACCATGTGATTGGTGACGCCGGTCATGCCGCGATGGAGCCGGGGATTGCCTCTGCGCTGGTGCAGGCCACCGAAGATTTTAAAACGCAGCGCCGGTTTTCCTGAGTCCGGCCACATCTGTTGTATTCGCTCATCGAGTGCCTCTGAGCTGTTCTTTTGAACAGCTCAGATTGTTTCTGACTTGCCAAAATTTGCGTCGTCAGAAAGTACCGCCGGAAAAGCGTGATATGGCGCAAACAAAGCGTAATTCAAGGTATATATTTTCAAATTTGATTTGCCGAAAAATAAGGCAGGCAGTATCTTTTGATCATGCTTGAAATCAGCATAGCCGTCCCAAATTGTAGCGATAATTCATCATACAGGAGCAGCAAATGCGTCTCGATAAACTCACTACCAAGTTACAGGAAGCACTGGCTGACGCGCAAAGTCAGGCAGTCGGCAATGACAATCAATATATAGAACCAGTACATGTGCTGCTGGCCTTAATCAATCAGGAAGATGGCGGCAGCCGTTCACTGCTGCAACGCGCAGGTGTGAATGTCAATGCGCTTGTGAACGGACTCAAAAGCGCCATGGATCGTCTGCCGAAAGTTTCCGGCACCGATGGCCAGGTGCAGATAGGTCGTGAATTAACCGGCTTACTGAATCTGGCAGACAAGGAATCGCAAAAACGCGGTGACGAGTTTCTGGCAAGTGAAATGGTATTGCTGGCATTGTCCGATGATAAATCCGAAGCAGGCAAACTGGCGCGTGAAAACGGCCTGACCCGTAAATCATTAGAAGCCGCGATTTCGGCAGTGCGCGGTGGCGGTAACGTCAATTCGCAGGATGCCGAGGGACAGCGCGAAGCATTGAAAAAATACACACTCGATCTGACCGAACGGGCACGTCTGGGCAAGCTTGACCCTGTGATCGGGCGTGATGATGAAATCCGTCGTGCGATTCAGATTTTGCAGCGTCGCAGTAAAAATAATCCTGTGCTGATCGGTGAACCCGGTGTCGGTAAAACCGCGATTGTCGAAGGTCTGGCGCAACGTATCGTCAATGGCGAAGTGCCGGACAGTCTGAAATCCAAACGCGTGTTGTCGCTGGATATGGCGGCGTTGCTGGCGGGGGCGAAATTCCGTGGTGAGTTTGAAGAGCGCCTGAAAGCGGTGCTGAAAGAAATAGCGCTTGATGAAGGGCAAACCATCGTCTTCATCGACGAGTTGCACATCATGGTCGGCGCGGGTAAAGCCGAAGGTGCGATGGATGCCGGCAATATGCTGAAACCGGCACTGGCCCGCGGCGAGTTGCATTGCGTAGGCGCGACTACGCTGGATGAATACCGCAAATACATCGAGAAAGATGCCGCGCTGGAGCGTCGTTTCCAGAAGATTATTGTTGATGAGCCTAGCGTCGAGGCAACGATTGCGATTCTGCGTGGCTTGCAGGAAAAATACGAAGTCCATCATGGCGTTGACATTACCGATCCGGCAATTGTCGCTGCGGCTGAATTGTCGCATCGCTATATCACCGACCGCTTTTTGCCTGATAAGGCAATTGATCTGATTGATGAAGCTGCATCAAAAATCAAGATCGAGATCGATTCGAAACCAGAGGTGATGGATAAGCTCGATCGTCGTCTGATTCAGTTGAAAATCGAACGTGAAGCGGTGAAACGTGAAAAGGATGAAGCGTCCCATAAACGTCTGGCGCTGATCGAGGAAGAAATCGACAAACTGTCGCGTGAATATGCTGATTTGGAAGAAGTCTGGAAAGCCGAAAAAGCCATGGTGCAGGGCAGTACGCACATCAAGGAAGAGATAGAGAAAATCCGCGTCCAGATGGAGGAGGCAAAACGCAAGGGTGACTGGCAAACCATGTCAGAGTTGCAGTACGGACGTTTGCCTGAGCTGGAGGCTCAGCTCAAACAAGCTGACAAACAGTCAGATAAAGAGCCCGAGGCTGACGGCAGCAAGCTGAAATTACTTCGTACGCAAGTGGGCGCAGAAGAAATTGCCGAAATTGTTTCACGTGCTACCGGTATCCCGGTTTCTCGCATGATGCAGGGCGAGCGCGAAAAATTGCTACACATGGAAGATGCGCTGCATGAACGCGTAGTTGGTCAGCACGAGGCGATCGTTGCTGTTTCTGATGCGATCCGCCGTTCGCGTGCCGGTCTGGGTGATCCTGGCCGTCCGTACGGTTCTTTCCTGTTCCTTGGCCCGACCGGTGTCGGTAAAACTGAGCTGTGTAAAGCGCTGGCAAATTTCATGTTCGATACCGAAGAGTCGTTGATTCGTATCGATATGAGTGAATTCATGGAAAAACACAGCGTGGCTCGGCTGATCGGTGCGCCTCCGGGTTATGTCGGCTATGAGGAGGGTGGTTATCTGACCGAAGCAGTACGCCGCAAACCATACAGTGTGATTTTGCTTGATGAGGTGGAAAAAGCACATCACGATGTATTTAATGTCTTGTTGCAGGTGCTGGACGATGGTCGTATGACCGACGGACAAGGTCGCACTGTGGACTTTAAAAATACCGTGATCGTAATGACATCGAATCTGGGCTCGCATCAGATACAGGCGATGGAAGGCAGTGATCCTGAGGTCGTGAAAATGGCAGTCATGGGCGAAGTGAAAACCCATTTCCGGCCTGAATTCATTAACCGGATTGATGAGATCGTGGTATTCCATGCGCTGGACGCTAAAAACATCGGTGCGATTGCGAAGATACAGCTCAAAACGCTGGAGCAACGTTTGTCGCAAATGGAGATGGGCTTACAAGTCAGCGATGCTGCCTTGCTGAAAATTGCCGAAGCTGGCTTCGATCCTGTGTATGGCGCACGTCCTTTGAAACGTGCGATACAGCAGGAAATCGAAAATGTTTTGTCGAAGCAAATTTTGCAAGGAAAATTCGGACCGAAAGATATTATTTCGGTTGATGCGAAAGATGGTGAACTTGTTTTCGGTAAAGTGTGATTAAATAGCCGGGAGCAAGTTACGGCGGTGCATCAGCACCGCCTTTTTTTATGTCTGCTGAATTGAGTTGCTGTTTTTTCTGCTGAGAGGTCTTCTATTAAAGAAAATAGTCGGAGTTGTACCCAGCGTCTTTTTGAACATCGCAGAAAAAGCAGACTGACTGGTATAGCCGAGTTCTGTTGCGACTTGTGATAATGACATGCCTGATGCGATGAGCGGCGTTGCCATCGCAAGACGCATTTGCTGACGCCAGTGACTGAAACTCATGCTTAGCTCTTTGTGAAATAAACGGCTCAGAGTTCGCGCTGATGCGCCACTATGTTTTGCCAACAGATCCAGACTTTCCTGATTGGCGGGATTGCTGAGCAGACGTTCGCATAAGTTTTTGAGCCTTTTGTCTTGAGGCATGGGTAAGTGAATGGGCAGCGGTCTGGCTGCCCGCAATTCGTCAAAGATCACTTCAAACAGGTGAGTTTCACGACTGCATCCCCGCTCAAATTGTGCCATTGCCGCGATCAGCTCGCGTAACAGGCCAGATACTTCGATGATTACGCAACTGTCGGTGGGAAATGGATTGAAATCCTTGTGTATTTGTAGCACGCGTAACTGCGAATTTGCAAAGGTGCGCACTTCATGCACCATGTCTGGCGGTATCCATACTGCACGCATTGGTGGTACAAACCAGATATTGCCATCAGCAAGCACCTGTAGCATTCCTTGAGGTGTATAGGTTAGTTGTCCCCATGCGTGCTGATGTGCTTCCAGATTTCTGGCATGTTTCATATCCCTGGAATTGAGCCGTATCGGACGCATTGGTGTCGGATGTCTTTCCGGCGGATGTGGTTGATAGCGCGTCAGTTGGCGAGTACGCATAATATGGCAGTTTTGAGATAAATAATGTCATGTTATCTTAAATCTGCCTGAGGGAAATTCCTTAGACTGACGCTGTTTTCTTCAAATTCCGGAGTTTTTATGTCTACAGCAGAAATTGTGCCCGGCTCGCCAGTGCCGCCTACTCAGGTAAAACAAGATGCGATGGTGATAGGTCTGGTCGGCGTCGCCCACGCTATTTCGCATTTTTTTCATATGATTCTGGCACCTTTGTTTCCCTGGATTAAAGAAGCCTTCAGTTTGTCGTATGCCGAACTTGGCTTGTTGATGACGGTGTTCTTTGTCATTTCAGGTATAGGGCAGGCTTTGTCCGGGTTTGTCGTCGATAAACTCGGTGCACGTACGGTCTTATTCTTTGGTATCAGTTGCCTTGGATTTGCCGCGCTGGTGCTGTCATCGGCACAAAATTATGCAATGTTGTTGCTGGGGGCGATGCTGGCCGGTGTTGGTAACAGTGTGTTCCATCCTTCTGACTATACTTTGCTGAATAAACGGGTGTCACCAGCGCGGCTGGGATACGCATTTTCTGTGCACGGCATCAGCGGTAATCTGGGCTGGGCTGCGGCGCCTGTTTTTCTGGTCACGATTGCGCAATTCACGACCTGGCGCACCGCCTTATTTTGTGCAGCCTTTCTGCCTTTCATGGTGCTGACGCTCTTGTTTATTTATCGCGATTTATTGCATACCGACATCGTTCATCCGGCGCATCCACATGCCAGTGCTCATACGAAAGAAGGTGTGCTGGATTTCCTGAAACTTCCCGCGATCTGGATGTGCTTCGGTTTCTTTTTTATGTCGGCGATGGCGCTGGGTGGCATACAAAGTTTTTCCGCCGCGGGTTTGCGTGACCTGTATGGCATGTCCTTAAACGCAGCGACCACGGCTTACACCATGTTCATGCTGGCGTCGGCATGCGGCATGTTGCTGGGCGGTTTTCTGGCCGCCAGAGCCAGTCACCACGACAGAATTATTACGCTTGCATTCAGTCTGGCCGGTGTGTTTTCACTGTTGCTGGCGACCGGTTGGTCGAACACGCTGATGGCGATAGTGCTGATGGCGGGAATCGGCTTTGGTTCCGGTATCGCCGGACCATCCCGTGATTTGTTGATTCGCGCTGCAACGCCGAAAAATGCGACTGGCCGCGTGTATGGCATCGTCTATTCCGGTCTGGATTCCGGGCTGGCAGTTGCGCCGTTGCTGTTTGGCGCCATCATGGATGGCCGTCATTCTTCGTGGGTGTTTATCTGCGTCGGTGTATTTCAGGTGCTGACGATACTGACTGCAGTCAATGTCGGCGGTCGTACCCGGGCATTGGCTGCCGCATAGTCTCAGGCTAAAATGATTCGGTCTGCCACTTTTGGCAGGCTTGAATAATAAGAAAGAGGACAACTCATGAGCTTTGCAAGCTGCGATATCTGTGATGCTAACGAAGATAAATTGGCGAGCGGTGAGCTGGCAGCACTGCCACCGGTATTCAAGAGTTACGGGGCGATGACAAAGTTCAGCGGACCTGCTACCACCCTGAAAGCGTTTGAAGATAATGGCATGGTGCGCTCAGTGCTGGAGACTCCGGGTAACGGTCATGTTCTCGTGATTGATGGCGGAGGAAGTCTGCGCTGTGCTTTAGTTGGCGGCAATCTGGCGGTACTGGCTGAGGAAAATGGCTGGGCCGGTATCGTCGTTCATGGTTGTATTCGCGATGTCGATGAAATCAACGCCTGTAACATCGGTGTCCGCGCGCTGGCTGCGATGCCCGTCAAGAGCATCAAACGGGGCGGCGGTGAGCAGAATCTGCGCATCGCTATTGCTGGCGTTGCGGTCTCTCCAGGTGACTGGATCTACGCGGATGCCGATGGCGTGCTGGTCGCCAGACAACAATTGCACTGACCCGCAAATGCTGTGATATAGAAAAAGACTCAAGGAAAGTTATCTGCATGTGGATAGACACACACTGCCATCTTGATGCCTCTGAATTTGCCGGGGCATCCCTTGCTCTGGCTGAGGCAGCGGCGAAATCAGGTGTGTCTGCAATCGTGATTCCTGCAGTACATAAAAATAATTTCGCTGCCGTCGAAGCTTTATCGCAGCAACGTGAGGATTGTTTTTACGCGCTCGGTATTCATCCTATGTATGTGCCGACTTCGGATGAGAAAGACTTATTGTTTTTGCGTGAAAAAGTGGCTGCATTGATGAGCCGGGACAACACGTCAAATGTGGCGACAGATGTGCAGAATCAACTGCCTGCGAATCGCTTTGTCGCCATCGGTGAAATCGGGCTCGACTTTTTTGTCCCCGCGTTGAAAGAAAGTCTTTTGCGGGAAAAGCAGGAATTTTTTTTTAGCGAGCAACTGAAAATTGCGCGTGAGTTTGAACTTCCGGTGTTACTACATGTGCGACGTTCGCAGGATACGGTACTCAAGTATCTGCGTCGTATCTGCGTACCGGGTGGTATTGCGCATGCGTTTAATGGCAGCCATCAGCAAGCGCAGACATTTATCGATCTTGGTTTTAAGCTGGGGCTGGGTGGGGCGATGACCTATACGCGTGCGTTGCAAATCCGGCGGCTGGCGACAGAGTTACCTCTGACCGCACTGGTGTTGGAAACAGATGCGCCGGATATGTCTCCCAGCTGGATTCCACACGCGATGAATACGCCGGCAGAGTTGCCTGCAATCGCCGCTGTGCTTGCCGGGTTGCGCGGCGTGACGCCTGTCGACGTCAGCATGGCAACGACCGCCAATGCACAGGCGGTGCTGCCGCGTATGCGCAGATCCTGATATGCAGGCACTGTGCATCGGCCTTGCGATCGGTGTCACTTTGGTGCAGCAGCAAGCTGCCTTGCTGGAGGTGCATACTCTTTTCCTGATGTTGTTTGCTGCAGTCTTGCTGATGCTGGCGGGCTATCGTTTTTCTATCTATCAGAAACTGCCTGCGGTCGTAAGAGTGTTATGCCAGATGCTGTTTGCTGGCATTGTTGGTTTTGTCTGGGCCAGTCTGTTCGCCCATTTTTATCTGACGAGGTCTTTGCCGGCAAAGTATGAAGGCAAAGATCTGGTTGTGCTGGGAACGATAGATAGTTTGCCCGCATATTTTGACCAGGGCGAACGATTTAATTTTGCTGTGGAGCGCGTCATCAGTCCCGATTTGTCGGTCGATGAACGTCAACATTTTCCTGAAAAACTCGCTTTGTCGGCGTATCAAGGTACGGAAGATTTGCATGTGCAGCCGGGCGAACGTTGGCAATTCAATCTGCGGTTAAAACGTCCGCATGGCTCTGCTAATCCACATGGCTTTGATTACGAAGTCTGGTTGCTGGAGCAGGGAATACGCGCAACGGGAACCGTCAGACCCGCATCATCTGTTTATCCGAATCAACGTCTGCAAGAATTTGTCTGGAGTATTTCTAACGTCGTTGAGCGTTGCCGCGCCACGCTGCGCGATCGTATTCATGCCGCGTTGCCCGGGAAAGCCTATGCCGGAGTGATTGTTGCGCTGGTAATCGGCGACCAGCGCGAAATTTCGCAATCGGACTGGACGGTGTTCAATCGCGCGGGAATAGGTCACTTAATAAGCATCTCAGGATTACACATCACGATGATCGCCGGTTTGTTCGCCGGGCTGATTTCTTTTCTCTGGCGACATTCATTTTTTCTCAACTTATCACTGCCTTTGATGGTGCCTGCGCAAAAAGTAGCGGCGCTTGCCGGAGCTGTTATTGCGTTTCTGTATGTGGCATTAGCGGGATTTGGTGTGCCTGCGCAGCGTACCTTATACATGCTGTGCGTCGTTGCGCTGGCCGTCTGGAATGGTCGGGTGACCAGCTTTTCATCGGTATTGTGTCTGGCACTGGGATTGGTTGTATTACTTGATCCGTGGGCGGTACTGTCTCCGGGGTTCTGGCTTTCTTTTGGTGCTGTCGGCGTTATTTTATTTGCTGCAGTTGGCTATGAAGACAGTGGTGCTGTCACCCGGCGACAGCAGCTTGCATCATCCTTGCGTGTGGCGACGCGAACGCAGTATGCCGTGACCGTGGGTCTGGTTCCTCTGACGATGTTTTTATTCGGGCAGTTTTCTCTGATCAGCCCACTCGCGAACGCCGTCGCGATTCCTCTGATCAGTTTTGTCGTGACACCTCTGGCTTTGCTGGGAAGCGTTCTGCCTTCAGGTGCGTCTGCTGTGGTGTTGTCGCTGGCGCATGAGACTGTGCAAAAGCTGGCAACTGTTCTGAGTTGGCTAAGTGCTTTCCCGGTAGCCGTATGGACTGCGGCTTATCCTCCTTTCTGGGTGTTTGCGCTGGCACTGGCAGGTGTTGTCTGGATGTTGCTGCCGAAAGCCTGGCCTATGCGCTGGCTAGGGATATTTTGCTGCCTGCCTTTGATTTCTCATCAGCCAGTACCAGTCGCTGAGGGACAACTGAAAGTGACTGCGCTGGATGTTGGGCAGGGCATGGCGTTGTTAATCGAGACCAGTGCTCATCGTTTGTTGTACGACACCGGCCCGGCTTATTCTGCGGAATCGGACAGCGGCAGCAGAATTATTTTGCCTTACCTGAAAGCACATGGCATCAATGGGCTCGATGCCATGATCGTGTCACATAACGACAGCGATCATTCGGGTGGTGCATTGAGCATACTGAAGCAAATGCCTGTCAGTCTGGTGCTGAGTTCATTGAATTCTGACAGTGCGATTGTGGCTGAATCGCGACAACACCGGCGTTGCCAGTCCGGTCAGGTATGGCGCTGGGATGGCATCTTGTTCGAGATATTGCAGCCGGTTGCGGCGAGCTATGACAGCACGAAATGGAAGCCGAATGCGCGCAGTTGCGTCTTGAAAGTATCGACCAGTCATTACGCCATGTTATTGCCGGGAGATATCGAGGCAGTGCAGGAAGATGAGCTGGTGAACAGTATTCCGGATAAGCTCAGAGCTGATGTGTTGCTGGCGCCGCATCACGGCAGCGGTACATCGTCCACGCCGGAGTTTCTGCAAACTGTGCGACCAGAGTTAGCTATTTTTCAGTTGGGCTATCTGAATCGTTACCATCATCCTAAAACTGAAGTCTGGAATCGCTACGCTGATTTTGGAATAAAACGTCTAAGAACCGATGAATCGGGTGCAATCACATTACAATTCGGTACATCATTGCAGTTTACTCAATTCAGACAGGAGCATGCGCGTTATTGGTACGCACAATAATGCAGTATTCATTATGGTGGAAAAAACCGCTAAGCCAGTCCTTCATTTTGTTCATGGGAATAGTTTCCCTTCCGGTACTTACAGGCTTTTTCTTGATCAGTTGCGTGATGTCTATGATGTGCATTCCACGGATATGGTCGGTCATAACGCTGCTTATCCAGTGACGGATGGCTGGCCTTGCCTCGTGCAGGAATTGATAGCAACTCTGCTTGAACGCTACACACAACCAGTGATACTGGTGGGGCACTCTCTGGGCGGCATTCTCTGCTTGCTTGCTGCTTCTGAACGTCCAGATTTGGTAAGGGGCGTGGTTGTTCTGGATTCGCCTATCGTTGCAGGCTGGCGCGCTTTCCTGCTGCGTATATTCAAGGCATTTGATCTGGATAAAAAAGTGTCGCCAGCCCGTTTTGCTGAAAAGCGCAGGCATATCTGGAAAGATAAGGAAGCAGCCTACCAGCATTTCGCTGCCAAAGAATTATTCGCCATCTGGCCGCCTGAGGTATTGTGGGATTACATACATGCAGGCGTTAAGCCTTGTCCTGAAGGCGTGACTTTACGTTTTACACGCGAAGTGGAAACGGCAATCTATCGTACCTTGCCGCATAATTTGGGACGTTTGCTACGGAATCCACCGTCAGTACCTATCGGTTTTGTCGGTGGAACAGAGTCTGTTGAGTGTCGTCAGGCGGGAGACTTTTACACTAAAAAACTGATGGGTAAGCACTACACCCTGATACAGGGTGGGCATCTGATCCCGATGGAAGTGCCCTTGCAAACAGCGGCTGCAGTTAGGCAGACGCTGACTGAATTGAATTTATATCCGAAATAAAAAATGATGAGATCAAGAAAATTAGTTTTATCTTTGTCTGCGCTGACGACGTTGTGTCTGAGCAGCTTTGCTTTTGCCGACGACAGCCATATCTTGCCATCCTTGTCTGAGTTTGTTCAGGTCAGGGAAGCTGGAAAAACCATCTGGCAACTGGAAATTGAAAACGATAGTCTGTTGATGAATAAGGACGATCGTTTTTATACCAGCGGTAATCATTTGCAGCAAAGCTTTGTCCGTCAGACAGCCGAGCAATCGACCGAATACGGATGGCGTATTGGGCAGGATTTATATACATCGTCCGACATCAAACTACTGCCGTCGCAGTTGGCGCGAAATGACCATCCCTATGCCGGCTGGTTATATGCCGGGGTGTTCGGTCAGAAAACGCAGATGACAGGACGCAGCTGGCGCTGGAGCGTGGATGTTGGCTGCCTCGGACCTTGCGCTGGCGGCGAGTGGACGCAAAATCATCTGCACCGTATTTTGCAGCAGGCGCAGCCTCAAGCCTGGAGCACGCAATTGCGCAACGAGTGGGGTCTGGTTTTGGGTACAGAAATGTCGCCGGGACGTTTATTGCCGTTTGAGGGAGTGGATATTTCGCCACGCTTCAAAGCGCGGTTCGGCAATATATTTACGGATGCCAGCGCGCAGCTGGAATTGCGTGCCGGCACCTTGAATCGTCTGCCGCATCAGCCTGCAAGTTATGCGTTTGCCAGAGCAGAGGCAAAAGTCGTGGGCTATAACGCAACGATACAAGGCGGCTACTTCAATAACGAACAGGGAAAGCTCACACCCAAACGATCAGGGGGAGAAATAGAGCTGGGTTATTTATGGCAGGCTGAAAAATATGCCGTCAGTGCATCCGTGTTGCGAAGAGCAAATGAAATCAAGGAAATATCAGATGCGACTGGCGCGCAGAATTTTGTCAGATTGCAATTTTCTTATGCGATGTAAGGCAAAATAAGTTGTTAGTGCGAAGGGGGAATTCGCGTACATGTCCGAGAGTGATGTATAATTCGAATTTCCCGCTTGTGCCGTTCGGCACCTTCTGCAATGACTAAGTTTGTATTCGTTACGGGGGGCGTAGTCTCCTCATTGGGTAAAGGCATCGCTGCCGCCTCTCTCGCCGCCATCCTTGAATCACGCGGCCTCAAAGTCACTATGCTCAAACTGGATCCGTACATTAACGTTGATCCGGGTACCATGAGCCCATTCCAGCACGGTGAAGTATTTGTTACCGATGACGGTGCTGAAACTGATCTGGATCTGGGACACTATGAGCGTTTTATTTCTTCAAAAATGAAGAAAGTAAACAATTTCACGACCGGTCAGATTTATGAATCCGTGATCCGCAAAGAACGTCGCGGCGAATATCTCGGTAAGACCGTGCAGGTGATTCCGCATATCACCAATGAAATTCAGGAATTTATTTACCGTGGCGCTGAAGGCGCAGATGTGGCGCTGGTTGAAATCGGCGGTACCGTCGGTGATATCGAATCATTGCCTTTCCTCGAAGCCGCACGTCAGTTGAGTCTGCGCGCAGGGCGTAACGCCGCTGCCTTCGTGCATCTGACGCTGGTGCCTTACGTCGCCGCTGCCGGTGAATTGAAAACCAAACCAACGCAGCACAGCGTACAAAAATTGCGCGAGATCGGTATTTTCCCTGATGCCTTATTGTGCCGCGCTGACCGCCGTATCCCTGATGATGAACGGGCGAAAATTTCTTTGTTTGCCAACGTTGCAGAAGATGCAGTGATTTCTGTGTGGGATGCCGACACCATCTACAAAATTCCACAGATGCTGCACGATCAGGGGCTGGATAAAATCGTTTGCGACAAACTGGCTTTGTCACCGA
Organism: Undibacterium sp. FT79W; assembly: GCF_014284215.1. Classification (NCBI taxonomy): domain Bacteria; kingdom Pseudomonadati; phylum Pseudomonadota; class Betaproteobacteria; order Burkholderiales; family Oxalobacteraceae; genus Undibacterium; species Undibacterium sp. FT79W. The sequence continues at coordinate 342,610 of NZ_JACOGB010000007.1, read as the reverse complement.
AGCCAGCAGATTTATCTATGTGGGATAAATTGATCTATGCGCTGGAAAATCCAAAAGAAGAAGTCACTATCGGCATGGTTGGTAAGTATGTCGATCTGACCGAGTCTTATAAATCGTTGACAGAAGCGTTGCGTCACGCCGGTATTCATACCGAAAGCCGCGTGAATATCGAATACGTTGATTCCGAAGAAATCGAAGCACATGGTACTAAAGCGCTGGAAAAATACGATGCGATTCTGGTACCAGGCGGATTCGGAAAACGCGGCGTCGAAGGTAAGATTCTTGCTGCGCGCTATGCACGCGAAAACAAAATACCTTACCTCGGCATCTGCCTCGGTATGCAGGTTGCGTTGATTGAATATGCCCGTAACAAAGCTGGACTGACATTGGCAAATTCCACAGAGTTTGACCCTGAGACAGAACAGCCAGTGGTTGCGCTGATCAATGAATGGCAAAATCATGATGGCAAAGTTGAGAGCCGCGATGAAAATTCGGACCTCGGCGGCACCATGCGTCTCGGTGCGCAGACTTGCGACATCAAACCCGGCACGCTGGCTGCAGAAATTTACGGCAACTCAGTGACCGAGCGTCACCGTCATCGCTATGAAGCGAATAATCATTACCTTGATCGCGTAGAAGCGGCTGGTCTGGTTGTTTCTTCCCGGACGGCGACAGAAGGTCTGTGCGAGATCATGGAGTTGCCACGCGATGTACATCCTTGGTATATGGGTGTTCAATACCATCCTGAGTTCAAGTCAACTCCACGTGATGGCCACCCATTGTTCATTTCTTTCGCCAAAGCTGCACTTGCCCATAAAAAGGCTCAAGGAAAATAAGCATGAAATTATGCGGATTTGATGTTGGTCTCGACCAGCCATTCTTTTTGATCGCAGGCCCTTGTGTAATTGAATCTCAGCAAATGGCGTTTGATACTGCAGGTCAGTTGAAAGAGATCACGCAAGCATTGGGGATTCCGTTTATCTACAAATCCTCTTTTGACAAAGCGAATCGTTCTTCCGGTACTTCTTTCCGTGGACTTGGCATGGAAAAGGGGTTGGACATTCTGGCTGAAGTTAAAAAGCAGATTGGTGTTCCAGTATTGACGGACATCCATGCGATAGATGAAATCGCGCCAGTTGCGGCGGTGGTCGATGTGCTGCAAACGCCCGCTTTTCTGTGCCGTCAGACTGACTTCATCGAAGCTTGTGGTCGCTCCGGTAAGCCAGTGAATATCAAGAAGGGGCAGTTTCTGGCACCGCATGATATGGTCAACGTGATTGCTAAAGCGCGAGCTGCGGCGAAAGCGGCAGGCCTGAATGAAGATAATTTCATGGCCTGTGAACGTGGTGCTTCGTTCGGCTATAACAATCTGGTGTCAGATATGCGCTCGCTGGCAATTATGCGTGAAACCAATTGCCCGGTCGTTTTCGATGCAACGCATTCTGTGCAATTGCCAGGTGGGCAAGGTACAACATCAGGCGGGCAGCGTGAGTTCGTGCCTGTGCTGGCGCGTGCCGCGGTTGCGGTTGGTGTGGCTGGCTTGTTCATGGAAACACATCCGAATCCGGCAGTGGCAATGTCTGATGGCCCGAATGCAGTACCTTTGGGACGCATGAAAGAGTTGTTATCCACTCTGATTGATCTGGATCGCGTGGTTAAAAAGAACGGATTCCTCGAGTCCAGTTTTTCATAAATTGACATGTGTATGATACGCCGCAGTTGTCAGTGAATGGCAGCCGGCGAAAGATAAAGCGACGTTTTCTCCGCGATGTCCGGCTCTGTGATGAGTGGGGCGTCGCGATAGTTTTATCTGCAGCTTGGTTTTCCGCTGTGTGCAGAGTCAGAACAGGTTTTACTTTGTTATCTATATTGATCGTTGAGGAGAATTAAATGAGTGCCATCGTTGATATTATCGGTCGTGAAATTATCGATTCACGCGGTAACCCGACAGTTGAATGTGACGTTTTGCTGGAATCAGGTGTCATGGGGCGCGCGGCGGTACCATCCGGTGCTTCTACCGGTTCACGTGAAGCAATTGAATTGCGCGATGGCGACAAATCCCGTTACCTCGGTAAAGGCGTTTTGAAAGCCTGCGAACACATCAATACTGAAATCGCTGAAGCGATCATGGGTCTGGATGCAAACGAGCAAGCCTTTCTTGACCGCACGCTGATCGATCTCGACGGTACAGAAAACAAAGGCCGCCTCGGTGCCAATGCGATTCTGGCGGTATCGATGGCAGTGGCGAAAGCCGCGGCAGAAGAAGCTGGCTTGCCTTTGTATCGTTATTTCGGCGGTTCCGGCGCAATGCAATTGCCTGTGCCTATGATGAACGTCATCAACGGTGGTGCCCACGCAGACAATAATCTGGATATTCAGGAATTCATGATTATCCCGGTTGGTGCGCCGACTTTCCGTGAAGCGATTCGCTACGGCGCGGAAGTATTCCATGCCCTGAAAAAAATTCTGCACGACAAAGGTCTGACAACAGCCGTCGGTGATGAAGGTGGTTTTGCTCCTTCCGTTGATAATCATGAGTCTGCGATCAAAATGATCATACAGGCGATTGAAGCAGCAGGTTACGAGCCAGGTACACAGATCGCTCTGGGTCTGGATTGTGCTGCATCTGAATTCTATAAAGATGGTAAATACCACCTCGAAGGCGAAGGCCTGACTTTGTCTTCCACTGATTTCACTAATCTGTTGGCGACCTGGGTCGATAAATATCCGATTATCTCTATCGAAGATGCAATGGCAGAAGGCGACTGGGAAGGTTGGGCGATTCTGACAGAAAAACTGGGCAAAAAAGTACAGTTAGTTGGCGACGATCTGTTCGTGACGAACACCAAGATCCTGAAAGAAGGCATACAAAAAAATATCGCCAATTCTATCCTGATCAAAATCAACCAGATCGGTACTCTGACTGAAACTTTTGCTGCGATTGAAATGGCAAAACGTGCTGGTTACACAGCAGTGATTTCTCATCGTTCCGGTGAAACTGAAGACAGCACGATTGCTGATATCGCGGTTGGTATGAATGCATTGCAGATCAAAACCGGCTCCATGTCGCGTTCTGATCGTATGGCAAAATACAACCAGTTACTGCGTATTGAAGAAGATTTGGGTGAAATTGCGAGCTATCCAGGCCGTGATGCATTCTACAATCTGAAGTGATCTGGTAACATGGTGCAAAAAAGGGGAACGCTGTTCCCCTTTTTACTATTTTTATTCTGATGTGAGTCTTTGTGCGACTGATTGCTGTTTCCTTCGTTATTTTGCTGGCGCTGATCCAATATCCTTTGTGGTTGGGGAAGGGCGGCTGGTTGCGTGTGTGGGAATTTGAACGTCAGGTCGCTCAGGCGCAAAGTCAGAATGAAAAACTCAAAGAACGTAATGCCAAACTGGAATCGGAAGTCGCCGATCTGAAAACTGGTACCGACTCTGTCGAAGAGCGTGCCCGGTTTGAATTAGGCATGATCAAAAAAGATGAGATTTTTGTTCAGATTCTGGATAAAAATGCGCCATCTCCCGCTTCTGTCACCAGCACTTCTCCCGCCGAAAAGTCGCAAGCCGTCATTAGTCACTGATTCATCCCCGATTTGACGCTGATGCAACGCGGATGTTGTTGCTATTCTTTTTTTCTGTTTTTTTCTTAGTTTTATTAACGTGAAGTTGCCACGTCTCGCGTTATCATAAGAAAACAGTTGAAAAATATCCAATGATGTCAGTCTTTCTGTGTGCCTGAATTCTGCATGATGAAAACGGGCAAACAGCTTGAATGTAATGATGCAGGAGTCGTGAATATGATACGAGTAGTCGCTGTCGTTGGTGCCGGTGCGATGGGGCGCGGCATTGCGCAGATCAGTGCTCAGGCTGGCTTGCAGGTATTGCTATTCGACACAAGTGCGGCGGTTGTTGAAAAAGCCCGGGCTGACATCTTTGCTCAGTGGGATAAGCTGCAGCAAAAAGAAAAAATCACCCATCATCAATGTGCTGTCGCCAAGTCGAAGCTGCATATCGTCGATGAGTTGCAGGCACTGGCTGCTAGCGATCTGGTGATCGAAGCCATCGTCGAAAATCTTGACATCAAACGCGATCTTTTCCGCCAGCTTGATCAGATTGTCCGTGACGATTGCATACTGGCGACGAATACGTCGTCCCTTTCTGTGACGGCGATTGCCGCCTCCGGCAAGCTGCCGCAACGCGTGGCGGGACTACATTTTTTCAATCCCGTGCCGCTGATGAAAGTGGTTGAAGTCATTGACGGCTTGCTGACCGATGCGACGATAGCGCCACGGCTGATGAGTTTTGTTGGCGAACTCGGTCATACGCCCGTCAGGGCAAAAGATACCCCCGGCTTTATCGTTAATCACGCCGGTCGCGCATACGTGACGGAGGCGTTGCGGCTGCTGCAGGAAAACGTGGCGGACTTTTCCCAGATCGACCAGATCATGCGCGACGCTGCCGGGTTCAGGCTGGGCCCGTTTGAATTGATGGATCTGACCGGCCTCGACGTCTCACATCCGGTGATGGAAGCGATCTACCACCAATATTATGAAGAGCCACGCTATCGCCCCAGCGTGATTGCGGCACAACGCGTGCAGGCGGGCATACTCGGGCGCAAGACGGGGCGCGGGTTTTACACGTATCCGCCAGAACCTGCCGCACCACGGCTACCTGACAACACAGCTTGGACAGGTAAAGTCTGGCTCAGTCATGAAAATGTGCTGGCGCTGGATGCCCTGACTGATTTGTTTGTGCGTAGTGACGTCATCATCGATGAGAATGAGACGCCATCGCCAGAGTCGATCTGCATCGTCAGCCCTGATGGCGAGGATGTGAGTACCTGTGTTGCGCGGCTGGGATTAGACGCTCGCCGTACGCTGGGAATCGATAGTCTGACCGGTTGTCACGGCCACCTCAGCCTGATGTTGAATCCGGCGTCCGATCCGGCTTTGGCACAGCGATTGGCGCTGAGTTTGGGTAAATACGGGCAGTCTGTGAGCCTGATACACGATAGCTACGGCTTTGTCGTGCAGCGTATGCTGGCAAGTATCGTCAATGTTGCTTGCGATATTGTGCAGCAGGGCATCTGTACACCGCAGGATCTGGATAAAGCGGTCGTTGCTGGCCTGGCTTATCCAATCGGGCCGCTCGCGTGGGGCGACAAACTGGGTGCTTTGCGTATACTATTGATACTAAGAAATTTGTTGAACAGCACAGGAGACCCTCGTTATCGCCCTAGTCCGTGGCTGGTGCGCAGGGCGCAACTGGGTTTATCGCTGTTGCATGTATCACCTGCAGAAGGAATCTCTGTCAGTTAAGAGATTCCGGTACGGTAGCCCGATACATGGAAAACAAATTTCAAGAGACAGCAATCAGAGTGGAAAGCAGTGCATGAATCAGGATAAATCACTGGCGTATGAAGGCACATCAAAATACGTTGCCAGCTTCATCCGTCCGATGTATCGCGGTTGATGTGTTTGCGAGACTTTGATTTAAAAAATTCAAAAATCATTCAGGAGAATTTGATGGCCAAGGCAGTATTCAGTTGGGAAGATCCTTTATTGTTGTCCTCGCAGTTAACGGATGAAGAGCGCATGGTACAAGATGCTGCCCGCGCTTATTGCGAAGAAAAGTTGGCGCCGCGTGTGCTGGAGGCTTTCCGTCACGAGCGCACTGACCCATCGATTTTCCGTGAAATGGGCGAGCTGGGTCTGCTTGGTTCCATGATCCCTTCCCAATATGGCGGTGCCGGTCTGAATTACGTTTGTTATGGCCTCGTCGCACGTGAAGTCGAGCGTATTGATTCCGGCTACCGCTCTATGATGAGCGTGCAAAGTTCGCTGGTGATGGTGCCTATCAATGAATTCGGTAGTGAAGCGCAAAAACAGAAATATCTGCCGAAACTGGCATCGGGTGAATACATAGGATGCTTCGGCCTGACAGAGCCAGATCACGGTTCAGACCCTGGCAGCATGGTGACGCGTGCCAAAACGGTGCCGGGCGGCTATTTGCTGACGGGTGCAAAAATGTGGATAACCAATAGCCCGATTGCCGATATTTTTGTGGTGTGGGCAAAGACCGATGATGGTCGCATCCGCGGCTTTATTCTGGAAAAAGGCTGGGAAGGCCTGACTGCCCCGGCGATACACGGCAAGGTCGGCTTACGTGCATCGATTACCGGTGAAATTGTGATGGATGAGGTATTCGTTCCCGAAGAAAACCTGTTGCCGCATGTCGAAGGCTTGAAAGGGCCATTCACCTGTCTGAATTCAGCGCGTTACGGTATCGCCTGGGGTGCGCTCGGTGCGGCAGAATTTTGCTGGCACACGGCACGTCAGTACACACTTGACCGCTTGCAATTCGGTCGCCCGCTGGCAGCAAATCAGCTCGTGCAGAAAAAACTGGCGGATATGCAGACCGAAATCACACTGGCGTTGCAAGGTTGCCTGCGCTTGGGACGCATGAAAGACGAAGGCACGGCCGCAGTCGAAATCACCTCCATCATGAAACGTAATTCCTGCGGCAAATCGCTGGAAATCGCCCGCACTGCACGCGATATGCTGGGCGGCAACGGTATTTCAGATGAATACGGCATTGCGCGCCATCTGGTGAATCTGGAAGTCGTGAACACCTACGAGGGCACGCATGATATTCACGCCCTGATTCTGGGCCGGGCGCAAACGGGGATCGCTGCTTTCTGATTGCGTTGCCATTCGAAAAAAAACCGCAGTGTTCGCTGCGGTTTTTTTATTTCTGGATACTGCTGGCAACTGCATCGTATCGGCCGGGTGTGGCGCGCACATCTGCCTTTCAGATTCGATGAAATAGCAATTTCAGGGGAGTATATTGCGTTTTATGCTTATTCTCAGCGTAAATGCTGGGCTTTTAAATATACTCCGGGGAGTATATTTACCCTGTTTTTAACTGTTTTTACCTATTTTTGCCTGCCTGCGACGAGTTTGGAGCAAAGCTGGCGTCAGTGAACTGCCAGCTTTTGACAGGCAGCGCTGAAGAAAAAATGGCGACGAAATGCGTATTCCAGTAAAAACCAACCATTCTCGTTCAATGGCGGTCAGTGATTCCGATCCGCAGTAGTCCATTGATTCCAGTCGGATACCGAAACGCCAGAGGTGATCATGTGAATTTGGAATGATGATTTTATATAACCGACGGCTTTCGCCCCTAAGCGGACGGTCAAACCTACTCCAACTCCGACTCATAAATTTCGGCCTCGTACAAGCTGTTGCCTGATTCAGTGAAATACGCCAACACCATCGGCAACCCAGCCGGACCAGTGAACCCCTGGTCTAGGACGACCAAGTCCCCGATACGCGGAAGTCGACCTTCCGGTGAGAGCACCCTATAGCGCTTTGCGGGCAACTCCACTAGTAGTTTGGCACGAGGGGCGGATTCATTCGAGAACATAGTACGCGCAAGTTCAGAAAATTTATGTGTGTTGAGTAGAGGACAGTTTCTGGCCGAACTTGGCTCACCTTATAAGCCGGCTTATAGTGGGTCTAGGTCAGTTGGAAATTGGCTGGCACGTTGCCAGCCATCATCATCCAGGTCGTCAACTACATCTCGTCTGTGCCAAGCTCGATTCAAGTGTGAAAACACATGAGCAAGGTCTATGCGAAAGTTGACCTCATCATAATCGGGTTCGCTGCTCATCTTCGAAATCAGCGAGGTCAAGTGTTCTTGGGCATCTTCCAGCTCGTACATCAGCATAGCCCAGCCAACCGGGGCCTTTTCATTACTAATCATGCGACAGCCTTAGTTTGTTTTCAATATGTCGTGAACTTCCGCTCCTGGCCATTAGTGGCCTAAATAAGCGTTAAACAAGTTCCACCTGCGGCGACCAAAATGCTTCCAATTACCAACACCTCAAATAATCTTTTTCGTGGTCTAGGTTTATCAATCTTAAGATAGCCGAGAAACCCGATAAAAGTGGCTACGGCAGATAAACACGTAGCGACAACTGTACATAGAATAAATATTGCAAATATTCCTGTACCACAGACAAACTCACCATTACTCGCAAGTTTCTTGGCCCACTGAGAAAATAGCCAATTTTGATATAAAAAAAATACTATTGGTGCGAGTGAAACTGCACCTAAAATCCAGGATCAGCCCCTTAACGTTTTGACTGCTTCAAAAACTCTCACAATAATCCTAATTTTGTTTGGTTTGTTTTCGCCCCTGACAGGCAGCTCCTGGCACATTCTTCCACGGGTACGCCTTGCGCTTCTCAACTGAAGAGGAACTTGCTGACCTCGAGATTGAGCTGGGCGAAAAACGGTTCGCGTTTCTCAATAGTATCTACGACGTTTGGCGGCAGTTCGTTCATGAAGGAGAAGTGACCTGCACCCTCAATAAAACGGGCGTCCACCAGCGAACCCAGGGTGTTTTTTAGAAATACGGTCTGAGACGGGAGGGTAATAGAATCTAGCAAACCGGCCCACGCTTGTATCGGAGTGCGCACCTCATCAAGAGCGCCAGGCACTGTGAAGAAATCCATTGCCGGAGTGAACACCACCATTCGTTCTATTCTTTTGTCTGTTTCAAAGTCTAGCTTTTTGCCGTCATGCATCCACATTTGACCGCCGGCCAAACCAATCAGTATCGCTGAGCCTATCGAATGTCCGACGGCGTAGATAGCTTGTTCCGCTCGCGCTGCGAAATCGAGTGCGAGACGAAGCCTCCGAATCCTCATTGCCAGTTCAGTCGCCGAAACCAAGCGGCTAGTCATCCGCTCGAAGTGGGGCGCTATTACCGTACATCCCTGCTCAGCCAACATGTTCAACAGAGGCATGTGGCGACACGGGTTCCCACCGCCCCCCACTGCGAAAAGTACAGTCCGGGATGCACCAGGTGGCTGGAAGATGGAAACCGTAAATTCTCCCGTATCGTCTTTAAGTACAATTTGCTTGTTCATATTTCCGATATCCGAAAAAAGGCGTTTTATAAGGGCACGATTCATTTGGCAGAACAACATCAGATTGGAGAGTGGCGTGATTGTCCGCATTTGTCCGAACTCGCACTGTGTCCGTGAGGATAGTATCTTGCTTTGCTGAGAAATATGCGAAATTTTATAACTTCGAACGGCGATGCCGACAATTCCACGAACACTAGCCGAGCTTCAAACTATCCTTAGAATGGATGGCATTGGGCCGGAACGAGCGGCATGGTTGGAGCGAGAACAGCCGGCGGAAGTAGATGAGAATACACAGTGAAATAAAAAAAGCTGCCAGAGTGTGGCAGCCTTCTTTGAAAAAGCACGGCAGATCAGTGCTTGCTGTCGCCCGGGGGCAGGATGCCTTCTGCCAATGTTTTAGCAACGAATAACTGGGCGCAATCAACCGGATCGAAACCGTAATGTTTGCCGCAAAAATCGCAATTGATATCGAGTTTGCCGAATTCTGCAATCGCGCTTTCCACTTCATCAATTCCCAGCATTTTCAGCATGTCGCCGACTTTTTCGCGGGTACAGCTGCAATGAAAACTTGGCTGCAGCGGCTCGAACACGCGCAGGGTCTGTTCCCAGAATAAGCGGTGCATCAGCGTGGCAATATCGTGATTCAGCATTTCGTCTTTTTTCAAAGTGTCGCCCAGCATCACCGCGTGATTCCAGGCTTCGGCTTCATCCTCGACCTGCGATTCGCTGCCACCGATTTTCGGTAACTTTTGCAGCAACATACCGCGCGTGACTTTATCGTTTGCCGCCAGCCAGAGTTTGGTGTCGAGCTGTTCTGAGCGCTGCATATAGTTTTCAATGACGGTCGCAATGCTGTCGCCATCCAGTGGAACGATGCCCTGATACGCCTGTTGCCCCGGCATTTTGTCATTCGGATCGAGGGTAATCACGAAGCGCCCATGTCCGTGCGCATGCACCAGATCTTTCAGGGTTTCATGGTCTTCAATCACAGCATCGTCTGCCAGTTTGGCGGTGGCACGCAGGCGCAGTTCAGAGTCGCATTCAACCACCATCAATTTGACCGGGCCATCACCGTGAATCTGCATGATCATCGTGCCGTTGAACTTCAGATTGGCAGAGAGCAGGGCAGCGGCGGCCATCATTTCGCCCAGCATCGTTTGCACCGCAGGCGGATAGGTTTGGTGCGACTGCATTTGTTGCCAGGCGCTTTCCATTTCGACCAGCTCGCCGCGTACGCCAGCGTGTTCGAACATAAATTTTTGTAAGGTATCTGTCATGGTGATTCTGTTTTTCTGAAGCGGGTAAAAATTTTCAGGACCTCGCTAATACAAGCCAGCATCCTTTCATTTTTAATCAATATTAATCAATACGTTTGAGTTGTGTTTTATACGCCTGGCCGCGGCTAGCATAGTTTTCAGCGTTGTAGCGCATGCCCAGAATGTCTTGTTCTGTCAGTTGGCGCACGGCTTTGGCCGGGGTGCCGATAATCAGCGAATTATCGGGGAATTCTTTGCCTTCGGTGACCAGCGCGCCAGCACCGACCAGACAATTTTTACCGATCTTGGCGCCATTTAATATCACCGCCTGTATACCAACCAGTGAACCGTCACCGATGGTGCAGCCATGCAGCATCGCCTGATGGCCTATCGTTACGTTTTTGCCTACGGTCAGTGGATAGCCGGGGTCGGTGTGCAGGATGCAACCTTCCTGCACATTGCTTTTTTCGCTGATCGTGATCAGTTCATTGTCGCCGCGTATCGTGACATCAAACCAGATGCTGGCTTGCGCTTCGATTTTCACCTTGCCGATAATTTTTGCGGTATCGGTGATGTAAGCGGAGGCATCGATTTCCGGCGCGATATCGCCTAATTGGTAGATGGGCATGATAATTCCGTAAAATAGCGGCTGATAAAACTTTGTTTGCGGTCGCTCACACAGGCAAGCGCTGATGTGTGTGACGATAGTAACAAAGACTGCGTTCTGATCTGGTATTGATGCAGCATGACCGTGACTCGGATGAAGCTGCGGACTGGCTGATGCATCGACAAGTATTTAACCCGTTATTTTAACGCTCCGCGCCCGATGATGCCGGAGTAATTAGGATTGACGGAAAATTGCCCCGGCAAGGCGTGGCGACGAAGACAGTACGAATGTACGGCTAGGAGCCATAACGCAGCTGGGGCGGTTTTCCGTTAGTCCGATAATCGATAAGAAGAGTATTTTGCAAACACATTCACCTATGGAATTACGCGCTACGGTGCTGACTGCTCTGTTGGCCAACGACACCGGCGTTAAATGCGCGATCCTACGGGCGATAGCGGATGATGCGCCTGTCGATACGCAGCAACAGTTCGCGATTCCCGACGGCATTCCCGGGCGTCCTGCGAAACCAGAGCTGATTCCACCCGGCCAGGTCGGGCGCAGGTCGATGCAGACGCTGGAGGGCAGACGCATACTGATCCACGCACTCGCGCATATCGAGATGAATGCGATTAATCTGGCGGCAGATATTCTGTGGCGTTTTGCTGGGATGCCAGAGCAGTTTTATCGTGACTGGCTGAAAGTGGCGAAAGAAGAGGCGTATCACTTTCAATTACTGGAAACCCATTTGCATTCGATGGATAGTCATTACGGCGCTTATCCTGCCCACAATAGTTTGTGGGAAATGGCAGAAAAAACCCGCGACGATTTGCTGGCAAGGCTGGCGCTGGTGCCGCGCACACTCGAAGCGCGCGGGCTCGATGTGACGCCGGGTGTTTCTGCGAAGCTCGCGCAGGCAGGGGATAAAGCCGGAGCCGATATTCTGATGATTATTTATCGCGATGAAATCGGCCATGTCGCGATTGGCAATGCATGGTACAAGCGTTTGTGTGATGAGCAGGGGCTGGATGTGATTGCGACCTATGCGCGCCTGGCCACACAATACGCAGCACCGAAATTACGCGGCCCTTTCAATCTGGAAGCCAGACGTAGCGCCGGTTTTAATGAAGATGAGCTGACCGCATTGCATCAGGCTTAATCTGCGTTTCTCTGCCTGATTTGCCAGTTGTCGTTCAAATGGTATTAACGCAAAAAATCCCCGGAAGGCAGCCTTCCGGGGTAAAACCCTCCTGCTATTACTCTTGCTCGCGGCGCATAAGGGATAAACCGCCGCGTGTATTTGCTCTGCATTTAATCTGCGCGCCATTGCGCTCGATCTACACTCAGTCGCCAGCCTTGATGCTGCCTATGCCTTCGACCGATTTACTCAGGCTGCGCGGATTGCCGTAATACGTCAGACTGCCTATGCCCTGCACCGAAGCATTCAGCCTGTCACGCGCATACACAGAAACGGCACCCACGCCTTCGATGTTGGCATCAACACGCTCGGCCAGTAATTCCTTGGTATCGACTAAACCGATACCGCGTGCCGCGAGATGCAGCGAACGGGTTTTGCCACTGGCCACCAGCTTGCCTGCACCTTCATAAGAAATAGAAAAATCATTGGCATTGATATTTTTCAAGCGCGTCACACCTGCGCCTTCCATTTTGAAACTATTTAATTCCGGCACCGTGATGATGACTTGCGCATCATCGGCAATGCGCACCGAATTTTTTTCTTTATACGAGATCAGCAGTTCATTGCCAAATACTTCCGTCACCACCTTGCCGGTAAATTTGTCATTGCCACGGATAGTGATGGACTGCGCTTTGCCAACTTCGACCGTGACATTAAACGCACTGCGGCTGCGGATGGTATTGAAGGCAGGCACATCGCGGCTGACATCTTCTGCCGATGCGATGCAAGAGATGAACAGTAAAGGCAAAATCAACATATAGCGCATGAGGCTCTCCGGTAAAGTTGAAACGGTGGTGATCGAGTATGAATCCTTGCGTCAACGAAGCGTGATCGCTGAGTGATGGGTCAGAGTATGTGCCGCGAAAAATGGAAAGCCCAGCGATTTGCGATGGAATGCAAAATCCGTGGTTTGGGTTGCGTAATCAACGGCCCGCCCGGTGGCGCAGGGTGATGAAGGTTTCCCAGTTCTGTCGTTTTAATACGCTAAAACTGAGGTGCTTTGATCGTGCACTTCGCCTGAGTTTGCTCCCAATGGAAGCGTCAGCGAAAATTAATAACTACAAGCGTTTTGAGAGGGGCAACCTTGTTGCCGGAATTGCATTGATATGTTAACGTTGGTTTCTTTCATTTTGAAAAGTTAGTAACCTTTACCCCCTCCCACACACACTTCTGGAGCAAGCAATGACTACTAAAATTCCCGTCACTAAGCAACAATTACTGGAGATTGCAAATGACGAGTTTGCTAAAGACGCCAACTACAAACCACATCTTAAAATAACAGATGCTAGGTATTTAGGAGACTCTCTGTTATTGGAAATTTCTATAATTAATGACGAGGACGTAGCACCGATTTTAGAGTCTCAAGAATTTGCCAATAGGATTTCCAATAAATATAAACTTATTGATTAAGGAAGTGTGAACTTCCCCTATTTAAAAGAACGCTTAAAAGCGCGGCGCACTTATTCACGTTAAACCACAAGGCTCTATATGCACTATCTACGCAATTCACATGACATAAAAAAGCAGCTTGGAATCTTATTTTCTGGACCGGGAGAAAAATGGGCAGTTGTTGGTTTTGTTGGCTACAACGCATTAGATCATCTTCCTTCTGGCGTCGAGAATCTAAACGTAATATGTTGGCCGAAAGCGGGAGGAACAAATCCTGATGGGGTGCGCCGTCTAATTGACAGCGGAATTTCCGTCTATTTCTGTGATCGCTTACATCAAAAAATATACTGGAGACAAGGCGTCGGCTTAATCGTCGGATCAGCAAACTTGTCTGAGAACGCATTAGGCGAAGGAGGACTCCATGAGTTTGGAGTCTATTGCGATGACACGCATTTTGATATTAATCAGGTAATTTCGGCCCTTGACTATGCAAGAGTTACACCAGAAGCTCTTTCGAAATTAGACGTTGAGCATGCCGCATATGCGCGGCAGAAGGAAAATAGTAACGAAGGTGAATCTAATATAGACCAATCTTTCTTAGATTCTACAAAAACGAGACTTCCAAAACAATGGAAGCTAGTTGTTTGGTCTGAGCTACGAGAGGACAGTACACAAATTCGAGCCGAAATCGAAACCCATTTCGGAAAAAGAAACTGGGCCAATGACAACGACGTTGACTCGGACGCATTTAAGGTTGGAGACTTTGTTCTTCAAGTCAAGACTAATGATGAAGGAATTATTGAGAGAGCAAATGCACGCTGGCTTCTTGTTGATCACATAGTCGGAAAACGTAACAACCGCGTTATTGTCCAAGTACACAAAATAGATAATAGAACACCGCCTCCGTTTGTGATTGACTCCCAATTTCAGAAAAACCTTAAACATGCCTTCAACGCAACCGACGATTGGAATGAAATTCACGACACTGACTACTCAGTTTTGCCGGCGTTCGTTAGTTCAATCAGAGCTTTGTACGGCGATGTGGTCTAACACTGCAATTGATAGGGCCTCACTTCACGCGTCGGCTCATCCGCACCACACGCAAAACAATCATCGTCTTAAACGCTCAGATAATCGCAAACTACCCCGCATGTTTTTCGTAATGCAGCAAATCCATCCAGGCACCGTGACGCAACACGGCCTGTCGCGAATGGCCGTATTGTTGGAATCCGCATTTGCGCATCACGGCCTGTGATGGCAGATTATCGGCAATCACCACGGCTTCGATGCGCCAGAGATTGAGTGAGCGGAACGCCTCTTCGACCACATGATTGACCGCCTGACTGGCGTAGCCTTTGCCGCCGTGTTGTGCGCTGAAGCGATAGCCGAGTGAGGCTTTAAAATAATGTTCGCGTTCTGCGCCGCGCAGAGTCACGCGGCCGACGATGGCATCGTTGACCCAGGCCAGATAGTGATATTCCTTTTGTGCATTTCTTGCCCATTGCGCTTGTTCCAGACTGCTGCGAACGGCTGCGGCGGTATAAAAAGCGTCACCACGACTGGCGATCCATTGTTCAAAATGCGTGCGGTTGTCGAGTTCAAAGGCGAGCAGGGCATCGGTGTGCTCTGGCATGGCGAGTGTGATGCGTAAGTCGTGGTTCATGTGCGTTTCAGATCGGGGTGTTATCGTTTGATGTCTCATTGATGTAGGGCTTACGCAAAGTTGTACCAGCAAGGCATGGCGACGAAGACAGTACGAAAGTACGGCCAGGAGCCACAACGCCGCTGGGGCGGCTTTGCGTAAGCCCTGTGATGGTTCAGCGATATTTCAGCGGTGTTTAAGATGACATATAAGCGTGCCATTCGTTGCTGTTTGCAGTTTATCTGAATCCGGCGGGCTGCTATGATGAAACGGTATTCAACCTGAGAGAAAATCATGCGCGTTCATCGATTGGCGGTCATTCACTGTTTTTTGCTTTGTCTCGCCTGTATTACGCCTTTGATCGTGCATGCGCAGACGCCTGAACTATCGCCGGATGGCGCGCGCAGTATTTTGTTGACGGGGTTTGCCGTGAACAAGCAGGCGCAACTGAAAGACATCGATAATATTGCGCAAGGCTTGCCAAGAGAAATCGGGCATCGCCTTGAAAAGCAGTTATGGAAAGTGAAAACGACGCCGGATTTATTATCGACGGAGTGGCGCTTGTCTCCGGCGAGCCCGCAACTGCTGGGGCAAATTGCCCGCTTATACGATGTGCGTTATGTGGTGGCCGGTGAAGTCCGCGATGCTGGTATCAATACGCAGCCGATGTTGTGGGGATTACGTGAAAAGCACAGCCGGGTGATTGATATTGAAATCAGGGTTTATGATGCGCGCGCTGGCAGCCTGCTGGGGCGTTTTGATTTCAGCAGCAAGGCCAGCGGTGATGTGCTGATCGGGGCGGAACATGTCTTCGCCGGTGATGCGTTCCGTTCAACCGCGTATGGCAAGGCGATTGATGAAGTGATAGAGCAGGCGGCGCAGGCGATCAGCGCCACCTTGCTGAGTCAGGCGCAATGAGCCGCTGCTTATCTGCTACGCCTTCGCGGCTCAATCGCCGTTTTTATTCGCACGTTCCAGCTCCTGCAAACGTAATACCCGCCTTTGCACTTTGCCTGTCGTTGTCATTGGCAGGGCAGCGATAAATTCAATTTCTTTTGGATATTCATACGGTGCGAGTTTGCCGCGCACGTGCGCCTGCAATTCCTTGGTCAGCTTGTCATTCGCTTTGATGCCGGGGCTTAATACGACATAGGCTTTGACCAGATTGCCGCGTTCTTTATCTGGCTTGGGTACGACAGCGACGTTGGCGACTGCCGGGTGTTTGATGAGGCAGTTTTCTATTTCAGACGGGCCAATTCTGTAACCGGCTGCTTTAAACATATCGTCGGCACGCCCCTGATACCAGAGGTAGCCATCATCGTCGCGCAACGCCAGATCACCGGTACGGCACCAGTCGCCGGTAAATTTATTACGGGTCGCTTCATCGTTTTTCCAATAGCCGAGGAAAAATACTGGGTCGGGGTGACCATGAATGTCGTAGCGGTTGACGGCGACTTCGCCGGTTTCGCCAATGCTGACTTCATGCCCGTCATCGTCAATCACTGCAACCCTGTGACCAGGGTAGGGGCGTCCCATGCTGCCGGGCTTTGCGGGCCATTGCTGATGGCTATTGCCGACGATGTAATTCATCTCTGTTTGTCCAAACATTTCATTCGGCGTGACTTTCAGTGCTTTTTCACACCAGTGAAACACAGCATCACCAACGGCTTCCCCAGCGCTCATAATCGTGCGTAATTTCAGCCTATATTTGTCGCGTGGCGCGGGGACTGCCTTCATCATCATTTTCAGGGCAGTCGGAAACAAAAAGGTGTTAGTCACCTTGTATTTATCGAGCAGGTAAAACGCGGTTTCGGCGGTAAATCTGCCGTGATAACCGACGATAGGTTTGCCAAAATACAGTGCCGGTAACAATGCATCCATCAGGCCGCCAGTCCACGCCCAGTCTGCCGGAGACCAGAACACATCGTGTTTTTTCGGGAACCAGTTTTGCGAAGCAACGAAGCCGCTGAGATTACCTATCATCGCTGAATGCGGGATCAGTGCGCCTTTTGGTGCGCCGGTGGTGCCGCTGGTGTAAATCAGGATCGCGGGGTCGGTCGCCCGTGTTTTTTCACAGGTGAATTCGGCGGGCATGTCGGCGACATAGGCTTCCCATTCCAGCGGATGAAAATCGGCAGGCGCATCGGGACAATCGACTGTTATCACCGTTTTTAAATGCGGGCAACGAGCTGCAATCTCCAGATACGCATCGAGGCCACTGGCATCGAGCACCAGTGCGACGGCTTCGCTGTGTTGCAAGCGATACTCAAGCGCTTCCGGGCCAAACAAAAAAGACAGCGGCATCGCAATCGCACCCAGTTGCAGGCAAGCCATCAGCGTAATGGCTGTTTCGGGGCGTTGCGGCATGATGCTGGCGACGACATCGCCGCGATCCACGCCTTGCAGACGGAGTAAATTAGCGAGCTGATTCGCCTGTCTTTGCAGCTCTGCATAGGTCAGACGTCCGCTGATTCCTTCGCTGTTTTCATGAAAAATAGCAACGCGTTTTGGGTCGTCGGCCCAGCGGTGGCAGCAGACTTCGGCGATATTAAAATGTTCGGGAACGTTCCAGCGGAAGTCTTGGTACAGTTGCGGATAGTGATCAGGTGGCGTTGATTTTTTCTTTGAGGATGTTGTTTTCAGCGGCTTCATTCTGTCTCCGTTATAATTATCGAACGGTCGTTCTATTGTTGTTATTGTTTTGACGGCCTACATTTGCATCCTACTGCATATCTCTGCGTCTGAAGATGGATGGCACAGAGTTTCTTGATGAAAAAAATTAATTTGCCATGACAATTGCCCGTAATGCCTCACGCTCTGAATTTATTCCCATCCGTGGTTTGCAATACCATATCCGCCACTGGGGTAATGAAGACGCGCCAAAAATCTTTATGCTGCATGGCTGGATGGATGTGTCGGCCTCGTTTCAGTTTGTGGTTGATCATCTGCAGCAAGACTGGCATGTGATCGCGCCTGATTTGCGCGGTTTTGGTCTGACGGAAGCACCGGGCAGCGATACCTACTGGTTCCCTGATTATCTGGGTGATCTGGATGCGATTTTGCTGCACTACGCACCGGAAGGCGCAATCAATTTGCTTGGTCACAGTATGGGTGCAAACGTGGTCGGCTTGTATGCCGGTGTGCGTCCTGAGCGGGTACGGCGATTGGTGAATCTGGAAGGTTTTGGTTTGCCGACGACATTCCCGGCACAAGCACCGGGGCGCTACGCGAAATGGCTGAATGAATTGCACCAGCCGCCGGTATTGCGCACCTATGCCTCGCAAGCAGAGGTGGCAGCGCGTCTGCAAAAAACTAATCCGCGCTTATCGGATGAGCGTGCGCATTTTTTATCGGCGTTCTGGTCGAAACAGAATGCCGACGGGCGCTGGGAAATTCTTGGTGATCCTGCGCATAAACAAACCAGCCCTTTGTTGTTTCAGGTAGAAGAGGTGATGGCGTGCTGGAAAAAAATCAGCGCGCCAGTGCTGTGGATGCAGGCCGATGATACCGATGTCTGGCACTGGATGGGACCAAGAGAGCAGGCGCAGATAGAAATTGACCGTCGTCTGACCCATATTCCTGATCTGCAAAAAGAAATGATCGCTGATGCAGGACACATGTTGCATCACGATCAGCCAGAATTACTGGCACAATTGATTGAAGCGTTTTTCTTAAAATAAAGCACGTCCGGCACGCTATCGATGGCCGTGTAATTTGTATCAGTGCTGCGGTCTCAAACGATATGTTTTAAAAGATGTCATTTAAAGGATGTGTTTTGCCGGATCAGAATTTATTTGTCTCAACTGTTGACGAAGCACTGCCAGAGCACGCGCCTGACAATGAACAGTTTCAGCGTTGTCTGGTCATGGCGGGCGGTGGTTTTCGGTTTGGCTATTATCTCGGCATGTATCGCGCATGTCAGTTGCAGGGAAAAGCGCCGGATGTGATCGTTGCCAGTTGCGGTGCGGCGATTGCCGGCGCACTGATTCGCCATTTGCCGGACGATGTGCAACGCCTGGCATGGATCAGTTCGCCGCAGATGCATGCATTCTGGCGTGGCTTGCAAGCGAATCCCGATATCAGTTTATGGCGCGCAATCCGGGCCTTAGCCCAGCGCGCTTTGTTCGCCAACGATGCCAGACGTATTCCTGATCTGTTTCAGGATTATTTGTTCGATATTCCACCTGATTTACCGCTGCCGCCGGAAATGAGTTATCCCGCTGCGCCTGCGCTGGCGATTGTTGCGGGGCGTTTGTTATACGGGCAGGACGAAGTAGGCACACTCCGGGGCGGGAAAAAATTATTTGCTGAAACCATTTTTACGGAGCCGCGCGTTGCTGGCTTGTTAGCTGGTATGCCTTCACCGATTGCCAGTGATGCCCACAAAAACAGCGTGGTTGCGCCGCAAATCGAGTTTGAAACGCAGATCGCGGTTGCCGATGCGGTGCGCGCCTCGATTGCGGATATGTATTATTTCCGTTGCCATCAGATCGGTGAGCATCATTATTCGGGCGGTGTGATTGATCTGTTTCCGATAGAAATCGCCCGCCGTCTGGCGAAGGAAGTCATGATGGAACGCAAGGGCTGGTATGGCCGGCATATAGAGTTGCCTGCATTGCGCATGGTGTTGGGCATCAACGGTAATCACCGTCTGCGCCATGTCTTGCAGCAAGAGGCGGATGTCTGGATCGATACTGCGGACATGGAAACGGCACTGGTGCAGTATCAGATCAGCAAGCAAATTCAGTGGCTGCGTAATCGTATCGTCTTGCGTGTGCCTGAGCGTTACGATGACTTTGTTGCGATGGTCAGATTGCAATGGGAATACGGTTATCAACGCGCCTCGCAGGCGCTGGCGCAGGCTGCAGGCAACAGGTGATGACTTTGGTCTGAGCCAGTTCAGGTGCGGCTAATTTCTTTTGATAAGGTCAATTTTGTGCCGCGCTCGGTCTGATACGTGTTTGCCCGCTCGGTCGGATGCCGACATCTGGAGTACACTGGCAGTCTTCCTGTTAGCAGCAACTTTGCGTATTTCTGATCATGAACGAAAAAAATTCCTACGGTTTTACCACGACTATTCTGCATAGCGATAGACAAAAAAACATTGAACACGGCTCTGTCCATAAACCTGTCCATACTTCCGTTTTGTTTGGTTACAAGGACGCGCGCGATTTAGCTGCCGTCTTTCAGGGCAAACAATCCGGTTATCGTTACGGACGTCAGGGTAATCCCACGGTGTCTGCGCTAGAAGACAAAATCACCTGCATGGAAGCGGGTGTCTCGACGATTACCTTTGCGACTGGCATGGCGGCGATTGGCGCGGTGTTTCAGGCATTGTTGCGTGCGGGCGATCACATCGTTTCATCGAAATTCTTATTCGGAAATACGAATAGTCTCTGGCAAACAGCGAGTACACAGGGTTTGGACGTATCTTTGGTGGATGCCACTGCCGTTGCCAATGTTGAAGCCGCGCTGACGCCAGCGACCCGCATGGTGTTTGTGGAAACCATTGCGAATCCGCGTACGCAGATCGCTGATCTCAAGCGCATAGGCCGCTTATGTCAGGAACGCGGCATTTTATTTGTCGTTGATAACACAATCACCTCGCCGTATTTATTTCAGCCTAAGAGCGTGGGGGCCAGTCTGGTCGTCAATTCGCTGACTAAATATATCGCCGGACATGGCAATGTACTCGGCGGGGCATTGACTGACACTGGCTTATTTGACTGGGCCGCGTATCCAAATATTGCCGATAATTTCCGTAAGCAGGCACCTGCTCAGCAAGGCATGGCGCAGGTGCGTGCCAAAGCCTTGCGTGATTTCGGCGCGACCTTATCGCCTGAAGCTGCTCATCAGATCGCGGTTGGCGCTGAAACCATGGCGTTGCGGATGGAACGTGAATGTGCGAATGCGATGGCGATTGCGACGATGTTGGCAGCAGACCCGCGCGTGGCAGCAGTGCATTACCCGGGGCTGGCATCGCATCCGCAACATGCGCTGGCGAATGAATTATTTCTTGCCTATGGCGCTTTGTTCAGTTTTGAGCTGAAGCCGGAAATCGATTGTTTTGATTATCTGAACCGGCTGAATCTGGCCATTAATGCGACCCATCTCGGCGATACGCGTACGCTGGTGATACCGGTGGCGCATACCATTTTCTTTGAAATGGGCGCTGAACGCCGTGCCGAAATGGGGATTGCTGATTCTCTGATCCGCGTTTCTGTCGGCATCGAAGATACTCAGGATTTGCTGGACGATTTCAGTCAGGCATTAAATTCCTGATCATCTGCGCTTGCTGTGACTGCCGCCCGGCGTCTGTTGATGCACAGAATACGTTCAGAAGGTAAAAATATACTGGGGGGAGTATGTTAAAACATGCCTCTATCCCCATTTAAATATGTAGGGAGTAATTGATTTCTGGTCGATACTCCCTATTTAGGACTGACGTAAAATCGCCCCTGCGGCGTTATGGCTCCTAGCCGTACTATTCGTACTGTCTTCGTCGCCATGGTGTAGCCAGGGTTTCAGGCAACATGTTGCCTGCTGGCGAAACGGACATCGCTTACCAGCGATGTTTCCCAAAGCAGAAAAAAGCTTTTTAGTTTTACCGGGGCAAATTGCGTCAGCCCTATTCTTACTCATGTCAGCAGTGTGGCAAGGCTTTTGGCGCTGTTTATGTAGCTCAGCGACCTGCCAGAGATGTTGATATTGTTGTTTTTCCTGATGTAGTCGATGTTGATCTTTCTGGCAAAGGTAGGCGAATGATATTTGGTTTATCCTGGCGTATGACCATGCGCGACTGGCGTGCGGGTGAGTTGCGGTTTCTGATCATTGCATTAATGGTTGCCGTGGCTTCCTTATCTTCGGTCGGATTTTTTACCGACAGGCTGCGTAGTGGTCTGAACCGTGATGCGCATCAGTTGCTGGGCGCGGATTTGCTCGTCAGCGCAGACCAGCCGGTGAAACAGGAATGGCGCACCGAAGCGCAACGGCGCGGCTTGCGTATCGCAGAAACTGTCGTTTTCCCCAGCATGGCAATTGCCGGTGAGGGCGATCAGGCACAAGCAAAGCTGGTGTCCTTGAAAGCGGTCAGTCATGCCTATCCTTTACGTGGCAATCTGAAATTACATCAGCTTGGCGGCGCGCAAAACAAGTCAGGTGCGGCTGAAGTTCTGACGCAGGATATTCCGGCTTCACGCACAGTCTGGCTTGATCCTGCTTTGCAACTGGCGCTGAATCTGACAGTCGGCGATAAACTGAAGCTGGGTGATCTGGAATTCAGTTTTACGCAGACGATTGCGAACGAACCTGATCGTGGCGCGGGCTTTATGAATTTTGCGCCGCGCGCGATGATTTCATTAGACGATTTAGCCGCGACTGGCTTGATACAAGATGGCTCACGCGTAACTTATCGCTTGCTGATGGCGGGTGATGCGAAAGCGATTGCGGCTTATCAGACGCAACTCAAACAAACGATAGAACGTGAACAACTGAAAGGCGTACGCTTGGAATCGCTGGATTCCGGTCGCCCTGAAATGCGCGCGACGCTGGATCGTGCTGAGCAGTTTTTATCGCTGGTGAGTCTGTTGTCGGCGATGCTGGCGGCAGTGGCGATTGCGATGGCCGCACGGCGTTTCATGCTGCGCCATCTGGATGCCTGTGCGATGCTGCGTTGTCTGGGTCTGACGCAAAATCAGGTCAGCGCCATGTATCTGATCGAATTTCTGATGCTGGGGCTGGTCGGCAGCGTGGCGGGCGTCGTGCTTGGTTATGCCGGACATTATGTGTTGCTGGAATGGCTGGGCTCGCTGGTCGCCAAAGATCTGCCGCTGGCGGGCTGGTTGCCTGCAGCGCAGGGTGTTGCGACTGGTTTGTTGCTGCTTGTCGGTTTCGCGTTGCCGCCGGTGATGCAATTGCGCAATGTGCCGCACAACCGCGTCATTCGTCGCGAACAGGATGCACCGCAGCCGCTGACACTGGCGACCTATGCGCTGGGTCTGGCGATGTTTCTTGGTTTGCTGTTATGGCAGACGGGCGATCTCAAACTCGGCATGTTGACTGCGGCGGGTTTCCTCGGCGGCATGCTGTTGTTTGCACTGATTGCGTGGGCGGGCGTGCTGTCGCTCAAACGTATGCGGAATCTGTTTCATTTTTCTGCGTGGCGCTTTGCCGTCACCGCATTGCAGCGGCGCCCGGGTGCTACGGTGATACAAGTCGTTTCGCTGGCATTGGGCTTGATGGCGTTACTGTTGCTGACTGTGGTGCGCGGTGATCTGATCACTGCGTGGAAAAAATCGACACCGCCGGATGCTCCGAATCAGTTTGTCATCAATATTCAGCCCGATCAGAAAGACGAGATCGCGCAGCGTCTTGCGAGCTTTGGGCAGCCACGCATGTACCCGATGATACGCGGTCGTCTGATCGCGGTGAACAGCAACGCGATTGGCCCTGATACTTATGTCGAGGATCAGGCGCGACGCATGGTGGACAGAGAGTTTAATCTCTCGACGATGACAGAATTGCCGGAACTGAATAAGCTGACCGCTGGCAAGTGGTATGACGATGCCAATGCAACGGCACCTGAAGCATCTGTGGAAGAGGGGATTGCCAAAACACTCAAGCTCAAACTTGGCGATCAGTTGACGTTTGATATCGCAGGACAGCAGACCACGGCGAAAATCACCAGCTTGCGTAAGCTGGACTGGGGTTCCATGCGTGTGAATTTTTTCGTGGTGATCAACCCCAAGGCCATGGTTGATATGCCACAAACCTGGATTACCGCATTTCGTGTCCCGCCATCGCAAATGGCGTTCATTAATCAGTTGACGCTGGATTACCCGAATCTGACGGTGGTGGATGTCGGTGCGATGATCAAACAATTGCAGGATGTGCTTGATCAGGTGATTACTGCGGTTGAATTTTTATTTATGTTCACACTGGCTTCCGGCGTTCTGGTGTTGTATGCGGCACTGGCTGGCTCGCAGGACGTGCGTATGCGTGAAGCAGCGTTGCTCAGAGCCTTAGGCGCGACCCGTTCGCAATTATCGCGCGCGCAGTGGGTGGAATTTTTACTGATCGGCGGCCTCGCTGGTTTACTCGCTGCCAGCGGCGCTTCGGCAATAGGCTGGACATTGGCGAAATTCAGTTTCAATTTTGAATGGACGTTTTCACCGCTGGTCTGGATCGCAGGCTTGTTTGTCGGCGCTATCTGCGCGATGATCGGCGGCTGGCTGGGTTTGCGCAATGTCCTGAATCAGCCGCCGTTGTTGAGTTTGCGCGAAGCCTGAAGACAAAATAGCAAATACAAAATTTATAGAAAAAATGTGAAAACAGATTGTTGCGAAACATAAAGGAGTTTGCATGAACCAAAATACAAAAGACACGATCCGTTTGTACGTTGACGCAAAGTACACCAGCCCGTATGCGATGTCGGCCTATGTGGCCTTGCTTGAAAAAGGTGTGAAATTTGAGTTGGTGACTGTCGACCTGGCGGCGAAAACCCATCACCAGACTGCGTACACCAGCATTTCATTAACACAGCGGGTACCGACGTTGGAGCGTGGAGATTTCAGTCTTTCTGAATCGTCGGCGATTACCGAATATATTGACGAAGTTTTTCCGGGGACGGCTTTATATCCGAAGTCGCCAGAACTGCGTGCCCGTGCGCGCCAGGTGCAGGCATGGCTGCGCAGCGATCTGATGCCGATTCGCGTTGAACGCAGCACGCTGGTGAATTTTTATGGACAAAAGTATCCTCCTTTGTCGGCGGAAGCCAAAGCTGCGGCAGACAGTCTGATATTTTTTGCTGAATCCTTATTGCTACCCGGAGCAGAAAACCTGTTTGGCGACTGGAGTATTGCCGATACTGATCTGGCATTGATGCTGAATCGTCTGGCGATGCATGGCGATGAAGTTCCGGCGCGTTTGCGTGACTATGCGCAGCATCAATGGCAGCGTGCTTCAGTACAAAGCTGGGTTCATCAGAAACGTCCGGCTTTATAAAAACCTATCGCAGACGCGTATCTGACGGCGGACAGATAAAATAACAGCAAAACAGTGACTTACACGTTTAGTGGCAAAGAGTGAACAATGAATCAAGACGAGCAAACAGCAAACGCAGCAACAACAACGGCGACAACGACGACAAGCGTTGACATCGAAGAAGAAAAATCCAATCTGTATGAACTGATCGGCGGCGCTGAAAAATTGCGCGAAATGGTTGATCGTTTTTACGATCTGATGGAGCTGGAGCCTGAATTTGCTGGCATACGGGTCATGCACCCGACGCCGCTGGATAGTTCGCGTGACAAGCTGTTCTGGTTTTTATCCGGCTGGATGGGCGGTCCGGATTTATATATCAGCCAGTTCGGTCATCCGCGTTTGCGTGCGCGTCACTTGCCGTACGCGATTGCCAGTGATGAGCGCGATCAATGGCTGCGTTGCATGGCGTGGGCGATGCAGGATGTCGGCATTGCAGAACCCTTGCAACAACACCTGATGCAGTCGTTTTATCAGACCGCTGACTGGATGCGCAACACACCGGGTTAAGCGCGAATGCGGTTCAGGCAGAAAAGCCGCCTGATGTTAGGTGTATCTCTTGTTTTTTTGTAGTCGATATTTTTCATCCATGACTTTATTTGAAATCCTGATTCTGCTTGCATTGGCGGTTCTGATCGTCTTAACCGCGATCGTCTTGCTGCGTCATCGTTCAGGGCAGAGTGACGTGCCGACATTGGATTTGCTGGCGCTGCAAAATTTTTTACAGCAGGCGCAGCAACAGCAAATGCTGAGTCAGGAGCGTACTGAGCGTTCTTTGCGTGAGCAAGTGCAGTCAACCGCGCTGGCAACACGTCAGGAATTAGGTGCCAATTTCAGTCGGTTTCAACAGGGGCTGGCAACACAATTAACCAGTGTGGCGACCTTGCAGAAAAATCAGATCGATGGTTTTTCCCAGCAGTTAGTCAAGCTCAGCGAAAGCAATGCACAGCAGTTGGAGCAGATGCGTCTGGCCTTGATACAGCAAAGCCAAAGTGCGCGCGAAGAGCAGGGCGTCAGTCTGAAAGCATTTGCGGACACGCTGAATCAGACCTTGACCAGCCTGACCGAATCCAATGCCCAGCGTATGGCGGAAATCCGCGCGACGCTGGAACAAAAAATACAGCAACTGCAAATCGAAAATGCCAGCAAGCTCGAGGAAATGCGCAAGACCGTTGATGAAAAACTGCATGCAACACTGGAACAGCGTTTAGGTGAATCATTTAAGCTGGTCTCTGATCGTCTCGAAAAAGTGCATCAGGGGCTGGGCGAGATGCAGCAGTTGGCGATAGGTGTTGGTGATTTAAAACGTGTGCTCACCAATGTGAAAACCCGTGGCACCTGGGGTGAAGTGCAGTTGGAAATGGTGCTTGAGCAAATGCTGACACCAGATCAATATGCGAAGAATGTGGAAACCATACCTGGCACAGGCGAACGGGTCGAGTTTGCGATTAAATTGCCGGGTAAGGAAGATGACAAAGCACCGGTCTGGATGCCGATCGATGCCAAGTTTCCGAAAGAGCAGTATGAGCGTTTGCTCGATGCCGCGGAGCGTGCCGATGCCGAGGGTGTGGCGACGGCCGGTAAAGAATTGGAGCGTGCTATACGTGGCGAAGCAAAAACGATTTCCGAAAAATATCTGTCGCCACCATTGACGACCGATTTTGCAATTCTGTTTTTGCCGACCGAAGGTTTGTATGCGGAAGTCATGCGTCGCCCCGGTCTGGCCGATGAATTGCAACGTTCCTGCCGTGTTTCTATCGCTGGCCCCTCGACTTTATCGGCCTTGCTGAACAGTCTGCAAATGGGCTTCCGCACGCTGGTACTGGAGAAACGTTCATCTGAAGTCTGGCAGGTGCTGGGTGCTGTGAAAACCGAATTCGGCAAGTTTGGCGATGTACTGGCCGCGACCAAACTGACGCTGGAACGGGCGGCGAAAAATATCGACAATGCCGAAGTCCGGACTCGTCAGATGACGCGCAAGCTCAAGCAAGTAGAGGCGTTGCCGACCGATGTTGCGCAAAGTTTGCTCGGCGTTGCTGAAGATGATTTAAGTTCAGAATAGCGATTTCGCAGCATAACTCTTTTTATTCTGCTGCATTTTGAATTGCCCGCGCTCAGATGGATTGCGCCTGATCTGGGCTTGTTTCGTATCTGGCGATAGCATACGCGCTGCGGCCGCTTTGTTTAGCTTCATACATGGCCAGATCCGTTTCAGCGAGTAATTTTTCCGCTGAAAACATGCCCCCGGACGCATAGTTGATACCGATGCTGGCACCAGTGCTTGCGCTGATTCCATGACCAATATCGATAGGGCGACATGCTTCGGTAATGATTTTGCCGGCGATTTCTATCGCCTTCTCCTGATCGCTCATGTCGCATAACAGAACGACAAATTCGTCGCCGCCAAGGCGGGCAATGAAGTCGGTTTTTCTCAATATGCTTGTCAAGACATTGCTGAAATGAATCAGCACCATGTCACCTGCTTTATGACCGTAAGTGTCGTTGACTTCCTTAAATTTATCGAGGTCGATCAATAGCAGAAAAAATGGAGAGGGATGCCCGTGCGCGTTTTCCTTCATCAGATGAGCGAGTTTACGCTCTAAGCCCAAGCGATTGTTCAGTCCGGTTAAATGGTCGGTGATCGCCAGTTGCTGCGCTGCTTCTTCTTTGTACTTGCGCTCAGTAATGTCGTTGATTAAGCCTTGCAGTAACTCATTTTCAGCCACATGCAAAACAATATTGATCCATTTTTTCTCGTTCAGTCTGCCTGGCTCTATGCAAAAATCTTCCGATACCACCCGGGATTCATTTAAGGCCGCATCGATCATCAGATGCAGACGTAATTCCTGCCCGCTGATCAGCTCAAGCAGCGCCGCGGAAGGTGCGCCGTCGTCAGTTGCAATGTTGAGCATGCGTGTCAGAGCCTGATTGTAAGAGAGTAGTTCACCCTTGCAGTTCATTTTGAAAATACCTGTTTCAGCATTTTCAAAAAAGGTTTGAAATTTTCTTTCTTCTAATGCATGTTGAAGCCGCAGATTTTTTTCTTCGTCGAGCGACGAAACCAGATCGGCGATAATTTGATTCACGTCGTTAACTAAACGCCCCAATTCATTTTCCTTATTGTTTTCAGGGTGTTTCAGTAACTCGCCTTTTTGTGGTGACAGGGCATGTAATCTGTCAGATATTATTTTGATCGGGCGCGTAAAAAAGACGAAGACGATCAACGATAAAACAGATGCGATCAGCAAATTCTGAAACAGCAGCAATTCAACAATAAAGAGGGCTTTGTCGGTACTGTTTTTGTTGACGGTCGCCTGATTGATTTCCATGTTTACCGTACATACTTTTTCTCTGGGATTGAACGGCGAGAAAATCTCTCTGCTGATGAAATCCGGATAGTGCTTGAAGATGAACGGCAATTCAAATGATGTGGGAATCGAAGTTTTTTGTGAGACAGCCAGCGTTGTTTTCCCGCTATGAATCGTAACTTTGCTGACGACATTATTTTTACTGATGCCGTTGACGACTTCATTGGCAAGATTTTTGTCAGACAGGTAGCAGGCAATGCTGGCGGTATTTTCTGCCGAATTCAGCAGATCCTGCATGGTGCTGATGGTGTGCTTTTGTTCGTCATCAAAAAAATAAACATAGCTGGCCAATGAAAAAAAGATGCCGATGACCAAGCTGACTCCCAGCAAGGCGAGGGAGCTGCGTATCGCGATATTATTTCGAATAAGTTGGCGCATGCAGAAGGGGAATCAGTTGCTCAGAAGGAGTATGAGTTTAACTCTTTTATCGATTTTCTTACTGTCAATATAGGCAATTGCACCTTTATTCTCACTGACGAGATTGATTGCATCTTCCATGCTGTTGACTTGTAATGGCGGTTGCCCGAGTCCGGAGAAACGTAATCTGGCCCAATACGAATTGATTTCTGCCAGTTCTTTACCTACCAGCAGAGAGTAAAACTGCATTTTTTCATGATGGGTATTACTCAGATCGATGGGCATGCCGGTTAAACCATTCGGTAACTTTCTGGTTCTTCCCATATAAATGTTGATGACTTCGTCTTTGCTGAGTTTGTCTATGCCGCTATTGGGGTTCGCAACCACAGCAAGCTCTGCTGATGCATTGCCGCTGATCAGCAGCAACACCAGACATAAAAATTTGATCAGGTATGGCATGCAGATTCAGAATACAAAATTGTAGGCAACACTCAGCAGGTTCGCATGGCCATCCCATCCTTCTTGTGGATTGCGAACCAGGAAATGCTTCTGACTGCGGATATGATCCAGTTGCACTTTGATATTGGCGTTGTCGCCGAGATCGTAACGGATACCTGCGGTAAAAGTCTGCTGACCGTTTGGTATCAGCTGTTTGTTGATTCCGGAGATTGTATTCTTTAGACGCGGTGACAGTGCCGGGTCTGTCGTTATTTGCTTATCAGCACCTTGCTGGCGGGAAGCTGAAACTGTAGCGTAGGAGGTCCATTTTTTTATGCGGTAACTCATCGTCAGATACGCTGCATCTGAGTTTTGCAATAGCACTGAATCAGATTCTATGCGGCCCAGCATGAATTGCGCCTGAAGCGATCCATGGTCAAGCACGGCGCCAATTGACGTATATTTTAATTTTTTTCCATGCGTAGTCAGCTGATCTGCGATACCCGACGATGCCGGAACGGTTGCTGCGATTGACGGGGATGTTAGCTCTGCCACAATGGGCTCAAACGGCCGGTAGTCGTCGGCGAGTTTCAGTTCAGAATAGCCTGCCCTGATTGTCCAGTTTTTTTGCTGGTACTCAAGATGAGCGCCGCTTAACTCCGAATGATTCAGCGAGTAGTATTTTTCCGGTGACCCGAGGTAAATTTTTTCACGTGCTAATCCATAAAAAAATTTCGCCTTGAGATTACCATTTCCCAGAGGGTGGGACAGCACTGTGTCAACACCGTCAAAATAAGACACAACGAGTCTGCCGAAAAAGTCTACTGGCGGTCGTACCCATGTGTAGGAGTAGCCGATATTTCTGGAATCTGCCAGCATATAGACGTCAAATCCTAAACGCCCTGCGCGTAGTTGAAATTTGTCGTCGGGGCTGTAGCTGGCATAGGCCCAAGTCACAGTGGGGGTGAAATTATCTGCACTTTTCCGGCTGACGACCTGGATTGCCGCATCAAAATTGTCGCTGAAACTGCGGTTGATTTGCAGGCCCAGATTACTGTCGATACCAGCATCGGTCTGTCGCGTGTAGCCAACCCCGGATTCCTGCGATAAATCACGCACAATGTCTGCCTGACGGGTATCGCTGTGTGATATGCCCAGGGTGCCGAAACCCGTAATTGAATAGTCTTTTTCGTCAGCAGCGGCAGTGTTTTGTGTGCTGAGTACGGCAAGCGCCAGGATGGAAAATTTTAATGACCAGGCAGACATAGATGCATTTTTATATTGCGCTACCCGTTGTGTTTAGCAGCGGGTAGCGGATTCCGGCAGTGTTGAATAATGCTCTGATTGTTGTCTGAACAAAGAGCTTATTTCTTTTCAGCTGGCTTTTGTTTGGCGATGATCAGATCTTTGATGCCGTTGTACACGTCTTTAGTCAGAATTTTTTTCGTCAGCAATTCATCTTTACCTTTGTAAGGGCGACCCTTGATGATGGCATCAGAACGGACATCGCCAATTTTTGGCAGGGTTGCCAATTCTTCTTTGCTGGCGTTGTTAATGTCGAGCAGTTCAGTTTTAGCGCTTGCGGAAGCAGAGGCCGCCGCTGGCGCTGGTGCTTTCTTTACCTCATCTTTAGCATGAACGGCACCAGTTGCGAGTAAAGTAAAACCCGCACATATCAACAATTTCTTTAACATATTCTTCATATTAACTCCCATACCAGGTTGAATAACTAAGGCCATGTTGTACGTGATGCGTACATGATTTAATCGATATTTATCGACGAAATGCTATTGGTATGGATAGCATACAGCAGCTATCCATACTCTTGCATCTTATTGCGTTTGCTTTGCTGAAGTAATGAAGACCGGAGTCACGGGAACATTACTCAAACCACCTTGTGTTGATACTGGTACCACGCGGATCAGATCAACCACATCCAGACCCGCAACGACTTTACCAAACACCGCATAACCGGCATTCGTGCTGCTGTAATCAAAAGCAGTGTTATCGACAGTGTTGAAATAGAATTGAGATGTTGCAGAATCGGCGACGCTGGTGCGTGCCATGCCGATGGTGCCACGGGTATTGCTCAGACCATTACTTGACTCAAGCTTAATTGCCGCAGAGGTTGTTGCCAGTTGCAGATCAGAGGTATAACCACCACCCTGAACCACAAGATTGGCTTCAACACGGTGGAAGATTTTATTTGGATAAAATCCGCTCTCGACGTAATTAAGGAAGTTATCAACGGTGACTGGCGCTTTGGCCGGATTTAATTCGATGACGATATTACCTTTGCTGGTACCCATCGTGACTTGTGGCTGAGCGCTCAGTGAGGATGTCAGTGAAGCCTGATACAAACTACCGCCGTTGGCATTGGTGATGGTTGCTACGCCTGTACCGACACCGACGATTTTGCACGTGAATGTACGTTTTGTGGCAGAACCGCCTGCGACTTCCGTCAGGCTAAGGCAGAGTGGGTTAGCAACAGTAATTCCCTTATCCAGATTCTGGCCATTGACTGTCATCGTGTATGTTTTACGATAAGCAATCTGGGAGTTTTCGACGCTGCTGACCGTGGCAAGCACGGTCGTCGTCTCTTTAGATCCACCGCAGCCGCTTAGTAAAACGAGGGATGTACATGTACCCAGTAACCATGTTGAAGCTTTCACTCTGATCTCCGTCTAAATAGAAAAATGAATTGTACTTTGTCTCATGCCAGAATAGCTGGAAATGATGGTTTTATAGCATTCCGTCGAACAGCAGAACTGTGACTTTGTCGCCTGCCGACACCTGATCCTGATCGTGCTGCAAAACGATCATGCAATTGGCTTCGGACATCGAGCGCAGGATACCGGAGCCTTGTGAGCCGGTCACGCTGACTTCCAACTCGCCATTGGTGTTCGTCGTGAGAATGCCGCGTTGGTATTCAGTGCGTCCGGGGCGCTTGCGTATGGCGGTTTTGCTGATGACTGGAATCAACGGTAGCGGTGCTGCATTTGCCCCCATCATGTGCAGCAAAGCCTGGCGTGCAAAGAAATAAAACGTCACCATGACAGCGACCGGATTACCTGGCAAGCCGAACAGATAGGCGCTTTTCCCTTGCGAATGAATTTTGCCGAACGCCATAGGTCGTCCTGGACGCATACCGATAGTCCAGAATGCGACATCGCCCAGCTTGCCCATGATTTGCTTGGTGTAGTCGGCCGCACCGACGGAAACACCGCCCGAGGTGATGATGGCATCGGCGTTTTCGCAGGCGGAGCGGAAAGCGGCTTCCAGCTCGGCCGGATCATCCTTGATGACGCCCATATCTATCATGTCGCAACCAAGACGGCTCAGCATGCCATACAAGGTATAGCGGTTGCTGTCGTACACACAGCCTTCATCCAGTGGTTCGCCAAGTGAGCGCAGTTCGTCGCCGGTTGAAAAAAAAGCGACGCGCAGACGACGCTGTACCGGCACTTCGGCAACACCGAGCGAGGCCAGCAGACCCAGATCTGCCGGGCGCAAAATTTTACCGCGTTGCAAAGCTGTTTTGCCGTTCGCTAGGTCTTCACCTTTCAGGCGCCGGTTGTCGCCTGTACGCACTTTCCCGGCTGGAACACCGACCTGGTCGTCGCTGGCATTTACAGTAAATTCTTGTGGAATCACGGTGTCGCACGACGCTGGCATGACCGCGCCTGTCATGATGCGCACACATTCTCCGGCACCGACGTCGCCGTGATAGGCTCGTCCGGCAAAGGCCGTACCGACTATTCTGACATCACGGACGCCGGTAGCTGGCAGGTCGCTGCCGTTGAGAGCATAACCGTCCATCGCCGAATTATCGTGTGCCGGAACGTCAATACCGGAAACGATATCTGTCGCCAGCACGCGGCCTAATGCCTGTCGTATCGCCAGCTTTTCGATTGCCTGAATCGGTGTGATGAATTGCGCAATGATGTCTTGCGCTTTGGTGACGGGAAGTGCATGCGGATCGTAATCCGACATACAACTGACGATGTCGTGCAAGCTGGATGGGCTGGAAGCGTGAGTCATATCAGGTCTCGAATTGTCGTAGTTCTTGCAGGGTATTAATATTACGAAAGCCAGTATTGTCCTCGAAAACGACTTCAGCAATACGCAAATGTTGGAACCATGCGTCAACTTTGCGTCCGCCCTGCATCAGAAAAGTTGTCAGGTCATCCAGTAACGAGGCTTTCATCAGAGAAAATACCGGATGAGACTGACGGCGGGCAATGCCATCTTCATATTCTGTGGTGACTGCAACTGCGAGATCGGCATCATTACTCAGCAGACCTAACGATAAGCGCTCGGCCAGATCAGTTGGCAAAAAAGGTGAATCGCATGGCACTGTCAGCAGATACGGTGTTTCGCAATGCACCAGACCGGTCTGTACCCCCGCCAGCGGGCCAGCGTAGCCGTCGATCTGATCGGGCCAGACTTGCGTGCCGAAACTTTCATAGACCGCCAGATTCTGATTCGCGTTAATGATCATCTCGCCGACTTGCGGTGACAACCGCATCAAGGCATGCAGTGCCATCGGCGCACCGCGAAAACTCTGTAAGCCCTTATCGACCTGGCCCATGCGGGTGCCACGTCCGCCGGCCAGAATCAAGCCGGTGATCAGTTGTTTGTCTATGCCAGTCATGTTGTTTGTCTTTACTCTGAAGTGTTTGTTTATTGTGGCGCTGATTTTTTGGACGGATCTGCCGCATTGCTGCTTTTCAAGCAGAGCCGTTGCCAGTCAGCCGCCGATGTACGACATTTCTATCTTTTTACGCTGTTCCTGATCGGCATCCGTTTGTTGGCTGCGCAGTTCGGAATAACGATCACTTCTCGCTTGCCAGATGCTGGCGACGACATTGGCAATCGCGAGGTCGGAATGGTTCGCCGGGTCGCGCAACAATGCCCGCAAATCATGGCCGTGGGTGGCAAACAGGCAGGTGTACAACTTACCCTCGGTGGATAAGCGCACACGGCTGCAATCTTGGCAGAACGCATGGGTGACGCTGGAAATGACGCCGATTTCGCTCTCGCTTCCCAGATGCTGCCAGCGTTCTGCGGTTTCCCCTGTGTAGTTAGCGGCCATGGCCTTGAGCGGCATGCCGGCATCCTGAATTCGCTGAACGATCTGCGCCGATGGGATAACTTCATCCAGTTTCCAGCCGTTCGACGCGCCGACGTCCATGTATTCAATGAAGCGCAGTATATGAGGCGTGTCTTTGAAATAGCGTGCCATGGCCGCGACTTCATGGTCGTTGACTCCCGCCTTGACGACCATGTTGATTTTGATCGGGCCTAGCCCCGCCGCCTGCGCAGCATCGATGCCATCGAGTACCTGCGCGACAGAAAAATCGACATCGTTCATACGTTTGAAAATGACGTCGTCCAGCGAGTCGAGTGACACCGTTACGCGATTTAATCCGGCATCTTTCAGGCTTTGCGCTTTTTTTGTAAGTAGCGAGCCATTGGTTGTCAGCGTCAGATCGGGTGGGCTGCCATCGACCGTGCGTAGATTAGCCAGCATCCCGACTAGTCTTTCTATATTTTTTCTGAGCAGGGGTTCGCCCCCGGTCAGGCGAATTTTTTTGACGCCATGTGCAATGAAAATGCGCGCAATGCGGGTAATTTCTTCAAAACTCAGTAATGATGTGTGCGGCAGATATTGATAGTCTTTATCGAAGACTTCTTTTGGCATGCAGTACACGCAACGGAAGTTGCAGCGATCTGTGACCGAAATGCGTAAATCGTGCAATGGCCGCGCCAGCGTATCGCTGAGAAAACCGTCAGGCTCGACGAGCTGGGTCGGTATTTTCAGTTGCGATAACTGCTGTCTCAGGTCGGTCAGGGGGATAAATTTTTCCGTCATTGAAGTGCTAGCTCAGACTGTTTTTTGCATAAGCCGAGACAATACCATGAGAACGAAAATAAGATTTCTCCCCGCTTGTTTCAGGTAGATTCAGATCAATTTTTGGCACAACAAGCCAAGCACGCCAAATATGGCCAGCAAAGTTATTGTGCCGGGTTTGAAGCGAAATACGAGGATACAGGCGAGCAGCGTTAAGGCGATGGCGGGTACATCCCATTGTTGTTGCTCAGTATAAAAAACGTGGCTCGCAAAGAATACTGCCAGGCTGACGATCACGCCGACCACCGCGGCTGAAATAGCACTCAGCGGCGCGGTGAAGCGCAGTTGGTTGCGGGTCGATTCAACCAGTGGGCCACCGGCCAGAATAAAAATAAACGACGGTAGAAAGGTGAAGAAAAAAGCGATACAGGCGCCCAGCAATCCGGCCAGTAACTGGCTTTCTGCGCCCAGCGGCATTTGATTCCAGCCACTGACGAAGCCGACAAAGGCCACCACCATAATCAGCGGTCCCGGCGTGGTTTCACCGAGCGCCAGACCATCCATCATTTGCGCCGCGCTCAGCCATTGAAAATGATCGACCGCTGACTGAAAAACATACGGTAGCACGGCGTAGGCACCGCCGAAACTCAGCAATGCTGTTTTCGTGAATAACCATGCCATCTCGGTCAATGGATTGTGCCAGCCCGTCGCATAAGCAATCAGGCTCCAGCCGCCAGCGCACAATACCAGGCCAGCGAGAGCAACCAGTATCAGATGGCGCAGTGAAAAACGTGCATGCTCCGGCGTTGGCGTGTCATCGTCGATCAGCGCGCGTGGATGGGTTCTTTGTCCGCTGTCTGCCGCTGCGTGTGACGGTGGTAACTGACAATGTTGTCTGAACAAGGCGCCAGCGCACGCGGCGAGCAGAACGATGGCGGGGAAGGGCAGCTTAAGCACGGTGATGGCAATGAAAGCGCAGGCGGCAATCCCTTTCAGGAAATGCGTGCGCAGGCTGCGGCTGCCGATACGCCAGGCTGCTGCCAGCACAATCGCGACGATCGCCGGTTTAATCCCATACAACACGCCGGAAACGATATGGTGTTTGCCGAACACCATATACGCCCACGACAGACCAATCAAAATAAACAGGCTGGGCAGGATAAACAAGATACCCGCCATCAGCCCGCCTATGGTTCTGTGCATCAGCCAGCCGATGTATACCGCCAGTTGCGTGGCTTCCGGCCCCGGCAGCAGCATGCAGTAGTTGAGTGCGTGTAAAAAACGTCGCTCGGAAATCCAGCGTCGCTGATCGACCAGTTCTGCATGCATCATCGCTATTTGTCCGGCTGGACCACCGAAACTGATAAAACCTAATTTCAGCCAGTACCAGAATGCCGTTTTGAGAGAAATAGCCTGATCAGGATGGGTGGTCGGTTCCATGGCGTTGATATTGATGTTGGCTGGTGAGGGTTGAATGCTTAAGATTGCATCGGGGCGGTGATTTCGCGTCAGCATGCAGTTGTCGCGACGCACGGTGTAAAAATGCCTGATTATCGGGATAAATATACTCCCGGGAGTATATTTACAAGCCCTTTAAACATGCTGAGGATAGCCCGATTTATCTAAATAATGGGGGGAGTATCCAATAAAAGTAAAAAAGTCGGCAAACTTTTTGAGTTTGCCGACTTTGTGTAACGCCGCATATCAGCGTTGGATAACCGCGTTATGTTGCGTTTCCGATTAATGGCGCGTTTCAACCAAGACCAAAGGCTCAGTCGATGCCGGAGGCAATGGCTTGCGTTCGCGTGGCACACGTGCCGGCGCTGTTGTCTGACTGACGCTGTCCTGCGCTGCACGCAGCTTCTCAGGGTTGGTCACGGCCAGCTCCAGACCTGCTGCGCTCAGCATTTGCTTCAGTTCTTCAACAGGCATGCTTGCTGCTGCAGGCTTGGTGCGGACTGTTGCTGGTGTTGCTGCCACCGCTGCCGGAGCAGATTCGACCAGCGTTGGCGCTACTGGTGCTGCCGGTACTTCTGCTGCTGTTACTGCTTTTGCTGTTTCAGCTGCTTCTGTTGCGACAACTGCTACAGGCTCAACGCTGGTAACGACGGCTGGTGTTGGTTCAGCCGCAACTGCTACCACTTCAGTCTGCGTTGCTACTGCTGCGGTTACTACCGGTGCGATCACTGCCGGCGCCACGACTTCTGCTGGTGCAGAAGCAGGTGCTGCTTTTACTTCGGCAATCTCAACCGGCGCAGCAGCAACATTAACAACATCGACCGATGCAGGTGCAACTGGTGCGCTGCCAGCTTCTGTGACCGGCGCTGGTGCAGGCGCTGGAGCAACTGATACGGCAGGCGCTTCCTGAACAGACTGAACAACTGGAGTTGCTGCGATAGCTGCTGCTGCAGTTGTAACAGGTACAACAGGTACAACTGCAGGTGCAACTGCTTCGATGACAGGTGCCGGCGTCACTATCGTTACCGGTGCAACTTCACTGCCTGCTTCGGTAGCGACCGGGACAAAGGCTTCTGTGCCAGATTCAGCAATCACTTCGCCTTGCTCATTCAATTCACCTGGTTCGCGATCACGGCGATTGCGGTTGCGGCCACCACGACGGCGACGACGACGGCGCTCTTCGCTTTGCTCCGCATTCTCGTTGTCAGCAACAGGTTCGACACCATTGACGGGCGCGGCTTCCGGAACAACTTGCACTGGCACCGGATCAAGATGCTTCTGAATCAGATCGTCGGTCTTCGCATCGGCTGTCAGTGCTTCTTTGCGTTCTTCGCGCTGACGTTGCTGACGTTCGCGGCGACCTTCCTGGCCTTCTTTCGGCTCACGTGGCTCGCGTGGTTCACGGGCTTGCTTCGCTTGCTTTGGGGGGCGTGTCGATTCTTGCGTTATCGCTGGTTTGTCGCTATCCGCTTTTTCAACTTTGTCGTTACGGCCATTTGCGTTGGTCGGGCGATCTTCACGTTCATCGCGGTCGCGATTGCGACGGTTGCGATTGCGTGGATTGTTGCGTGCGTTACGGCCATTACGGTCGCGCTCAGCCGATTTATCTTCGTTGACGACAGGTGTTTCGACTGTGGCTGGCGCTTCTGATTTGCCGAACAGGAAGCCCATTACCTTGCTGAAGAAGCCTGGCGCAGGCGCTGCAACTGCAACCGTAGTCGTTACCTCTTTGCGTTCAACGATAGGCGCCTGATCAGGCGTGATACTTTTCACGACAGCTTCCTGACGTGGTTTGATATCTTCTTTCTGGCGTTTGCTGTAGCCGATATCAGTATCTGCCTGCTCTGCCATGGCGTAGCTGGCGTGATGTTCTTCCAGACGCGGATCATCTGTTTTCAGACGATCCAGTTTGTAATGTGGTGTTTCGAGATGCGTGTTCGGAATCAGAATCACCGTCACGCGATGACGCGTTTCGATTTTCAGGATTTCGCCACGTTTTTCATTCAGCAGGAACGCAGCAACATCGACCGGCACCTGAACATGGATCGCCGCAGAGTTTTCCTTCATCGCTTCTTCCTGGATGATACGCAGGACTTGCAATGCAGAAGATTCAGTGTCGCGGATGTGGCCGGTGCCATTGCAGCGTGGGCAAGTGACGTGGCTGCCTTCGGACAGGGAAGGGCGCAGACGCTGGCGTGATAATTCCATCAGGCCAAAGCGGGAAATCTTGCCCATCTGTACGCGTGCGCGGTCGTAGCGCAGCGCATCTTTGAGGCGGGTTTCGACTTCGCGTTGATTCTTGGCGTTTTCCATGTCGATAAAATCGATCACGATCAGGCCGCCTAAGTCACGCAGACGCAGTTGACGGGCAACTTCTTCTGCAGCTTCGAGGTTGGTGTTGAATGCCGTGGTTTCGATGTCACCACCGCGAGTAGAGCGTGCTGAGTTGACGTCAACCGAGACCAGTGCTTCGGTGTGATCGATAACGATCGCGCCGCCGGATGGCAATGGTACGGTACGGCTGTAAGCAGTTTCGATCTGATGTTCGATCTGGAAGCGCGAGAACAGTGGTACGTCATCGCTGTAGCGTTTCACGCGATGCACCATATCCGGCATCACATGGCTCATAAACTGCTGCGCCTGTTCGTAAATTTCGTCGGTGTCGATCAGGATTTCGCCGATATCCGGCTGGAAGTAATCGCGGATCGCACGAATGACGAGTGATGATTCCTGGTAAATCAGGAAGGCACCCGGCGTGGATTTGCCAGCGCCTTCAATTGCACGCCAGAGTTGCATCAGGTAGTTCAGATCCCATTGCAATTCATCGACATTGCGGCCTATGCCTGCGGTGCGGGCAATCACGGACATGCCGGTCGGCAGATCCAGCTTATCCATGGTGTCACGCAATTCCTGACGGTCTTCGCCTTCAACCCGGCGCGATACACCGCCGCCACGTGGGTTGTTCGGCATCAGCACCAGATAGCGGCCTGCCAGTGAAATGAACGAAGTCAGCGCGGCGCCTTTATTGCCACGTTCTTCTTTTTCCACTTGCACCATGATTTCCTGGCCTTCGCGCAGGGCTTCTTTGATGGAGGTGTTGCGGACGTCGATACCTTCTTTGAAATAAGAGCGGGCGACTTCTTTAAATGGAAGGAAACCGTGACGTTCTTCGCCGTAGTTGACGAAGCAGGCTTCGAGAGAAGGTTCGATGCGGGTGATGACACCCTTGTAGATATTTGACTTACGTAATTCGCGACCAGCGGTCTCGATATCAATGTCGATGAGTTTTTGCCCATTGACGATGGCAACACGCAGTTCTTCTTGCTGTGTTGCGTTGAACAGCATACGTTTCATGTTTTTACTCCGTGACCTGTTGGTCATCTTTTGTCACACACTCATTCAATGAGCACGCGACTGTACTGATATGGGGATGTATGCCAGGAAGGAGTGCCTGAAGGAGGGGGAAATGCCTGTGGCGCAGCAGGATAATATCGCTATCAGTGATTAAACTGCTTTGCGACGAAAATTAAATTCAATTTTTATTCTGCTTCGCGCCGGGCGCGTCTGATTCTGGTACGAAGTCGAGTGCACATGTCCCCCGCGTTGTCTTATCTTGCTATATTTGTGCAATAGCGAAGTACAACGCCAGGCGATGAGCAACTTTGGTGTCAGACCATCTTATTGTGTTGTGTCTGACGGAATCGCCTTTACTACCAAAATCATCATAGGCAAGCATGCTTATTCATCATAAACCAGCATCTCTTGCCTAACTTATCCTTACTATTCAAACGCTCTGATCCAACCTCGTTTCACTGAAGTCCGACAGCAACAGTTGGTTGCCACCTTGACCCGTCAACGATGCTGCATACACATCTTTTCCATCATATTTGCAAACTGGCGAGGCTGATGGACTGACCCCTGTGTAAAATAGCTGTTTATTTCTATTACACTGCTAAAGCGTAATTGCTGAAGCGAAAATGATTATATATTCAAAATGAAGGACTTAGCGATAATTAATGGGGGAAGGCATCAAAAACAGATGCAAACTACGCCCCCGCAAGAGCCTTCAGCTTCTGCGCCCAGAGTACAGCTCCTGACAATCTCTGAAGAAGAGGCTGGTCAGCGGATTGATAATTTCCTCTTACGTATATGTAAAGGCGTACCAAAAAGTCACGTTTACCGTGTATTGCGCTCTGGAGAAGTGCGCGTCAATAAAGGACGTATAGATCAGTTATACAGACTGGTGGAGGGGGATGTTGTCCGTATTCCACCTATACGCATGGCTGAGCAATCGACGCAAGTTGTTCCTAAACTTGAGTTCCCGATTCTGTTTGAAGATAATTATCTGCTGATCATCGATAAGCCTGCGGGGGTTGCTGTGCATGGTGGTTCAGGCGTCAGTTATGGCGTGATCGAGCAATTACGGGCGTCGCGGCCAGATGCCAAATTTCTGGAGCTGGTGCACCGGCTAGACCGCGAGACATCCGGGATTCTGCTGATTGCAAAAAAACGGACAGCCTTAACAAATTTGCATGAGCAGATGCGTGATGGTCTGACCGATAAGCGTTACTACACGCTGGTCTCGGGCGACTGGAAAAATGCCCGGCAACATGTGAAGTTGCCTTTGCATAAATACACCACGGCTGATGGTGAGCGACGTGTCCGGGTGCAGGCGGATGGCATGGCATCGCACACGATCTTTACACTCAAAAAGAAGTTTAAAGAATTTGCTTTGTTAGAGGCGGAATTAAAAACCGGGCGTACGCACCAGATTCGTGTGCATTTGTCTGCCAGTGGGTTTGCGATTGCCGGCGATGATAAATACGGGGATTTTCCTTTAAATAAAGCATTGCTGAAGGCGACGGCGACACGCGGCGCCCTCAAGCGTATGTTCTTGCATGCTCATCAGATTACTTTCACGCATCCCGAGACCGGCAAACAGATGACAGTTAATGCCCGGCTTCCGGAAGAGTGCGAACACTTTCTGCGCAGTCTGGAGGCGTAGCAGAAAAACTTGAACGTTTATTAATGGTATGATCGAGGTACTCACAAGCAACATCAGTCCCCACCTGAAATGGCGGGGAGTTCATTCTTAATATGGCAAAAAAGCAATTTGATTTTATCGTGTTTGACTGGGATGGCACCCTCATGGACAGTACTGCCACCATCGTCAAATGTATTCAGGCGGCAGCAAAAGATCTGGGCTTGCCCATACCTGGCGATCATTCGGCAGCGTATGTGATCGGCTTATCGCTTCTTGAGGCGATGAAAGCCGCGGTTCCTGATGTTGATCCGAAATACTATCCGCGCATGGTGGAGCGTTATCGTTATCACTATTTGTTAAAAGATCATGAGTTGCCATTGTTTGATGGTGTGCGCGATATGCTCAATGAATTGTCTCAGGATGGTTATTTTTTGGCGGTCGCAACCGGAAAAAGCCGTGTTGGCCTGAGCCGGGCATTACACACGGCCGAGCTGACATCCTTGTTTGACGCGACACGCTGTTCCGACGAGACGTTCTCCAAACCGCATCCGGCGATGCTGCAAGAGCTGACCAGAGAATTAGGGCAGGATATGCAACGCACACTGATGGTTGGTGATACCACCCATGATTTGCAAATGGCAAATAACGCCGGTGCAGCAGCCGTTGCTGTTGAGTATGGCGCACACGACGCGCATTTATTGTCTGGTTTCAATCCTCTGTATTCAGCAAAGACCGTAGCAGAGTTACATCAATGGCTCAGAGAAAATGCCTGAGTGGAGTCGCGTTGAATGAAATCTATTGCAATTTGTCAATCTCAAGAACTGATCAACGGTGGAAAAGGGGTGCGTTTTCCGCTGACGGCAGGCAGTGACGATGCCGTTGGTTTCGTCATTCGCTACGCCGATGAAGTGCATGCTTACCTGAATCGTTGCGCTCATGTGCCGGTAGAACTGGATTGGAATCCGGGTGAGTTTATTGAATCCAGCGGCTTATTCATTATGTGTGCAACGCATGGAGCAATTTATCAGCCAGAAACAGGATATTGCTCCGGTGGGCCTTGCCGTGGCAGTCGGCTCAGGAAAATTGAGGTCAGCGAGTCGGATGGAACGGTTTACTGGCATCCGGATGATTATATTCAGCCTGTAATTGCCTGAAAGAATACAAAGGTAAGATGATGAACGACCCGTTGTTTGAAAAAAAGCCAGCTGACAGCACAGAAAATGCATCTGCATCCTGGGATAGGACAGTGTTAGAGAAGCTGCTGTTCGAGTCTCTGCGTGAGCAGCGATTGCGACGTCGTTGGGGAATATTTTTTAAATTCACCTTTCTTCTGCTTATTCTTGGCGGCTTTTACTATTTTTCCGGTTTTTCAGATGCTCAGACGGAAAATCTGGGGCATCACACCGCCTTGGTTGAAATTGATGGTGAAATTGATGCTGGTGGCAATGCCAGTGCGAAAGACGTGATTCCTGCATTAAATCGCGCATTTGCCGATGCTGGATCAGTGAGTGTGATATTGCGTATTAACAGTCCCGGTGGCAGCCCGGTTCAGGCTGGCATGATCAATGACGAGATTGTCCGCTTGCGGTCGCATTATCCAGACAAAAAGCTGTACGTGGTAGTGGATGAGATTTGCGCGTCTGGTGGCTATTACATCGCCGCAGCCGCCGATAAAATTTATGTCAATAAAGCCAGTGTGCTCGGATCTATCGGTGTCTTGATGGATGGATTCGGCTTCACGGGGCTGATGAATAAGCTTGGTGTTGAGCGGCGTCTGATGACGGCGGGAGAAAATAAAGGCTTTATGGATCCTTACTCACCGCAGACGGAAAAACATAAAGAGTTATCTCAGGCGATGTTAAATGAAATTCATGCGCAGTTTATTGATGTGGTGCGTAAAGGGCGGGGCAATCGCCTGAAAGAAACACCGGAAACTTTTTCCGGCTTATTCTGGATAGGAAGCAAAGCCGTAGAAATGGGGTTGGCCGATGACTTCGGTACCGTTGAGTCAGTCGCACGCGATGTGATCAAGGCTGAAGATATCGTTGATTACACGCAGAAAGAAGGCTTGCCAGAACGTGTTTTGAAAAAATTTGGCGCTTCGGTAGGAAGCGGCGCAGTCAGTTCTCTGTTAAAGAGCAATAGTCTATCAATACGCTGATCTGAATTGATCTATTTTGTTTAGTTGGTTTTTTAAATCTGTCTTCCGGCATACATAGTTTTAATTTTCTTTTCTATCTTTTCCGCTTCATTTATATTGGGTACGTAGCTGGTTCAAAACAGGAGGTCGATATAGACAATATTTCGTTTCCATGTTCGTTGTTCTCTGAGATCCGGACTTCATCGTTGTGCCGGTTTTGTGCGAAGTAGAAGGATGACAATTTGAATTGCTATTTCCATCTTAGACATGGATCAGAGGTTTCTAGGAATCCTCACCTTTCAGGGCTTAAACTTAAAAGACGGTAGTGCAATGCTGCCGTCTTTTTTAATTTTTAAGTCGTGCAGCCTGTCTTTCTTCAGCATCAGTGCTTCAGTTCCCTTTCTGCGTTGCGTCAAATCAATCGGTAATATGCCATTTAATGTAAGATAGCTCACAATACCGCTTTGAATTCTAATTTCCCATGGCAATAACCTTCAGTCACTTATTAGCTCTGTTTTCTCCGGCGCAGAACAGCGCTGAGAAGATAGCTTGCTATCATTGCGGTGAGAAAATGCGTAAGAACAAGGCTATTTACGTCAAATTCAATGGGAAAGAGCAGCCGGTTTGTTGTCATGGTTGCCTGGCTATTCTGCGGACTGTTGAGCAGAACAATATGATTTCAGAATATTTAAAAGCGAAGTCCGTTCAAACGGAAACTTAATCACATTCATGTCTGGTGTTAACCAATCTCCCGCATTCCCTGCAGAGTCTGCAGAAAGTAAGCAACTGCAGCATGAAAAACTCAG
Source organism: Undibacterium sp. FT79W (assembly GCF_014284215.1). Classification (NCBI taxonomy): domain Bacteria; kingdom Pseudomonadati; phylum Pseudomonadota; class Betaproteobacteria; order Burkholderiales; family Oxalobacteraceae; genus Undibacterium; species Undibacterium sp. FT79W. The sequence goes on along the minus strand of NZ_JACOGB010000007.1, from coordinate 298,137 downwards.
CTTGTCCGGCATGCGTTGTGCCGCATGCATGCAACTGATCGAATTTCGTGTCCGTCAGCTTCCTGGTGTCACTGCATTCAAGATTAATGCCGCGAGTCATCGCGCCGAGCTGGCATGGCAGGTGGATAAGAATAATCTCAAAAATATCATTAACTCGATTGTCCAGCTTGGTTACGGCGCGTTACCGGTCAGTTATGACACAGATGAAGCTGAAAAGAAAGAAAATAAATTAGCGATCTGGCGTTTATTTGTTGCCGGTTTTGCGATGATGCAGATCATGATGTATGCGTTTCCTGCTTATCTTGTTCCGGTTCCGCAAGTGGATGGAGATCTGACGCCTGATCTGGATAAATTACTGAAAATTGCGAGCATGCTGATCGCGGTGCCAGTGATAGGCTTTTCTTCGATGCCATTTTTCAAGTCGGCTTGGCGTGATTTACGTAATCGGCATATCGGGATGGATGTACCCGTATCGTTAGGAATCTTGTTGACGTTTTTCGCAAGTGTCTGGGCAACTTTTGAAGGCGGAGCTGTTTATTATGACTCGGCCATCATGTTTGTTTTTCTGTTGCTTGGTGCGAGGCTGATCGAAAGCCTGGTGCAAAAGAAAACGACGGCGGCCTTGCGCGTGCTGACGCAACTGACAGAAGTAGCAGCACAAAGAATGACGAATTACCCACACAGCAGACAAACCCAAACTGTGAATGCGTCAGACTTGCAGGTGGGTGACTATCTGTTAGTTGCGCCCGGAGAGCAAATTCCTGCCGATGGTGTTGTGCTGGAAGGGCGTAGCGAATGTGACGAGGCTTTGATGACGGGGGAGTCCCATCCTGTCGTTAAGGCCGTTGGTGATCAGTTAATTGCTGGAGCAATCAATTTGACTGGCACCCTGACGATGCAGGCATCAAAGGTTGGTAGCGATACTCAATTATCGACGCTGATCAGCCTGATGGAAAATGCTGCAACGGAAAAACCTCCTATCGTTTTACTGGCAGATAAACACGCCAGCCGCTTTTTAACAATTATTCTGATCATTGCTGCTTTCACTGCGATCGGATGGTTTTACATAGACTCGTCCAGGGCACTATGGATAGCCGTGAGTGTGATTGTGGTGACTTGTCCTTGCGCCTTATCTTTAGCGACACCGGGAGTCATGTCAGCTGCAATCGGGTTGCTGGCAAAAAATGGCGTGCTGATCAGAAATGGCAAGGCGATACAGGCAATGGCGGAAGCGACACACTTTGTCTTTGATAAAACCGGTACACTCACAGTCGGTAAGTTACGTGTATCCGATACGATGGTTTTAAGGGAGTATGTACAGGCTGAGGCTATTGCATTTGCTATGGCTTCCGGCTCTACACATCCTGCCGCAAAGGCAATTGCAGACAGTTTAGCTGCGCAACATGCACAGTCGTCAGCTATGAACTCAGCGATGTTGCAAGAAATCGCTGGAGGTGGCGTAGAGGCGGAGATCGGCGGTAGGCTCTATCGCCTCGGCAATGCGGATTTTGTGTCTGAGATCACACACACCGATTTTGTTGCGCCTGCTGCTTGTGTGAATAAAACACTGTCAATGCTGGCAGATAAAGATGGTGTGATTTTGTTGTTTGCCATGGCAGATGTCTTGCGCGATGATGCTGTTGAAGCAATACAAAAACTGAAGACTGCCGGAAAAAAAATAGTGCTGTTGTCAGGTGACAGAGATGATGTGGTGATGGCAGTTGCGCAGCAATGTGGAATCACTGAAGCCCACGCCGGCTTGAGTCCGCGTGACAAATTCAACGTAGTACAAAAGCTTCAGGCAGATGGTGCACGGGTTGTAATGGTGGGGGATGGGATGAACGACGGGCCAGTCCTGGCGATTGCAGATGTGGCTGTCGCAATGGGGCAAGGCGCACCAATTTCTCAGACCAGAAGCGATTTGTTACTCATGTCAAACCGATTAAATGACCTTACCTTTGGGTTTGTTGTCGCGAACAAAGCATTCCGCTTAATCAGGGAAAATCTGGCATGGGCAGTTCTTTATAATCTGATTGCGATTCCTGCTGCTATCATCGGCTGGCTGGAACCCTGGCATGCTGCATTAGGCATGTCGTTGAGCTCGCTGTTAGTCGTTTTAAATGCACTGCGTTTATATCTTTTACCGCAGCCGGAATTTGTGATGACGGAGACCTTGAATTAATTATGGATATTTTGTATTTGCTGGTACCTGTGAGCCTCGTACTTGTTTTTGCAATTGGTGCCTTATTCTGGTGGGCGGTGAATCATCGTCAGTTCGACGAGCTGGATCAGGAAGGACAGCGCATTCTGGACGATGTCGAAGGCTGATCGGATCATTTTTCAGCGACGATATTTCTGATTGCCTCTTGCATACTCTTGTCATTAATTCCGTGTAGGTGGATTTCCTGAGCCTCCATAAACTGAGAAAAATTTTTGTTAATTGATTTGTGATATGCCGGATCGTAGTGTTCCTCAAGTAATTTCCTCACCAGCGTCTGAATGTCATGCTGAGATGCGAGTGTTTTCCATTGAGTGATTTTTTCTTTGCCATGTATCGAGGTTAAAAAATCTAATTGCTGACCCAGATGTTCCGTATCACTAACGAAGTGTGCATAATCTTCCACGAGTAAATTAACCCGTTCCCGGATGTCGAGTTTCAGAGAGAGGCATGCTGCGGCTCTGATTCCGTCCATAATAGAATCCGGTACCCGCAGATTGCCAACTTTCTTGCTTTCGGCTTCGACGTATACATGTTGAGTTTTATTGATCTTGCGTAAAGTTTCCCAGATGCGACTTTCAAAATGTTTTTGTGAGGGTTGTTTTTCATTCGGAATATCACCCAGTACTGACCCTCGGTGACATGCAAATTTTTCCAGATCCAGTACTTGTTGCCCGACGCTATTCAGTGCTGCCAGTAACCGGCTTTTAGCACTACCGGTTGGTCCGCATAAAACCTTCCAGTTGATTCCTTGCGCGAGAAGCGGAATGTTTTCGTTAACATGCTGGCGATATGCTTTGTAGCCCCCATGTAGCTGCGCTGCAGGCCAGCCGATTCTGGAAAAAATGTGCGCCATTGAACCGCTACGATTACCTCCGCGCCAGCAGTAAATCAGTGGGCGCCATTCTTTTGGCTTATCCTGAAATAGATGGGTCAGGTGATTTCCTATATTGATCGCCACCAGCGCTGCGCCAAGGCGTTTGGCTTCAAATGCGCCGACTTGCTTGTACATCGTGCCGACACGGATTCTTTCCTCGTCATTCAGAACCGGGCAATTGATGGCGCCAGGAATATGATCTTCAGCAAACTCGGATGGGCTACGGACATCAATGATGCAATCAAACTGATGTAAGTCCGATACGATGCCATCAAAAAAACAGACCTCAGGGTATTTCATAAATTATTTTCTGAGTAATGGGTAAAGGCGTGGCCAGACATTATTGAGGATAATAGGGTGTGCTTTTGCTACAGGATGGATTCTGTCTGCCTGAAAAAAATCATTTGAATCGGCGATGCCTTGTAGCAGGAAGGGCACAAGTACGATTTTCTGTTCGGTGGCCAGTATGGAGTATAAGGAGAAAAATTTCTGCGCGTATTCTTTCCCGTAATTTGGCGGTATTTGCATACCGGTAAGGATCACTTGTGCCTTTTCTTTTTTTGCGGAGGTAATCATGGCGCGAAAGTTATCTTCGGATGCTTTCAATGACAAGCCGCGCAAGGCATCATTGCCGCCGAGTTCGATGATCACAATGTCCGGATGATGTTTTTCCATTAAAGAAGGAAGTCGGGTTTTCCCACCGATAGTGGTTTCTCCGCTGATACTTGCATTGATAACCTGAGCACTTATTTTCTTTTCAGCCAGTTGCTTTTCCATCAGGCTGACCCAACCTTCTCCTCTCGCCAAGCCATATTCGGCTGAGAGGCTATCGCCGAGCACGAGTATGGTTTTTGATGCAGAATGAGCGTACGCAGTCGTCATTCCCAAACTGACAACGAACACTATTTTTAACAGTGCAGATAAAAATTGGTACACAGATCGAAAAGACAGCATGACACATCCTAAAGAATCAGCAAAAGTAGCAATTGAAGTAAAAAATATTGTTAAGCAGGTCGATGATGCGACTGGCCATTTAACGATACTGAATGGTATTGATTTTACCGCGCATACGGGGGAGACGCTTGCGATAGTTGGTGCATCTGGTTCTGGTAAATCTACCTTGCTTGGTATTATCGCCGGGCTAGATGTGCCGAGTTCAGGTCAGGTGTTGTTAGATGGTGTTAACCTGTTTTCCTTAAATGAGGATGAGCGCGCCAGATTTCGTAAGGAGAAATTGGGTTTTGTTTTCCAGTCTTTTCAGTTGCTGGCGCATCTGACTGCACTTGAAAATGTGATGCTGCCGTTAGAGTTGCGTGGCGATAAACAAGCCAAAGAAAAAGCAGAAGCCATGCTCGATAGAGTAGGGCTTGCTGCACGCCTGCGGCATTATCCAAAGTACTTGTCCGGAGGCGAGCAGCAGCGCGTGGCGCTGGCTCGCGCTTTTGTGACTGAGCCGCCGCTCTTATTTGCAGATGAGCCAACAGGTAGTCTCGATGCGCAGACGGGCGAATCGATTATTCAATTGATGTTCACGTTGAATCGTGAACGACATTCAACTCTGGTATTGGTCACGCATGATTTGTCGATTGCGGCGAGGTGCGGCAGAACATTGAAGATTTCAGCCGGGCATTTGGTGAAAGAATAACCGGGTGGTCAGGAAATAACTGTTCCTTATATTTCCTGACCGTTGAGGTCCGATAGGATTATTTTTCCATCGTCAAAGATGCCGAGCCATCCGCCTCTGTGCTTGTCTGTATCAACATCCCAGTCCGGCAGTACATAACGATATTTGCCCATTTCTGGGTGTCGTGCGGGTCTGTGCGTGTGACCATGAATCATGATGTCACAAGCTGACGCTTCGAACAGCTTTGCAATGGCATCACTATTGACATCCATGATGTCGCTATCTTTTTTTGCTTGTTCGCTTTTGCTGTTCATACGCATGCTTTGAACAATCAATTTTCGCTCAGATAACGGTCTGCTCAGAAATTGTTTTTGCCACTCCAGATTGCGCACCATAGTTCGGAATTTTATATAGTCAGTATCGTCGGTGCATTGAGCATCACCATGACAAATAACGATATTAAGCCCGGCAATGCTTACTGTGCTGGGATCTGGGAGGGGGGTGGCGCCGGTCGTTTCTGCAAAAAGACTGCCTGCTAAAAAATCCCGGTTTCCGGCGATCCAGAATAGCTCGACGCCTGACGTAGACAGGACTTCCAGCGCAGACACGATCTCTTGATTGTAGTCATCTGCAATGTCATCATCGCCGACCCAGTATTCAAATAAATCGCCAAGAATATAGAGCTGTTTTGCTTGCGTTGCTTTTTGCCTCAGAAAAGCCAGAAAGGCAAGGGTTGTCTTTGGCAGGGTGGGAGACAGGTGGATATCGGAAACAAACAGCGCAACCAATTCTGGTTGCGCTAGTTCCTGTGATTGCTGAGAGTTCACTGTGTTGCGAAGCTTTTATTTAGACCACTTCTGCTTTTTCGATGATCACGTCTTCAACTGGCACGTCCTGGAACATGCCTGAGCGTGAGGTTTTTACGCTTTTGATTTTATCAACGATATCGGTGCCTTCTGTTACTGTACCGAAAACGCAATAACCCCAACCGTCCTGACCTGGATAGTCTAAAAAGCTGTTATTGGCTGTATTGATAAAAAACTGAGCGGACGCAGAATGCGGTGCGCCAGTGCGTGCCATTGCGATCGAGTAACGCTGGTTTTTGAGTCCGTTGTTAGCTTCATTTTCGATTGGCGCTTGCGTTTCTTTTTGTTTCATGCCGGGTTCGAAGCCGCCACCTTGAATCATAAAGCCATCGATGACGCGATGAAAAATAGTACCCGCATAGTGACCGGATTCAACATACGCAATGAAATTAGCAACGGTCTTCGGTGCTTTTTCTGCATCCAGTTCGATTTTGATAGCGCCTAAATTTGTAGTCAGAATGACAGCCATGATATTCCTTGGTAATGAAGTGAAGATAAAAGAAGATTATTTAACAATGCTTGCAGATTCAATGATGATGTTTTGTTTAGGCACATTTTGCATCATGTGCGCGTCGCCGGTCTCTACGGCTTTGATTTTGTCGACAATATCCATCCCTTTGATGACTTTGCCGAACGGTGTGTAACCAGCAGTCGCGAGCAAGGCTTTGTTTCTTGGTGCTTTAACCATATTGCCACGGTAGTTGAACTCTACGGGATCACCGTCTGGCAATATCTGATGATTTAAAAATTCGTTATTTTTTACATTAATAAAAAATTGCGCTGTCGCAGAGTTTGGATCTTCGGTTCTTGCCATAGCAATAGTACCAAGCTCATTTTTCAGACCCTTATCCAAGGCGCGACGTGCTTCTAAAGGAATAGGTTTGCGTGTTTGCTTTTCCTTCATATTTTTATCATAACCACCACCCTGGATCATGAAGTCATTGATGACACGATGAAAAATCGTTCCTTTGTAGTGTCCGGCTTTAACATACTTCAGAAAGTTGTCTACGGTATTGGGGGCAGCATCAGGGTAAAGTTCCACTACGATTTCTCCCATGCTGGTTTTTATGGAGACTTTGGGTAACTCTTCGGCCATTAAAAGCTGTGAACTGAATAAAGTTACACCAGCAAAAATAAAACCTGAAATTTTTTTGTACAAGGATGTCATTTTTTTTCGCCTGTTATACGTTCGCTTCATACACAATTCGCCATTTGGCTGCTTCTTTCCTCCAGTATTGCCTTTTTCTGGTACTGGCCCTGGCTTTTCCTGAGGTAACTTCTTGTGTGAAGGTGCTGACGATCATTTCATCTTTGCCTGGATAAATAAAATGCGTCACGTCCTTCACTTTAACAATGGGAGTAACCCAGCTATCCCATGTTTGTCTTTGTTTGGAAAACCATGAGTTTAAATCTTCCCCTTGATTTGCCCTGAAATTTCTCGAGTAATTTGCAAAAATCCGGTTGGCATTCTGGCTTTCAAGATCAAGGCGCCAGTCTTCCAGTAACTTTGCCGCAAACTGTTTGTCAAGACTCCATTTTGCTTGATTGACGAATTCAATGTGCTCACTGATGATGACCGGAGTTCTGCCTATATCTACCGATGCAGCGATTTTTAAAAAATCTGGATTCGTCAGTACGACGCAGCCATCTGATGCTAACGGCGGTCTGCTGAAACTACTGGAGGGCATACCATGTAGCCAGATGCCAGAACCACTGCGACCATTAATTTTATCCCATTCATTAGGATAGTTTAGAGGAAGTGCTCCCGGGCCGTAAAAGTCGGGAAGCTTGCTTCCGGATAAGCGACTGGTAATGTAATAAACTCCGAGCGGGGTTTTTTGATCCCCCTCCTTAAATTTATTTGTACCAAATTTACCCTGACTGATGTAATGGTCACTGACAAGCCGGAGTTGTCCTGCATTGTTTTCATAGAGATATAAGCGAGATTTTTTTGCGTCGACGAGAATTACTTGCTTTTGATCTTCACGTAGTTGAATAACTGGTCTTGGAAGTAAGTCTGGAGCCGGGCGTTCGCGAAAAGATCTGATCCTCGCTGCAGCTTCATCACGTAGTTCTTTTAATTTTTCACCCTGAACATTCGCCCCCGCTCCAAAACTGGCTACCGGGCGGGTGTGCATGAGTAACAAGTCACCCCTGATCAGGTGCGCTAATTGAAAGTGAGGATAGGCATCGATTAACTCGTCAATTTTAACTTGAGCGTTCTGAAGCTTATTTTCTGCAAGGCTTTTATAAACTTCAATTAAAAGCTGGTCAGGATTTGCTGTGCTTGAAATTTGTTCAGAAGGCATTTTTTGCGGGCGCGTTCTGGCCATCGCATCAAATGTACCGATGCAGATTGAAATACAGTAGATAAGAAGGGCGCAAACAACCCGCTTCGTGGCTATGTTGACGACCGAAGCATTTCTATTGACAGCGAAAAACATCAGCTACCCGCGCGCTCCTGCTTAATTTGCCATTTACCATCTTGCTTCGTCATATTGATGGTTTTGCGGCTGTTGGCAGTCAGGCGGTCAGAGGTGTATATCTGGCGGAATTTAACAGTTGCATTGTTGCCGTCGATGTTGACTTTGGCACTTTCAATTTTTACGCTGATGCGACCTTTTCCTTCAATTCTCTCGCGCCTTTCCTCTGCCCATGCTTTTCGCGATTCGCCTTTAGGTGTCTGGAAATCTTTGGCATAGTGCGCCAGATAGGCGTTGGTATCTTTGTTGCTCCAGGCTTTCGCCCAATTTTCAATGGCTTTCATCACGTCATCTTCATCCTTTTCCTGGATTTGTGACGCTTTTGATTTGCTAGTTATTTCGGCTTTAACCGGTTCTGGTTCGGCCTTTACTGGCGCAGTTGCCTGCTTTGTTGGAGTAGGAGCGACTGGCGCCTTCGCAGACGCCGCCTGTGCAATTTGTATTGCTGGCGATGGGCTTGTTTTGGGGTTTGTTCCACCTGTGGTATTGCCAACCAGATTGCGAACTAAGGTCAGTTTTAACTTAGCAGTGGCGTTTCCCGAATCCAGTTGCAGCGCCTTGTCGTATGCTTGGCTGGCTAACTTCGCGTAGACGTCACCTAAATTTTCGTGCGCTGTGCCATACGTAGGATTTGTTCTGATTGCCATTTCCAAAGATGCCCGGGCTTTATCATATTGTCCTGATGCAGCATATAAAACAGCAAGATTATTATATGGTTCAGGCAATTCCGGATAGTCGTCAGTTAACTTGGTGAAAATATTAATTGCTTCAGCGCTTTTGTTTTGTTCAGTAAGAATCAAGCCTTTTAAAAAACGCATTTGAGCGTCTTTAGGGCGAACAGCCAGGGCACTGTCTACTTTTTGAAGCGCTTCAGATATTTGGCCTGCGCGAAGCAATTTTCCTACATCGGCTGCATCGTCAGCGAAGGAGGGGGCGGAGAATAAGGCGAAAGATAAATTTGATATGACGAAAACACTTTTTAAGATTTGGCGCATGGCGTTCTGGCTTGGATTTATCTGAGATTGACTGAACATAAGAGCGGCAATGTTATACTAAAGCTATACGTAAGCGTCATCTTATCAAATAAGTGTGCTTATTGGGCTTTTGCTCGAGCAAACATCAGATATTCGTGAGTTCGTCTTTATTTTTGGTCACAATGGAATACCTTATGTTTTGAATATTCCGCCCATTTCGAATAAGTCTGAGTTTTATCGCTAGGGAAATAGCTACAGATAAAAGACGAAGGCAGTATTTTCCTATTGATTTGGTTTGAGAGTGAACGGATGCTGGACAGAATGGGCAATTTTGATATTTAATCTGCTCCGTTTGAATATTTACGGCATTTCTTTGAGAAAGTCCTGATTATTTATTTGCAAAGTTGTTCCATCACTAATTTTGTATTGTGGGGTTGCGGGCAGATTGAAGTTATTGCGCACGAGGGCTTCAACGCGGCAAGCGATCTATGCAGGTGAACTATATATATTGACTTCGTCAATCCGTAAGAATTTTCTCAACTCGTGTGGATTTAAGGAGGCACGATGACTAAAACGACATTCCTGAGTTTTGAGCAGTCAATAGCTGAGCTCGAAACTAAAATTGAAGAGTTGCGCTTCGTACAGGATGACTCTGCTGTTGATATCTCCGAAGAGATTGACCGGCTTTCCAAAAAAAGTCAGATGCTGACTAAAGATATTTATGCAAAGTTGACTCCTTGGCAGGTATCGCAGATATCTCGTCATCCGCAGCGCCCATATACGATGGATTACGTCAACCACGTATTTACCGACTTTCATGAACTACACGGTGACCGTAGCTTCGCTGATGATCAGTCGATTGTTGGTGGTTTAGCTCGTTTTAATGGACAGTCCTGCATGGTCATCGGCCATCAAAAAGGACGCGATACAAAAGAGCGGGCCATGCGTAATTTTGGTATGCCAAAACCCGAAGGCTACCGTAAAGCCATGCGCTTGATGAAGCTGGCAGAAAAATTTGACATTCCTGTCTTCACTTTTGTTGATACTACCGGTGCGTGGCCTGGGATTGATGCGGAAGAACGTGGTCAATCGGAAGCAATCGGACATAATTTGTATGTCATGGCTGAGCTGAAAGTGCCGCTGATCACAACAATTATTGGTGAGGGCGGTTCTGGTGGCGCTTTGGCTTTAGCTGTTGGCGATGCAGTATTGATGTTGCAGTATGCGACATATTCCGTTATTTCTCCTGAAGGATGCGCCTCTATTTTATGGAAAACATCTGACCGAGCGTCTGATGCCGCAGAGGCACTGGGACTGACAGCGCACCGGTTAAAGGCAATGGGATTAATCGACAAAATTATTAATGAACCACTGGGTGGTGCGCACAGAGATCCTAAGCAGATGTGTTCTCTGGTTAAGCGTGCACTGGCTGATACACTGCGCCAGTTCCAGGGCGTTAAAACTAAAGATTTACTTAGCGCTCGCCATGAAAAACTGATGAGTTATGGTAAATTTAAGGAAACAAAGATTTCTGAATGAATCAACGTGGTAACAGCGGTGCTTTAACGCACCGCTTCTCTGAAGTACTGGACTCCTATTTTTCAGAGTTAGGAGTTGAGTCAGTCCCCGGGATGGCTATTGCATTTAGTGGCGGGCTTGATTCTTCCGCCCTCCTTATGCTGGCAATTGAGTATTGTCGTCTCCGTAAAATTCCCTTGGTTGCAATTCATATACATCATGGACTCAGCACAAATGCTGATTCATGGCTTGAGCATTGTCGATCAGTATGTCTTGCACATAACGTGACTTTTTTATATAAAAAAGTCACGCTTGATGTGACTAAAAAAGAGGGAATAGAGAGCAGTGCACGAAGTGCTCGGTATCTGGCTCTTGGGCGAATTTGCCAAGAGCACCAGATCAATTTTTGCCTGACGGCTCATCATCAGGATGATCAGGCTGAAACTCTTTTAATGCAGATGTTGAGAGGTTCTGGTGTCGCCGGGTTATCAGGGATGGATCGATTTAATACTGCAGAGAGTTTGCTTGGTGTCGGTACCCTGATGTTAATGCGTCCTTTGTTGCAAGAAACCAGGGGCGACTTAGAGCAATTTGTTGATTCGCGCGATATTTTGCACATACACGACGAGTCAAATGATGACGCACGATTTTTGAGAAACGCATTAAGACATAAAGTGATGCCGATGTTGGAAGAGGTGTCACCTGGGTTTTCTAAACGTATAGCAAGAACAGCAACGCACATGCGATCCACCCGTATATTGCTGGAGGATCTTGCTGGACATGATTTAAGTACTTGTTCGGATAATGATGGATTAAGTTTGCAGTCTATTCGTTCGCTGTCGCCTGAGCGTGTTAATAATTTGTTGCGACTGTGGTTTGCAAGGCTACGGTCAAGAATGCCAACTACCTCGAGGTTGACGGAGATACTCAAGCAATTGTTCGATGCGCGTGATGATGCCCGCGTTACAGTTTTCCATGATAATTTGGCCATACATCGATACCGAGACAGAATCTATGCAACTTCCAGGCTGGATGAGCAGGATCGATCGGAAAAGTCTGAGGTATTTAAATGGTCGGGGGAAGATAAGTTAGAGTTCCCAGGCATGGGCGGTACTTTGTATTTTCAATATTCAGATTTTGGCGTTGATTGTGAGTGGTTAAAAGGGCGGTCACTTGAGCTTCATTTTCGCCGAGGTGGCGAGCGTCTCAAGTTGGCAGAAAATCGATCTACCCGCGATATGAAAAGTCACTATCAATCCTTAAAAATCCCATTTTGGGTAAGGCAGCAGCTACCTTTCGTATCAATTGGAGATCAACTTATATTCGCTGCAGGCGTAGGGATGCAGTCCAGCTTCTGTTCGCAAGGGAGTGGAAGCCGGATTTTATTAAAGTGGGTTGCAGAACAATCGAATAAGGTATCCATGTGATGGAAAAGAATTTAAGGCAAATTGTTTTAGATACGGAAACAACTGGTTTAAGTGCGCGCGATGGCAATAGAATTATTGAGATCGGCTGTGTTGAGTTAATTAATCGGAAATTATCCGGTAATAATTATCATCAATATATTAATCCCGAGCGTGACTCTGAAGAGGGTGCGCTTGCAGTGCATGGATTAACCACGGAATTTTTAAGTGATAAGCCTAAATTTTCTGAAGTGATCAATCAGTTTTGTGAATATATTAAAGGTGCTGAAATTGTTATTCACAACGCGCCATTTGATATCTCTTTTCTAAATGCTGAGTTTGCCAGAGTCGGTCTGGGGCTGTTTACAGATTATGTCGAAATCGTTACTGATACCTTGGTTCAGGCTAAAGAGCTGCACCCGGGAAAGCGGAATTCTCTCGACGCTTTATGTGATCGTTACGAAATCTCTAATTCGCACCGAAAGTTGCATGGAGCGCTGCTTGATGCGGAGCTTTTGGCTGACGTATTTTTGGCGATGTCCCGAGGGCAGAATAGTTTTGAAATCGATTTACCTGTTGAAGAGAAATCGGTAATTGAAGAGGTTGTGTTTGTGGATATTCCTATCGACGAAGTCATTCTTAAGATGGCGTCATCTGATGAGTTAATTGAGCACGAAACACTTTTATCTGGTTTGGATAAGCAGTTAAAACAGAGTTGTGTATGGCGAAGTCCGCCTGTATAGATTCAAATATAAATAAGCCGTTGCTATTTCGTTATATTTGTTTTGTATTTTTACCTTCCTTTTCGTGGGTTTTCCACATCAAATCTAGGCAGTTTGTTGCGACATTGCACAAAAACAGAAAAAACTTTAAAAAAATCCAAAAATAATTAAAGTTTTTTCTGATGCTGCCGTTAGTAAAACAAGCAGAAAATATTTTTAAATTTATTTTCTAATTACCCTAAAGTTTTAAAAAATGCTGCCGTTAATGGTATTGAGCTCAGTTAATTCGGAGCGTTTAACTTCAATAAGTATTTGATTTTTATAGAATTTTAGTTTTTAAGCTTGTTTTAGCTTTCTTGAAATTAAAAAATAAAAAATCGACATAAATTCAAAAAATAAAGCTTGTAAGAATTTGTCTTACGAGCTTCTTCTGTTTTTCCTTCATCTAAATACCTTTTTTTTCCTATACACCCGAAATTTGTGGTCACTCACAATGTATCTCAACGGCAAGATACTTCGCCTTTGAACATGTATTGGAGGGTAGGAAAATGACACAGAACGACATGATGGCTGAAATACGTGATGCAAACTTGAGTTACTTAATGCTTGCTCAGCAAATGATTCGTGCTGATAAGGCAACTGCCATTTTCCGCCTTGGGATAGGTAAGGAAATTGCTGACTTAATTGAGGGTTTGAATAATTCACAAATCCTAAAGCTGGCAGGGTCCAATATGATGTTGGCAAGATTTCGTTTTGAAGACAGCTCGATTCTTTGCATGCTCACTAATTATAATAAAGAGCGTTCTCTCGCTCATTCTCACGCAGCGATTTTAATGGCAGGTCAGCCTGTCGAAGAAATTCATTAAAACTGTGTGTTGAGTATCTTTTAAGTAATGACGAGAGGTTGATATGGCTAGCAAAAGTGTTTTGAATGAAGCATCAGAGATTCAATTAGCGGTAGATTTAGTAAATCTTGGTGCTCGCTTGCAATTATTGGAGTCTGAAACGTCACTCTCTCGTGAGAGGCTCTTAAAGATTTATAAAGAGCTGAAAGGTGTGTCTCCTCCGAAAGGAATGCTTCCATTTTCAACGGACTGGTTTACGACTTGGCAACCAAATATCCACTCATCGTTATTTATGAATATCTATAAATATTTGAATGAGCATGCTGAAGTTTCCGGTATTGAAGCTGTTGTTAAATCTTATCGGCTTTATCTTGAACAGGTTGGTTGTGTATCGCCTGACGACGCTGTGCTGTCTTTGACGAGAGCGTGGACTTTGGTCCGGTTTTTCGAAGGGAAAATGCTAACATTTGCAAAATGTTCTGAATGCGGTGGCCATTTTGTTGCACATTCATTGGATTTGAATAATCATTATAAGTGCGGGTTGTGTCATGTTCCCTCCCGCGCAGGTAAAACTAAAAAAACGAGAGAGGCTGACATTCCTTTGGAGATGGTGGCTTAATAATTAATTAAATAGGAGTTGCTTTGGAGGCATTGCGTGTTAGTCACAAAAGTCATAGTCCTTCAAGCGCTCAGACCAGATATCCTTTACTAAAGGCGCTACTAGTTCAGATTTTATCGTTCGTCGTTTGCTTTTCTTTTGCGATCATTGTCAAAAATTTTTACGGATACGTATTTAGTCCGTTCACATTTCTTCTTCTTCTTTTATTTCATTCATTTCTGTCTCTCCTAATTTCACTTCTGCTTAAATGTGAGTGGTGGTGGAATGTTATTGCATTCATCTTTCCCATCTTTATCTTCCTCGGTTTGTATCTGCAGATTTCATCTGCGCTTAGCTTGGTTATATTTCTTTTTCTTTTTTTTGTTTTCGGCACTACTCTCACTACAAGGGTGCCATATTTTCCATCCCACTCGTCGTTGTCGAAAAGGCTTTTGGAATTTTTCTCTGATAAAGAAAAGTTGCGGCTGCTTGATGCGGGAAGTGGTTTGGGCGGCTTGATTATTGATTTATCTAAAGCCAGACCGGATTGGAAGTTAACTGGCGTTGAAATTTCCTCATTTCCCTGGCTGTTTAGTTTTCTAAGGTCAAAAATCTTACGTCGTCAAAACGTCAAATTTCAACTTGGGAGTTACGAATATTTAAATTTTGAAAAATTTGATGTTGTTTTTGCTTATTTGTCGCCAGTAGTGATGTCAGAAATTTGGAAAAAGGTGCAATATGAAATGGTGCCTGGAAGTATTTTTATGAGTTACGAGTTTCCTATTGATGGTGAGCCCCCGAGTTTCGAAATTCAAGTGAGTGAAAAAGGGGAGATATTGTATGTGTGGCAAATGTGATGTCGAGAGTAAATTCTTTAAAAGACACATCATTTCTGCATAGATTTACATCAATTTCTGATGATTCCTATTAGTTGGGCTGATATGATTGACGTAAGATATTTGAGCGTAATTTTCCAGTCAGGGAGTAAATTTCCGTGTTAGTTATTGTTGGTTATATTGTAATTTTAGGGTCTGTGTTTGGTGGCTATGCGCTAGCAGGTGGGCATCTTGCTGTTTTATTTCAGCCATTAGAGTTACTTATGATTGGTGGCGCTGCTCTTGGTGCTTCTTTTGTAGGAAATAACGCTAAGAATTTGAAGGCAACAATTAAGACGTTGCCAAACGTTTTTAAGGGATCCAAATACTCAAAAGCTCTGTATATGGAACTGATGACCATGCTCTTTGATGTGCTGACAAAAGTGCGGAAAGAAGGGTTGATGTCGATCGAGGGCGATATTGAAAAACCAGAAGAAAGTCCGTTGTTCAGTAAATACCCATCAATTGTCCATGATCATCACATGATGGAATTTATCTGTGATTATTTAAGATTGATGGTGTCAGGAAATATGGATGCTTTTCAGATTGAAAATCTAATGGATAATGAATTGGAAACGCACCACCACGAAGGAGCAATGCCTTTTCATTTTATTGCTAGATTGGGAGATGGCTTACCGGCCTTCGGTATTGTTGCTGCGGTGATGGGTGTGGTACATACCATGGAATCTGTAGGTATTCCTCCTGCTGAATTAGGAATTTTAATTGCGCATGCTTTGGTTGGGACTTTTTTGGGTATTTTGATTGCTTATGGATTCGTGGCACCGCTTGCAAGTTTGCTGGAGCAGCAATTGGAGGAGTCATCAAAAACTTTTCAATGCATAAAAGTAACTTTGCTCGCCAGTTTGAATGGTTATGCCCCCGCATTGGCAGTTGAGTTTGGGCGCAAAGTTTTATATTCAACAGAGCGGCCAACTTTTAGTGAGTTGGAAGAGCATATAAAACAATCGAAGTCAAAATAGTGAGTCTAGCAAGGTTTTCCAATGGCAAATGAAGAGCTGCGGCCGATAATAGTAAAGCGGATTAAAAAGTCTGGTGGCGGCCACCATGGCGGCGCGTGGAAAATTGCCTATGCTGATTTTGTGACCGCAATGATGGCATTTTTTCTCCTTATGTGGCTTCTTGGATCTACGGCAAAGGGAAACTTGCAAGGTATTGCTGAATATTTTCAGACTCCGCTAAAAGTCGCAATGGCTGGCGGTGATGGTAGTGGTGATAGCTCGAGCGTAATTAAAGGTGGGGGGAAGGATCTTAGTTTGCGTGAGGGGCAGAACCGTAAAGGTGATATCGAGTCCCAGAAGCGCTCGTATAACCTTCAGGCTGCCGAGGCTGCGTTAGCAAAAGCTGATGCAGATAGGCTTAAAGCTTTGAAGGGGAAAATCGAAGCGGCAATTGAGTCCAATTCCACGTTGAAAATGTATAAAAAGCAGTTACTGCTGGATATAACCACTGAGGGTTTGCGTATCCAGATGGTTGATGAGCAGAATCGCCCAATGTTTGCATTGGCAAAAGCTGAATTGCAACCTTATACAAAAGAGATCTTGCATGAGATAGGCAAAGCGTTAAATGAGGTACCGAATAAAATCAGTTTGTCTGGACATACCGATTCGGCTCCTTATGGCTTGGGGGAAAAGGGATATAGCAACTGGGAGTTATCAGCTGATCGGGCGAATGCATCCAGGCGCGAGTTGATTTTTGGAGGGATGGACGAGTCTAAGGTTTTGCGGGTTGTGGGTTTATCCTCGTCTGTTTTATTTGACAAGCAAGACCCGCTCAATCCGATTAATCGGCGGATTAGTATTATTGTGATGAATAAGAAGGCTGAAGAATCTGCATCGCAGGATGGCGGTGCTGTTGAGGTGGTAAATCAGGCAGATTCAAGCGCTGAAGTTTCTGTTAAGTCTGCAAAGTAACTTTTAATTGCACTTAGCCATTGAAAAATTATGCAGAGAGGATGCTTAAGATGTCCGAAAAGAAACTGTTGAGTTCTCAGGTAAAGCAGTTGTTAACGGGAGTGTCGGATCATGGAAACGCCCATCTTTCTGAGGTTGAAACCGACTTGGCGCAAACGGCAATTTTGCTCGGTGAGGCTATTGAAAAACTTAGTGCCAGTTTTTTTGCGCTTCACTCCGCGATTTTGAAGGAGCAAGAAGAAATTCAACTGATCATGAATTCGGGTCTGATTTCTGACGCCACAAGCGATAGATTGAAAACAATTCAAATTGAAATTGCTACCCACGTTAACGCTGCAGTAACTGGTTTGCAGTTTCAGGATATGACGAGTCAATTACTTTCCCGAACGATGCAACGCTGTGAGGGGCTTAGGGAAGTGTTAACAACGTTAGGCTTATTTGGGGGGGATGTCACACTGGATATCGACAGTGATGATATCGCTTGTCTTTTGAAAGAAACCACCTCCCGACTCGAAAAACAGAGTGCTGATCTGCAGAATTTGTTGAGAAAGGCAGTTCATCAGAAACATTTGGAAAGCGGAGATGTTGAGCTGTTTTAAGTTGCACTTCGGGCTTTCAGGTATGTTGCATTTAATTCGAAAAATGGAGTAATTATGGCCAAAACGATTTTAGCGGTAGATGACTCTGGTTCATTGAGGCAGATGGTTGCATTTAGTTTAAAGGCTGCCGGGTATCAGGTAATTGAAGCGGTTGATGGGCAAGATGGCCTTGAGAAGGCCAGGAATCAGGTAGTGGATCTTGTTTTAACTGATCAGAATATGCCAAGAATGGATGGGTTGACTTTAATCAAATCGTTAAGAGGACTGGCTACTTACCAAAGAGTGCCAATTCTGATGTTGACCACCGAGTCTAGCGATGACATGAAATCTAAAGGACGTGCAGCTGGTGCAAATGGTTGGTTGGTAAAACCTTTTGATCCTCAAAAGCTCACAGAAGTCGTTAAAAAAGTAATAGGCTGATTTTCAGTTTATTAATGTATATCCCGGAGTTTAATAATGACGATTGACATGAGTCAGTTTTTTCAAGTCTTTTTTGACGAGGCGGATGAACTTCTTGCCGAAATGGAAAAGCTGCTGCTTGCCGTCGATGTTTTGTCCCCTGAGCCAGAGGACTTAAATGCTATTTTTCGTACAGCTCACTCAATAAAGGGAGGGGCATCTACTTTTGGGCTCAATGACATGAGTGAAGTGACTCATGTTTTAGAATCCCTGTTAGATAAAATCAGAAAAGGTGAAATGGCGTTGACTGCTGAGCACGTTGATGCATTTCTTATTGCAAAAGATATTTTGAAAATGCAGGTGAATGGTCATCGGCTTGGCACCCCGGTGGATCAGGATGCCGTTGGTGACGCCAGAATGCTGTTGCAATCTTTTTCAAATGAGGCTGTACCAGTTGTCGCTCCTGTCCCACTTCCACCAACTCCGGTTGCCGATTTGGATAATACTGAATATAAATCCGCATTCAAAATTGCAATGACAGGTTTGAGTGAGAATGATGCAAAGGCGTTGCAAGTTGAGCTGGAGTTGCTTGGATCGATTTCTCAGATCGAATCTGAATCAGATAAAACTATTTTTTATCTGAGCACGAATGAAGCGGCTGACGATATCGTTTCTATTTGCTTATTTATTCTGAATCCGGATTGCTTTACCGTTACAGAAGTACCACTCTCTACGCAAGCTACCCAAAAAAATAAGGAAAAAACTGAGGATGAATTGGGGTACGGCTTTTTTGAGCCACTTGATTCTATGTTTCCTCCTTTAGAGTCCGTTTCGGATTCAGATAAAGCCACTGAACTGGTAATGCAAGCTAACAGTATTGCTTCGTCTGCAAATCATGTTGAGAAGAAAAATTCAGTAAAGAAAGACGCAGAAAAGCATGTCGCCTCTCAAGAAACGTCAACAATCCGTGTGGGAATAGAGAAAGTCGATCAGCTCATTAATTTAATTGGCGAGCTTGTCATTACTCAGGCGATGCTTGAGCAGCGAACACAGGAATTAGATCCTATTGTTCACGAGCGCATATTGGGGAGTGTCGCACACTTGACAAGGAATACGCGTGATCTGCAAGAGGCAGTCATGTCAATTCGCATGATGCCGATGGATTATGTTTTTTCTCGTTTCCCACGCATGGTGAGAGACCTTGCGACAAAGCTAGGTAAAAAAGTCGATTTCATTACCCACGGGGCATCGACTGAGCTGGATAAAGGTTTGATCGAGAGAATCGTTGATCCTTTGACGCATTTGGTGCGAAATAGTATCGATCACGGGATAGAAATACCAGCAATCAGAACGCAAAGTGGTAAAAGTGAAATTGGAAAATTGTCTCTGTCTGCAGTACATCAGGGTGGAAATATTGTCATAGAAGTGAGTGATGACGGTGGTGGACTGAATCGGGAAAGAATACTTTCAAAGGCTCGTGAAAATGGCTTAGTGGCGCCAGATTCGATGTCAGATTCTGACGTATGGCAACTTATTTTTGCCCCAGGATTTTCGACAGCAGAAATTGTGACAGATGTTTCCGGACGTGGTGTCGGTATGGATGTCGTTAAGAGAAACATCTCTGCGATGGGAGGCGTTGTTGATATTCGTTCTGCAATGGGGCTGGGTACTACCATAACTATTTCGTTACCGTTGACATTAGCGATTTTGGATGGGATGTCAATTAAGCTCGGTGACGAAATATACATATTGCCACTTGGTTTTGTTGTCGAATCGCTGCAACCTGCCGCAGTAGATGTCAAAGAGGTCAGTGGTAAAGGAACCGTTGTTAAGGTCAGAGATGAATACTTACCTTTAGTTCCTCTTTATCAGCGCTTTAATTTAACGCCTAAATTTCTTAATCCGTCAGAAGGTATTCTCGTCATTGTTGAAGTGGATGGGAAAAAAGCAGCTTTATTTGTTGATGATTTGGTGGGGCAACAACAAGTCGTTGTTAAAAATATTGAGTCAAATTATAAAAAAGTGCCGGGAATTTCTGGCGCAACAATTTTGGGCGATGGAGGCGTTGCTCTTATTCTGGATGTTTCTGCATTGCTCCGGTCAAATAGATAGTCATAGTTAGAAACGTAAATAAAGGATTGAAAATGTCACAATCGACACAATTAGCCAACGAAACTAAATCTTCCGCTCACGAAGGAAATTCTGACGTCGCGGGCAATGAGTTTCTTGCGTTTACCCTGGGAAATGAGGAATACGGCATTGATATTTTAAAAGTCCAGGAAATTCGTGGGTACGAAGCAGTCACCAGGATTGCAAATGCGCCCGAATTTTTGAAGGGCGTGATTAATCTGCGAGGAATTATCGTTCCGGTTGTAGACATGAGAATTAAGTTTAATCTGGGAAGCCCGACTTACGATCAGTTTACAGTTGTCATCATTTTAAACATTGAAGGCAGAATTGTTGGGATGGTGGTGGACAGTGTGTCAGATGTCACTACCTTATTGCCTAGTCAGGTCAGGCCTGCGCCAGAAATGGGAACCACCTTCAGCACTGATTTTCTGATTGGTTTAGGGACGTTAGAAGATCGAATGCTGATCCTGGTTGATATAGATAAATTGATGTCTAGCCCAGAAATGGGGCTCGTCGATCAATTAGCTTAGGTAGTAAATTTTTCTTTAAGATCATAATAAAAACAGAATAACTGTTTATCAGGGAGATAGTTGTGAATTTACGTAATTTGAAAATTGGTACTCGTTTAGCTTTAGGATTCGCCCTTATTCTTGGCGGTATTGTTGCGGTGATGTTGCTGGTCAACGCATTGAATGCGTCGAATCGTAAAGATATGTCGGAAAACTTGCGCCTGGCAAACCAAAAGCAGGCACTGGCTAATTTGATGAAAAGCTCTCTTTATGAAAGTGGAATTGCAATGCGTAATATCGGTATCCAATCGGATGTCGGTGAGATGCAAAAAGAAGAAGGACGAGTCAAGGCCCAGCGTAAGTTATACGATGATTCAAAAGAGAAAATTTCAGCTTTAGGATTAAGTGACGACGAAAAAAAGATCGTTGACGAGATAGCTAAATTAGATAAAGAAGCCTCAGGCCCTTTTAAAGACGCGGTTGGCCAAGCTTTGGCTTTTAACGCTGAGGGGGCAGTAAAAATAATTGCAACGGTTTTAGACCCAATTAGTAATAAACAAATTATTGAAATCAATAAGTTGGTTGAGCTACAGGCCGTCGCCGCTACTCAGGCATTTGATCGTGCAGACTCTGCGGCTAAAAAGTTGTCTTACATTCTTTATGTGATTCTGGTTTTTGCGCTCGGTATAGGTGCATTGATCGCGTGGATACTGACTAACAGCATCACTAAACCTTTATCTGAAGCGCTTGGTTTGGCTGAAACAGTTGCCAGCGGTGATTTGTGTAGTGATGTTGTTGTTGCTGGTAGTGATGAGGTCTCGTCGCTACTGCTCGCGCTGAAAAATATGAACAGCAGCTTGGCCGCAACCGTTGGCAAAGTTAGGGAAGGAACCGAAACAATTACTTTCGCTGCTCAGGAAATCGCGTCCGGAAATGCAGATCTTTCCCAACGCACTGAATCTCAAGCGAGTTCTTTAGAAGAAACTGCCAGTTCTATCGAAGAGTTGACAAGTACAGTGAAGCAAAATGCAGACAATGCGCGGCAGGCAAATCAGTTGGTCGTATCTGCGACCGGTGTTGCAGTTAAAGGTGGCGCTGTTGTCGGTCAGGTTGTGAATACAATGGGATCAATTAAAGACAGTTCGAGAAAAATTGTCGATATTATTGGTGTTATTGATGGGATTGCTTTTCAAACGAATATTCTCGCGTTGAATGCCGCAGTTGAGGCAGCCAGGGCGGGGGAGCAGGGGCGAGGCTTTGCGGTTGTTGCTGCTGAAGTGAGAAATTTAGCTCAACGCAGTGCTGGCGCAGCAAAAGAAATTAAATCCTTGATTGACGACTCGGTTGATAAGGTTGATCAAGGAAGTAAGCTGGTGGATGAGGCTGGTAAAACGATGGATGAAATCGTCACTAGCGTCCAACATGTTGCCGATATCATGAGCGAAATAGCTGCTGCAAGTCAGGAGCAAAGCGCTGGAATTGAGCAAGTCAATCTGGCAATTACTCAGATGGATGAAATGACTCAGCAAAATGCTGCGTTAGTTGAGCAGGCCGCAGCTGCAGCTGAAAGTATGGAGGAGCAAGCTGTCGAATTGGCTAGAGCTGTAAGTGTATTTAAATTGTCTAATTCGCTGCAGCCAGTGGTCAGACCTGTTACGCAATATCGTGAGTCGGTAGTCAAACCAAATCAGGTTAAACCAGCGGCATTGCCTTCGGCAACAAAAAACACAGAAGCTTCTAATGTTAAGAAGGTTGCTGCAGATGACTCATGGGAAGAGTTTTGATTTTTAAATTAATGCGTGTTCGTATGTGGACCCGGGTGTTCTTTGGTGCTTAATAAGTTCTGAGTTTAGTTTTGAAAGTCTTTGATGAGAAATATTGGCGCAAAAGAAAGATCAGAAAACTCAAAGGAGTTTGAATTTCACTCTCGTGACTTTGATCGTGTGAGAGAGCTGATATATAAGAGGGCAGGCATATCTCTCGCCGATAGCAAGCAAGAGATGGTTTATAGTCGTCTCGCAAGGCGTTTACGGGCGACAGGAATAAATTCATTCTCGGATTATCTGAACAGTTTGGAGAGAGAGCACGATAGTTTGGAGTGGGAGGCTTTTACGAATGCCTTGACTACAAATTTGACATCTTTTTTTCGCGAAGAACACCATTTCCCTATTCTTGCGGATTTTGTAAAACATCGTAAGCAACCAATTCAAATTTGGTGTTCCGCCAGCTCTACCGGAGAGGAGCCGTATTCGATTGCCATGACTCTTTGTGAGGCCTTTGGTACTTTGCGTCCCCCAGCGCATATCGTGGCTACGGATATTGATACTAACGTTTTGAATACTGCGTCGAAAGGTGTTTATAACATCGACAGGGTAGAGAAATTATCTCCAGATCGGGTGAAAAAATTTTTCCTTAAAGGAAAAGGTAACCAAGATGGACTTGTCAGAGTAAGGCAAGAGCTAATCGATATGATTACCTTCAAACAGCTTAATTTGCTTGCTGATAGTTGGCCGCTGTCGGGGGAGTTTGACGCGATTTTTTGTCGAAACGTGATGATCTATTTTGATAAGCCCACTCAGGGCAAAATTCTCAGGAAATTCGTTCCATTAATGAAGCACGATGCATTATTGTTCGCGGGACATTCTGAGAATTTTTTATACGTGTCGGATGATTTTAAGTTGAAGGGGAAAACCGTGTACGAGCTTTCTTCTGGTAATGCTGCCAATGGACGAGTTGCAACAAATCATTTGCACAAAGGTAGCTTATGAGTAAGTTGAGTGAAGAGCATTTTGCAACAAACGTATATTTTGACAGGACGTTTGATTGTGACGCTGCAAAAATTTTGCCAGGAGAGTTTTATTTCACGAACAAAGACATGTTGATCGTGACGGTTCTTGGCTCTTGTGTTTCTGCTTGTATTCGTGATCGTGTGACTGGGGTAGGGGGGATGAATCACTTTATGCTCCCGGATACCGGTGGCGATGCAGATAATCCTGTTTCTGCCTCTATGCGTTACGGTACCTATGCAATGGAGGTGCTTATTAATGAGCTACTGAAAGCAGGTGCGAAGCGAGAAAACATGGAAGCAAAAGTTTTTGGTGGTGGAAACGTGTTACGTGGTTTTACAGCTATCAACGTAGGTGAGAGAAATGCAAAGTTTGTTCTGGATTACTTAAAGGCTGAGCGCATGCGTGTGATTGCGGAGGATCTGAATGATATCTATCCTCGCAAAGTATATTTTTTTCCAAAAACGGGTAAGGTTCTCGTCAAAAAATTAAAAGTAGAACACAATGACACACTGAGAAAACGTGAGCAGGATTATGCAAGTCGCTTAAAAACGACCTCTGTGGGTGGGGAAGTCGATTTGTTTTAATTTTGACCTGAATTTTTTGTAAGCTTCAGGCGAATATGGAATTTTTCCAGATGAAAATAAAAGTATTAATTGTTGATGATTCGGCGCTCATTCGTAGCGTCATGAGTGAAATTATTCGTAGCCAACCGGATATGGAAGTTGTTGGTGTCGCACCTGATCCACTGGTTGCCAGAGAACTGATTAAGCAGACTAATCCGGATGTTTTGACTTTAGATGTCGAAATGCCGAAGATGGATGGTTTGGATTTTCTTGAGCGCCTGATGCGTTTGAGGCCGATGCCGGTCATTATGGTGTCCTCACTGACTGAGCGAGGGTCAGAGATCACGATGAAGGCTCTGGAGTTAGGGGCTGTTGATTTTGTCTCAAAGCCTAAAATGTCGATTCAGAGTGGCATGCTTGATTATGCTGAGTTAATCGCCGATAAAATCCGCATTGCATCAAAAGCAAAAATCCGACCAAGAGTGCTTTCTGCTGTTGATCATACTAAAGATACGCCGGGTGCTTTGCCATTGGTGCGTAATCCTTTAACCAGTAGTGAAAAACTGATTATTATCGGTGCTTCCACCGGAGGCACTGAAGCGATAAAGAATTTTCTTGTGCAAATGCCGTCAGATTGTCCAGGCATTTTAATTACTCAGCATATGCCAGAAGGCTTTACCCGCTCGTTTGCAAAGCGACTTGACGGTTTATGTAAAATTTCTGTATCTGAGGCTGTGGGCGGAGAGCGTGTTTTGCCTGGGCATGCGTATATTGCACCGGGACATTCACATTTACTCCTTGCCCGTAGTGGTGCTAATTATGTAACCCAACTCGATACCGGAGAACCTGTAAATCGGCATCGCCCATCCGTTGATGTCCTGTTCCGTTCTGCTGCTACTTATGCCGGTAAAAATGCTGTTGGTGTTATATTGACTGGCATGGGGAAAGATGGTGCTGCTGGCATGTTGGAAATGAAAAACGCTGGTGCTTATAATTTTGCGCAAGATGAAGCAACTTGTGTAGTATTTGGAATGCCTCGGGAAGCAATTGCAATCGGTGCGACACATGAAGTTGCGCCCTTAAACGAATTGCCAACAAAGGTATTGCATTATTTGGCAACACATGGAAGCCGTGCACTTAGGGTTTGATGGAGTGAGGAGACATGCTTCAATGCAATTTAACCCACCTCTTATTCTTAAATTGACCGATAATATTAGTAATTGTATTCAAAGAAATAATGGAGTAATTCATGGCCGATCAAAACCTTAAATTTTTAGTTGTAGACGATTTTTCTACTATGCGTCGCATAGTAAGAAATTTGCTTAAAGAGTTAGGCTACTCCAATGTGGATGAGGCTGAGGACGGAGCGATGGGGCTTGCGAAGTTGAAAAACGGTGATTTCGACTTTATTATTTCTGACTGGAATATGCCTAATATGGATGGCCTCACTATGTTGCAACATATTCGTGCTGATCCTGCGCTTTCTAAAATTCCGGTTCTGATGGTTACTGCAGAGGCGAAGAAAGAAAACATTATTGCTGCTGCACAAGCTGGTGCGAATGGCTATGTTGTTAAGCCGTTTACTGCCGCAACCTTGGATGAAAAGCTTTCGAAAATTTTTGAGAAATTGGGTAAGAGCGCCTGATTTAAGCTGCTGCCAAATGCGGATGCGTTAGTGAGTTGGTTTATCATCAGACTTTCTATCTGACAGTTGTCTTGGTTTTGCAGGCACTCTGTGGCAGGGTGCCTGCCGAATATTCTGAAATGAGATACTTGTCTTAGTCGGATGAAATTAAAAAAGTGACTGAATTTTTTTAAAATTATCTGCAAAAACCTCGAGACAAAAAATGTTCTTGCCTATCAGTGAAATCAAATGAGCTGTTGGATGAATTCTGTTCCTGATGATTTTGTCTCTGTGGTTAAATAAATAATAAATTCTATATGATTGAAGATAATTTCATCTTAAGAGAACCGCTGCTTGACCCTAAGCAACGCGTGATTGGTTTTCAGTTTTCATGGCAACAAGCGGATTCCAACGCTCAGTTAGACAGCCAAAATCTTGATTATTTACTGGAATTTGTTGCCGGTCATCTGAATGATGATGACGGTTTTTTACTTGCGGACAGCTTGGTGTTTCTTGAAGCATTGCCTGAATTATTGCATGCTGATGGACTCAAATCATTTCCACCAAAAAATACTGTCTTGATTTTGCATAAAAAGTATTTTGCAGATGAATCTACCCTGGAGGCAGTGAAGGAGCTGCGGGCTTTGGGCTTTGGCATTTGCCTTCGTGGAGCTGAAGTTACAACGCTGGAGCGTTCATTTTTTGCATTTGTCTCTCATATTGAGGTGCAGTTAAATGCGGCTAACTTTGCGTCTCAGGCAAAAGTATATGCATCCTTGAAGCAATCGTCGGTCAAGATGGTGGCGCGTAATGTATCTACGTGGCAGGATTTTGATGCTTGTGCAGCTTTAGGTTTGGATAGTTTTGTTGGGAAGTTGCATTTGATTCCCAGACCCAGTTCCGCGCCAAAAAGCTTGAATCCAGCGCAGACTACGATATTGCAGTTGATGGAAATGGTCAGAAAGAATGCGGATGTCCAGCAGCTGGAGTTGGTTGTTAAACGCGATGCTACGCTGGCATACAAGTTATTGCGTTACATTAATTCTGCTGGTTTTGGCCTGCGCACAGAAATTCAGTCGTTGAAGCATGCGGTACAAATGTTAGGCTACAGTCCGCTATACAGATGGTTAACTGTTTTGCTTGCAACCGCAAGTACCAGCGGATATTCTCCGGTTCTGCTGGAAACTGCAATTGTACGCGGGCGCTTTGCTGAGTTGCTCGGTCAAATGAAAATGCCGAAGTCTGAAGCGGAAAATCTTTTTGTTGCAGGGATGTTTTCCTTGCTTGATCGCTTACTTGGTTTGCCGATGGAAGATGTACTCTCGACTATACAGTTACCCGAAGTTGTTACCGAGGCATTGATTTCGAGGGAAGGGGTTTTTGGTCCTTACCTAGCCTTGGCAGAGGCATGTGAGTTGAATAGTATGCTGGTTGGTTCTTTGGCTGAGTCGTTAAAGATTTCCGCCGAGGACGTAAATACAGCTCATTTGGCTGCTTTAGTGTGGGCGAAAAATGTAGCGACAGCTGCATAACGATACTGATTGGCAAAAACGGCAAGCCTTCATGCTTGCCGTTTTTTTTATTTATTGATCTGATACAAAATTACTGATGAAGCGCGAGCATAACATTCAATTTCCAGAAATACCTCTTTGGTTGGTATGGGGTATTGTTTGTTATTTTGTGAGCTTCAAGTTGGGCAGCTATCCGATTCTGGATAACAACGAAGGATTGTACGCAGAAATCCCCCGTGAAATGTTACGTTCCGGTGATTGGCACCAATGGATTATTCCTCATCTGAACGGGCTGCCATACATGGAGAAACCTCCTCTGTTGTATTGGTTGACTGCGGTTTTTTTTGCGGTATTTGGTGAGTCAGAGTGGGTTGCCAGGTTGGTTCCGGTGTCCTCTGGTATTGGATGCGTGGGACTGATTTTGTGGTTCACTAAATCAATAGGGCGAGAGTACGCTGGCAGGTTGGCGGCTATTGTGTTTATCAGCAGTCTTGGCGTTACTGCGATGTCCCGTATCCTGATGTTTGATATGTTGCTGACCGTATTGCTGACGGCGGCAGTGATGTCGGGATATCTGTTCTGCGTAAGAAAACAAGGTAAATTACTCTACGTATGTATGGCTATGCTGGCGCTTGCTTTGCTGGCGAAGGGATTTGTTGCGTTGATTTTATTTTTCGCGGTTATGGGCACTTACCTTGCGTTAAGCTCGTCAACGTTGAAAAACTTCCTGTCTCGTTTATATGAGTGTTTGCACTGGAAGGGGTTGTTGGTTTTTTTCCTCATTGCGACTCCGTGGCATATCGCAGCAATGCTGGTTGAACCTATTTTCCCCTGGTTTTATTTCATTAACGAACACATCTTAAGATTCCTGGGGAAGAGGGAGCCGCATGATTACTATGCAGGTGCTTGGTGGTATTACCTTCCACGGGCGTTGCTGTTTCTATTCCCATGGTCATTTTTCCTTCCGGTCTTAGCATTTGCCCGAACGAATATTGCACGTCAGCGGGATATACATTTGTTCTTGTGTATTGCCTGGCTGATACCTATGGTATTTTTTTCTGTGTCCAGTGCGAAGGCAAATTATTATCTCGTGATTGTGATGCCGTTTGTGGCGATTCAACTGGCTTTGATGTTGGAAGACGCGAAATTTGGTGGTCGCTGGGGGCTGGTAATTCCAGGGGCACTGTTGTCAATTTTATTTTTCGCGCTGACCTTGTGGTTTTTAAATGGGAAAAACGAAGCCCTGAATGGCCTGTTTATTAAGGGAATTTTTACCCGGTATTTTGCTGAAATTTTGTTGATCACATCAATTCTGGTGACGTTTTTCTCATACCGTATACGTAAACTGGGTGTTTTGTTATACGTTTTGGTTCCGATGATGAGTTTGCCGGCCATGTTGCAAGTGATCGATGTGAGGCAAAATTATATTTCCACAAAAGAAGTTGCTGCATGGTTGAGGACGGATTTTCCTCGGTCTGAGGTTATCTTGTACCGTGTTTTTGAGCATCAATCTTCATTGCCATTTTATTTGAAAGCCCCGGTTCGAATCGTTGATAGCCGAAGCAGTGATTTATTTTGGGGTAACAAGCTTCACAAAAATAATATCGTGCTAAGCGATATGCAGTTTCAGATTCTGCTTGATAAGCAAAAGATTGCATTGATGGTTCTGAAAGAAGATTTACCTGATTTCAGACAAAAGAAGTATTTTTCTGAATTTAAACTGGCCAGAGAATCTGGTAATACTCTGATTTTTACCAATTAATTCAGATATTTACTGAATTTAAAACCGATGCCTTCTGGAGCCTGTAAGGGCATCAAGGTATAATCACGCTTTTCTCATCCAACCTGCGATAGTTAGAGAGAAACTGTCTCCTGCTATTGCCTCAACTACTCCTCTAGCCATGTTGATATTGCCAGGCTCCAATGCCCTGTCTGCTTTCCGTACATCCAATCTTCTGAATCGTTTGCAGGAAGTCGATGCAAATATTATCGGCGTCACTGCAAGATACCAACATTTTGTTGATGTCAGCGTTGAATTGCAAAAGAATGATATTGAACGTCTTGAAGCTTTATTAGTTTACGGCGACCGTTTCAATGGATCTCAGGACGGTGAATCTTTTATCGTTATTCCGCGTATCGGCACGATTTCTCCGTGGGCAAGTAAAGCAACTGATATTGCGCGCAATTGTGGTATGCATCAGGTGCATCGTATCGAGCGTGGTATCAGCTACTTTGTACAAATGAAAACAGGCTTTTTTGGTGGAACCAAAGAAGTGAAGCAGTCATCCCGAGAAGCCATCTCTGCTTTATTGCATGATCGTATGACTGAAATGGTATTGACGAATCTTGGTGATGCCGGTGCGCTGTTTTCCGAGTTGCAAGCAAAACCTCTGGAATCTGTTGATATTCTGAGCGGTGGTAAAAATGCCTTGCTGAATGCCAATAGCGAGTTAGGCCTTGCCTTATCCGATGATGAAATCGATTATCTGGTAGATGCTTTTAATTCCGTCAAACGTAATCCGACTGACGTTGAATTAATGATGTTTGCACAGGCAAACAGCGAGCATTGCCGTCATAAAATATTTAATGCAGATTGGACCATTGACGGTGTTGAGCAAGATAAGTCTTTGTTTCAGATGATTAAAAATACCCACGAGCTGCATCCACAGGGAACCGTCGTTGCTTATAGCGATAATTCCTCAATTATCGAAGGTGCAAAAGTTCAGCGTTTTTATCCTCGCGACAGTAAAACGGGTACTTATGCGTTGTCGGAAGAATTAACCCATATTTTGATGAAGGTGGAGACGCATAACCATCCGACAGCAATTTCACCATTTCCTGGCGCATCTACCGGTGCAGGCGGCGAAATTCGTGATGAAGGTGCGACCGGCAGAGGGGCAAAACCTAAAGCAGGATTGACGGGATTTACCGTTTCTAATCTGTCACTCCCGGGAATGAATCAGCCTTGGGAAAACGCGACGGATTGTGATGGCGGTGCAGAAACAGAATCTGCGTACGGAAAACCTGACCGCATCGCTTCGCCATTGCAAATCATGATTGATGGGCCCTTGGGTGGTGCCGCATTTAACAATGAGTTTGGCCGCCCTAATTTGGGTGGCTACTTCCGTACTTACGAGCAAAACGTTGGTGGTACTGTGTACGGCTATCATAAACCCATCATGATCGCTGGTGGTATCGGCAGTATTTCAGCTCAACATACCAAGAAAAATGATTTGCCGATAGGCAGCTTGTTGATACAACTTGGTGGACCAGGTATGCGTATCGGGATGGGGGGCAGTGCCGCTTCTTCTATGGCGACAGGTACGAATACTGCTGATCTTGATTTCGATTCGGTTCAGCGCGGAAATCCAGAAATGGAGCGGCGCGCGCAGGAGGTGATCAATTCTTGCTGGCAAATGGCTGATGCGAATCCGATTTTATCTATCCATGATGTTGGCGCCGGAGGTTTGTCGAACGCGTTTCCTGAAATAACGAATGACGCAAAGCGTGGTGCTATATTTGATTTGCGCAAAGTGCATCTGGAAGAAAGCGGTATGGCTCCAAAAGAAATCTGGAGTAACGAATCACAAGAACGTTATGTGCTCGCAATCGCTCCTGAGAGTCTGGAACTTTTCCGTGGCTTTTGTGAGCGCGAACGTTGTCCGTTTGCCGTAGTCGGTACTGCGACAGAAGAACGGCAATTGAAAGTGATCGATCCAGAACATAGTAATACACCTGTCGATATGCCGATGAATGTATTGCTGGGCAAACCTCCTAAGATGCACAGAAACGTTGAGCGCCTGCAGACATCATATAAGCCCTTGGATCTGACGGGTATCAATCTTGATGATGTGGCGGAGCGCGTTTTAAGTTTACCTACAGTGGCTGATAAATCGTTTCTGATTACGATCGGCGACAGAACAGTTGGTGCAACGACCGTACGTGATCAGATGGTCGGACCATGGCAGGTACCTGTGGCTGATTGTGCCGTGACAACAATGAGTTTTGAGGGCGTTCTGGGTGAGGCAATGGCCATGGGGGAGCGCACTCCGCTTGCGGTCATTAATGCGCCGGCTTCGGGTCGTATGGCCGTTGGTGAGGCGATTACGAATATTGCTGCGGCACCGATCAAAGATATTTCAGATATCAAATTATCTGCAAACTGGATGGCGGCTTGCGGTCAGCCAGGTCAGGATGCTGCCTTGTTTGATACAGTGAAAGCTGTCGGTATGGATTTATGCCCGGCACTTGGCGTCAGTATTCCAGTCGGTAAAGATTCGCTGTCAATGCGTACAACGTGGAAAGATAGTGACGACAATAAGTCTGTGACGTCGCCAGTGTCGTTGATCATATCGGGTTTCTCACCTGTCTATGATGTGCGTAAGACACTGACGCCGCAAATACGCCTGGATAAAGGTGATACAAGCCTGATTCTGATTGATCTTGGTCGTGGGCGAAATCGCCTCGGTGCTTCGGCTTTTGCACAAGTGATGCAAGTGATTGGCAATGAGGTGCCAGATGTTGACAGCGCTGCTGACCTGAGGGCTTTCTTCGCTGCTATTCAACAATTGAACAGTGAAGATAAACTGCTGGCTTACCATGACCGTTCTGACGGTGGTTTGTTTGCGACTTTGTGTGAGATGGCGTTTGCTGGTCGCGCAGGGCTGGCGATTAATCTCGATATCCTGACGATGGAAACCGAGCATGCTGCAGATCAGGGTGACGCCAAAAATTGGGCCGGTCAAGTAGCGGAAAGAAGAAATGATCTGACATTACGGGCATTGTTCAATGAAGAATTGGGCGCCGTGATTCAGGTGCGCACCGAACAACGCTCTGAAGTCATGGATGTTTTACGCTCACATAATCTCGGTGCCTGTAGCCACATTATTGGCAAGCCGAATGCCAGTGACTCGATAGAGTTTTACCGTGACGTAAAACAGATATTCAAAAAACTCAGATCGGAACTTCATCAGACATGGAGTAAAACCAGCTGGCAGATCGCTCGCCTGCGCGATAATCCGGCTTGCGCTGATGCAGAGTACGCCCGCATCAGTGATGTACAAGACCCAGGGATGCAGCCTAAGTTAAGTTTTGATATCAATGATGATGTTGCTGCTCCGTTTATCGCTACCGGTGTTCGTCCTAAGGTGGCAATCTTGCGCGAACAGGGCGTGAATTCTCATATCGAAACTGCTTATGTCATGCATAAGGCGGGGTTCGAATCTGTCGACGTACACATGAGCGATTTGATTGCTGGTCGTGCGAATCTGAGTCATTTTAAAGGCTTGATCGCTGTCGGTGGCTTCTCTTATGGAGACGTATTGGGGGCGGGTGAGGGCTGGGCAAAAACGATCTTGTTTAATGCGATGTTGTCTCAGCAATTCTCTGAGTTTTTCCACAGAACTGACACATTTGGTTTGGGTATTTGTAATGGTTGTCAGATGATGAGTAATCTGAAATCGATTATCCCTGGGGCGGAAGCGTGGCCGAAATTTACCAAGAACAAATCTGAACAATTCGAAGCACGTTTTTCGATGGTTGAAGTGTTGGATTCTGCTTCTGTCTTTTTCAGTGGCATGGCGGGGACGCAAACTCCAATCGCGGTAGCCCACGGCGAAGGTTTTGCTGATTTTTCTACGACCGGCGATATTGCTAAAGCACAAGTGGCAATGCAATTCGTTAACAACAGCGGAGATGTTACTGAAAGCTATCCGTACAATCCGAACGGTTCACCGCAGGGAATTACTTCTGTAACGAATCTGGATGGGCGCTTTACAGTGATGATGCCGCATGCCGAACGTGTGTTCCGCACAGCGATTCATTCCTGGCATCCGGATGACTGGAATGATGACTCACCATGGATGCGCATGTTCCGAAATGCAAGAAAATGGGTGGGTTGATCTAAGGTTGAATTGAAGAAAGGGGGCTTTTGCCCCCTTTCTTATTTTTGTGATTTTGCTGATTTTATTTGACCCATCGCAAATAAAAAAAGAGGCGTTTAATACGCCTCTTTTTTGAACTGAACCTGACTGTAATTACTGAACTTTTGCTTTTTTCACCAACGCTTGTTGATAAGCCTGCACTTTTTGTTGCTGCAGTCCATCAACGATCTGTGGTTTTACTTCTTCCAGTGTCGGGAATTTTGCTGTGCGTACATCATCTAATTTGATGATGTGAAAGCCAAATTCAGTTTTAACCGGTGTTTCGGTAAACTGACCCTTTTGCAAAGCAGTCATTGCTTGAGAGAATGCAGGAACGAATGTTGCTGGTGTTGCCCAGTCAAGATCACCGCCTTTTGCTGCGGATCCTGTATCTTTAGATTGTTTAGCTAATTCTTCAAATTTAGCGCCAGCTTTCAATTTCAAAATGATCGCTTTTGCATCATCTTCTTTTTCTACCAGAATATGATAGGCGTGATATTCCTTGTCGCCAGCTTGTGTTTTTGCTTTGTCGTATTCAGCCTGTACTTCGGCATCGGAAACAGGATTTTTCTTTACATAATCAATCATCAGCGCACGAATCAGCAAAGATTGACGGGCGATTTCCAATTGATTTTTTACTTCTGCATTCGAAGCGAGGCCAGATTTTTCAGCTTCCTGCATTAATACTTCACGATTAATCAGCTCTTGCTTCACCATTGCGCGCAACTGTGGGCTGTCTTGCTGACCTTGCGATGCCAGTTGTTTGACCATTGCATCTACGCGAGAAGAAGGAATTGCTTTGCCATTGACTACAGCAAGATTTTGAGCCATTGCAGGCAGGGCTGTTGCAAGAAGTACTACCAGCAAATGAGCAGGTTTAAAAGTCATTGTCTGTTCCTAAAATAACAAAATAAAAAACGGATTATAAGTAAACTGCTTAGGTTAGGTCGGTATCTCTGACGGAGCAAGTGCACTGATTGCCAGTGCGTGAATTTCCGTGTGCATCATATCGCCAATGGCATCATACACCAGACGATGGCGGGAAATGCGATTTAAGCCCTCAAATTGAGGACAAATTATTTTCAAACTGTAATGACTTCCTCCTGATGCGGCACCTGCATGTCCTGCATGTGCATGGGAGTCATCCTGAAGTTCACACAGTACAGGGTGCAAATTTTCTGTCAGACGTATGTGTAATTTTTCAAAACGGGTCATGACTCAGTTTCTTCCATGTATTTTGTTAAAAATAAGCTTTGAATAATAACGAATGCAGGCATGATCCCTATCATGGATATCAGCTTGAAATTCGCCCAGGCTGACGTCGTGAAATTGTAGGCTACCAGTAGATTCGCGATTCCCATTACTAAAAAAAAGCAGATCCACGCAAGACTGAGGCGGGACCAGATTTGCTCGGGGAGTTTTACTTGCGATTCCATTGCAGTACGGATCAGATTTTTCTTAAAGCCAAACTGTGCCAGCAAAAACGCTACGGCATAACACCAGTAAAGAACAGTTGGTTTCCATTTAATAAATGCTTCGCTATGGAAATAAATAGTTGCCCCACCGAACACCATGATGACGATGAATGAGATCCAAAGCATTGCATCGACCTTCTTTCTACGTATAAGCAGATAGGCGATCTGGCATACAGATGCAACCAGTGTCACAGCCGTGGCAAGTAGAATTGGCGCAACTTCCTCGGCGCTGCCGCCACCTGACACGAGTCCGGAAAGAAATTCAGTTACATACGCCTGTGCAGCAGTAGGGTGGTTTTCTCCCCATTTGAACGTCACAAAAAACAGAATGACGGGGAAAATATCAAATAAAAATTTCATTAAAAAATTACTCAGGCAAAGGTTCAAATTTCAAAGACGCAGAATTAATACAATAACGTAGTCCTGTTGGCGGTGGGCCATCAGGAAAGACGTGCCCAAGGTGGGCGTCGCAGATATTACACACAATTTCGGTGCGAGTCATGCCGTGAGATGTGTCTGTCTTCTCCAAGACATTCGCGGGGTTGAGTGCACGAAAATAACTTGGCCATCCACAGCCAGAATCAAATTTTGTATCGGATGTAAACAGTGGTGTATTGCAGCAGACGCAAGTGTAGATGCCGATATCGTGGTGATCCCAGTATTTTCCGGTAAACGCTCTTTCCGTGGCTGCATGGCGCGTAACCTGATATTCGATAGGATCAAGCTGAGCGCGCCACTCAGCATCGGTCTTATGCATTTTATTCATATTTTCTTTCGTTTACGACGAACAACTGATTTCGAGATGTTGTGCCCAAGTCGGTGGCTCATCTGAGTATAGATGATGCTCTGGCTGTTCATCAAAAGGGTGTTCGAGAATTGTCAGCAGCTTTTGGACTTCACTGAAATCCTTATTCTGCGCTTTTTCAATCGCAATTTGCGCAAGATAGTTTCGCAGCACATATTTGGGATTGCTCGCTTGCATACGACTTTGTCTTTCTTCGGCTTTACTGCCTTCAGAGACCAGCCGTGTCCGGTAAAGTTCCAGCCAATCAACCGCGGCTTGAGTATTGCTGAATAAACTGACGAAATCGTCGTCTTTTGAGTTGGCGTGATTTTCGAGGTGACTCAGGTATCTGAAAGTATGCGTGAAATCAGCATGGTTTTCCTGCATGATATTAAATAGCTGATCAGTCAGTTCCTTATCGCCATTTTGAATGGTCAATAATCCGAGTTTTTTACGTAGCAGTGCTTCCCATTTATTTGTAAAAGAAGACGAGTAACAATCCAGTGCCAGTTGCGTATCTTCTACACTGCCTATCAGCGGCAGTAAGGCCTGGCCAAGCGCATGTGTATTCCAGTGTCCGATTGTGGGCTGCATACGGTAGGAGTATCGGCCTTGTTGATCTGTATGATTACAAATGTGCCTTTCATCATACTTTTCCATAAATCCAAACGGACCATAGTCCAGTGTTAAGCCCAGGATAGACATGTTGTCTGTATTCATGACGCCATGCATGAATCCGACGGACTGCCAGCAGGCGATCAGTTCAGCTGTTTTTTGCGTTACCGTACTGAGGAATGCCTGATAGGGATTAGGCTGTTCCAGTGCATCAGGATAGTGATGCCTGATCACAAAATCCGCCAGAATTTTTAATTCGTCAGGACGGTTGTTGTAGTACCAATGCTCAAATGATCCAAAACGGATAAAGCTAGGAGCGAGTCGCGTAACGACCGCGCTGGTTTCTACCGTTTCTCGCATCACGCCCTGATCAGACCCAGTGATCGCCAACGCTCTGGATGTTGGTATTCTCAGTGCCTGCATTGCTTCGGAACACAAGAGTTCACGGATCGACGATCTCAGTACGGCTCGTCCATCGCCGGAGCGGGAATAGGGGGTTGGGCCTGCGCCTTTCAGTTGAACTTCAAAGCGTTGCTGATGTTTATCTATGGCATCACCTAAAAGTATCGCCCGACCATCACCGAGTTGCCCTGCCCATGCGCCAAATTGATGACCTGAGTAAATGCTGGCCAGTGGATTCGCTCCAGGAATATTACAATTTCCAGTGAAAGCCTCAACGTATCTTGGTGTGAGCAGCAATGCCGGATCCAGATTGAATTGTGCCGCAACTGGTGTACTGACGGCGATGGCGTATGGTTGTGGTAGCGGAGTAGGCTGCAAGTGCGTATAGAAACTGGCTGGCAGGCGTGAAAAGGCGCTGGGTTGTAAAAAATCATCCAGATCGCTCACTTGCTTTACTAATGATGATGTTGGCATTGCACGGAATAATGAATATGAATGCCGTTATTCTGACAGAGTACGCGAAAGTCTGTTTTTTCGTATTGCCGTAAGAAAGGGGGGGGAGCGGGCAAGTAGAAAATATAAGGGCTTCAATCCTATCGGAGTGAAGCCCTTTTGTACTTGATGCAATGTGAGAAAAACTACGCCGTCATCATCTCGCGAACTTTGCAGCCGTCAATGAGGAAAGACAGGCTGGTAACCAGAACGAGTTCGCCTTCAGCCGAGCGAGCAGTGCCAGTAATGCCGGGGGTGCTGATGCAGGTGAGTGGTTTGATCACCAGATCTGCGGTTCCATCTACCGAATCTACCGATAAAATATAAGGATTTGGCGCAGCGATAACAATGCCAACCCGTTCTGACGATGGCATGTAACCGAGCACTTTGCCCAGAGATTTAACCGGTAATGGGCGACCCAGATCGCGAAGCACAGGTTGACCGCCGACACTTTCAAATGTCTCAGGCAATTCTACAACACGTTGCACTGTCGCCATAGGAAGTGCCAAGGATGCGCCATCGGTACGCACCAGCATCGTAGGGACAATAGAAAGCTCAATTGGTAAGCGGATTAAAAACGTCGTACCTTTGCCTAATTCTGATGAAATGCGGATCGCACCGCGATGGCGTTCTACTGCTGTTTTTACAACGTCCATACCTACGCCACGACCCGAAACGCTGGAGGCAACTTCTTTGGTGGAAAAACCAGGTAAAAACACCAGCTGGAAAGCTTCATCATCAGTTCGCGCATCGTGTGCGTTGATCAGACCTTTTGAGATGGCTTTATCCCGGAGTCGTTGCGCGTCCATGCCTTTGCCGTCATCAGACACTTCAATCATGACGCTGCTGGCTTCTTGCCACGCTTTCAGTGAAATGGTTGATCTTGCTGTTTTATTGCTTGCCAAACGTTCTTCTGCAGTTTCAATGCCGTGATCCAGCGCATTGCGCAGCATGTGCACCAATGGATCGTACAGACTATCAACAACAACGCGGTCAACTTCTGTTTCTGCTCCCTCAATATTTAAATCCACCTCTTTGCCCAAGTCTCTTGCCAGTTCGCGGACTAGGCGAGGGAATTTCTGAAACAGGCGCCCGACAGGTTGCATGCGGGTGGCTAACGTTGCGCGTTGCAGTTCAGTTGAATAACGAGATGCGCGGGTCAGCGTCTCTGTCAGTGCTGCCATCAGAGGTGCAGCCTGACCATCAAACTTGAATTGCGATAATTTTTCCAGCAACACCGCAGCCTGGTTTGCAGCTTGGACAGATTCGCCCGCTACCTCAAGCAGGACGTTCAGCTTCACGGCATCTATCCGTATGCTTTCCTCTTTGGCTGGGGCTGTATGTTTGACGTCTGTGCTGGACAACGACGATTTAACTGCTTCGTGTTCTTCTTTTGCAGAAGGCGCTTTTGGAGCCGTCGCTACGGCAGTTGCTACTGGTTCAGGTAATGTGCCGGCCGGCGTTACTGCTCTGTAATATGCTTCCCAATCGACGCCATCAGTATTGTTGGCTGATGGCGTCGATGTACTAACCGCAACCGGTTCAGGCGCAGTTGCCGCTACTTGAGGTGTTGCTGGTGCCGCGGCTTTTTTACTGACCCCCTTGCTCTCAATGGCATCTGTCAGCATCGCTTCCAGTGCTTTCGGCATCGTTGAAAGTTGTTCAGGAGGGACGCCGTTGTTCAGTGCGGTAAGTTGATCGGCAACAAAACCGCTGGCTTCCAATGCTGCCTCGATCGCTTCAGGTGTGACCGCGACTTGGCCGGTTCTCAATGCATCAAACAGGTTTTCTGTTAAATGACATGCAGAAACCATTGCAGATAGGTTCATAAAACCCGCGCCACCTTTGATCGTATGGAACGATCGGAAGACAGCATTCAGTGTATTCATGTCGCCCGGATTACGTTCGAGAGACAACAGGTGTTCTTCTACGTTTGTCGCGAGATCGAGTGCCTCAACGACAAATTCTTTGAGCATATCATCCATCAGAAACCCAGGCTATCAAGAAGATTATCTACGTCATCCTGTTCCAGTGCGGCGTTCGGTACGGATGGCCCCTCCATCAATTCGACTGCTTTCTCTTTCAACTCTGTCGGCGCATTATCAAGAAGTATCTGAGCCAATTCGTGCTCTACCGCTTTATTGATTGCAACGACTTTCTTGATTAACTGACCAGTCAGATCCTGAAAATCTTGCGCCATCATGATATCGAGAAGGCGAGCTTTCTCCGCATCCGTCGCTGTCAGAACTGCATTGGCAAAAGTTTTGGAGTCTGATGCCAATGACTTGAATTCTTCTACGCTGAGTTTGCCTTCAAATAAATCGGTCCAACGCACGTCCATGCTCTTCGCTTTTTTAGCGAGTTCATCCTGCTCAGGCATTCCGAGGTCAGTCGCATTGAGTACTTTATTTGCCGCTTGTTCTGTCAATGTTGCAACATACTCCAGCCTATCCTGCGCATCTGCAACCTGAATCGCGACGTCAGAGAGGGAGCGATCATAGCCTAACTGTCGCATTGAGTCATGCAACATGCGGACAACGTTGCCTAAACGATCAAAAATAGGCTTTGTAGACTCAATGTCTGTGTTGCGTGGATTCAGTTTCGGTGGTTGTTCACCAACCTGCATTACGTTGTTTGTCGTTGCTGAAGCAGCGTCCGTTCCTGCGGAGGGTGACGTTTCTGTTTCCTGGCGTTGACTTGCCATCTCTTCAAACAATGCATCAAGATCATCTGCTGAATCGGTCATAATTCTTCACTCTCCATAATCGCTGTGACTTTTGTGCAATTTTTCCACAAATATCATGGGTTATTGTTAATTTTAGGCAAAAATGAGCGTTTTTTTTGTACTCAATAGTGCGTTATCTATCTATTTAATTCATCGTGCAATTTTATTTTCAGTAATCTTTTTATTTCTGCCCGTAAATTACATTTCAAGTCTCCACAACATAGTAGCAGTACTTTATCGCAGAATGATCTATGGGAATAAAATTTATCATTGTTTTACTTGATTGTCGTTGGTTTTGCTGTTTTCCTGAGTCCATGCTATTAAAAATTGCTCAGGTGTTTCTACAGAAAAGAGCCCGGCTTTGCGTATTTTTCTTGCCAACTTCAGTAATGCTTTGTCTTTTGTGATCAGTGTGGTTGCGGAACTGTCTCTGGCGATCTCAAGAAATTTCTGATCATCTTTGTCGCTACATATCGGTAATCGTATATCCGCATTTAATGGCGGTGCGACGCACTCGATGAGAAGATCGAATTGTTGGCAAATATTTGGCAGCTTATCCTGAGTCACCGGCAGGTGTGGATACTTCAGAACTGCCAGCCATTCTTCTCTGCAGTCGGTGCGGGTAATGGCTTTTAACTGTCCATTCTTTAATCCGTGAAGAATGTCTAGCCAGCGCGGATCATTGAAAACGAATAAATCCAGACAGACATTTGTGTCAATGACGATGTGCTTGGGTATGATTGCGGTCATTATGTTTAATCTCGTTAATTTTTATGCTCATTGTATTATCTCCAGCCAAAAGTCTTGATTTTCAAACCCCGATTTCTACAAATATTTCTACGGTACCTGAGCTTTTGGATGAGGCGGAAGAATTGGTATCCATTTCGCGAGGCCTATCTGAGCTTGATTTAATTAAGCTGATGGAAATTTCGCCGGCGTTAGCTCGTTTAAATGTTGATCGTTTTCGGCTATGGACGAAAACGCCAGACTCTAATCGGAGCAGGCAAGCCATTTTTGCATTTAATGGGGATGTTTACGAAGGGTTGAACGCGGCCAGTCTGCAAGCGCACCATTTAACTTATCTGCAGAAACATGTCCGGATTTTATCCGGTTTGTATGGAGTGCTTAGAC
Organism: Undibacterium sp. FT79W; assembly: GCF_014284215.1. Classification (NCBI taxonomy): domain Bacteria; kingdom Pseudomonadati; phylum Pseudomonadota; class Betaproteobacteria; order Burkholderiales; family Oxalobacteraceae; genus Undibacterium; species Undibacterium sp. FT79W. The sequence continues at coordinate 257,534 of NZ_JACOGB010000007.1, read as the reverse complement.
CTATGGATCAGTTGCAGGCCTACAGGCTGGAGATGGGGACTTCTTTAATGACTCCGCGCGGCAAAAATCTGTATCAATTTTGGGGACAAAAAGTAACTGACGTGTTGAACGGGCAATTGCGCTCTTTAAACGAAAAAGTATTAATTAATCTGGCGTCGGAAGAGTATTTTAAGGTTGTTAAGCCAGCCTCATTGAATGCGGACATTATTAATCCGGTTTTCCAGGACTGGAAAAATGGTCGGTACAAAATTATTTCGTTTTATGCCAAGCGCGCGCGCGGATTGATGGCACGTTATTGCGCTGAAAATGCAATTGCTGATCCTGAATTATTGAAAAAATTTAACGTTGACGGTTATTTATACGACGAGGAGGCTTCTGAGCACGGACGTTGGGTTTTCAGGCGGAGAATAGAGGAGATTTAAGCGTAGACAAAAAAGCCGGTCATTGACCGGCTTTGCTATTTAAATTTTTTCTACTTCAGGACCAGAACTTCCACCAAGCGGATTTGTTTTTCGCGGTACCTGTCAGGTAAGCGCTGTTAGGAAAATTTTTCAGAAATACACGATTCGCGTCGTCTCGTAATTCCGTCATTCCCATTGCGTCATAAGATTTCACCAGTAAAAACATCGCTTCTTCAATTGCCGGCGCATCAGGGTATTCGGTAATTGCCGCCTGCGCGCGGTTGGCGGCAGCGAGGTACGCACCACGGCGGACGTAGTAACGTGCAACGTGAACATCGTATTGCGCCAGCGCATTGACCAAGTATTTCATGCGTGAGATTGCATCCGGAGTGTACTGACTATCCGGAAACTGAGTTGCCAGTTGCTTGAACGCATCGAAAGCATCGCGTGATGCTTTCGGATCGCGCTCTGTAATATCTTGATTTGCCAGGAAATTGAGTAAGCCTAACTGATCGTTAAAATTAATCAGACCACGCAGGTAATACATGTAATCGACATGACTGTGATTCGGATGTAATTTAATGAAACGTTCTACTGCAGCCAGTGCCTGCACTTGATCACCTTGCTTATAGTAAGCATAAGCGGTATCCATCTGTGCTTGCTGGGCGTAAGTACCAAAGGGAAAGCGGGATTCCAGCTTTTCGAAGTACTGAATTGCTTTTTCATATCCGCCATTCGACATTTCGTCTTTTGCTTCAGCGTATAATTTTGATGCGGACCACGTTCTGGTCTCGTCGCCCTTGTCACCAAAAGCCCCGCAGCCGCTTAAAGTCAACGACGCGGCCATAGCCAGAACCAGCAATTTCAAAGATTTAATGTGCATAGATTTGTGCGTGAGCATGAAAACAATTTACGGATTATAGCCGATGACAAAAAATGTGAAACCAACTACAACAGTGATTTTGTCAGATTCTGATGTTGACGTCGATTTAGACTTAGCAGTTGACGATGAAGAAGTGGACGAAGACTTCTCTTCAGCAGCAGAAAATATAGAATTAAAACTGACCTCCGCTGCATGCGGCGAACGGTTGGATAAGACCATATCAAAATTGGTTCCCGAATATTCCCGTAGCCGCATTCAGCAATGGATAGAGGACGGCTTCGTTACGGTTGATGGTAAGCCCGGGCGTACCAAGATGACGATGCTTGGCGATGAAAAAATTATTATTGAGCCACAGGCCGCTCCCGATGAAGGTGCTTTTGCGCCGGAAGACATTCCTCTGGATATCGTTTATGAAGATGACGCCGTTATTGTTGTGAACAAACCGGCCGGACTGGTGGTGCATCCCGCCGCCGGCAATTGGTCGGGAACGTTGTTGAATGGCTTGCTGTTCCGGTGGCCAGCACTGTTAGGTGTTCCGCGCGCTGGCATTGTCCACCGTTTGGATAAAGACACCTCGGGATTAATGGTTGTTGCCAAAACGCTGATAGCGCACACGGATTTGGTGCGTCAGTTGCAAGATCGCAGCGTTAAGCGCGAATACTATGCGCTGGTATGGGGAACGCCTAACGTTTCCGGTACCGTTGATGCGCCAATGGCAAGACATCCGCGTGACCGTATCAAGATGGCTGTTTCCCGCAGTATTACTGCCAAGCCTGCCGTCACGCATTTTCAACGTATCGCGACGGGAATGTTAGAGAAATTTCCTGTCAGCTTAGTGGCATGTCAGTTAGAAACTGGTCGCACCCACCAGATTCGCGTTCACATGCATTCTCTAGGATTTCCTTTGGTGGGGGATCCTTTGTATGGCAAGCAGCATCTCGCACGTTTTTTCCCACGACAAGCCTTGCAAGCGAGGAAGTTGGGATTAATTCATCCGCAGACGGGTGAACATGTGGAGTGGGAAGTGGCCGTTGCTGATGATTTTCTTCAGTTGCTGAATGAGGCTGGAATTTCCTTGCCATGAGTCGTATGCCGCAAGACACCTTGCCGTTTCCGGTAATCCAACCCGACTGGTGCGGCATTCATTCCTCAGTGAAGGCATTTTCAACGTTACGCAGTGGTGGCGTGAGTTCCGGAGTGTACGGGAATGTTTGCGGAGTACATGGAATGAATCTCGGGTTGCATGTTCAGGACCATCCGGCGGCGGTTCTTGAGAATCGCGCAAAAATAAATGCATGTCTGCCATCCGATGTCATATTGCCATCACAAGTTCACGGTAATATTGTCGTGGATGTTGACGTCCTTGAGTCTGGAATGGAGGCTGATGCCGTCGTCAGTTCGGTCAGCGGGAAAGTTTGCGCAATTCTGACCGCTGATTGTCTGCCAGTTTTGTTTTGTGACGAAAGCGGAAAAGTTGTTGCTGCCGCCCATGCGGGTTGGCGCGGGTTAGCGAATGGGATATTGCAGCGTACGGTGGCCGAAATGCGTGCTCGGGGAGCTGACCGGATTTTTGCGTGGATGGGGGCAGCAATTGGTCCGGACGCATTTGAGGTTGGTCAAGATGTAGTTGATGTTTTTGCATCTACAGGTAAAAATTTTGTACACTGCTTCAGCAAAAAAACGTCTTCGACTGAGACGGAAAAGTATTTTGCTGATATCTATCAGTTGGCGAGAGAAATTTTATTGTTTGAAGGTGTCAATGATATTTTTGGCGGCAGCTTTTGTACCTTTACCGATAAAGAAAACTTTTATTCGTATCGGCGCGACGGTGTTACCGGGCGCATGATCAGTTTGATTTGGCTTGACGCCGCAGCTAATAAATAAGTGTCTTCGGCTTATGTTTCTGAATGGGCTTTGTCAGAGCCGGATTGTTGCGGTGCAGCTTGATTTTCTGCTCGCTTATGCTTGCGTTGAGGGGCGCGCATCAGGTATAAAACAATAGACAAAGGAAAAACACAGTACATGATAAAAGTCATGCATCCTGCGATAAATGAAGGTTCAGTCATTGCCATCAGCAAAACAACATAGATCCAGGCAATTGCGACAATGTACATACAATTTCTTTCTAAAATCAGTCTGTCCGGCAGAGGAAAATCAAATATCAGGATAGCAGGACGTTCAATAATTAACTTGAAACGATACGCGAAAATCAGGAGACTCGCATGAAGACTTTCGATCCTCAAGCTATGTACTCCGAATGGATGTCACAGTTGGGAAGTCAGGCACCTTGGCAGGATTGGGTTCAGCCAGTAAAGGCTATGGCGGAAATGCCGGTATCAGATGTGTTAAAAGATATCGGTGCGAAGATAGATCCGGCGGCGCTGGCACGCTTGCAGAATGAATACATGCAGGAGTTCGGGCGTTTATGGCAGGATTTCGCTTTATCGAAATTGCCTGAATTGAACGATAAGCGTTTTTCTGCCACTGACTGGCATAATCATGCGATGCACTCTTACAGTGCTGCCAGCTATTTGTTGAATGCACGGTTTCTGATGGCAATTGCTGAGGCAGTTGAAGCGCCGCAAAAAATCAAACAAAAAATTAGTTTTGCGGTGCAGCAAATGATTGATGCGATGTCGCCAGCCAATTTCTTGGTCACAAACCCCGAGGCGCAGTCAAAGCTCATCGAAAGCAAAGGGGAAAGCCTGGCACGAGGCATCAGTCAGATGCTCGCTGATATGCAAAAGGGGCGCATATCGCAGACGGACGAGTCTGCATTTGAAGTGGGTAAAAACGTAGCAACAACGGTAGGTAAAGTGGTTTTTGAAAACCGTTTATTTCAGTTGATTCAATATACCCCTCTGACGAAAACAGTTCATCAGCGCCCATTGCTGATGATTCCGCCTTGTATTAATAAATATTACATTCTTGATCTGCAACCAGAGAACTCGCTGGTACGCTATGCCGTTGAGCAAGGGCACACGGTATTTCTGGTTTCGTGGGCCAACCCCGATGAGTCTATGTCTGAAGTGACATGGGATGACTACATCGAAGACGGTGCAATCAAAGCTTTTGAGGTCGTACGCGCCATCAGTAAGCAAGAAAAGGTGAATGCCTTTGGTTTTTGCGTCGGTGGCACGATTATTTCTACGGCTTTGGCGGTGTTGGCGGCACGTGGAGTTCATCCCGCAAGCAGCCTCACATTGTTGACGACCTTGCTGGACTTTTCAGACACAGGTGTGCTGGACGTGTTTGTGGACGAGGTACAGGTTGCGTTGCGCGAGCAAAGTATCGGGCGGAAAGGCATTATGCCGGGTCGTGATCTGGCTAGTACTTTTTCAAGCTTACGTGCGAATGATCTGGTTTGGAGCTATGTGCAGTCGAATTATCTGAAAGGGGAGGCGCCGCCGCCGTTCGATCTTTTGTATTGGAATGCCGATAGTACTAATTTACCGGGGCCTATGTTTTGCTGGTATCTGAGAAATACTTATCTGGAAAATAAATTACGACAAACCAGTGAGTTGACCGTTGCAGGTAATCAGGTTTCTCTCGGAACGATTGATGCGCCTGTATTTGTGTACGGTTCCCGTGAGGATCACATCGTTCCCTGGAAGGCCGCTTTTGCATCGCTGAATATATTGAATCCAGAGCACAAAGAGCGAAATATGTTTGTGCTTGGCGCTTCTGGCCATATCGCCGGCGTCATCAATCCTCCGGCAAAGAAAAAACGCAGCTATTGGTTTAATCCGGTTGCAACTGAGAGCGCTGATGCCTGGTTTTCCGGCGCAGTTGAACATCAAGGTAGTTGGTGGCCGGTATGGTCAGAATTTCTGGCAAAACATGGCGGGAAAATGGTAAAGGCACCTGTAAAACCGGGAAATGCAGAATATACGGAAATCGAAGCAGCCCCCGGACGCTACGTCAAAGTCAGAGCAAATTAGTGTAATGGTGGATATTTCTGCAGTTTAAATTTAAAACAGGAGAAAAAGTATGGCGAAACGTGTTGCGTACGTAACAGGTGGTATGGGTGGAATCGGGACTCCAATTTGCAGACGTTTGTGCAAAGAAGGCTATACCGTCATCGCAGGTTGTGGCCCGAACTCTCCTCGCAAGGATAAATGGCTCGCCGATATGCGTGCCGAGGGGCTGGACATTCATGCTTCAGAGGGGAACGTTTCAGATTGGGAATCAACCAAAGCTGCTTTTGATAAAGTTAAGGCAGAAGTTGGTGAAATTGATGTGTTGGTGAATAACGCCGGTATTACCCGTGATGGTCAGTTCCGGAAAATGAGCAAGGCCGATTGGGATGCCGTGATGGATACCAACTTGAACTCGTTGTTCAACGTCACCAAGCAAGTCATTGAAGGTATGGTTGATCGTGGCTGGGGTCGGATTATTAATATCTCTTCGGTCAATGGGCAGAAAGGGCAGTTTGGTCAGACTAATTATTCCACCGCGAAAGCTGGTATTCATGGATTTACGATGGCGCTGGCGCAGGAAGTTGCAACCAAAGGTGTGACGGTCAATACTGTCTCTCCAGGTTATGTCGGTACGGATATGGTGAAAGCGATTCGACCTGATGTGCTTGAAAAAATCGTTTCCGGCATCCCGGTAAAACGTCTGGCGGAACCGGAAGAAATCGCTTCTATTGTCGCCTGGATCGCATCGGATGAAGGTGGATATGCAACGGGATCTGACTTCTCGATTAATGGTGGTTTGCATATGGGATAAGAGTGACGCCAGTGGTCACTGTTGTTTGTTGTTCGATGTCAATTTAAACAAGTTTGCTACTGTTTTTTTACTGCAATGCGGTAGAATATGCTCGCCAAAGCAAGGATTTTGGTGGGCATATTTTTTTTGCCAATTTAAAAAACAACGTTAAAAATAGCGATAAAAAGGGGACAATCAAATTGCTGTACTCAATGGTATAAGAGTGCGTGCGTTTGTTTGAGTGAGTCTTGGTTTTATTTAGTCGAAACTTGATTTCGCGATGAAGCCGGATGTGTAAGTTATCAATTGAGATTTCAATGAATAGCGCAAAAAAATCAACACAGCATCTGATTAAAAAATATCCAAATCGCCGTCTCTACGATACGCAAACGAGTAGTTACATTACCTTAGTGGATGTAAAGCAGTTTGTGCTTGAAAACGACGATTTCGCCGTGGTTGATGCTAAAACGGGTGAAGATCTGACGCGTAGTATTTTGCTGCAGATTATTCTCGAAGAAGAGGCCGGTGGCTCACCTATGTTTTCCAGCGTTGTGTTATCCCAGATCATTCGTTACTACGGTCATGCCATGCAGGGAATGATGGGTAATTATCTTGAAAAAAACGTGCAGGCATTCATTGATATTCAGAATAAACTGGCTGAAAATTCCAAAGGAATCTACGAAGGTAAGCCGTTCAGCCCTGAAATGTGGACGCAATTCATGAATGTCCAGGGACCGATGATGCAAGGCATGATGGGTAATTACATCGATCAAAGTAAAAATCTGTTCGTACAAATGCAGGAGCAGATGCAAAATCAGGCGAAAAATATATTCAATGTTTTTCCGTTTAACCCGGAAGATGTGAATAAAAAGTAAGCAGGCATTTTAATTGCGACAGCTTAAGCCTCTGATTTTTCAGGAATTTTCATGCTAAGCTGGGCAAGAAAAGGTGGTAAAGGGTACAATGGCGGATTCGCTTTTGTACCCTTTTTGTTATTTACGCACCGTTATGTCCATTACTGAAATACGCCGTCCCGAAGTCACGAACTCCCCTAAAGTTGGATTCGTCTCCCTCGGCTGCCCGAAGGCACTGGTTGACTCTGAACAAATCCTGACCCAGCTTCGTGCTGAAGGATATGAAACCGCGAAATCTTATGACGGAGCCGATCTGGTCATCGTCAATACCTGCGGATTTATTGATGCGGCGGTTCAGGAGTCTCTTGATGCCATCGGTGAAGCTTTGGCTGAAAACGGCAAGGTGATTGTTACTGGTTGCCTAGGTGCGAAGAAGGACGCGGACGGCAACGACATGATTCAGTCTATTCATCCCAAAGTTCTGGAAGTGACCGGTCCGCACGCCTTGAGTGAGGTAATGACTGCAGTCCATAAGCATTTACCTAAGCCGCACGAGCCTTTCATTGATCTCGTGCCGGCGCAGGGCGTGAAGCTGACCCCTAAGCATTTTGCTTATCTCAAGATTTCTGAAGGTTGTAATCATCGCTGCAGTTTCTGCATTATTCCTTCAATGCGTGGCGATTTGGTGTCGCGTCCAATCGCGGATGTGATGCTGGAAGCGGAAAACCTGTTCAAAGCTGGTGTGAAAGAGTTGTTGGTCATTTCGCAGGATACCAGTGCCTATGGCGTGGACGTGAAGTTCCGCACCGGCTTCTGGAACGGCAAACCAGTCAAAACACACATGACGCAACTGGTCGAAGCGCTCGGTGAACTCGCGAAGCAATACGATGCATGGGTACGTCTGCATTATGTCTATCCTTATCCGCACGTGGATCAGATTATCCCATTCATGAACAATGGCCATGTTTTGCCTTATCTGGATGTGCCACTGCAACATGCACACCCCGATGTGCTGAAACGGATGAAGCGCCCAGCCAGTGGCGAAAAAAATATAGAACGTATCAAGGCCTGGCGCGAGATGTGTCCGGAAATCACGATACGCTCGACCTTTATCGCTGGTTTTCCCGGTGAGACGGAAGAAGAATTTGAATACCTTCTGGATTTTTTGAAAGAAGCAGAAATCGACCGACTTGGTTGTTTTGCGTATTCACCGGTGGAAGGTGCAACAGCCAACGAATTAGCCAATCAATTACCAGACGATGTTCGCGAAGATCGTCGCCGTCGCGTGATGGAGTTGCAGGAAGAAATTTCTAAAAAACGTTTGCAGGCGAAAATTGGTAAAACGGTGCGTGTATTGATAGATTCTCTTGATCGTAGTGGTGGCGTCGGCCGCTCGTCTGCGGATGCGCCGGAAATTGACGGTGTTGTTTACGTCAAGCCGCCATTTGAGCCGCACCGCAAGCTGAAGGTGGGGGAATTCGTGAACGTCACCATTACCGCAGCGGATGCGCATGACTTGTGGGGTGAGGCAGTTTGATGAAGTGGATGTTGTCAGTCAGACTATCGCTGATTGCTTGCCTGTGTATAGGGACAGTTCAGGCGCAGGAGCTGCAAACTGCTGGTGCGATGTCGAATCCTGTGTTTGCCAGAGCCATAGAGTTGCGTGGACAATTGGGTGCTAAGCAGGTGCGTATGCATTTGCAACCTAAAACCGAAGATCGCGACAGTGTTGAAGGCAGTTATGTCGTCGTCGCAGGTGCGCAGCAAAGTCAGAAAATTTTGCTTGCCGGGGAGGTGACCGCAGACAGACTGAGTATGGAGGAATCGGTGGATGGTACGGATGTTTCCGGTCAATGGGATGGTGATCTTCAAGGGCAAACTGTGCTTGGCATCTGGTTATCCGCCGATGGCAATGTCCGGCAGGATTTTACGTTAGAGATAGTGAATACTGATCTACAGAAAACGAAAAAGCGACGCAGCAAGAAATAAAAAAAGGCGCATCCAGCGCCTTTTTTTATACAGATAGTGTCCGCAAACCTGAGCGGCAAATATGCTGCATGTTCATGCTACCTGACGGGAGCATACCAAAGTTTTGCATCGTTCACCGGTGTATTTTTGGGAAGCAGCGGGTTGCTCAGACGTATAACGTTGCGTCCTTTTAAATTCAGCTTTTCGATTGCATCTTGATGGTATTTATTGAAGATCGCATCGAAGCTGCCATCTTTTTGCATGATGCGTAAGCCTGTTTCCACTCTGTCCCGTATCGCAGTATCTTGTTTGTTGAAGAAAAAATAGTAGGGAAACGGATAGTAAATCAGCAGATTCTTTTCTATGCTCAGTTCTGGATTGCGTTCTTTATTTTTTTCGTACTCGGTCAGGATTTCGCCAATTCCACGTGGAAATCCATCGAAACGATTGGCGGTCAGCATTTTGAAAAGCTGGGAATATTTTCCCTGTATAACCCTGATGCCGTAGTTCTCGTAGATTGCATTGTCATTCCAGTCCACACCCTGACCAAGGCTTACTTTTTTCAGGTCTTCCGGCGTCTTTATCTGATCAAATTTTGGCTGATTTTCTTTGTTGATCAGAAGAACGCGATAGCCGAGCAAGCCTTTGCGCAAAGGGAAGCGTATCGTCGCAAAACGCTGTTCCAACTCGATCGAGGTTGGATTCCACGTGACATTAATGTTATGTTCGTTTTTTTCCAGTTCTTGTAATACCCGTTTTTTTGGCATGATTTGCGCGTCTGGAAGACACTCATAATCACCGTATCGTGAGCGCGTCTTTTCCAGTGCGGTACACAGAATTTCAATCACGTCATTAAAACGCGTTTCATTCTGAACTTCGCCGGCAGAATAGATGACCCGGGTGATCGCTGCCTGGGTCAAGACTGGAATCAGAATCAGATATACGAGTAAGCTACTACGGAGTATTAAAAGGAGGACATTCATCTCATTGCAAATACGGGTGTGTACGTTCGTTTTAGTGTGGCGTAGTCAATGATTGATATGGCCGCATTTTTTGCGTCTGCTGGTCGGACAGATACAAGGGCAAAAATAGCGATGTCCTCTTGGATACAAAGGCGTCATTCTAATCGACTTTTATTACAGGAAATTTATGTTGGCCCTCAGTCATGCTGGTTTTTGCCGCGTTGAAACGATGTTTTACAAAATTACTATGATGTTCTGTTTTTGATGGGGGGAATGATTGCTGCTGATCGGTGTCAGTTGTGCTGATGATGTAGATAACTGGCCGGTAAAATCTGGTTTTGATAGATACCCCCCCATTTTTTTAAGTAAATGTATGAAATCTCCTTGTGAATATTGGGCTCTCAATATACTGGGGGGAGTATATTCTTTGCACAGATGTGTGCTGGGATGTTTTGATATTACTGAATCAATCAAGGTGTTATATGACAAAAAAAGAAGCTCAGATCTCTGGTGTTGCTACCCGTGCGATTCATAGTGCTTATACAGCGCCAGATGGTTTTGGTGCGTTTCCGGTCGCTATTCATCACGCGTCGACAGTGTTGTTCGACAGTGTCGACGCGATGAGATCACGCAGTTGGCAGGATAAATCCTCGTACACCTATGGTCTGCATGGCACACCAACCAGTTTTACCCTTGAGGCGCGTTTAGCAGAAATAGAGCAGGGCAATCATTGCCTGTTAGTGCCGAGTGGGCTGGCGGCAATCACGCTGATAGATCTGGCATTGCTGAAAAGTGGTGACGATGTATTGATTCCGGATAACGTCTATAACCCGAATCGCGATCTGGCGAATTGGCTGAGTCAGAATTATGGTATCAGCGCACGCTTTTATGATCCTTTGATTGGTGCAGGCATTGCTGCGTTGATTCAGGAAAATACCCGTTTGATCTGGACCGAAGCACCGGGTTCGGTATCGATGGAGGTGCCTGATATTCCGGCGATCTGTGCTGCTGCACACGCCCGGGGAGTTTTGGTGGCGCTCGATAACACCTGGTCTGCGGGTATCGCCTTTCCGGCGTTTGCACATGGCGTGGATATCATCATGCAGGCGCTGACAAAATACCAGAGTGGTGGCTCGGATGTGTTAATGGGTGCTGTCATCACCAAAGACAAAGCACTCAATACGCGTTTGCAGCTTGCGCACATGCGCCTGGGCTTTGGTGTGGGCATGGATGATGTATATCTGGTACTGCGTAATTTACCCAGCCTGAAATTGCGTTTTGATGCGCATGATCGCAGTGCGCGTGAAGTCGCCGCCTGGCTGGTGCAGCGGCCGGAGATCAGCACCGTGTTGCATCCTGCTTTTCCGGATTGTCCCGGGCATGAGATCTGGAAGCGTGATTTCAGTGGAGCAGGTGGCTTGTTCTCAGTGCTGTTTGATGAGCGTTATACTGAGCAGCAAACGGATCGTTTTGTCGATAGTCTGAACTTATTCAAGATTGGTTTCAGCTGGGGCGGCGCGCACAGCCTGTGCCTGCCTTACCGCATAGAACAGATGCGGGATCGCTGGCAATTCAGAGGTATTCTGGTGCGCTTTAATATCGGCCTGGAAGAGCCGGCAGATTTGATCGCTGACATTGAGCAGGCGTTGGCAGAAATGAAAAAAGCTGCCTGAAATATGGCAGCTTTTTTTACTCGGCAATCAATACAGAAAATAAATGGATTGATGCAGAGACGAGCGACTAAATTATTTGCTGCTGGCAGCGGCATCGCTGGCTGGAGCAGGGGCGGCAACAGGTGCTGGTGTAGTGGCTTCGGCGCTGGCGGATGCGGAGTGAACTTCGGTTGGATTATGACCGGCCGCTTCGCCTTGCATATCAACTTTGTCGCCAGCTTTGAAAATTAAAAACAGTGCTGCTGCGGCAAAAATAATAAAACCGACGAGAATTTTCCACATAGTTGTCTCCTGAAAGAATTTAAAACTGTTTTAGTATCTGATTGTTTGAATGCCGTCTGCGACACGGCAGATGTAATTCAGGCATAGCGTTACATTAAACGGGCTGGCTTACAACTTCCTTGCAATCATACTCAAGCTTAAAGATTGTCAGGCAAAAAAATGGGGTGCATTCCAGAAGGAGTGCACCCCATTTTTATTTCACAATGCCGCTGTTTTGACAGCGGCATTGATGCATTACGCTGCCGACAATAATTGACGCAAGACGAATGGCAGGATACCGCCATGTTTGTAGTAATCAACTTCGATAGGCGTATCAATGCGCAACAGAACTTTCACTTCCTGAGTTTCACCGTTAGCACGGTGGATAACCAGAGTGACTTCCTGTTGAGGTTTGATATCGTTCTCTATGCCTTTCAGATCAAAGGATTCATTGCCTGTGATGCCTAAGGAGTCAACGCTGTCTGTGCCCAGGAATTGCAAAGGCAATACACCCATACCAACCAGGTTGGAGCGGTGGATACGCTCGAAAGAGCGTGCGATCACTGCTTTGACGCCCAGCAATTGCGTACCTTTGGCAGCCCAGTCACGGGAAGAGCCTGTACCGTATTCTTCGCCGCCGAAGATCATGGTTGGCGTACCTTCAGCAACGTATTTCATCGCTGCATCGTAAATCGCCATTTGTTCGCCAGTTGGCTGGAACAATGTTTCGCCACCTTCAACGCGGGAGCCATCTTCTTTCGCAGGGATCATCAGGTTTTTGATACGAACATTGGCAAATGTACCGCGCATCATGATTTCGTGGTTACCACGACGTGAACCGTAGGAGTTGAAGTCAGCCTTCAATACGCCATTTTCTTTCAGCCATTTACCTGCTGGGCTGGATTCTTTGATAGAGCCAGCTGGAGAAATATGGTCAGTCGTGATGGAGTCACCAAATACGCCCAGTGCGCGTGCGCCAGTGATGCCAGTCGCAGCAGCTTTTGGCTCCATAGCGAAGTCAGCAAAGAATGGTGGCTCAGCAATGTAAGTGGAAGCAGGCCAGTTGTAGACTTCGCCTTCTGCTACACCCTTGATGTTTTCCCACAGCTTACCTGGTGCGCCTTTAACGTCAGCATAGTTGTCTTTGAATGTTTTTGCATTCATCGCAAACTTCATCAGTTTTTGAATTTCTGCGCTGGTTGGCCAGATATCGCCCAGGAAAATGTCTTTACCTTTAACGCGACCAACTGGTTCTGTCATCAGATCTTTCGTCATGTTGCCAGCAATAGCGTAAGCAACGACGAGTGGAGGGGACGCCAGGAAGTTGGAGCGGATATTCGGGTGAATACGTGCTTCAAAGTTACGGTTACCAGACAATACAGCAGATGCTACGACGTCGTTAGCAACGATCGCTTCATTCATTGCTGGGGTCAGATCACCGGCGTTACCGATACAGGTGGTGCAACCATAGGCAGTCACGCCGAAACCCAGTTTTTCCAGATATGGCAACAGGCCAGCCGCTTCCAGATATTTAGTGACGACGCGGGAGCCAGGCGCCAGCGAAGTTTTGATATGCGGAGCTACTTTCAAACCAGCTTCAACTGCTTTTTTCGCTAACAAACCAGCGGCCAGCAAAACGCTAGGATTGGATGTGTTAGTGCAAGAAGTAATCGCCGCAATCAGAACATCGCCGTTCTTAACTTTGACGCCATCAGCGTTGGTGTATTCCGCATCCAGATCTTCAATTTTTTTGTTGAAGCCGTTTTCAGATGTTGGTTTTGCAAACAGGTCAGCGAATGTCGATTTAACGTTACCGATTTCGATACGATCCTGTGGACGCTTAGGACCCGCCAATGATGGAGAAACTGTCGACAGATCCAGCGAAATTTCAGTGGTGTAATCGATGTCGCCTTTTTTCGGAATACCGAACATTTTCTGTGCTTTGAAATAGCCTTCGAATGCGTCGATTTCTGCTTTAGTGCGGCCTGTACCTTTGAAATAGTCGATGGTTGCTTCGTCAACTGGGAAGAAGCCCATCGTTGCGCCGTATTCCGGTGCCATGTTGGCGATAGTTGCACGATCTGTCAGGGATAATGTGCGTGTGCCTTCGCCGAAGAATTCAACGAATTTACCAACGACTTTTGCTTTACGCAGCAATTCAGTGATTGTCAGTACCAGGTCAGTTGCAGTGCAGCCTTCGCGCAATGCGCCAGTCAGGTTCACACCAACCACGTCAGGTGTCAGGAAGTACACTGGCTGACCGAGCATGCCGGCTTCAGCTTCGATACCACCCACGCCCCAGCCAACCACGCCAATACCGTTGATCATGGTGGTGTGAGAATCAGTACCTACCAATGTGTCAGGGTAGTAAACTTCATTTTTCTTCGCGTCTTTAACTTTGTGTACGCCACGTGCAAGGTACTCAAGGTTAACTTGGTGAACGATACCGAAGCCAGGAGGAACCACGCCGAACGTATCAAACGCCTGCATGCCCCATTTCATGAACTGATAGCGCTCGTTGTTGCGCGAGAATTCCAGTTTCATGTTCAGGTCCAGCGCTTTCTTTTCGCGGAAATGATCGATTTGTACAGAGTGATCCACGACCAGATCAACTGGAACCAATGGCTCGATATTTTTTGGATTTTTGCCTTGTTTTGCGGCGACGTTACGCATTGCTGCCAGATCGGCCAGCAGAGGAACGCCGGTAAAGTCTTGCAGCACAACGCGGGAAACCACGAATGGGATTTCGTCAACGCGGGAAGCTGTTGCACCCCAATTAGCTAATTGCTTAACGTGTTCTTCAGTAACTTTTTTGCCGTCGCAGTTACGCAGAACAGATTCCAGAACCACGCGAATGGAAACTGGCAGACGGGAGATTTTAACGTCCAGGGTTTTTTCCAGTGCAGGCAAAGAGAAGAACTTGCCTTTCTTCGTGTCTGAAATTTTAAAATCTTTCAGGGTTTTGAATGCATCTTGATACGCATTTTGGCTCATGGCTGTTCCTTATTTACAAAAATCAAAGATCAAATAACATGTTTACTACTATCCCATGTCGCTCTATGCATATACAGATATGTGTATACATTGGGTGACGTGGACTTGAACCTTAAAAGCTTGAAAACTACTTTGTTTGTACAGCACTGTCGGTGCTTGCAGACGATTCCGCCAATACTTGTTGTGCAGTCTTGCACTCGTTTGCAAGTTGCAGACCTTTGCGAGAATCAAGCAGCAGTCCTTTCGCAGGAATGCCTATCCAGATAAAGCCCGCCTTCGTATTTTCGAAGCGATGTGCGCCTGTCGTCGTTTCCACGCGGGACATGCGGTACAGGCGTTTTTTCCAACGCATTGCGATATGTTGTGGATCGTCTGCGTTGCTGTACATGGTGAGGGAATTGCCCAGTTCACATTTGTAATCAGCACTGGCATGCAATTGCACATCCGGCTCAGCTTCTTCCTCGTCCTTGGCAGAGTGTGTTGGAGTCTTGCTTGCTTTTGAGGACACTTTCGCTTTGTTTTTTGCGATTTCAGCTTGTGCTGTCATTGGAGAAAAAATAAAGCTGCCGGCAAACACCAAGCCTGCGATGCGGAGTGACAAGGTATTCATAGAGAGTCTCCTTTAAGTAATGCTTGCGCCATTGCTGGCAAGTTAGTCGCACCTGATGCGGCGCGTTTCAAGATGGTCCAGTAGTAACGATAACTGGCTCTGTCATGCAATTTCCCCTGAAATTGAATCGGAGCCCATTGTTTTTGTTGTGCAGCCATCAGTATATCGGTTGCCTCAACAACTTCATCAAATTGAGGCGCCATTGTCGTGATGATCGTTTGAATCTGATCTGGGTGAATACTCCACATGCGCGTGTAACCTAAATCATTTTTCGCTCGCTTTGCATCATTGGTGATGATACTGGAGTCCTTGATTTCTGTTGTTACATTGTGTGATGGTACTTTTCCGTAACGATGGCAAGCCGCAGCTATTTCAAGTTTTGCACGAACCACTAAAGGGTGCTCAAATTGCCCTGGCGAACGCATTGCGGTAGCAGGAATTGCGCCAAAATGAGCCGAGACAAAATCCATAATTCCAAATGACAGGCATTCAACTTGTGGAATAGCTGCGATCGCCATTACATTTGCAAGTGCTTCATGTGATTCAATCAGGACATGAACGGGTAAATGCTTTCTGCCAGCGGCTTCCGCATGCAAATTTATTCTTTTTATCGCGGCTGTAACCTGCGGTGCTGAGTCAACTTTGGGTAATACGACATAAGCCAGTTTATTTGCTGCGGCTGGCAATATGATTGATAAATCCTGTTCAAACGCCGCGTGGTGGAGGTCGTGTACTCTGACACCGATGCGATTGTGACGATTTTCCTGGCTATTCAGCAGATCTGCTACCAGTCTGGCGTGCTCGGTTTCATTGCCGGTCGCGGCACCATCTTCGCAATCAAACGTGATGTCAAACACAGCACCAAGCGTTTGCTGGAGTGCCATAGACTTCCGCATTAACTTTTCTGAACCTGCATAGTGATCGCAAACCGGTAAAAATACCGGTGTTAGCTGATCCTGAAATAAGGCTTGAGAAGGATGCATCAGGCTATGGCAATAAAATGCTGACAGGCAGAGTTCACATTCAAATGAATTCTGCCTTTATTTAAATCAGCCAACCAGATGTTTTACACCATCACGCTCTTCTTGCAACTCGTTGAGGGTGATGTTGATGCGTTCACGAGAGAATTCGTCGATTTCCAGACCCTGAACGATTTTGTATTCGCCGTTTTCTGTTGTCACAGGGAAGCCGAACATGGTGCCTTCAGGAATGCCATAAGAGCCATCGGAAGGAATACCCATCGTTGTCCATTTACCGTTTGTGCCCAAAACCCAGTCACGTACGTGATCGATTGCTGCATTCGCTGCAGAGGCTGCAGAAGACAGGCCACGTGCTTCGATGATTGCTGCGCCGCGTTTGCCTACTGTTGGCAGGAATACGTCTTTGTTCCAGACTTGATCGTTGATCAGGTCTTTAACGGAAGCGCCATCTGCAGTTGCAAAACGATAGTCAGCATACATTGTTGGAGAATGATTGCCCCATACGCAGAGTTTTTCAATCGCAGCAACTGGCTTGCCAATTTTTGCGGCAACTTGAGACAAGGCGCGATTGTGATCCAGACGCAGCATTGCAGTGAAGTTTTTCGCAGGCAGATTAGGTGCGGATTTCATTGCGATGTAAGCGTTCGTGTTAGCTGGATTGCCAACCACCAGAACTTTGACATTGCGTGATGCAACTGCATCTAACGCTTTACCTTGAACTGTGAAAATCTGCGCATTGGCTTCGAGCAGATCTTTACGTTCCATGCCTGGGCCACGTGGACGTGCGCCAACTAACAAAGCAACGTCGATGTCTTTGAATGCAGTCATCGGATCGCTGTGTGCTGTCATGCCAGCCAGTAATGGGAACGCGCAATCGTCGATTTCCATCATCACGCCTTTCAGCGCTTTTTGAGCTTTTTCGTCTGGGATTTCCAGTAATTGCAGAATGACTGGCTGATCTTTACCAAGCATATCGCCATTAGCAATACGGAACAGAAGGGAATAACCGATTTGACCAGCAGCGCCGGTAACAGCTACGCGCATAGGGGATTTAGCCATGATGCATCTCCGAAAAGTGGTATGAAAAATGATGTTCAAACATGTTGCGACGATACTGGCCCGCAACGGAAAATACTCAATGATACCGCTGAAATTGTCTGCTGGTCAGCCAAAATACATGTTTCCATGCGCTTTTCGCTTTACATTGCAGATATCCAAACTATATTGCCTGATAGTTGTTTGCTGCATTTACGCCTTTGCTGCTATCAGTGTCAATCGCTCGGACGCGAGTGTAGGCTCTATGTTTTACCATGTCAATCACTATCTTATGTCTTATATAAGACATATAAGTTGCTAGTTATTTGTGGACGTGATGGGTGTTTTTGTGGTGAAATTGCGGACTATGACTTCTATCACACCAAATGCCAATATTTATCCGGGGAGCTCGATGAGCTCTGGCGCTGGCGTTGCAGGTTCGGTTGCCGGTGCGGCACCAACCTTTAGTCCTCTTTATCAGCAAATCAAAGCATTGATTACTCAGGGTTTGCAATCCGGAGAGTGGAAGCCGGGCGAGCTCATTCCCAGTGAGATGGAGTTGGCGAGTCGCTTTAAGGTTAGTCAGGGAACGGTGCGCAAAGCAATCGACGAATTGTCTGCTGAAAATCTGGTGGTACGTCGCCAGGGGAAGGGGACTTTCGTTGCGACTCATCACGAGGCAAGAGCACAGTTCCGTTTTCTCAGATTGGCGCCGGATGAAGGCGTGCCACATTATCCCGAAAATCAAATTATTGAAGTCCGCCGTTTGCGGGCGCCGGCTGAGGTTGCGCGCTTGCTTGAGATTAAGTCCGGTGATTCTGTGGTCTTTATTCGTCGGGTTCAGTCATTTTCGGGTGTGCCGACAATTCTTGATGATTTGTGGTTGCCGGGCTCTATTTTTAAGGGTTTGACGGCGGAACGTCTGAATGAATATAAGGGACCGATGTACGGTTTGTTTGAGACCGAGTTTGGTACGCATATGATTCGCGCTTCCGAGCAGATCAGAGCGGTCTGTGCTGACGATGTCGCTGCGCATTTGCTGCATGTGAATATGGGCACGCCGCTACTGAATGTTGAGCGTGTTTCTTTTACTTATGGTGATAAACCGGTGGAGTTGCGGCGAGGTTTATATTTGACGACCAGTCATCATTACCGGAATGAATTGAGCTAGTGAGTTGAGCTGGTTTTTGCGCGATTTTAGCCCGAGTCAGCTCAGCGCATAATTGTATTTAGTATTAAGATAGAGAAGTTTTGCAGAATGAGGTCATTTTTGTTGGTGCAACGCACCAAAATGAGCGAAAATTGCAGGGTTTTTGTACAGACTAGTTAATGGGGAGATTATTTATGTCTGAAGTAGTGAAAAACAGGCCGCGCTATGGAGTGATGCGCCTGGTAGATGCAACTGGATACCGCTTGCCGCTGGCGGGTGTGGTTTCTATTTTGCACCGCATTAGTGGAATGTTGATGTTCTTGTTGTTGCCTTTCATTCTGTATTTGTTGGACAAGAGCGTTACTTCTGAGGTGTCGTTCGCGGAGTTGCAGCGTTTTACTTCCGGCGTATTTGTTAAGTTGGTTATTCTCGCACTCGTCTGGGCCTATCTGCATCACTTTTGTGCAGGTGTACGCCATTTGATTATGGATCTTCACTACGGTCTTGATAAGCATACAGCGCGTAAATCTGCTTTAAGCGTGTTGATCGTCAGTGTTTCTTTGGCTGCCTTGATCGGCTTGAAATTGTTTGGAGTATTTTAAATGGCAAATAACAACATTGGCCCTAAGCGCCTCGTTGTAGGTGCACATTACGGTGTGCGTGATTGGCTGGCACAACGTGTTACGGCGATCGTCATGGCATCGTACACAGTTATTTTGCTGGCGATGTTTTTGACGGGCAGTAACTTTACTTACGAAGGCTGGGCAGGAATTTTTGCTCAACAATGGTTTAAGTTGGCGACGTTTTCCGTAGTTATCTGCTTGTTGTATCACGCTTGGGTTGGTATGCGTGATGTCTGGATGGATTATGTGACACACAATGTGTTTGTCCGTCTGGTATTTCAGGTTGCCACTATTTTGTGGCTGGTTGCTAGTGCTGGTTATGCAGCACAGATTTTGTGGAGAGTATAAAAGTGGCTGCAATTAAATCCGCAATTCCTACCCGTCGTTTTGATGCGGTTATCGTCGGTGCTGGTGGTTCAGGCATGCGTGCTTCGTTGCAATTGGCTGAAGCTGGTCTGAATGTCGCGGTGCTCTCTAAGGTTTTTCCAACGCGTTCTCACACGGTTGCAGCGCAAGGTGGTATCGGTGCTTCTTTAGGGAATATGTCTGAGGATAACTGGTTCTGGCACATGTTTGATACTGTCAAGGGTGGTGATTACCTTGGCGATCAGGATGCAATTGAATTTATGTGTCGCGAAGCACCAAAAGTGGTCTACGAACTGGAGCATTTTGGTATGCCATTCGACCGCAATGCGGATGGCACGATTTATCAACGTCCATTTGGCGGTCACACTGCTAATTTCGGTGAAAAGCCAGTTCAGCGTGCTTGCGCTGCAGCAGATCGTACCGGTCATGCGTTATTGCATACGCTGTATCAGCGCAACGTTCGTGCCCGTACACACTTCTTCGTTGAATGGATGGCGATAGACCTAATCCGTGACGCTGAAGGTGATGTCGTTGGTGTTGTTGCGCTGGAGATGGAAACTGGCGAAGTGATGATGCTGGAAGCCAAGCAAACGATTTTCGCTACTGGTGGTGCTGGCCGTATCTGGGCTGCTTCGACGAATGCGTTTATTAATACCGGTGACGGTATGGGTATGGCCGCACGTGCTGGCTTGCCTTTGCAGGATATGGAATTCTGGCAGTTTCATCCGACTGGTGTTGCCGGCGCGGGTGTTTTGATCACTGAAGGTGTGCGCGGTGAGGGGGGTATTCTGGTAAATAGCCAGGGCGAGCGTTTCATGGAGCGCTATGCGCCGACACTGAAAGACCTGGCTCCACGTGATTTCGTTTCCCGTTCTATGGATCAGGAAATTAAAGAGGGTCGTGGCTGTGGTCCGAATAAAGATCACGTCATGCTGGATCTGCGTCACATTGGCGCTGAAACAATTCAAAAACGCTTGCCGTCTATTCTCGAAATTGCGCATAAATTCGCGAACGTGGATGCAACCAAAGAGCCTATTCCAGTCGTTCCGACAATTCACTACCAGATGGGTGGTATTCCGACCAATATTCATGGTCAGGTTGTTACGACTAAAAACGGCAGCAATGAAATTGTCAACGGTTTGTATGCGATCGGTGAATGTGCCTGCGTATCTGTGCATGGTGCAAATCGTCTGGGTACAAATTCTTTACTTGATCTGTTGGTGTTTGGGCGTGCTGCGGGTAATCATATCGTTGCAAGCAACCTTAAAGCACGTAGCAATAAAGAGTTGCCTGCTGACGCGGCGGATGTTGCCTTGGAGCGTTTATCACGCATTGAAAACTCTACCGGTTCAGAGCGCGTTCAGGATGTGGCAAATGCCATCCGGAAAACGATGCAGCAGCATTGCGGCGTATTCCGTACAGACGAGTTACTGCAAGAAGGCTACAAAGAAATTATGGAGCTTGATGAGCGCCGTAAGCATGTTTCGTTTAAAGATAAATCCAAAGTGTTTAATACAGCCCGTGTTGAAGCGCTGGAGTTGGATAACCTGATCGAAACAGCGAAAGCGACCATCACATCGGCGAATGCACGTAAAGAATCTCGCGGTGCGCATGCTCACCGCGATTACGAAAAACGTGATGACGATAACTGGATGAAGCATACCCTCTGGTATTCCGAAGGCAATCGCCTCGATTACAAACCAGTTGTGACTAAGCCTCTGACTGTTGAAACCTTCAAGCCAAAAGCTCGTACATTCTAAAGAGATAACACTATGGCACGTACACTGAAATTTAAAATTTATCGCTATGATCCTGATAAGGATGCAAAGCCTTACATGCAGGATCTGACCGTCGAATTGCAAGATACCGACAAAATGTTACTTGATGCATTGCAACGCATTAAAGCCGACGTTGATGATTCATTGGCTTTGCGTCGTTCATGCCGCGAAGGTGTGTGCGGTTCTGATGCGATGAATATCAACGGTAAGAATGGTCTGGCTTGCACTACCAATCTGAATGAATTGTCTGAGCCTATTGTTTTGCGTCCTTTGCCAGGTTTGCCTGTGATTCGCGATCTGATCGTGGATATG
This sequence comes from Undibacterium sp. FT79W, assembly GCF_014284215.1. Taxonomy (NCBI): domain Bacteria; kingdom Pseudomonadati; phylum Pseudomonadota; class Betaproteobacteria; order Burkholderiales; family Oxalobacteraceae; genus Undibacterium; species Undibacterium sp. FT79W. The sequence continues at coordinate 235,974 of NZ_JACOGB010000007.1, read as the reverse complement.
ACGCAATTCTTCAAGCAATACAATTCCATTAAGCCTTACTTGATGAATGACTCTATTCCTCCGGAAAAAGAGCGTCTGCAATCACCTGAAGAGCGTGAAGAGTTGGATGGCTTGTACGAATGTATTCTTTGCGCCTGCTGCTCAACATCATGCCCATCGTTTTGGTGGAATCCTGATAAATTCGTAGGCCCTGCAGGTCTGTTGCAGGCATACCGTTTTATTGCAGATTCACGTGATGAAGCAACTGCGCAGCGTCTGGATAATCTGGAAGATCCATATCGTCTGTTCCGTTGTCACTCAATCATGAACTGTGTTGATGTTTGCCCTAAAGGTCTGAACCCGACCCGGGCAATCGGCAAAATCAAAGAATTAATGGTTCGTCGCGCAGTCTGATCAATTTGAAGTGGCGCTGTCAGGCGCCACTTCTATTTCATGCAGTTTTTTTTGAAGAGCTGCATGAAATGGAAGCATTAAAAGAGAAAGTAACTATGTCTGAGCTTGCAGGAAATTCTCATCAAAGTGATCCGGTGAAGCGTGCTCGCCTTCGCTGGCGTGCGCGACGCGGATTATTGGAAAACGATCTGATACTGACGCGATTTCTGGATATCAATGAAGAGTCATTAAGTGATGAAGAGGTGGATGCCTTCAGTCGCCTGATGGAATTGTCAGACAGTGTCCTGATGGACTTGATAATGGCGAAGAAAGAGCCGGAAGCAGAAGTGGATTTGCCACATGTTCACGCTTTGCTCTCTCGTCTGCGGATTGCCTGACTGGAAATGATTTTTTTTGTGTTTTTTTGATTAACGACTCACCTCTTATCTGAAGGAAGAGCCATGACTAATTCTGAAACAAAAGCAACCCTCTCATTCTCTGATGGCTCGCCATCATTAGATATGCCGATTTACAAGGGATCGATTGGTCCTGATGTTATAGACATCCGTAAGTTGTATGGCTCTACTGGCATGTTTACATATGATCCAGGTTTCATGTCGACTGCGGCATGTAATTCTTCGATCACCTATATTGATGGTGATAAAGGTGAGTTGCTGTACCGCGGCTATCCGATTGAGCAGTTAGCGGTTAACGGCGGTGATTTTCTTGAAACTTGCTATTTGTTGCTGAATGGTGAATTGCCGACAGCAGAAGAAAAAGCAAAATTTGTTGCGACCGTGACTAATCACACGATGGTTCACGAACAGATGCAATTCTTCTTCCGTGGCTTCCGCCGTGATGCACATCCGATGTCTGTGCTGGTTGGTACGGTTGGTGCGTTGTCTTCGTTCTATCACGATTCTCTGGATATCAATGATCCTCATCACCGTGAAGTATCGGCGATTCGTCTGATCGCAAAAATGCCGACGCTGGTTGCGATGGCATATAAATATTCTATTGGTCAGCCTTTCGTTTATCCACGTAACGATTTGTCTTACAGCGCGAACTTCATGCATATGATGTTCTCGACACCATGTGCAGAATACAAAGTCAATGAAGTTCTGGTTCGTGCTTTGGATCGCATCCTGATTTTGCATGCAGATCACGAGCAAAACGCGTCGACATCGACAGTGCGTCTGGCTGGTTCTTCTGGCGCGAATCCATTTGCATGTATCGCTGCTGGTATTGCTTGCTTGTGGGGTCCTGCTCACGGCGGTGCAAATGAGGCTGCACTGAGCATGTTGGAAGAAATCGGCAGCGTCGATAATATTCCTAACTTCATCGCTCAGGTCAAAGACAAAAACTCTGGCGTCAAGCTGATGGGCTTTGGTCATCGCGTTTATAAAAACTATGATCCACGTGCAAAACTGATGCGCGAAACTTGCTATGAAGTATTGCAAGAACTGGGTCTGCAAGATGATCCACTGTTTAAACTGGCAATGGCTCTGGAAAAAATCGCGTTGGAAGACGAATACTTCGTTAGCCGTAAGTTGTACCCGAACGTTGACTTCTACTCTGGTATCGTACAGCGCGCACTGGGTATCCCAACTGCCTTGTTTACTGGTATTTTCGCTCTGGCACGTACAGTCGGTTGGATCGCGCAATGGAAAGAGATGATTTCTGATCCTGAGCAAAAAATCGGACGTCCACGTCAATTGTTCGTTGGCGCCGCAAAGCGCGACGTTCCTGCGATTGATAAGCGTTAATTCTGTTGATCAGCTACTGCACTGCAGCATCGAAAAAAGCGAGTCTTTGTGGCTCGCTTTTTTTTTATTCGTTAAATATGCTATGCTTCGGCTCGAATGTAAATTTTAGATGTTTTTTCGTTTTGGAATCAAAAAATATATTGTTATTGATGTGCGTTTTGACTCCGATACGAGAATAGTTTGAAACAAGCCCTTCCCCACAACTTGATGTGCAATCCGCTAACCGGTCAGGCCGTGTCGCGGAAGGTTAGACTAACCCGCTAATCTCGCGAAACGCGAAGAAAGGTGAGCAAGATGATGCAACAATATAACGCTAATTCGTATTTGTTCGGCGGCAATGCGCCGTATGTAGAGGAACTTTACGAAGCGTATCTGAATAATCCCGGTTCTGTTCCTGAAAACTGGCGTGCGTATTTCGACGCCATGCAACACGTGCCAGCAGTTGACGGCTCCAGTAAGCCCGACGTTGCTCACGCGCCCGTGATTGCTTCTTTTGCAGAACGTGCAAAACAAGGTCCTATCCGTGCCGTCAGCGCAAACGCCGATGCCGATATGGGACGTAAGCGTGTTTTCGCGCAGCAACTGATTGCAGCTTATCGTTTCCTGGGGGCTAACCTTGATCCTTTGCAACGTCAGGAGCGTCCAGGCATCCCTGAGCTGGATCCTAGCTTTTACGGATTCACCGATGCCGACATGGACATCAAATTCAATATCTCGAATACCTATTTCGGACCTGAATTAGCTTCTTTACGTGACCTGATTAATTTTTTACGTGATACTTACTGCCGTTCCATCGGCGCCGAGTTCATGTATATCAGCGATCCAGCTGAAAAACGCTGGATACAGCAAAAACTTGAATCCATCCGTTCCACACCTTCCTTTACTCCAGAGAAGAAAAAACACATTCTCGACCGTTTGACGGCAGCAGAAGGACTGGAACGCTATCTTCATACTAAATACGTCGGTCAGAAACGTTTCTCTCTTGAAGGTGGTGAAAGCTTCATCGCATCGATCGATGAAACAATTCAGCGCGCCGGTGAGCGCGGTGTCGAGGAAATCGTTATCGGTATGGCCCACCGTGGCCGTCTGAACGTTCTGGTCAATACTCTGGGTAAAATGCCGCAGGATTTGTTTGCTGAATTTGAAGGCAAGCACGGTGACGACTTGCCAGCAGGCGACGTTAAATACCACCAAGGCTTCTCATCCGATATTTCTACTCCAGGCGGTCCGGTTCACCTGTCTCTGGCATTCAATCCTTCCCATCTGGAAATCGTTAATCCTGTGGTTGAAGGCTCTGTCAAAGCGCGTATGGATCGTCGCGGTGATAAAGATGGCTCACAAGTATTGCCTATTCTGGTACATGGCGATGCCGCGTTCGCAGGGCAGGGCGTTGTGATGGAAACACTGAATCTGGCGCAGACACGTGGCTACGGCACAGGTGGTACAGTGCATATCGTAATTAACAATCAGATCGGTTTCACGACATCTGATCCACGCGATTCCCGTTCCACATTGTATTGCTCTGACGTCGTCAAGATGATTGAAGCACCGGTATTGCACGTGAATGCGGATGATCCTGAAGCCGTTGTTCTGGCAACGCAAATTGCTCTTGATTACCGTATGGAATTCAAGAAAGACATCGTTGTCGACATCATCTGCTACCGTAAATTGGGTCACAACGAACAAGATACGCCAGCATTGACGCAACCGCTGATGTACAAAAAAATCGGACAACATCCTGGTACGCGTAAATTGTATGCGGACAAGCTGGCTGCGCAAGGTACGATTCCTGCCGATGGCGGCGATCAGATGGTGAAAGCTTATCGCGATGCGATGGATGCAGGTAAACATACCCATGACCCTGTCATCTCTAACTTTAAAAACAAATTTGCGGTTGACTGGATTCCATTCCTGAACCGTAAATGGACCGATGCGGCTGATACCGCTGTGCCGCTGACTGAACTCAAGCGTCTGGCCGAGCGTATTACCGTTGTGCCTGAAGGCTTCAAACCACATAGTCTGGTAGAAAAAGTTCTCGGCGACCGCGCTACGATGGGTCGTGGTGAAATGAATCTGGACTGGGGTATGGGCGAACACCTTGCTTATGCTTCCCTGGTTTCCTCAGGTTATGCAATTCGCCTGACAGGTCAGGATGCAGGTCGTGGTACCTTCGTTCATCGTCATGCTGTTCTGCATGATCAGAAACGTGAACGCTGGGATGCAGGTACGTACATTCCTCTGCAAAATATCTCTGATAAACAGGCACCATTTACTGTTATCGATTCCGTTTTGTCAGAAGAAGCGGTACTGGGCTTTGAATATGGTTATTCCACAGCAGAGCCAAACACACTGACGATCTGGGAAGCACAGTTCGGCGATTTCGCTAACGGTGCGCAGGTCGTGATCGATCAGTTCATCAGTTCCGGTGAAGTGAAATGGGGTCGTGCCTGCGGTCTGGTCATGATGCTGCCGCATGGTTACGAAGGTCAGGGTCCTGAGCATTCATCCGCTCGTCCTGAACGTTTCCTGCAATTGTGTGCAGACAACAATATGCAAGTCGTTCAGCCGACAACTGCAGCACAGATTTTCCATCTGTTGCGCCGTCAGATGATTCGTCAGTTCCGCAAGCCACTCGTGATCATGACGCCGAAATCCTTGTTGCGTAACAAAGATGCAGGCTCTCCATTGTCTGATTTGGCAAAAGGCAGCTTCCATACTGTGATTGGTGAAGTTGACGAAACGATCGATGCGAAGAAAGTCAAACGCGTGATCGCTTGCTCCGGCAAGGTGTACTACGATCTGGTCAATGCACGTAAAGAGCGTGCGCAGACAGATACTGCGATCATCCGTGTTGAGCAGTTGTATCCATTCCCACATAAGAGCTTCGCTGCGGAATTGAAAAAATTCCCTAACCTGGCAGAGTTGGTGTGGGCACAGGATGAACCGCAAAATCAAGGTCCATGGTTCCAGATTCAGCACAATATTTTTGAAAGTCTGGAAGAAGGCCAGAAACTTGCTTACGCAGGTCGTCCAGCGAGTGCATCGCCAGCTGTCGGTTACTATGACAAGCACTATGCACAGCAAAAAGCATTGCTGGAAACGGCATTTTCCAAACTCAAGGGCTTTGTCCTGACTAAATAATGACGCGGCACTGCACCAGAAGCTGGTGCAGTGTTTGGCTACCCGAATCGGAGAGTAAAAAATGGCAATTATCGAAGTTAAAGTTCCTCAGTTATCTGAGTCCGTCGCTGAAGCGACTTTGCTGACATGGCATAAAAAAGTAGGTGAATCAGTAGCTCGTGATGAAAATCTGATCGATGTTGAAACAGATAAAGTTGTTCTGGAATTACCAGCACCGGACGCTGGTGTGATCACACAAATCATCAAGGGTGATGGCAGCACAGTTGTTGCTGGCGAAGTTATCGCTATTCTTGATACAGCAGCGAGTGCCGGAACAGTTGCAACGCCTGCGGCTGCACCTGCTGCGGTTGCAGCGGCACCGGCAGTTGCTGCATCTGCTGATGCAAAATCGTCGGCTGGCGTTGCTATGCCAGCGGCTGCAAAAATTCTGGCTGAAAACGGTTTATCCGCTGGCCAGGTTGATGGCTCAGGTAAAGATGGCCGCGTAACGAAAGGTGATGCATTGGCTGCTGTTGCTGGCAAAGCTGCACCTGCTGTTGCGCCTCTGGCAGCACCAGTGTCAACCAAGCCAGCATTGCAACAAGTGAATGCACCTGCGGCGGTGAACCTGGGCGATCGCCCTGAAGAACGCGTTCCTATGAGCCGTTTGCGTGCGCGTATCGCTGAACGTCTGGTGCAATCGCAATCTACCAACGCGATTCTGACGACATTCAACGAAGTCAACATGGCACCAGTCATGGAATTGCGCAATAAGTACAAAGACAAATTTGAAAAAGAACACGGCGTGAAACTGGGTTTCATGTCTTTCTTCGTCAAAGCTGCTGTTGCTGCGCTGAAAAAATATCCTATCGTCAATGCATCCGTTGATGGTAATGACATCGTGTATCACGGTTACTTTGATATCGGTATCGCCGTTGGTTCGCCACGTGGTCTGGTTGTGCCTATTCTGCGTAATGCCGATCAGATGTCGATCGCTGAAATCGAAAAGAAAATCGGCGAATTCGGTGCTAAAGCGAAAGATGGCAAGCTGACGTTGGACGACCTGACTGGCGGTACATTCTCCATCTCTAATGGCGGTACTTTCGGTTCCATGTTGTCGACACCGATCATCAATCCACCACAATCTGCGATTCTGGGTGTGCATGCAACCAAAGACCGCGCAGTGGTTGAAAATGGTCAGATCGTCGTTCGTCCGATGAACTATCTGGCGATGTCTTACGATCACCGTATCATCGATGGTCGTGAAGCAGTATTGGCTCTGGTTGCGATGAAAGACGCGCTGGAAGATCCATCACGCTTGTTGTTGGATCTGTAAGAGGCCATCGTCGTGAACATCGCTGACGACATCAAACGTCTGCATGAACTGCATCAGGCAGGAGCCCTGACTGATGCAGAGTTCGCGCAAGCAAAGGCGAAGCTCCTGTCTTCCGTTGGAAGCGGAGCTTCTTCTCAGGACGCACACAGTAATTCCTTTTCCGGTATCGATGATTCCCTGAATCAATTAAACCGTTTCCGCCGCTCGAATACCGATCGTTGGCTGGGCGGTATTTGCGGTGGTTTAGGCAAGTTCACCGGGTTGGAATCCTGGATATGGCGTTTGCTGTTTGTCTTTTTCACTTGTTATTTTGGCGCGGGTCTGGTCGCTTATGTTTTAGCGTGGATTTTTGTGCCGGAAGAAGAGTGAATCCGCCTGTTCACCGTATGTCTTTTCCTCACGCGTAATCAGAAACAATCAGAAATCAGGATAAATCCATGAGCAAACAATTTGATGTCGTCGTAATCGGCGGCGGCCCTGGCGGCTATATCGCAGCAATTCGTGCTGCACAACTCGGTTTTTCCACAGCCTGTATCGATGCCTGGAGCAACGACAAAGGCGGTCCGGCACCGGGCGGTACCTGCACCAACGTTGGTTGCATTCCATCTAAAGCCTTGCTGCAATCTTCCGAACACTTTGAACATGCTGGTCACGCGTTTGCTGACCACGGTATTTCTGTTTCCGGTCTGGGTATGGATGTCGCAAAAATGCTGGGACGTAAAAACACCATCGTTAAACAAAATAACGACGGTATTCTGTTCCTGTTCAAAAAGAATAAAGTCACTTTCTTCCACGGTCATGGTTCCTTCGTAAAAGCCGACGCGGCTGGTTACGAAATCAAGGTTTCCGGTAAAACAGAAGAAAGCATTACTGGTAAGCACATCATCGTGGCAACTGGCTCCAATGCACGCGCATTGCCAGCAGCTCCGTTCGATGAAAAGAACATTCTGTCGAACGAAGGCGCACTGAATATCGCTGAAGTACCGAAAAAACTTGGCGTGATCGGTGCAGGCGTGATCGGTTTGGAAATGGGCAGCGTATGGCGTCGTCTCGGTGCTGAAGTGACTGTACTCGAAGCACTGCCAACTTTCCTCGGCGCAGTGGATGAACAAATCGCTAAAGAAGCGAAAAAACTGTTCGACAAACAAGGCCTGAAAATCAACCTCGGCGTGAAAATCGGCGAGATCGTCAACAGTGGTAAAGACGTTACCGTCAATTACACTGATGACAAAGGTGCTGAGCACAAAGCCGTATTTGACAAGCTGATCATTTCTATCGGCCGCACACCAAACACCAACGGCCTGAATGCCGAAGGCGTTGGCCTGGCACTTGATGAACGTGGCTTCATCGCAGTGGATGGCGATTGCAAAACCAATCTGCCTAACGTCTGGGCGGTCGGTGACGTAGTACGCGGTCCTATGCTCGCGCACAAAGCGGAAGAAGAAGGCGTTGCCGTTGCTGAACGTATCGCTGGTCAACACGGTCACGTGAACTTCAACACGATTCCTTGGGTGATTTACACATCCCCTGAAATCGCGTGGGTAGGTCGTACCGAACAGCAATTGAAAGCCGACGGCGTTGCGTACAAAGCCGGTACTTTCCCATTCATGGCGAATGGTCGCGCACGCGCACTGGGCGATACTTCCGGTATGGTTAAATTCCTCGCCGATGCAACGACCGATGAAATCCTCGGCGTACACATCGTTGGTCCTATGGCTTCAGAATTGATCTCTGAAGCGGTGGTGGCGATGGAATTCCGTGCTTCTTCTGAAGATATCGCACGTATTTGCCACGCCCATCCTTCTTTGTCGGAAGCGACAAAAGAAGCCGCGTTGGCAGTGGATAAACGTTCGCTCAACTTCTGATCGATACGTCATTTGCACCACGATAAAAATGGACGAGTCAGATACTCGTCCATTTTTATTATTGCCGTACCCGCCGTGTCAACGTATGTGGTTGGCGTTACCGGCGGTCAACGACCAGCCAGACTGGTTCCGTATTTTTCCGATCAGTGAACGATGTGGTTTCTGTTGTCAGCATGAATCAACGCAGGGATGGATGATTGCATCGATGCGTACCGCACAAAATACGTGAGGAAACAGCTTGAAAAAACAGACTATGGACGTACAACAGTTTTACGACGAGGCGCTGACCCAGCGCGGATTTAAAGCCGACGAAGCGCAGAAGCGCGCCGTTGATCGCCTGCAGCAAGCCTATGAAGAATGGGAGCAGTACAAAGGAAAACGGGCGAACAAGCTGACCCGCCTTATCACGCGTCCTGAAGTGCCGCGCGGCGTTTATATGTGGGGCGGAGTAGGGCGCGGCAAGTCGTTTCTGATGGATAGCTTTTATTCCGTTGTCCCGGTTGTGCGTAAAACCCGTCTGCATTTTCATGAGTTCATGCGCGCCGTACATCGTCAGCTCGACGAACTCAAAGGCGTCGCTGATCCGCTGGATGAAGTCGCGAAACGCATCGCCAAAAAATACCGCCTGATCTGCTTTGATGAGTTCCATGTGTCCGATGTCGCGGATGCGATGCTGCTGTACAACCTGCTGAAAGCTTTGTTTGATAACGGCGTGTCGTTTGTCATGACATCCAATTACCAGCCCGATTTGCTGTATCCCGAAGGTCTGCATCGTGATCGCATGCTGCCGACGATCGCCTTGCTTAAAGAAAAGCTCGATGTGATGAACGTCGATTCCGGCAATGATTACCGCAAACGCGCGCTGGAACAAGTGCAGGCGTATCTGACACCGCTCTCAGCCGCTACCGATAAAGCCTTGCGCGATACGTTTTCCCGTATTGCCGACACCAAAGACGAAGACCCGCATGTCGATATCGAAGGCCGCACATTGAAAGCACTGCGCCGTGCCGGTGGTGTGATCTGGTTTGATTTTCATACGCTGTGCGGCGGCCCGCGTTCGCAGAACGATTACCTTGAAATCGCCAGCCGCTTTCATACCGTGATTTTGTCCGCCATTCCTTGCATGTCCGCTGCCATGTCCTCCGAGGCGCGGCGTTTCACCTGGTTGATCGACGTGTTTTACGATAACAAGGTCAAACTGATTATGTCCGCCGAAGTCGCACCGGAAGAGCTGTATACTAAGGGCACACTCTCGAACGAGTTTCACCGCACCGTCTCACGTATCATAGAAATGCAGTCCAAAGAATACATGGAAGCCGATCAACGTCAACTTGCCGATACGATAGCCTGATGAAATTTCTCTTACACTTATTTATTTCCAGCCTGCTGCTGACTGGCATTAGCGTGGCGCATGCCGATACTGTGGCTGATCAGGGAAAAGCAGAACTCGCCAGCATCGCCCAGCTCGTGCAGGACATGGATGGGCGCTATCCGGTCAACAGCATACAAACCAACGAAGTCGCCGATACCGTCATCGCCGAAAGCGAGACTCTGCAACGCCGCCTGCAAACCTGGTATCAGACAGCAGAGCGCCATTGCTATGACATTTTCTTTGTTAACGACTGCCTGCAAGACATCAAAGTGCAACGCCGCCGTTATTTGCCGACTTTGCAGCGCATGTCTATCGAAGCCAAAGCCGTACAACGCCAGATCCGCGTGATCGAAAAAGACCGCGAACAAGCCCGCAAACAAGTCGATTAATCCTCGCTTATTCCCCATTTCACCACCCGTCGCCACCGCCTATGGCGACACTCCCCAGATCGCTGCCAGAACCACAAAAAGTGATAAAAAAGGGGAGTATGTGGCGTTTTCACCTTATTCTCAGCGTCAATACTGGGCTTTAAAATATACTCCCCCCAGTATTTTTAGCCTCATTTAGTAGGCTAGCGGGCTCCGAATCGTGTGTGCATCGCCCTTTGTACTTTCTCAGCCTCAGAATGCGGTATAGTGCCGACCATCTTTCAGTAAAGCATAGTCATGTCATTTTCCAGCCTGGGCCTCACGGCCGCACTTCTGAGCGCCTTGCGCGACCGTAGTTATACCGAAGCGACTGCCGTACAGGCGGCCGCGATTCCTGTGATATTACAAGGCAAGGATGTGATTGCCGAGGCGCAGACCGGCTCCGGAAAAACCGTCGCCTTCTGTGCGCCGCTCTTACAAAATCTGGTGCTGACGGCGGCGCGTCCGCGAGCGGTGCAGGTGTTGATACTGGTGCCGACCCGCGAGCTTGCCGCGCAAGTGGGCACGACGCTGAGCAGCCTGTGTAAATCGGTCGCGCCTGCTGCCAAACTGGCGGTGGTGTTTGGCGGCGTCTCGATTAATCCGCAAATGCTGCATTTACGCGGCGGTGCCGACATAGTGGTCGCGACGCCAGGGCGTTTGCTGGATCTGATCGATCACAATGCCTTGTCATTGGCACGCGTGAATACGCTGGTGTTGGACGAGGCCGACCGCTTGCTGGAGCTGGGCTTTGCCGATGAGTTAAACCGCATCGTGGCGATGTTGCCGGCACAGCGTCAGAATTTATTATTTTCTGCGACGTTTGCGCCGGAAGTGGAAAGTCTGGCTGCCCGCATCAGCCCGCAACCGCAACGTATCCGCATAGAAGTCACCGATGCCGGTAAGCCTGATATCGTGCAAAAGGCCATCAGTGTTGATGCGCCTCGCCGTACCCAATTATTGCGGCATCTGCTGACCAGTGAGAAATGGTCAAGGGTGCTGGTGTTTGTCGCAACCAAATATGCGGCGGATCTGGTGGCGGTGAAATTGCGCCGCGCGCATATTGCAGCGGAACCATTTCATGGCGAGCTGACGCAAGGCAAGCGCGAACAAGTGCTGGCCGATTTCAAGGCGTCGCGCCTGAAGGTGGTGGTGGCAACCGATGTTGCTGCGCGAGGCATCGACATCGCCCAGTTGCCGGTGGTGGTGAATTATGATTTGCCGCGTTCCAGCGATGATTATATTCATCGTATAGGCCGTACCGGCCGCGCTGGTCTCAGCGGGCAGGCGTATAACTTTGTGACGCCGGAATCCGCCGCCCATTTTGCGCTGATCGCGCGTAAGCAAGGTTTGCGTTTGGAGCTGGAATCGATCCCGGGTTTTGAGGCCAGCAGTTTGCCTGTTGCTGCCAGCGAGCGTGTGCTGGATGTGAATGGTGGCGTGAAAGGGAAGCGCCCCAGCAAAAAAGACAAATTACGCGCCCTGGCGGCGCAGCAGGCGGCAGAAGCAAAAGACGATAATTAAGCTGGGCTGCAATGTTGCTGCAATGTCGCCGCGATCTTGCTGCTGATCTGCCGTTATTGTTCAAGCTTACAGCGCAGCCAGTCTGGCGATCGCAGTTTCCAGCGTTGCATCCTGTTTCGCAAAACAAAAGCGCACGACGCCGGATTCTTTTGCTTGCTGATAAAAGGCCGATACGGGAATTGCCGCAACGCCGATTTCACTGGTCAGCCAGCGCGCAAAATCGAGTTCTGGTAAATCTGAAATCGCGCGGTAATCCACACTTTGAAAATACGTACCCGCGCACGACAGCAAGCGGAAGCGGGATTGTTGCAGACCATCGCGGAAGAGGTCGCGCTTACGTTGATAAAACGCGGGCAACTCCAGATACGGCGCGGGATTTTGCATGTACTGCGCGAGCCCGACCTGCATAGGCGTATTCACGGTGAAGACATTGAACTGGTGCACTTTGCGGAATTCTGCCATCAGCGCTGCCGGGGCGACGACATAGCCGACTTTCCAGCCGGTCACATGATAGGTTTTGCCAAAACTGGAAATAATATAGCTGCGCTGCGCCAGTTCCGGGTGGCGGGCGAGTGATTCGTGGCGTTGCCCGTCATAAACCATGTGTTCATACACTTCATCCGAGGCAATGAGGATGCGGGTGTCGCGCACAATGTCGGTCAATGCCGCGATATCGCTGGCGCTCAGCACAAAGCCGGTAGGATTGTGCGGCGAATTGAGCATGATCAGCCGCGTTTTTCCGGTGATGCTGGCGCGGACTTTGTCCCACGGAATGCTGTAGCCGTGCTCGCCTAATTCCATGCTGACGAAAACCGGCACGCCACCGGCGAGTCTGATCGATGGCACATAGCTGTCATACGCAGGCTCGATCACGATCACCTCATCCCCGGCATGCACGCAGGCCAGCAAGATGGTTAATATGCCTTGCGTGGCCCCGGCGGTAACCGTGATTTCGCTGGCAGGATCATATCGATAGCCATAAATAGCCGCGATTTTTGCGGCGATCTGCTCTCTGAAGATGGCGACGCCTGGCATCGGTGGATATTGATTGTGCCCAGCGACCATGGCCTGCGTCACTGCTGCGGGTAGCGTGGGGTCGCAATCGAAATCCGGAAATCCTTGTCCCAGATTCACGGCTTTTTTCTCAGCGGCGAGTGCCGACATCACTGAAAAAATCGTTGTGCCGACTTCGGGTAATTTGGAAGCTGGAATGAAACTGGTGGTCGTCGTCATATTCAGTGCAGGGAAATAGATGTTGTATTTCTGACAGCAGAGACAAAAACGCCCCGGCGCTATGAGGCTGCCGGGGCGTTTTACTTAGATTTATTTGGTACCGAACAATCGGTCACCAGCATCGCCCAAGCCCGGAACGATATAACCATGATCGTTCAGGCATTGATCGATGGATGCGGTAATGATAGGCACATCAGGATGCGCGTTTTGCATGACCTTGATGCCTTCCGGCGCTGCCAGCAGGCAGACAAATTTAATCGACTTCGCACCGCCTTGTTTCAGGCGGGTGATTGCGGCAGCGGCAGAGTTACCGGTGGCCAGCATAGGATCAACCACGATCACCAGACGGTCAGCGATATCTTCCGGCACTTTGTAGTAATACTCGACCGGTTCCAGTGTTGCCGGGTCGCGGTACAGGCCGATATGGCCAACGCGCGCATTCGGCAACAGATCCAGCATGCCATCCAATATGCCGTTACCGGCACGCAGCACAGAGATCACGCAAAGTTTTTTGCCGCTGATCGTTGGTGCATCGATGACCTGAATCGGGGTTTCGATCCGGGTGAATTCGATAGGCAGATCGCGTGTGACTTCGTACGCCAGCATCTGGCTGATCTCGCGCAGCAGACGGCGGAAATTATCTGTTGGTGTGTCTTTGCTGCGCATCAGCGACAGTTTGTGCTGCACTAACGGATGTTTGATTTCAGTCACTAATTCGTTCAAGGTCATTCTCCTGCTGATTTTGGTGTGACCGCTATTTTACGTCCCCGCGCTGTTTTAGGGGAGGCGTTCATTCACGAATAAATGGGAATAGAGGGGTTTTTCTCGCTTTACTCTGGCGATTGTTTGATTTTTCTTCATTGATAATTCAGGGTAAGAAGTTCCGGAGCCGCCAGGCCAGCGACTTTAGGGAACGACTACTATCTCAGGAGTGAAGAATGGACAGCAATCAGTCATTATTAAATAAATTTTCTTTAGGGAATTTCTCCCTTGATCAGCGTATGGATCAGAAAGAAGATTTTTTATCTTCTCCTGATGATCTGGAGTCGAATTCCCGTATCGACGTTAAAGGCATACGTGAAGCGATTGCCCGTGTTGAGGCAGAAGCCCGTGCCACGGTCGCCTCTGAAACCCGTCTGAAAGCAGAAGCACAGGCCCGTGCAATGGCAGAAGCGCGCGCACAGGCAGAAGCTGAGGCTGCTGAGCTGGCGCAGAGAAAGCTGCAGTTGGAAAAGGAAGCAGCAGAAAGCAGCCGCACAAGATTACTCGCTGAAAAGCAATCACAGGCCGCCAGCGCAGCCCGGATTGCCGCGAATGAACAGGAAGCACGTGATTTACAAGAGCGTGCGCAAATGGAAAGCCGTGCCCGCGCACAATCTGAGCAACGTCAGAAGATAGAGCAGGAAGCCAAAGCCCGTGCTGAAATGCAGTTCAAGGCAGAGTCAGAAATTACAGCCAAAGCACAGGCAACGGTAACCCAGTTAAGCAAACAGACAGAAGCCGCAAAAAACTGGGCTGCTGAACGTTTTGCTGCATCCGAAAGTGCTCGTCAGCAAGCCGTTGAGCGTGCCCGTGCGGATGCACGTATTGCAGAACTGGCACGTGAACGCGAAAAACGCGAACGTGAAGCGCGCGAAACCTCAGAAATGCTGGTCAAAGTACGTAGCGAAACGCTGCAGGCCAGTAAAGAGCGTGATCAGGCTGAAGCCATGGCGCTGGAGTTTGCCATCAGTCGCGCCCCTGTGGAAGCACGTGCGAGAGAAGATGCGATTGCCCGCTTAGCCATAGAGCAGGAGCATGAAGCCATTGCGCAGGCCCGCATGGAATCTGAACGTCGCGCTGCAGAAGCAATCCAGATGCGCATGCAGGCAGAGCAAGACTTGTATGCGGCGGCTTCCAAGCGTGAACAGGCAGAAGTGATTGCGACAGCCACGGCACAAGCCCGCCGCGAAGCGGAAGACAAAATCCGCCAGGTCACAGAATCCCGTATCCGTGCGGAGCGCGAATTGCAATCGACCGCAATGCATCGCATTGAAAATGAACAGCAGGCAGATGCACAGGCTCGTACGCGCCTGCAAGCGGAAGCCGAAGCATCTGAAGAAGCGCGTCAACGCCGTATCGCTGAACAGGAGGCAACAGAAATTGCCCGTCAGCGTGCCGCCGAAGAACAGCGTGCCGCCAAGCTGGCCAAAGAACGCATAGAAATTGAACGTGTTGCGGTACAAGCTGCCCGTGAGCAGGCAAATGCCGAACAACAAGCCCTGAGCGCCAGCGCGTTTCAGGTTGATTTGCTCAAGCGTGCCAGCGCTGCTGCCGAGCTGAAGGCAAAAAAAGCAGAAGAATTAGTCGCTGCGGAACAAATGCGGGCGGAAGCCGAACAAAAAGCAGTGAATGCACTCGATGCAAAACTGCAGGCCGAGCGTCAGAAAGCAGAAGAAGCGGAAGCCCGTGCCAAAGCTGATGAAGCCCACGCTGAATTGTTGCGTATGCAGGAAGCGGCAGATCGCGCAGCACGCGTGGCGCAGGAAACTGAATATATCGCAGAAAAAATTGCGCTGGAAAAAGCCATAGAACAAGCTGAGTTGCAGCAAAAAATGGCAGAAGCAACAGTGAAGAAGAGCAGGGACGTCAGTGAACTCCTTCGCGTTCAACAACAATGTGCTCAGGATGAGGCGAAAGCAATGGAACTACTCGATGAGAAACTGGATGTAGAACGTCGTCGTGCCGAGGCGGTTCAGCAAATGCTGAAAACTGCAGAAGAAAAACTGGCGCTGGAGCAGGCTGCACAACTGGAACTCGAAGCAAAACAGCGTGCCGAAGAGGAAATGAAAGCGATTGCTGCCGCAAAAGAGCAAGCCGAGCGTGAGCAAAGACTGGCGCAGGAAGCCGCTAATCAGGCAGAACTGACAGCGCTGGAACAGGCCGAAATTCAAAAAGAAGTACAACGCAAAGCAGCGGCCCTGGCATTGTTGAAATCGCAGCAGGCAGTTGAAATGACGCGTGCCGAGCAGGTTCGTACCGAAGCGGAAAAACAGGCAGTATGCGCAGCGCAGGAAAAGCTGGAAGCAGAAAAAGCCACGGCAGAACAAGTGATCGCCCGTGCCCATGCTGATCGTCAGCATGTCAATGTATTGCAGGCACGTCAGCAACAGGAATCGGAAGCCCGGACTGCGCGTCAGGCATTGATCCAGGCGGAGCAAGCCCGCCTGCAAAAAATGCAGGAGCATGCTGAGTTGCAAAAGCAAGCAGCCAGCGCGGCTCAATCCAAAGTCGCAGAAGCGGAAGAGTTAGGTAAAACCTTGCGCCTGCGCGCAGAGTCAGAACAAAAAGCGCTCGGACTGGTGCAGGAAAAATTACAGGCAGAAAAGAAATTAACGGCAGAATTGCAGGCGAAAGCAAAAGTCGAGCAGGAAGAGCGCGATCAGCATCTGGCCAGACTGGAAGCAGAGCAAGCGCTGCGTACTGCAACAGAATTAAAACTCGCTGAAGAAAAGAAATTGTTCGAGCAAAATGCGGCGCAGGCGCAGGCTGAACAGCAGGCAGCGCAGGCTGCAGCGGCACGTGTTAAAGCGGCAGCGCAGATCACACGTCTGGAACAGGAAAAAGCACAATCGCAACAACAGGCAGCAGCGGCGCTGGAGCAACAAGCGAAACTGGAGCAAGAACGTACCGATGCCGAAAAATCTATCGCGAAAGCTGCAACAGAAAAACTGACGGCAGAAAAAATCGCCCATGCTGCTGCACAGGCAAAAGCGATTGCAGAGCAAGAGCAGGCCGTTGCAGCCGCAGAACGTGCACGTGCCGAGCAAGAGGCAAGTCAGATGGCCGAGGCGAAACTGCAGGCAGAAAAAGCCTTGCAATTGCAGGCGCAGGCGTATGCGGCCAGCCAGCAAAAAGCGCATCAGCTGGTGGTTGAAAAAAATCGACGCATCGCAGAGTTGGAACAAGTTGTACAACAACGCTCTGCTGATGAAGCGGTGTTGCTGGCAACCACAACAGCAAAATTACAGGCAGAACAAAGCGCTCAGCAAGACGTACAAACCCGTCTGGTCAGCGAAAAACAGACCAATGAATTTGCCCAAGCCAACGCATATGCACAGCAGGTGGCACGTCTGGCCGGTGAGGCAACTCTCGCTGCAGAGCAGGCTTTACATCAGGAATTGGCTGCACATGCCGATGCACAAAAGCTGATGGCAGAAATCGCACAACAGCGTTTGCAGCAAGAACAGCAATTGCTGAAAGCAGAGCAAGAACGTATCGCAGCCGAGCAGGCGCTGGTAGCAATGCTGACAGCAAAACAAGAGGCTGAAGTCGCTGCAGCAGCGGAAGTACAGGCGCGTCTGGATGCGGAAGCTGAGCAAGTGGAATTGTTGGCAGCGCGCAAAAATAGCGATGAAGAAGCACGCCTGGCAATAGAAAATCTGAATACGAAAGAAAAAGAATGGCTGGCGCAAGCGGCTGAAGAAGCATTGATCAAGCGTCAGACTGCTGCCGCACTCGAAGAAAAAACCTCCTTATTGCTGGAATCCAGCCGTGCAGAGCAACAACGCCTGGCGACCGAGCAACAACTGAGCGAAGAGTTGCAAGCGAAATTACTGGCGGAACAACAGCAACAGCAAGCGTTGCAACAACGTTTGCAGGCGGAACAAGAAGCAGCGCAGATCGCGGCCTCACGTTTTGAACAGGAGCAGGCGGCAGCACAGGCATCACAATTGCAACTGGAGACCGAGCAGGCGATGTTTGCTAAATCGGTACAACACGCTGAGGCGCAACGTGCAGCGGCAGAGGCGATGGAAGCTAAATTGCGTGAAGCGGAAACGTTGGCGTTGATGGAAAACCGCCGTGCAGCCGCTGAGCTTGAAGAATTGGCCGCTATCGAACAAAAGATGCTGGCAGAACAAAAGGCGTTGGCGGAAGCTGAACAACGTCAGCAAGCTGAACAAGCGTATCTGCAATTGTCTGAGATTCGTGCTCAGGCTGAGCAAGATGCGAACGTGGCAATGCAGATCAAACTGACCGCCGAGAAAGAAGCGACAGAATTAGCGCAAATGCACGCGGCCGCAGAAAAAGAAGCTGCTGAACTGGCGCAGATGCGTGCTGACGAGCTGTTGGCATTGCAGCAGATGGAAGCGCAAAAGGCCGAGCTGGCTCAGCGTGAAATCCAGGCGATGCAACTGCAGAAGCAACGCGAGCAGGATGAGTTGCAATTGAAGCAGCAGGCATTGACGGCGATCAGCCAGAAAATGGAAGCGGAAGCGTTGATACTCAAAGCCTCCGAAGATAGATTGCAAATTGAGGCGGAATTGGCGAAGCAGAGCCAGTTGCGCGCACAAAAAGCAGCCGAGGCTAATGCAGCGGAACAGGAAAAAGTCGCTGCAGAACAAGCATTGATTGCGGCATCTGAAGCGCTGGCAGAGCAAGCCAGAATGGCGACAGTTGAGATGAACGCCCGAATGGAGCAACAGCAGCAACTGGCAGAAATTGAAGCGCAAAGAATTGCAGCTGAGAACAAGCTGGCGCAAGACGTTGCCGCACGTTTGCAGGACGAACAGGCCTTGCTGGCAGACTTGCAGCAACAGGAAGAGCAAGAGGCTGCGTTGGCAGATCTGATGTTGCAACGTCGCGCCGAACTTGCAGCAGCAAAAGCCGCATTAGAACAGGCGAAGAAAAATGCTCTGACATTATCTGCGGAAGAAATAGAGCTGGCGGCATTGCAGCAACAGTTCGCGCAACAACAACAGGCAATGGAACAACAAAAGCAACAGCGTCAGGAGCAGGCTGAATTGCTGAAAGCGCAGTTGGCAGAGATGCAGGCTGCATTGAAAGCGGAAGCCGAGCAAGAAAATCTGAGTCTGGTCGCGGAACATGCGCAGGCTGAAAATCTGGCGCAGGAATTGATTTCCAAGTTGCGCAACAATCAACAACAAAGTGCTGAATGGCGTTTGCAGGCGCAGCAAATGCTGTCGAGTGCGCCGGTGGAAATTACTTACGACATCGGGCAGCAAGCGGAAAAAGATGCGCAGGAACGCTTCCGTCTGCGCCTGCGTCCTTCCGTGCTGGCTGGTTTGATGTTGTGTGCTGGGGTTGCTGGCGCGGGTTTCGCTAATTTCTCTACACCGATGTCTGTTGCCAACGCGATGGCAGCCAAGGCTGCACCGGTTGTTGCCAGCCCTGCGAATGTCGCCGCACCGTCTGTAAAACTGAACAGCGGCATGCAATTGAGCTATGAACTGACACCATCAGCAACACAGGTGAAAAAATCTGCGGAAAATGGCATTGCACAACAAACTGAACCGGTGAAGGCAGAAGAAAAAGCGGCCTTGCAATTAGCGTTGGCGGCGAAGTAAGAGCAGCAGATAAGAGCAGCAGAAAACTACTCTTGAGTAGTAAATAAAAAATCCCGGTGATTATTTATTATTACCGGGATTTTTTATTTGAACTTCATTTCTGGAAAAATCATGACGGCAACAAAGCCTTTGTGCTCATGGTTATAAATCCTTAATCTGCCACGATGACGGCGGACTATCCTATCGACAATCGCCAGACCGAGACCTGAACCGTTTGCCTGGCTGCGTGAGACATCGGCGCGAGTAAAGGGTTTCAGCAGACGCCCGATATCATCGTCGCTCGGAGCACCTTCACCGTAATCCCGGAAACTGATCAATACACCTTGTTTTTTGCCCTTCGTTTTGTGGCTGCATTGAATTTCTACAACGGTGTTGAGTTTATCCGGATTCTTTCCGTAACGGCAGGAGTTTTCAATCAGGTTGCTGAATAGTCGCCTGAGCTCTGTCGCATTTCCTGAAATATACATGTCCGTTGCAATCGCTGAATGCAGGTGAAGGTAGTTCACCCGTGAATACTCCTGAATCACTTGTTTCAGTAATTCGCTGATATTCACTTTATCAAAACGAAGACTGTCGATCGGTTTCGCATAATCAAGAAACTGATTGATGATTGCATCCATTTGCGACAGATCTGATTGCATGCCGGATCGTGCCTGTTCGTCCAGATCGGCCATTTCCACTTCGAGTTGCATACGTGCGAGCGGTGTACGCAAATCATGTGAAATCCCGGCAAGAATGATGGTGCGGTCGGCATCGATTCTGGCCAGATCTGCAACCATGTTATTAAAGCTGGCATTGGTTTCGCGAATTTCTTTCGGGCCGCGTTCAGGCAGAGCCGGTGCCTGCTTACCCTGGGCAAGTAAGCGTGCTGCATTACTCAGGCGGGACAGGGGATCGTTAATGAATTTAGAAATCACTGCTGCACCCAGCAGGGTAATCAACAAGGTGGCGGTGATCCAGCTGAGTACGGGCAAGGTTGTTGGTGGCTCCAGCCGGTCTTCATCCAGCCGCAGCCAGTAATGATCGCCCTCGATCTCCAGACTGATCCAGAATCCGCTATTACCATTCACCGAGCGGGCGAAACGGGTCTCTTTGCCCAGCTGCGCTTTCATCATCTCACTGAATTCGGTCAGAAAAACGGTGGGCTCAAGTTTATCCAGGGTGTCGGCATCATTCCGTAGATAAATCCGTATTCCCTCGCTATGCGCCAGATCGAGCAAAAGCTCTTTGCGTTTTTCGGGCGCAGAATGTGTCAGCGCAGCGCGTGTAATCGTGACGATGGAAGTGATTTGCGCCGTCAGTTGCTGAGCGCGAGGTGTTCGTTCAAGGGTTTTGAAACTGACGAACCATATCATCATACTGGCCATCACAAGGATGGCCAGTAAAAAAAATGTACGCCAGAAAAGACCGCTGCGCAGCCATTCGAGACTATTCAGATATGAGCGCATACGTCTTCAGAGGGAACGCTATTCCTTGCTTGCTTCCGGAATGAAGACGTAGCCGAGTCCCCATACAGTCTGGATGTATAAAGGATTGGATGGATCTGGTTCTATCAGTTTTCTCAGACGTGAAATCTGCACATCCAGACTACGGTCAAATACTTCATATTCGCGGCCACGTGCCAGTTCCATCAGCTTTTCACGGGATAAGGGCTGGCGCGCATGGCGGGCAAAGACTTTGAGTACGGAAAATTCGCCAGTCGTCAGAGAAATAGCTTCGTTGTTTTTTCTCAGAGTACGAGTGCCGAGATCCAGAACAAAATCGCCGAAAGCAAATGTTTGTGGGCCGTCGGAAGGCGCTCCGGGTAATTCATCCGGTACTTTGCGACGTAATACGGCATTGATGCGGGCAACCAGTTCACGTGGATTGAATGGTTTCGGCAGGTAGTCATCGGCTCCCATTTCCAGTCCGATAATCCTGTCCACTTCCTCGCTTTTCGCCGTCAGCATGATGATAGGCGTTTTGTCGCCTGCACCGCGCAACCGGCGGCAAATGGCGAGCCCGTCTTCGCCCGGCAGCATTAAATCCAGTACCAGCATGTCGTAGCGTTCACGCATCCAAAGTTTATTCATGGTCTGCGCATTCTCTGCGCCGACAACATGAAAACCTTGTTCGGTCAGGTAACGCCGCAACAGTTCGCGGAGTCGTAAATCGTCGTCCACAACCAGAATTTTTGCTTTCGGTGCGTTGTTGGCGGGAGTCGGAGTGTTCTCTGTAGGTGTTTGAAGATTTGTCATGTCTGTAATGGTACTGGCATCGTTACCGCCTGGGAACAGTCAGGCAGAGAGGATTACAAAGAGTTACATACTTTACTTCTATGGGAAAGGAATAACAATGTAATTAAATTAAACTACGATGACAATCTGATCATTGGTCATGCGTTTTCTGTTTTTTTTGCCGTTGTTAGAGTTGACTGGAGCAAGCGCCTGATGCAAAAAATGGTGGTATCAAATTCTATGCTGCAAAAACTGAAAACAGTGAATGAATAAAGCTCTCGCTATATTTTTTGCCATCTTGCTGGTGCTGTTGTCGATAGGTTCCGTGATCGCAATACCTTCGCCTGACTCCGGAGCCACAAATCCGACTTCAGGCTTTTTCGCTGGAAAGCATACGCAAGCCAGTGTTGCTGATGTTTCTTTATCTGCGACAACGATAGACAAACACAAAAACTGCGGCTTTAAAAAAATGTCCGCTACATCCTCCTGTGAAAGTCCTTTGGCTGATATAAAGAAAAATAAGCTCAGCGTGGATGAGCGAAAGGTGCTGCGTCGGCAAATTCGTGACGTTGAACAAGAATTTGATGCCGCCAAATAGCCAGCCAGAAAAAACCTTGTGTCGATATTAGCGGCGATGTTGTTTCATTATCTTTTGCTGTTCACGCTGCCAGTCTTTTTCTTTCTCTGATTCTCGCTTGTCGTGTTGCTTTTTACCTTTGGCAAGCCCTATCTGACATTTTATTCTGCCATTGCTGAAGTGCATGTTGAGTGGCACCATCGTATAGCCAGAGCGTTCGACTTTGCCGATTAATTTGCTGATCTCTGCTTTGTTCAGCAATAATTTTCGTGTACGCACCGAGTCGGGATGTATGTGCGTTGAGGCGGTTGGCAGTGCACCGATATGTGCCCCAAACAGAAAAATCTCACCATTACGCACAATCACGTATGCTTCTTTTAATTGAAGACGTCCAGCACGGATTGCTTTGACTTCCCAGCCTTGCAACACCACACCTGCTTCGAATTGTTCCTCGATAAAGTAATCGTGGAAGGCTTTTTTGTTATCAGCAATACTCATGTAATAAGGAAATTGGTTATCTTGCCGTTTCAAAATTTCTTATGATAATTTCGATACGGTGGCGACTCGGTTAAAATGCGAATCTGTGATTCTACCAAATGGTTTCTTTAGATGGCAGTCGTACATAAAACAGTTTTTATCGGATACAGCGCCGCTCAGATGTTTGCGCTGGTTGAGCAGGTCGAAAAATACCCTGAATTTTTGCCTTGGTGTGGCGAGGTTAAGGTAGTGGAGAGATCGGAAACGAATCTGATTGCAACCCTTGCTATTAATTTTCATGGTATCAAACAAAGCTTCACCACAAAAAATATCAATCAGCCGCCACATTCTATGCAGATGAATCTCGTTGATGGCCCGTTTAGGCAACTGACTGGCGGCTGGAAGTTTACTGAATTGCGCCCGGATGCCTGCAAGATCGAGTTCGACCTCAATTATGATTTTTCCAGTAAGTTATTGGAACACTTGATTGGTCCGGTATTCAGCAAGATTGCAAATAGTTTTGTTGATTCATTTTGCTCGAGAGCGGAGGCGATTTATGCCTGATGAAAATAAAATTCAGGTGCAGGTTTGCTATTCATCCGGTGATGCTGTCAGTTTGCTCAATGTCAGTGTGCCTCTTGGTGCCAGTGTTCGTCAGGCGATCGATTCCAGTTGTATTTTGGAGCAGCATCCTGAGCTGAATCTCAATACCCTCAAAATAGGGGTCTACGGCAAACTGAAAGATGAGAGCGCGGTTCTGCACGAGGGCGACAGGGTGGAAATCTATCGCCTCTTGCTTGCCGATCCTATGGAAGCCAGACGGCGGCGCGCGCAGAAACAGCAAAAATTGGCAGTGTAACGGTCATTGCTGAAATTACTGACAGCCAGCCAGTGCTTTTTTTACATCCGCAGCTTCTTTTTCCCGCTGTGCATCTGACAAGTAGTTGCGCTCACCGTTTTTATCGGTAGTCGCTACCCGTTGTCCCGATTCCAGAACTTTCTGATACGACCTTGCGCGTTCACAATTTTTCTGTTTATCAGCATTGGCCTGTTGATCCTCACTTGCTTTCTTGTCTTTTTCAGCTTGTTCAGCGCGGCGTTTATTGAAATCTTCGTTTCTCGCTGACGTTGTCATTGGTTTTTGCTGCGCATTTGAAGCGTCTTTTGATGCGCTCGTAGCGTCGCTGGGTTCTGCTGGTTTTGTTGCTGACTGTCCTGGCGATTTAATGATACGGTTTTTTGGGGTCGATGCCGGAGGAGGGGTGTCAGAAAACTGTTTATTGCCCTTTTCATCTACCCATATATATTGAGCAAAAGCGCTTGCGCAGGTGAGCGTGGCAATGATAAATCCACTGATAAGCTTGAGTTTTAACATGAAGTCGTTCTTTCAAAGAGGGCAAAAGATGCAAGAGTTTTACACGTAGCGAGACTACTTCGCAAGTTTTCTGTATAATTCGCTTTTGCGCCTATAGGAAATAGTATGCGTTTACTTCAAAAAGCACTCACGTTCGATGACGTGCTCCTCGTTCCGGCATATTCGGACATTCTCCCGAAAGATACCTCTCTTGCGACTAAATTGACGCGTAATATTCATTTGAATATACCGTTGGTTTCTGCTGCTATGGATACCGTTACTGAAGCCAGACTGGCGATTGCCATGGCGCAGGAGGGTGGTATCGGTATCATCCATAAAAACCTGACCGCCAAAGAGCAAGCGCGTGAAGTGGCGAAGGTGAAACGTTTTGAATCCGGGGTGTTGCGTGATCCGATCACGATTCCACCTGGTATGAAAATCCGTGAAGTGATTGCCTTGTCTCAACAACACGGTATCAGCGGCTTTCCTGTCGTTGAAGGTAAAGTTGTCGTTGGTATTATCACTAATCGCGATCTGCGTTTTGAGCAAGAATTGGATGCGGAAGCCCGCACCAAAATGACTCCGCGTGAAAAGCTGGTGTGCGTGAATGAGACGGCCGACCTAGCGGAAGCAAAGCGGTTGATGAATAAACATCGCCTTGAACGCGTATTGGTCGTGAATGACGCTTTCGAATTACGCGGTCTGATTACGGTTAAAGACATTCAGAAGTCGACAGAACATCCGTTCGCATCGAAAGATGAACACGGAAAATTACGTGTTGGTGCGGCGGTCGGGGTTGGTGTCGAGAACGAAGAACGTATCGATCTGCTGGCTAAAGCGGGTGTGGACGTGATTGTTGTCGATACTGCGCACGGTCATTCTAAAGGTGTGCTGGATCGTGTTCGCTGGGTGAAAGATAATTACCCGCATATTGAAGTTATCGGTGGCAACATCGCAACGGCAGCGGCTGCGCTGGCGCTGGTTGAACACGGTGCAGATGCGGTTAAAGTCGGCATCGGCCCTGGCTCTATTTGCACGACGCGTATCGTTGCTGGTGTTGGTGTGCCGCAAATTACAGCGATTGCGAATGTGGCAAATGCACTCAAAGGAACAGGTGTGCCGTGTATCGCTGACGGTGGTGTCCGCTTCTCTGGTGACGTGTCCAAAGCATTGGCGGCAGGTGCGTCAACCGTGATGATGGGTAGTATGTTCGCTGGTACGGAAGAAGCACCGGGTGAGGTGATTCTGTTCCAGGGGCGCAGTTATAAATCCTATCGCGGCATGGGAAGCCTGGGCGCGATGGCAGATGGTTCTGCAGACCGTTATTTCCAGGATGCGGCTAATAACGCTGATAAGCTGGTGCCAGAAGGTATTGAAGGTCGTGTTGCATATAAAGGCAGCGTGCTGGCGATTCTGTATCAACTGGTCGGTGGCGTCCGTTCATCGATGGGATATTGTGGTTGCGCGACGATTGAAGATCTTCGGACTAAAGCTGAGTTTGTTGAAATCACTTCTGCCGGTATGCGTGAGTCGCATGTGCATGACGTGCAGATTACGAAAGAAGCTCCGAATTATCGCGCCGATTAATATCTGAACGATACGCCTGGGGTGTTGCATGTCTTTGAATTCGACAGATTTTGGTTTGACAACGCTTCAGGTTAATTCTGGTTTCAGTAAAATATTAGCTGAAAAATTTGAAGCAAAAATTGCCCGCTTTGAACGTGTGGGCATGGGGCTGTTTGGTGTTGCCAATTGTTTTGTGACATTTGGTCGCGTTGTTGGTCGCTCCGGTCTTACTGAGCGTTCCATCACTGAAATGGAAGCTGCGTTTTCTGACGAATTCCCGTTGAGTGACGAAGTGTTGGTTCTGTCTGACCTTAATGTTCATGGCGAATTCGGGCAGCACCGCTTTGTTGCTGGCCCACCAATGATCCGGTTTTTTGCTTCGTTTCCTGTCTACGGTCAGGATGGCAAACTGGTGGCGTGTTTGCGTTTGCTGGATTATCAGCCACACATTTTTGATGATGAGCAGCGCTTGTTGTTGGCTGATCTCGCGATTATGGTCGAGCGGGAATTGGCGTTGAGCGCCGTTTGCCAGAATCAACTTGAATTGATGAAGCAGAACCGGCGCTTAAAGCGGGATACCTTGGTTGATCCCTTGCTCGGCACCTGGAACAAGCCTGCGATCATACGTTCTTTGCGTCTGGAAATGGAACGCTGTGCCAATTCGGGCAAACCAATGTCCTTGTTGTTTTTACTGCCGGATCAGATTGCTGAATTACGGGTAAAACACGGCATGGTTCTGACTGACCAGATCTTGGTGCGAATGGTGAGCCGTATTCGTTCTTGTATTCGTCCATTTGATGCTTTAGGGCGGTTTGATAACGATCAGTTTCTGATTGTGTTGCCTGGTGCATCGCGTTTGGTCGTGATGGCAGTTGCAGAAAGAATCAGACTGTCAGTCATGATGCATTCCGAATGGATAGAAAACGCGGAAGTTTCATTGACGGTTTGCGTTGGATTGGCATCGACTGATGTGTACCCTGATGCAGATCCGGAAATATTAATCAGCTTAGCTGAAAAAGCCCTGCTCTCGGCAAAGAGAGCAGGAAACAATACTGTTGTACAGGCTACGCCCGGGCAACCTGACATGATGATTTGATTTATGCACTCAAAAATTCTTATTCTCGACTTTGGCTCTCAAGTCACTCAATTGATCGCTCGCCGTGTCCGCGATGCAGGTGTTTTTTCTGAAGTTCATCCTTACGATGTCAGCGATGAATTTATCCGCAATTACGGCGCTGCAGGCATCATCCTGTCAGGTGGCCCTAGCAGTGTAACCGAAGGTGATACGCCACGCGCGCCGATGGCTGTATTCGACGCCGGTGTACCGGTGCTGGGTATCTGCTACGGTATGCAAACGATGGCAGAGCAACTTGGCGGTAAAGTAGAAAATGGTCTGGTACGTGAATTTGGTTACGCTGAAGTTCGTGCCCGCAGCCATACAGCCTTGTTAAACGGTATCAATGATTTCGTGACACCTGAAGGCCACGGCATGCTGAAGGTCTGGATGAGTCACGGCGATAAAGTCAATGAAATGCCACCGGGTTTCAAGCTGATGGCATCAACGGATAACTGCCCGATTGCAGCAATGGCGGACGAAGAGCGCCGTTTTTACGCTGTCCAGTTCCATCCGGAAGTCACGCACACAGTACAAGGTGAGGCCATCATTGGCCGTTTTGTACATGAAATCTGTGGCTGTAAATCTGACTGGAATATGCCGGATTACATCGCCGAAGCCGTCGCCGCAATCCGCGCTCAGGTTGGTACCGATGAAGTGATCCTCGGCTTGTCCGGCGGCGTCGACAGTAGTGTCGCTGCTGCATTGATTCATCGCGCGATCGGTGATCAGCTGACTTGCGTGTTTGTCGATCACGGCTTGCTGCGTCTTGATGAAGGCAAGATGGTGATGGACATGTTCGCCAAAAACCTCGGTGTCAAAGTAATTCACGTTGATGCAACCGCCCAATTCATGGGGCATCTGAATGGCGTTACTGATCCTGAAGCAAAACGTAAAATTATTGGCCGTGAATTCGTTGAGGTGTTCCAGGCAGAATCAGCCAAACTGAGCAATGCCAAATGGCTGGCGCAAGGCACGATTTATCCTGACGTGATCGAGAGTGCTGGCAAGGGCAAAAAAGGTTCGCATACCATCAAGAGTCACCATAACGTCGGTGGTTTGCCGGATACGCTAAACCTGAAACTGCTGGAACCACTGCGCGAACTGTTCAAAGACGAAGTGCGTAAACTCGGTGTTGCACTCGGTTTGCCGCATGGCATGGTATATCGTCATCCGTTCCCTGGACCTGGTCTCGGTGTGCGCATTCTTGGCGAAGTCAAAAAAGAATTTGCCGATCTGCTGCGTAAAGCCGACGCTATTTTTATCGAGGAATTACGTACGAACTTCGTTGATCCAAACGCTGAAAAACCAGTCAGCTGGTATGACGCGACTAGTCAGGCATTCGCGGTTTTCCTGCCAGTGAAATCGGTAGGCGTGATGGGCGATGGTCGCACTTACGATTACGTTGTCGCATTGCGTGCGGTTCAGACGCAGGATTTCATGACCGCCCACTGGGCACATCTGCCGCACGAGTTATTGGGCAAGGTTTCCAACCGGATTATCAATGAAGTGCGTGGCATCAATCGTGTTGTCTACGATATTTCCGGCAAACCGCCAGCAACAATTGAGTGGGAATAAGACGTGACCTATAGCGTCAAAGAAATTTTTTACACTTTGCAGGGCGAAGGCAATCATGCTGGTCGTCCTGCAGTGTTTTGCCGTTTTTCCGGTTGCAATTTATGGACTGGCAGGGAAGAGGATCGCGCATCAGCGGTCTGTCAGTTTTGTGATACGGATTTCGTCGGCACTGACGGTGTTGGTGGCGGTAAATTTAAATCTGCACAAGATCTGGCTGCAGCGATTAATGCCTTGTGGCCAACTTCGTATACCGCCAGCAAATATGTGGTGTTCACTGGCGGCGAACCGTTACTGCAACTCGATGCAGACCTGATTGCGGCGATGCATGCTGTTGGCTTTGAAATTGCGATTGAAACCAATGGCACCTTGTCTGTACCTGAAGGCGTTGACTGGGTTTGCGTGAGTCCCAAAATGGGCTCGGAGCTTGTAGTTCGCAAGGGCAATGAAATCAAGGTCGTGATTCCGCAAATCGGGCAAGACATGGCGACATACGCCAATCTTGATTTTGAACATTACTTCGTGCAAGCGATGGATGGGCCATTAAGAGACGATAATCTGCGCCGCGCAATTGATTTCTGCAAACAGCATCCGCAATGGAAGCTGAGTTTGCAGACACATAAACTCCTACAAATTCCTTAAGTTTTACATGTTAACGATTACCCGAAAAATGGAATTCGATGCAGGCCATCGTATTCCCGATCACAGCAGCCAGTGCCGTAATTTGCACGGTCACCGCTATACTTTGCAAATCACGCTGACTGGCGATGTGGTGCAACAGGACGGTGAGTCCGATAACGGCATGATTATGGATTTTGGCGATATCAAGGCGCTGGCCAATCAGCATCTGGTGGGTCTGTGGGATCATTCCTTTATCGTTTATGAAAACGATCATGTGATTAAGAATTTTCTTGCGCAGCTTCCCGATCATAAAACGGTCGTGATTGATCGCGTTCCTACCGTTGAAAACCTCGCGAAGATCGCTTTTGATATTCTCAAAGATGTCTACCATGATCGCTTTGGTCGTAGTCTGAAACTGACCAAAGTGACTCTGTACGAAACGCCTAATTGCTGGGCAGAGATAGACGGCTGATCGTGACTGACGCGTTGACGACCATGCAAGCTGAGTCGGATATTGCATTTATGCGTCTGGCTTACGAGCAGGCAAAGCTCGCATGGGCGGCCGGGGAAGTGCCGGTCGGCGCTGTGGTGGTAAAAGAGGGCGTGGTGATCGCAACGGGCTACAACCGACCGATTGTGGATCATGACCCTACCGCGCATGCCGAAATCATGGCTTTGCGCGCTGCCGCAGATGTACTCGGCAATTACCGTTTGCCCGGATGCGAGCTATACGTCACCTTGGAGCCTTGCGTGATGTGTGCCGGAGCGATGATGCATGCGAGATTATCGCGTGTGATTTTTGCAGCTCGGGACCCCAAAACCGGGGTCGCCGGATCGTTATTGAATATCTTTGATCAGACGCAGTTAAACCATCACACACTAGTGACGCCAGGCGTGCTCGCTGACGAATGTGCGGCACTGTTGAAAGATTTTTTTGCCAGTCGTCGTCAGGCGGCAGCGGCTCAGAAATTACAAGCGAGGGCGACCGTGTCGTCCTCTGTCTCGGAATAACCGATCACCATGCAATTCACACTTCCTACATTAAAAGCGCCGGTTGGCATTGCTGTCGTCGCACCAAGTGGCGGGCCACTCGATGATGCTGCGGTTGTCCGCGGTCTCGACACTCTGCAGCGGCAAGGTTTTGTCGTGCAGAGTTATTATCAGCCAGAACAACGATTTCAGCGTTTTGGTGCCAGTGATGAACAACGTGTCGCGCAGTTACACGCAGCAGCAAGTAACCCTGATGTCAGTATCGTGATGGCGTTGCGCGGCAGCTATGGTTTTTCACGGCTGTTGCCACATCTGGATTTCGATTTGTTGGCGAATAGCGGCAAGGTGTTTGTCGGTTACAGCGATTTCACCTTAATGCATCAGGCTATGCTGGCGCACGGAAGACTCAGTATTGCCGGGCCTATGCTGTACGGCGATTTCACCAGTGACAAACTGTCGGAATACACCTTATCGCAATTCATTCAGTGCATTTCTCATCAGCGTCATCAGGTCGGGTTTTCTTGTGCGGAGTCGTCTGCAATTGAAGTGCAGGGGCGTTTGTGGGGCGGCAATCTGGCGATGCTGACCCATATCATAGGAACGCCTTACTGGACAGAAGTGGAAGATGGGATATTGTTTCTGGAAGATATAGGCGAACATCCTTACCGCGTAGAGCGCATGCTGTTGCAAATGCATTTTGCAGGTATTCTTGAAAAGCAAAAAGCGATCGTATTAGGTGATTTTTCTGGCTATCAGCTGGCCGCGCATGATCGTGGCTATGATTTTTCTGAGATGCTCAACTACGTGCGCAGTGTCGTCAATGTGCCGGTGATTACAGGCTTACCTTTCGGGCATATTCCTGATCGCGCAAGTCTGGTTGTCGGCAGTGCGGCCACATTAAAAGTTGCTGATCAACAGGCACAACTCATCATGGATTATCAGTTTTAATTTTTTGTTTCAGTGCTACTGGAATAAGCCGTGACAGAATAAAAAAGCCGCCCAAATTATTGGACGGCTTTTTCTTTTTACCGGTAGGTTATCGCGCAATTACTTGCCCGTTTTGAGACTTAATCGTCAGCGTAAATATCGTTATCTTTGGTTTCCTTGATGAACAAGGCGCCAATCACAAACGTCATCAACGCAATTACGATCGGGTACCAGAGACCATAGTAAATATCGCCTTTGAATGCCACCAGTGCAAACGCAGTTGTCGGCAGCAAACCACCAAACCAGCCGTTACCGATATGGTAAGGCAAGGACATGGATGTGTAGCGTATGCGTGTTGGGAACATTTCTACCAGCATCGCTGCGATAGGGCCGTACACCATCGTGACGTAGATCACCAGAATGATCAGCAATACCAGTACCATCGGTTTGTCGATCTGCTTAGGATCAGCTTTGGCAGGGTAGCCGGCAGCTTTGATTGCATCAGCCAATTCTTTGGAGAATGCTTTATCTTTTGCTGCAGCTTCTTCTTTTGGCAAGCTTGTTGCATTGAAAGAAGTAATGACTTTGTCACCGACTTTGACAGTAGCTTGCGTACCTGCAGGAGCAACTTCATTGGAGTAGTTGACAGATGCTGCTGCCAGTTTTGCTTTCACGATGTCGCAGGACGAAGTGAATTTCTTCGTGCCTGTCGGGTTGAACTGGAATTGGCAATCAGCAGGATCAGCAGTTACAACCACTGGCGCATTTTTCAATGCAGATTCCAATGCCGGATTTGCGTAGTGTGTCAGCGCGTTGAAAATCGGGAAGTAAGTTACTGCAGCAATCAGGCAACCAGCCAGGATGATAGGCTTACGACCAATTTTATCGGACAGTGAACCGAACACGATAAAGAACGGTGTACCGATAACCAGAGATGCGGCGATCAACAGATTCGCTGTCGCTCCATCGACCTTCAATGTTTGTTGCAGGAAGAACAGAGCGTAGAACTGACCTGTGTACCAAACCACTGCCTGACCAGCGGTCAGACCAACCAGCGCCAGAATAACGATTTTCAGGTTTTTCCATTGACCGAAAGATTCAGTCAATGGTGCTTTCGAAGTTTTGCCTTCAGCCTTCATTTTCGCGAACGCTGGCGACTCGTTCATGGACAAGCGAATCCAGACGGAAATCGCCAGCAGGAACACAGACACCAGGAACGGAACGCGCCAGCCCCATGAAGCGAATTCTTCTTCGCCGATTGCCTGACGAGTACCGAGAATCACCATCAATGACAGGAACAAGCCCAGTGTTGCTGTGGTTTGTATCCATGCAGTGTAAGCACCGCGCTTGTCATGCGGAGCATGTTCCGCAACGTAAGTTGCCGCACCGCCGTATTCGCCACCGAGAGCCAGACCTTGCAGAATACGCAAAGAGACCAGAATGATCGGCGAGACAATTCCCCAGCTTGCGTAGCCTGGCAGCAGGCCGACGCAGAAGGTGGAACCACCCATGATCAGAATCGTGACCAGGAAAGTGTATTTACGGCCTATCATGTCGCCGAGGCGACCGAATACCAACGCGCCGAAAGGACGGACGATAAAGCCGGCGGCGAATGCCAGCAAGGCAAAAATGAACGCAGTGTTAGGATCGGTGCCAGCAAAGAATTGCTTAGCAATGATGGCTGCCAGTGAGCCATACAGATAAAAGTCATACCATTCAAAAACGGTCCCCAGAGAAGATGCAAAAATTACTTTTCGCTCTTCCGCTGTCATTCCGCTTGACGTTGCAATAGGTGCTGTCGCCATGCTTGTCTCCTGATTTATGTTTTATATATATAAAGTATGTTGGCAAAGCCTGTCATTGATGGAAATAGAACTTCTGACATTTTTTGCACAACTTGAGTGTGCAAGCTGAAACTTACGGCATGCTTTCTTCAAACTTACAGAAACTTACAAGAGTGAAAATTTTTTCGCTGATTTTTTACCGGGAAAACAGGAATAAAATAAGCTGAAAATTTTGCGAACGGTCGTACTAAATTATGCTATTCTGCTTCGCAAGCAATTTATTCCGCATCCGTTTTTATCTGCATTGCTGCGTCTTAATGTGGCTGTACATAGAGAGGAATGTAGTAACGGGACAGTATTTGCAGGTGCATTACCTGCTCAGGTTGTGCAGATCCGTTTTTCAGTAGTCAGTTTTTAGTAGCACCAAGAATTACTTAAAATTCAACTCACAGGAGACACCTCATGAATGATGCAGTTATTGTTTCTACCGCCCGCACTGGTTTAGCTAAGTCCTGGAAAGGGGCTTTTAATATGACGCATGGCGCCACTCTCGGTGGGCATGTGTTAGCCGCAGCGATATCCCGCGCTGGTATCGATTCAGCAGAAGTGGAAGATGTCATCATGGGGTGTGCGACACCTGAAGGTGCGACTGGCAGCAATATCGCCCGTCAGATCGCATTGCGTGGCGGTTGCCCGGTCACCACCAGCGGCATGACTGTGAATCGTTTTTGCTCGTCCGGTTTACAAACAATCGCGATGGCAGCGCAGCGCATTATTGCCGGTGAAGGTGATATTTATGCTGCTGGCGGTGTTGAGTCTATTTCCTGCGTACAAAATGAAGCGAACACGCACATGCTGGTGGAACCCTGGTTGAAGCAGCACAAGCCAGAAGTTTACTGGCCGATGTTGCAGACCGCAGAAACAGTCGCCAAGCGTTACAACATTTCCCGTGAACGTCAGGATGAATACGGCGTACAAAGCCAGTTACGTGCAGCAGCAGCGCAAGCGGCCGGCCTGTTCAACGCTGAAATCGTACCGATGACGACCACCATGGGTGTCGCCGATAAAGCCACTGGTATGCTGGTGACACGTGAAGTCACGATCGCGGCTGATGAAGGCATTCGCGCAGACACGACACTGGAAGCAGTATCAAAAATCCGTTCTGCTGTTCCGGGTGGTGTGATCTCTGCGGGGAATGCAAGCCAGTTTTCCGATGGCGCTTCGGTTGCTATCGTCATGAACAGTAAAGTCGCTGAAGCCAAAGGCTTGCAACCGCTGGGTATTTTCCGTGGTTTTGCTGTCGCTGGTTGCGAACCGGACGAAATGGGTATCGGCCCTGTGTTTGCGATCCCTAAACTGTTGAAAAAAGCCGGACTGAAAGTAGAAGACATCGGCTTGTGGGAATTGAATGAAGCATTCGCGGTACAAGTTTTGTATTGCGCCGACAAGCTCGGTATTCCTATGGACAGATTGAATGTCAACGGCGGTGCGATTGCGGTCGGCCATCCTTACGGTGTATCCGGCGCTCGTCTGACGGGTCATGCATTGATCGAAGGCAAACGCCGTGGCGTGAAGTATGTGGTCGTTACGATGTGTATCGGTGGCGGACAAGGCGCAGCCGGTTTATTTGAAGTCGTCTGATAAAGTCTGGTCTTGGGCGTTCATGTGAGCCGGTGTCGCTGACACTGTCTCGCATGAACTGCCTTATGGTCTTACTAACCGTCTGATTCAAGGTCTGATCACCATTTTCCGAAACGTCACCGGAACTGCCATGTCATCCAAAATTCTCTCCCGCCGCGACCTCGATTTTTTGCTGTACGAATGGCTGAATGTCGAATCCCTCAATCAACGTCCCCGTTTTGCTGAACACAGCCGCGAAACTTTCAGTGCGGCGCTCGATACCTGCGAACAAATCGCGACCGACTTATTTGCCACCCACAACAAGAAAAGCGACCAGAATGAGCCGCATTTTGATGGCGAAAAAGTGCATATGATTCCCGAAGTCAAAACTGCCCTGAACGCGTTTCGCGATGCGGGCTTACTGGCCGCCGGTCAGGACTTTGATTTCGGCGGTATGCAACTGCCTTGCGTGGTTGAAAAAGCCGGTTTTGCGTATTTCAAGGGTGCCAATGTCGGCACCGCATCCTATCCGTTTTTAACGATAGGCAACGCGAATACCTTGCTGAAATGCGGCACGCCGGAACAAATCGAGTCGTATGTCAAACCTATGCTGGAAGGGCGTTTCTTCGGCACCATGTGTTTGTCCGAACCGCAGGCCGGTTCCAGCTTGTCCGATATCGTCACCCGTGCCGAGCCGCAGGCCGATGGCAGTTTCAGACTGACCGGTAACAAGATGTGGATCTCTGCCGGTGAGCATGAGCTGTCGGAAAATATTGTTCATCTGGTGCTGGCAAAAGTGCCGGATGAAAATGGCAAACTGATTCCCGGTGTCAAAGGTATTTCTTTATTTATCGTTCCTAAGTTCGTGCTGGACGAGCAGGGCAATCCGGGCGAGCGGAATGATGTGGTGCTGGCTGGTCTGAATCACAAAATGGGCTATCGTGGCACCACGAATTGCCTGCTGAATTTTGGTGAAGGCAAGTACAAGCCGCAGGGCAAAGCCGGTGCTATCGGTTTCCTGGTTGGTACTTTGCATCGCGGGCTTGCGAATATGTTCCATATGATGAACGAAGCCCGTATCGGTGTTGGTCTTGGTGCGGTCATGCTGGGTTATACCGGCTATCTGCATGCACTCGATTATGCCCGTAATCGTCCGCAGGGACGCGCGCCACTGAACAAAGATCCGGCAGCGCCGCAGTTGCCCATCATTCAGCATACGGATGTGAAACGCATGTTGCTGGCGCAAAAATCGTATGTCGAAGGCGGTCTGGCGTTGACGCTGTATTGCGCACGGCTGGTCGATGAAGAGCGCACCGGCACCACGCCGGAAGCGCGGCAAAACGCCAGCCTGTTGCTGGAAATTCTGACGCCTATCGCTAAATCCTGGCCTTCGCAATGGTGTCTGGAAGCGAATAATCTGGCGATACAAGTGCATGGCGGCTACGGCTACACCCGTGAATATAACGTCGAACAGTTTTATCGCGACAACCGGCTGAACCCGATTCATGAGGGAACGCACGGCATTCAGGGGCTGGATTTACTTGGTCGCAAAGTCGTGATGCAGGATGGTGCTGCGCTCGAAGCACTGGGTACGGCGATACATAAAACCCTGTTAAAAGCCGCAACGCATCCTGAGCTGGCGGCCTACGACAAAGCGCTGGCGCGGGTGCTGCAGCGTCTTGCGCAAGTGACGCAGCAATTGCATGCCTGTGGCGACACCAATAAGACACTGGCAAATGCATCTGCCTATCTGGAAGCTTTCGGTCACACCGTGCTGGCGTGGATATGGCTGGAGCAGGCGTTGCTGAGTCTGCATAAAGAGGATGCGCATGACGCAGACTTTTATGCCGGCAAGCTGCAGGCGTGTAAATATTTCTTTCAATGGGAATTACCGAAGGTACATCCGCAGCTGGATTTACTCGCCAGCATCGATACAACGACCTACGACATGCAAGATAACTGGTTTTAATACTCCCGGGAGTATATTTTAAAACCCAATGAATATAAGGAGATAAAGGGGATTTTGAAGGATACTCCCCCTTTATCCTCTTTTTATCTCATTTTTCAGAACAAATTCCGGCATAAATTCGACATAAATTTCGACATAAATTTCGACATAAATTTCGGCATAAATTTTGACATAAACGGAGACGACCGATGAGCACAGCACGTACAGTTCAGCAATTATTCAATCTGAGTGGTAAAACCGCTCTGATCACGGGTGGTTCCCGTGGTCTGGGTTTGCAAATGGCCGAAGCGCTGGGTGAGCAGGGCGCCAGCATCGTTTTATCTTCGCGCAAGCAATCCGATCTGGATGAAGCCGTTGCGCATTTACAAAGCCGTGGTATTCAGGCCAGCGCCATCGCTGCAGATTTATCCAAAGAAGAAGCGGTGACGCCGCTGGTGGACGAAGCCTTAAAACGTCTTGGGCATATCGATATTCTGATCAATAACGCTGGCGCCACCTGGGGTGCACCGGCGGAAGATTATCCGGTCGATGCCTGGGATAAGGTGATGAATCTGAATATCCGCAGTATTTTTTTACTGTCGCAGGCGGTCGGCAAACGTTCCATGATTCCACGCAAATCGGGGCGGATTATCAACGTCGCTTCGATTGCCGGTCTGGCGGGTAATGCGCCGGGTACGATGCAGACGATTGCGTATAACACCTCAAAAGCCGCCGTGATCAATTTCACCCGCACGCTGGCCGGTGAATGGGGTGTCCACGGCATCACGGTCAATGCGATTGCACCGGGATTTTTCCCATCCAAAATGACCAAGGGTTTGCTCGAACATCTGGGCGAAGAAAAAATCGCCAGAGAAGCGCCTTTGCAACGCATCGGTGATGACGAGGATCTGAAAGGGGTTGCCCTGTTGTTCGCTTCGGATGCCGGCAAACATATCACCGGACAGACGCTGGCGGTTGATGGCGGTGTGTCGGCGGTGTAAGCATGAGCAGCGAAACTCCAACAGCGCAGCCGTTACAGCAGCCGAGCCAGACCTTAAATCCTTTTCTGCATGATCTGGGTGTCGAATTTCTGGAAATGGAAGATGGTCACGCCAGACTCTCGCTCGATCTGACGGAACGCCACATGAACAGCTGGCAGATCACTCACGGCGGCGTCATCATGACGATGCTGGATGTGGTGATGGCCATGGCTGGGCGTTCGCTGCATGAAGATCTGAAAGGCGTCGTCACGGTAGAAATGAAAACCAGTTTTCTGCAGCCGGGCGGTGTCGCCGGTGGTCGTATCGAGGCGCGTGGTAAGGCTTTTCATCAATCGACGACGATGTGCTTTTGCGAGGGAGAAGTCTGGAATGGCGACAGACTTGTTGCCAAGGCGATGGGAACGTTTAAATATCTGCGGCGCCTGAAATCCGGTGAGAACATGAAAAAGTTATACGGCAGTGACTAGAAAGGTTTGAGCTGACGAATGTGGTAAGGAGTGACAGGACGAAGAAGCCTGAGCCGCGTGAACGTACTGACCCTCAGCAAAAACAAAAGTAAAAAGTAAAAAGTAAAAAGTAAAAAGTAAAAAGTAAAAGCAGTGCTTGCAAGTCCAACTAAAAAAACAGGAGACAACATGCAGCAGACTTTCACCATCACGGTTCTGGCAACGATACTTGGCGGACTCTGTATCAGCAGTGCCATCGCCCAGAGCAGCTTGCCCGACCCCGCTGCCACCGACCCGCAAAAGCTGGGCTGGATGCAGGGTTTTCCACCCGCACCTGACAAACTCGTTCAGTTTGCGAATGGCAGCAGCTATCAGTTCCCGCGCACCCGCTGGTCGTTCTCACATTCCCGTGAGCTGGGGCCCACCGCGAATGTCTGGCATGGTGCCGGGCATGTTTCAGTGTTGCCGCAGGCATTGCAATCACTTGATGATCTGCGTTTCAAGGACGGTAAAAATACCGAAATCCGCTGGGCGGATATGCTCGCGAATACCTACACCGACAGTGTGCTGGTCATGCATAAAGGGAAGGTGATCTACGAAAAATATTTCGGTATCAGCAAACCTTATCTGCCACATATTGCGATGTCGGTCACCAAATCTTTTGTTGGCACTTTAGCGGCCATGCTGGCAGCCGAAGGAAAAATTAATCCGTCTGATCCGGTGACGAAATATATCCCTGAGCTCAAGGACAGCGCGTATGCCGATGCAACGGTGCGTCAGGTCATGGATAT
The DNA here is from genome assembly GCF_014284215.1 of Undibacterium sp. FT79W. NCBI lineage: Bacteria > Pseudomonadati > Pseudomonadota > Betaproteobacteria > Burkholderiales > Oxalobacteraceae > Undibacterium > Undibacterium sp. FT79W. Next base: position 197,625 of record NZ_JACOGB010000007.1, on the reverse strand, counting down.
GACAATCGGTGTGCAGTATTCCGAAAATTACGCTGATCCAAAAGCTGAGATATGGGATTACGCGCGCGCCGGTGGTTTGCTGCCGACAGCACCCGGTTACAGCGGGCCTAAGAATTTTTACGATTTCCTGACTAAACTTAAAAAAGAAGGCGAACACGATCAGGCCTTTGCCTATAAGACCGTGAATGCAGAAGTGCTGGCGTGGATAGTACGCCGCGCGTCCGGCCAGTCTTTGTCTGATTTGATGTCGGACCGTCTGTGGCAGAAACTGGGTACCGAAAACGATGCCTATTTTGCGGTCGATAGTCTGGGCACGGAGCAGGGCGGTGGCGGTCTGAATCTGACCCTGCGCGATATGGGGCGTTTCGGTGAAATGATGCGTAACGGCGGTCAGTTTAACGGTCAGCAGATTATCCCGCAGGAAGTGGTCGCTGATATTCGCAAAGGCGGTGATCCTGCAAAGTTTGCTCAGGCAGGCTACAAAAATTTGCCTGGTTATTCTTACCGGAATATGTGGTGGGTAGGACATAACACCCATCAGACCTTTGAAGCGCGCGGCATTCATGGTCAGCGTATTTATATTGATCCGGTGGCTGAAATGGTCATCGTCAAATTTTCATCCCATCCAACCGCTGCGAATGGCGCGAGTGACCCTGTCACTTACCGTGCGTTTCAGGCGCTGGCTAATCATTTAATGAAGTGAGATTAATTTATGTCTTCTACTTATCAACGTATCGTTTTAGCTTCCCGTCCACAAGGTAATGTCAGGGCAGACAATTTCCGTCTTGAGACATTACCGGTACCAGAAATCAAGGATGGCGAAGTCTTAATCCGCAATCATTTCTTATCGCTCGATCCGTATATGCGTGGTCGTATGGAAGAAACGAAAAGCTACGCCGCACCACAGCCTTTAAATGAAACCATGATAGGCGGCACGGTCGGCGAAATCATCGCCAGCAACAATCCGCGCTTCGCTGTTGGCGATAAAGTGCTGGGCATGTTGGGTTGGACTGAAGTGGCCGTGTCCGACGGCGCATTGTTACGCAAACTCGATGCAGCGTCGCCGATTCCTTTATCGGCTTACCTTGGTGCTGTCGGTATGCCGGGCCTTACCGCGTGGTATGGGCTAACACAAATCATGCAACCGAAAGCCGGTGAAACCGTCGTCGTTTCTGCCGCCAGTGGTGCAGTTGGCAGTGTGGTCGGGCAATTGGCGAAGCAAATGGGTTGCCGCGTTGTCGGTATTGCCGGTGGCGCCGAAAAATGTGCTTACGTGGTCAATGAGCTGGGCTTTGATGCTTGCGTGGATTATAAGGCCGGCAATCTGGATGCCGATCTGGCGGCAGCAACGCCGGATGGCACTGATGCCGTTTTTGAAAACGTGGGCGGCGAAGTATTTGATGCGAGTCTGGCGCGTATGAATCCATTTGGCCGTATCGCCATGTGCGGCATGATTTCCGGTTATAACGGCGAGCCGATTGCCATTAAAAATGCGCGTGCATTTCTGACGATGCGACTGACGATGCGCGGTTTCATTGTGTCGGAACACATGGATTTATGGCCGCAGGGTCTGAAAGAACTGGGAACGCTGGTAGCGACCGGAAAATTGAAATTCCGCGAATCCATCGCTGAAGGTATTGCGCAAGCGCCGGAGGCATTTATCGGTCTTCTGAAAGGACAGAATTTTGGTAAGCAGCTCGTTAAGCTGAGCTGAAAAATAAACTCAAAAATAAACTGAAAAATAAATTTAACAACTGTGTGATCAGGGAGTGATATCCCATTTTCATTCGTAAAAATCAGGAGACAAAATGAAAGTATTTAAAGACAGAGTGGCCGTCATTACAGGTGCAGCCAGCGGTTTTGGGCGTGAATTTGCATTGATCGGTGCCCGTCTCGGTATGAAGCTGGTGCTGGCGGATGTACAGCAGGATGCATTGGATAAGACTAAGGCCGAGCTGGAGCAGCTTGGTGCGCAAGTGATTGCGTTGCGTTGCGACGTCCGTCATGCCGAACAGGTGCAGGCGCTGGCGGATGCCGCGATGGAAAAATTCGGTGCGGTTCACCTGGTCTTTAATAATGCCGGTGTTGGTTCCGGTGGTCTGGTCTGGGAAAATACTCAGGCTGACTGGGAATGGGTATTAGGCGTGAATTTGTGGGGCGTGATCCATGGCGTTCGTATCTTTACCAATTTGATGCTGGAGTGTGCCAAAAAAGATCCGGAATACGAAGGCCATATCGTGAATACCGCATCAATGGCCGGGATGCTGAACGCGCCTACGATGGCTGTCTACAACGTTTCCAAACATGCAGTTGTCTCGTTGACTGAATCTCTGTATCAGGATCTGAAGCTGGTTGCAGCACCGATCGGCGCTTCAGTGTTGTGCCCTTATTTTGTGCCGACCGGCATTTCACAATCGCACAGAAATCGTCCGGAAGATGTGCCTGGCGCAGCGCCAACGGCCAGTCAGCGTGCCGCGCAGGCGATGTCGGATAAAGCGGTTAGCTCGGGCAAAGTGACTGCGCAAGAAGTCGCAGAAAATACGTTTAAAGCGATCAGCGATGAACAGTTTTACGTGTTCTCGCATCCGGGTGCCTTGAGTAATGTGCAGGAACGCATGGAAGATATCGTCTTGCAACGTAATCCGGGTGACCCATACAAGGCGGCACCGCATATCCGCGATATGCTCAGAGAAAAACTGAAGGTATAAATCAATAAAAAAATGAGTCAGGAAAAGTCGCTGTGAGCACGAAGAGCGCAGACTCAGGTGCTGACCGCGACGCTCTTATTTACAGATGATCCGGAGACACGATGACCGCAACGATAAAGGCAAATCAATTTGCCACTTTAGATAATGGTACCCGCCTGCATTACGCCAGCGCTGGCGAGCAGGGGCAGCCGCTGATTTTATTTGTCCATGGCTTTCCTGAGTTCTGGTATGAATGGGCGGCGCAGTTGCCCGAATTTGGTCGTGATTATTTTGCAGTCGCACCAGATTTGCGAGGTTTTAATTTATCCGATATGCCCGCGGATCTGAGTGCCTACAAAGCAAAACATATCGTCGATGATTTGCGTTTACTGATACAGCATCTGGGCTATCAGAAAGCCATTGTCGTAGCGCATGACTGGGGCGGTGCTGTATGTTGGAATATGGCCATCGCTTTACCGGCGATGATAGAAAAACTGATCATCATTAATTCTCCGCATCCTTATCTGTTTATGCAGGCACTGGCGAACGATCCGGCACAAAAAGCCGCCAGCGAATACATGAACTGGCTGCGCGCAACCGATTCTGAAATTGCGCTGGCAAAAGATGATTTCGCCTTGATGGATGGATTCTTTAACGGTATGGGGCAGGCGCAGGCGAAGTGGTTTGACCAGGCGACCCGCGGTCGGTATCACGATTGCTGGCGCAAAGGATTGTCAGGCGGAGTAAATTATTATCGTGCCTCGCCGCTGCACCCACCCACCGCTGAAAATCAGGGACCTTTGCAATTACATCTGAATCCGGATGATTTTAAAGTGAATGTGCCAACCCGCATCATTTGGGGCGAGAACGATAAAGCCTTGCCGAAAACCCTTTTGAATGGCATCGAAGATTTCGTTGCCGACGTGCGTATTGAGCGCATTGCCGAGGGTTCGCATTGGCTTATTCATGAACAGCCTGAACGCATCAATCAACTGATACGGCAGTTTCTTGCAGAATGAGTGTGTGCATCCGCGACATCAGCGGATGCACGACAACGATACACCGTAGTGATTTTTAACAGAGATTTATCATGGCAAGATCCGATTTCGCTTTTTTTCATGCCTTACGAGTGCGCTGGTCGGAAGTCGATATGCAGGCGATTGTTTTTAATGGACATTATCTGACTTATTTTGATGTCGCCTTTACCGAATACTGGCGCGCCACAGGTTTGCCCAGCGCAATCATGCAGGCCAAAGAAGGCAAAGAATTGTTTGCCCGCAAGGCAGGCATAGAATACCTGGCGTCTGCCAGGTTTGATGATGTGCTGGATATAGGCGTGCGCTGTCAGACGATAGGTCGTTCGTCCATCCAGTTTTTGATTGAAATTTTTCGGGGTGAAGAACATCTGATATCGGGTGAATTAACTTATGTGTACGCCGATACCACACTGCGCAAGGGAGTTGCATTTCCTGCAGATTGGCGTGCGATAATCACCAGCTTTGAAAAATTGAAACCAGTAGAGTGACTTGTTATGATGACTCCCGCACGCATTGTTTTAGGTGATTGGACTACCTTGCAAAAAGACGCACAGGCAGTACGTTATTCTGTTTTTGTGATTGAGCAGCATATTCCTGTTGAGCTGGAATGGGATGTGATGGATGCCCAGTGTCTGCATGCTGTTGCTTACGATGAAGAGAATCAGGCGATAGGCACAGGCCGTTTGCTGCCTGACGGTCATATTGGTCGTATGGCTGTATTGGAGTCCGCCCGCAATTCCGGTGTCGGTGCGCAGATACTGCGTATCCTGATGGAGCAGGCAAAACTGCGCGGAGATACCGGCGTGCGACTGAATGCACAACAGACAGCTGAAAATTTCTACGTGAAAGAAGGATTTTCACGCGATGGCGAGGTCTTTATGGAAGCCGGTATTCCGCACGTATCTATGTCTCACCCTTTGTGAACCGAAGAGATAGCGAATTGAGGATTGAAAAATTCCTTGTCTGATCCGGTGGAAAACACCTCTTTGTAGCAGGCTCTGGCTGCATCCTTAAAAGCGCATTGTTTATACGGTGCGCTTTTTTATTTGTATTACGTTCACTTTGCAAATCTGATGCAGGGCGGAGACATCATCCTGGCAAAAATATTTTCGTGCGACGTATTTTCATATTTAAATTGACAAATATTAATATGTTATTAAATATGTTATTAAATATGGTATTAGATTTACAAGTATTAATAAATTACATTGATGTATATAGAAAGCAGACGACAGCAGACGATTAAAAAACGATTCAGATAGTGGGCTACACCGTACCAGACATTGAGTATTTCAGTATTCATTTCATTACCGGGAGACACAAATCATGAGAATTGAAGACACCAAGGTATCAAGTCGCTTAACCGCCGGATTTGGTCTGGTATTGAGTTGTTTGTTAATCGTGCTCGTGTTGGGGATCAGCTATCTGCATCAGATGAATAAGCGGATGGAACAAATCGTTCACTTTAACGATGAGGAAATACGGTTGGCGCAGAGTATGTATCTGACGGTTACTGAGAGAGCATTGGCGCTGCGGAATTTGTTGTTGCTGACTGAACAAAAAGAGATACAGATAGAAGTTGATCGTATTACTGCCCAGAATAAAAAATACCATGAGGCCGAGGATAAATTAGAGCAACTCATGAAGCGGGATAGCGAGACGAATGACGCACAACTTAGTTCATTAAATAAAATCCGCGAACAGGCAAAATTATCTGAGCCTTTCATCGCTAAAAGTCTGCAATTAATTCAGCAAGGTAATAAAGATGATTCTTATAAGCTTCTGCGGTATGAATATCGTCCGGTACAAAAGAAATGGTGGGAACTGATCAATGATTTTGTCGTAGATCAGGAAAAGGAGAATAAAGAAGCAGTCATTAAAGCAGAAGCAGATTATCGTGACGCACGAAAAATGCTGATCATATTGGGACTGTTGGCGATCCTGGTTGGTGTGGTCGCTTCGTGGCTGATTATCCGTAGCCTGCTGAGGCAATTAGGTGGCGAGCCACGTTATGCGGTAAAAATTGCAGAAAAAATTGCCGCAGGGGATCTGAGTGTCGATATCCAACTGGCCGCAGGCGATGAGCATAGTCTTATGCACGCAATGCGCGTCATGCGTGATGGTCTTGCTGATATTGTCGGTATGGTGCGCGCCGGTACTGAAACGATAGCGTCAGCTTCAAAGCAGATCGCCTCAGGAAATCTGGATTTGTCTTCCCGTTCAGAACAACAGGCCAGCTCGCTGGAAGAAACCGCCTCTTCAATGGAAGAGTTGACGTCAACTGTGAAGCAGAACACCGATAGTGCACGTCAGGCAAATCAACTTGCGGTGTCCGCTTCAGATGTTGCCGTTAAAGGCGGTACCGTTGTTGCCGAGGTCGTTCAGACGATGGGCTCGATCAACGAATCGTCTCGTAAGATTGTCGACATCATCGGGGTGATTGATGGTATTGCTTTTCAGACCAACATCCTTGCACTGAACGCCGCCGTTGAGGCGGCTCGCGCAGGTGAGCAGGGGCGTGGTTTTGCTGTGGTTGCTACGGAGGTGAGAAGTCTTGCTCAGCGTTCTGCTGAAGCTGCCAGAGAGATTAAAAAGTTGATTGATGATTCTGTCAGTAAGGTGGAAATTGGTGCGAAACTGGTTGATCAGGCGGGATCGACCATGGTCGAAATTGTCAATAGTATTCAGCGCGTGACCAGCATAATGAGTGAAATCATGATGGCGACGCAAGAGCAAACCGCAGGCATCGAACAAATCAATGAGGCGATCGTTCAGATGGATGATGTGACGCAGCAAAATGCTGCACTGGTAGAGCAAGCGGCAGCTTCAGCGTCGGCGTTGCAGAATGAGGCGGATCATCTCAGCCAGCTTGTCAGTACATTTCAGCTCGCTAATATGACAGCGATCCCGCTTGCGGGCACTGAACCCGTCACAAAGCGTGTAACAACGACTTTGCCTGGTAAAAAAGCTGCTGTGGTGAGGGCGCAGACCTCAAGTATTAAAAGACTCAGGCAAGTGAATGATACTGCTCCTGAGAAAAAAGCGGCATCAGATGCCTGGGAAGAGTTTTGATGGTCGGGAGCCAGTTGAGAATCAGTTGATATAAATTGAAATAGATGTCTGAAAAAAGGGAGAGGGTATTCTCTCCTTTTTTCAGACGGCGGCAACCAGCGTGGCAGCACACAATATCAGTACACCTGCGATACGCTCTGTCATTACTGCATATTTTTCTTGTGTCGCCCAATGGCTCGCTTTGCTTGCCAACACACCGTATCCCAGCAAAATAAAAAATTCAGGAATAATGGAGCAGATGGCCAGAATCAGCATTTGCAAACCGACGGCTTCATGCTGATCGATAAACTGCGGCAGGATGGCAACAAAAGTAAGCAATATCTTGGGATTGGTCAATTGCAGACTAAGAGCGCTGAAAAAGATGCGGCTTCCTTTTTGTGGCGGCCCATCCAGTCTGGAGATGCTGATGGGTGAGGGTTTCCCCAGTATTGCTGATAAGCCCAGATAGACCAGATAGGCAGCACCAAGATACTTGATTCCCATGAACAGCGTCGGCGATGTCAGCAGCAGGCTGCCGATACCGGTTGCCGAGAGCGCAAAGTAAATCGCATTCGCTGTCAAAATTCCCAACGTGACAAACAAGGATGTTTTCCAGCCCCGCGCAATGCCATACGCAACCACCATCATGACTGCTGGGCCGGGTGAGAGTGACATTGCGGCTTCTGTCGCAGTGAACAAGGCCCAGCTTTCAAGATTCATCGCCACACTCAGCTACCCCGCACGAAATCGAATAAGGTATCCAGCACGGCATCGGCCTGTTCTGCCATCAGGTCGTGTCCACAATTGTCTATAACGGAAGTTTTGCTATGAGAAATCAGACTACGCAAGCCTGCAATTGCTTTTGGCGGGGTCATCTGATCTTTTTTGCCGAGCAGGAATAAGGTCGGACACCTGACTGATTGCGCAGCGATTTCGCCGTTGCTGTAGGTGTTACAGGCGAAAAAATCCGTATAAAAAACCAGCTCTGGGTTGATGGCAGAAATGCGTTGCATCAGCCTCTTGCTGCCGCCAAGGATGGAAAATCCAGGTCCCGGGCAGGACGGTTTATGCGCAATGCTGCTGTGTGACCAGATGTTCACCATATCAATCGCCGTTTGCTCGTCGTCGCGTGCCGCATTCAAAAGCAGGTCTGATACCTTCATCGGGTAGGCTGTACCTATCATTGCGAGATGACTGACTCTGTCAGGCGCCCGATAACTGGCTTCCAGAGCAATCAGCGAGCCCATACTGTGTCCTGCCAGTGCTGTGCGCTCAATACCGGCAGCATCAAGCAAAGCAATCAGCCAAGTCGCCATCTGCTCTACGTTATTCAGCGCCTGGCCTTTGCTGCGGCCATGGCCCGGTAAATCCACAGCGAGGACGTTATAACCATGATGGGCGAAATAGCGGGACTGTAAGGCCCAGACGGAATGATCATTCTGTGCGCCATGAATAAACACGATGCTTGGCAGCGCAGGATTGAAGGTTTTACCTCCGGTGTAGCAATAAGCGTCTTTTCCTTGAATCTGAAACAGCATCTCAGGCTCCTTTCTGAGCAGCTTTCAAGCCGCGTGTCAGGTCTTCAATCAGGTCTTCGACGTTTTCCAGACCCACAGATAAGCGCAGTGTTCCTTCCGTAATGCCGGATGCCTGCAATTGCTCTGCCGGGACGCGGAAATGGGTGGTGGATGCCGGGTGTATCACCAGCGATTTCGCATCGCCGACGTTCGCCAGATGTGAAAACACATTCAGTGATTCAACAAAGCGCTGACCAGCGGCACGATCGCCTTTCAGATTGAACGAGAAAACCGCTCCACAACCTTTGGGAAGCAGGGTTTTTGCCAGTTCGTAGTCAGGATGTGTTTCTAATTCCGGATAAGAAACCGCAGCAACAGCAGGATGTTTTACCAGGAAATCAACGATTTTGCGGGTATTGGCGACATGTCTGTCCATGCGCAAGCCCAGTGTTTCTATGCCTTGCAGGATAGCGAATGCATTATGTGGGCTCATGCAGGCGCCAAAGTCGCGCAATCCTTCGCGTCGAGCCCGCAAGGAAAATGCGCCGACAGTCGACTCTTCGGCAAACACCATGCCGTGAAAGCCGTCATAGGGTTCGCAAAGCTCGGCAAAACGTCCGGTTCGGTCATACGCTTTCTGCCAGTCGAATGTGCCGCCATCGACCAGTAAGCCACCAATCGCAGTGCCATGCCCGCACAAAAATTTAGTTGCGGAGTGAAAAACCAGATCTGCACCATGATCAAACGGACGTAATAAATACGGCGTGGTAAACGTTGAATCCAGCATCAGCGGTAAATCGTGTGCGTGGGCAATTTCTGCGATCAAAGGTATGTTCAGAACATCCAGTCCGGGATTGCCGAGAGTTTCAGCAAACAAGGTTTTAGTATTTGGACGTATCGCCGCCCGCCAAGCGTCCGGGTCACGCGGATCAACGAAGGTGGTTTCTATGCCAAAGCGTTTTAAGGTATAGGCGAGAAGGTTTTGTGAGCCGCCATACAAAGCACGGGAAGCAACGATATGTGATCCGGCACTGGCAATGGTCGTTAAACCCAGATGCAATGCGGCTTGTCCGCTGGCGACGGCAATGCCAGCAACGCCTCCTTCAAGCGCGGCAATCCGCTCTTCCAGTACTGCATTGGTCGGATTTGAGATACGCGAATACACGTGACCGGCGCGCTCCATATTAAACAGCGATGCGGCGTGATCCGAATCTTTAAACGCAAATGAGGACGTCAGATAAATGGGGGTCGCACGTGCGCCTGTTGTTGGGTCGGGCGTCGCACCAGCATGTAAAGAAAGTGTATCGAATCCGGGATAATGGGGGGCACTCATAAACTCTGGTCTCCGTATTGTGATCATCCAATGCTACCATTAAGACTGCAAAATGAAATTCCGTTTTCATGTTGAACTTGCTGGATTTTTTGCATGGCTTGCGATACATTGAAAACAGTTTTAAAAAAACAGAATACACAGGAGGGGAGCCCCATGAAAGTTTCGGAAATTCTTCAGGTCAAAGGCAACATCCTTTTCACTATCACACCTGATACGCCGATTGCAGATGCGATCAGTGTCATGGAAGAAAAAGACATCGGTTCTCTGGTTGTAATGGAATATGGTGATCTGGTTGGCATACTGACCTTCCGCGAAGTGATTCGCGCGATTCATACGAATAAGGGTTCGCTGGGAAGCGGTACCGTCCGTAAATATATGGACGACCATCCTATGACGGTCACACCGGAAACCGAAGTTAACGAAGTACGTCGCATGATGCTGGAAAAACATTCACGCTATCTGCCTGTCATGGATGCAAAAACGCTGATGGGCGTGATTTCGTTTTACGACGTGGCGCGTGCAGTGCTCGAAGCGCAGAGTTTTGAAAATAAAATGCTGAAAGCGTATATCCGCGATTGGCCTGTTGCCGAAAATGAAGAATAGGTACCGCCTGATGCCGGTTTGATTCGAAATAACGCCCGCTAATAATCAGATGCGGGCGTTTTTTATTGTCTGGAAAAGGGGAAATTATGCATATCGCCATCGTAGGTGCCGGATTATCCGGACTCACCGCAGCTCGTCAATTGCAATCGCAGGGACATCATGTCACCGTGTATGAAAAAAGCCTGGGTGTCAGCGGGCGCATGAGTACACGACAAACTGAGGTTGGCGGTTTTGATCACGGCGCCCAGTATTTCACTGCGACGTCTGACCGCTTTAAAAAAGAAGTCGCCGATTGGAAAAAGCTGGGCTGGGTTGCCGCCTGGGATGCGCGTCTGGCAACACTGGATGCCGGACATGCTAAGCCTGCGGGGCGCAGTTCGACGCGCTATGTTGCCGTGCCTGGTATGAATGCACTTGGTAAACAACTGGCTCATTGTCTGGATGTCCGCAAAGAACAACAAGTACTCGGATTGGAGCCGCATGACAAACAATGGCTACTCAAAATTCAGTCAAATACGGTTGCGATTCCAGCGACGGCTGGCCCATTTGATGCGGTCGTACTGGCAATCCCGGCCGATCAGGCGGTGCCTTTACTTGCTATTGCGCCTAAATTCGCTAAACAAGCGGCACAGGCAAAGCTCGCGCCTTGTTGGACGATGATGCTGGGATTTCAGAACTCTCTGGAGCTGCCTTACGATGGTGCATGGGTTAATCAGTCGCGTCTTGGCTGGATAGCCAGAGATACCTCCAAGCCAGAACACCGCGTAGGCGAACGCTGGGTTGCGCACGCAACACCGGCATGGAGTCTTGAGCATCTGGAGGAAGACCCGGAGCGCGCTAAGGAAAAATTATTAAAAGCCTTCCATGAATCCACCGGATCGTGGGTACAGCCTATTTACGCGGTAGTTCATCGCTGGCGTTTTGCGCAGGCAGAGCATCCATTGGCGCAGGATTGCTTATGGGATGCCAAACTGGGAATCGGTGTCTGTGGCGATTGGTTTGCGACCGGACTGGAAGGCAATGGCAGAGTAGAGCATGCTTTCCTCAGCGCGCTTGCCCTGGCAAAAACAATTTCCTGATGTGTTGAGAATGCTGACAACCCCTATTGCAAGGGTTGTCAGCATCGGCAGTCAATCTGGTTCAACGTGATTGCAATGATTATCGTTGCAGATAAAAAAGCCGGCTGACCCCAAATGTTGGGTGCATGCATCATGCCGAAAAAATTAAATTTAAGCAGACAGCATTACGTGGCTGATCATTACGTGGCTGATTGTGTTTGACCTTGTGTGCGTTCGCCTGTTTGCAGACGCCACAGTGCTGCATAGCCAGCATTTAATTTCAGTAAATCGTCATGGGTGCCACTTTCGACAATTCGGCCCGCTTCCAGCAAATAGATACAATCGGCCTGTCTCACCGTTGACAACCTGTGTGCGATGACGATGGTGGTGCGGTCACGACTGACGACATCGAGACTGCGCTGTATTGCGGCTTCGGTTTCATTGTCAACTGCGCTGGTTGCTTCATCGAGAATCAAGACCGGTGGATTTTTTAAGATTGCCCTTGCCAGTGCCAGCCGTTGGCGCTGGCCGCCGGAAAGTTTCTGCCCGCGCTCGCCGATACGGGTGGCAAAACCCAGAGGTAGCTTGCTGATAAATTCAGTCGCTTCCGCCGCCTGAGCGGCAGCGGCAATCGCTGTTTCTGTCACGTTGTCTGAGCCGTAGGCAATGTTGTCAGCGATGGTGCCATCGGTTAAAAAACTATCTTGTGCAACGTAACCGATCAGACGACGTAAATCTTGCAAATTCACGCTATCGGTCGCAACGCCATCAATAAAAATTTTTCCGCTTTGCGGTGTGTAGAATCGCAATAACAGTTTGACCAGTGTTGACTTTCCGGAGCCGGTAGAACCGACGAAGGCGATAGTTTTGCCAGCCGGAATTTCGAGGTTGATATTGTGCAAGGTTTGTTGCTCGCCATAGGTAAACCCAACTGCGTCGAAACGGATATGCCCCTTCACATCGGCAGCCGGCAAGTGTTGTCCTTCGTAGGTGATGTTGATTTTCGTATCGAGCAAATTCATGGCGCGGTCAATGGCTGACATCGAGCGTTGATACATATCCGCCACCTCTGCCAGGCTGGTCATCGGCCATAACAGGCGTTGCGTCAGATAGACCAGTACTGAATATGCGCCGACTGCCAGCTCATCATGCAGGGTCAGCCAGCCGCCGTACACCAGCGTCGCGGTGAAGCCTGCCAGAATTGCCATCCGGATAACCGGGGTAATAGCAGCGCTGACCGCAATTGCCCGCGCATTGGCTTCACGATAAGTATTGCTGGCTTCGGCAATGTGATTTTTTTCAAAATCTTCGGTGGCAAACGCTTTGATCGTGGCCAACCCGAGCAGGTTATTGTTCAGGCGGGCGCTGACATCGCCAGCTGCTTCGCGGACTTCGGCGTAACGCGGGGCCAGCCGTTTCTGGAACCAGAATGCACCGAACAGAATTGCCGGTACTGGCAGCAGGGAAATGATCGCTAACGAAGGTTGCAGCACAAAGAAGACAGCGCTGACCATCACGGAAGAGCAGATCACCTGAATGATCTGATTCGCGCCACCGTTCAGAAAACGTTCCATCTGATTGATGTCTTCGTTCAGCACCGACATCAGATTGCCGGTACGCTGATCTTCAAAATATGCCATCTCCAGTTTTTGTACGTGGTCGTACGTGTCGAGACGTAAATCATGCTGCAGGTTCTGCGCCAGCTTGCGCCATTTCAGCGACAGCAAATATTCAAACCAGGATTCACCCATCCATATAAACGCATTGACCACGCCCAGAAACACCAACTGGTGCCAGGTTTCCGTAATGCCGAAGCCGCCCAGCACACGTTTAGCAAGGAAGCTTTTTTCGCCATTGACGACGATATCGACTGCCACGCCGATCAGCACTTCCGGCAGCACATCAAAAAATTTGTTCAGTATCGAATACAGTGTCGCCAACCGTAGATCAGTTTTATAAGCACTGGCGTAGTGCAGTAATTTTTTAAGCGGATGTATTACTGGCATGGTATGTTGCTCAATCTGAGTAATTCACGTAAATGAAAGAAACAAAAAAGGGACTGCTTGATACAGTCCCTTTTCGTTACTTACGGTGTGTTTCGCTATCGTACCTGAGATCAGTCTTCGCGGCGCAGATGCGGGAACAGAATCACGTCACGGATATTCGGCGAATCAGTAATCAACATCATCAGACGATCAATGCCGATACCGCAGCCGCCGGTCGGTGGCAGGCCATATTCGAGTGCGCGGATGTAATCAGCGTCGTAGTACATCGCTTCTTCGTCGCCCGCATCTTTGGCGGCAACCTGCGCCTGGAAGCGCGCTGCCTGATCTTCGGCATCGTTCAATTCCGAGAAACCGTTCGCGATTTCGCGGCCAGTCATGAACAGCTCGAAACGCTCGGTGATGCCGGGAACAGTATCAGAAGCACGTGCCAGTGGCGACACTTCGACTGGGTAGTCGATGATGTACGTCGGATTCCACAACTGTGCTTCGGCAGTTTCTTCAAACAGCGCCAGTTGCAAGGCACCAAGTCCAGCAGTAGCAAACGGTTTGACACCGAATTTTAGCAATTCAGCCTTGATGAATTCAGCATCGTGCAATTGTTCTTGCGTGTATTGCGGTGCGTATTTATTGATTGCGCCGACGATAGTCAGGCGCTCAAATGGTTTCGACAGATCAAGTTCTTTACCCTGATACGTCAGCACTGCTGTGCCGTGTGCGTCTTCTGCGGCTTTGCGAATGACTTGTTCAGTGAAGTCCATCAGCCATTTGTAATCGACATAGGCTGCGTAGAATTCCATCATCGTGAATTCAGGATTGTGACGCGGCGATACGCCTTCGTTACGGAAATTACGGTTAACTTCGAATACGCGGTTAAAGCCGCCGACGACCAGTCGTTTCAGATACAGCTCAGGCGCGATACGCAGGTACATTTCCATGTCCAGCGCATTGTGATGCGTAATGAAAGGCTTGGCTGCCGCACCACCTGGGATTACATGCAGCATCGGTGTTTCGACTTCCATGAATTCATGGCTGGCCATGAAATTACGGATCGATGTCATTGCCGCAGTACGTGCTTTGAAGGTGCGGCGCGTGTCTTCGCTCATGATCAGGTCAACATAGCGCTGACGGTATTTGGTTTCCTGATTTGCCAGACCGTGGAATTTATCTGGCAGAGGGCGCAGGGACTTGGTCAGCAAACGCAAGGTCGTGACTTTAACGGTCAGCTCATCCGTTTTGGTTTTGAACAGCACACCTTCAACACCGAGGATGTCGCCCAGATCGTAATGGCGGAAGGCTTCCATCGCCTCTTCACCGGTTTTATCCAGCGTCACATACAACTGTATGCGGCCATCAGCCTTCAGGCCGGACGCATCTTGCAAGGTCGCGAAAGCGGCTTTTTTACCAGCTTCGCGCTTAAGCATCATGCGGCCAGCAACGCTGACTTCGACATTCATCGCTTCCAGCTCTTCGCGGCCTATCGTGCCATACTGCTCTTGCAGGCTGGCGGCTTTATGTTGCGGGCGGAAGTCGTTAGGGAAGGCAATGCCTTTGGTACGGATAGCATCGAGCTTGGCACGGCGTTCCGCGATGATGGAATTTTCATCGACCGGCAATTCGCTGGCAGCGGTTTGATTATTCAGTTCTGACATAAGATTTCTCTCAGATTTCTCTTAGTTGTCCGGGCAGTTTGTCTGCCTGTTTGTTTTGTCGGCGCAATTTCAAATGCCGGAAATTGCGCCGTTGTACTTGCTTGTTACGTTCGATTTATTTAAACGCCTTGCTTCAATGAAGCAGCGATGAACTCATCAATGTCGCCATCGAGCACTGCTTTGGTATTACCTGTTTCAAAACCGGTACGCAGGTCTTTGATGCGGGACTGATCGAGTACGTACGAGCGAATCTGATGACCCCAGCCGACATCGGTTTTGGAATCTTCCAGATTTTGTTTTTCGCTCATGCGTTTGCGCAATTCGAGTTCAAACAATTTCGCTTTCAGCATTTCCCAGGCTTCCGCACGGTTGCGATGCTGGCTGCGATCATTCTGACATTGAACAACAATGCCTGATGGGCCATGTGTCAGACGAACGGCAGAATCAGTTTTATTAATATGCTGACCACCAGCACCGGAGGCGCGATAAGTATCGGTGCGCACATCGGCTGGATTGATGTCGATCTCAAATGAATCATCTACTTCTGGGTAAACGAACAAGCTTGAAAACGAAGTGTGGCGGCCATTATTTGAGTCAAATGGTGACTTGCGCACCAAGCGATGTACGCCTGTTTCTGTGCGCAGGAAACCGTACGCATAGTCGCCTTCAACTTTCAGGGTAGCCGTCTTGATGCCGGCAACATCACCATCGGATTGTTCAAGAATTTCCACCTTGAAGCCTTTGCGTTCGCAATAACGCAAATACTGGCGCAACAGCATCGATGCCCAATCCTGTGCCTCGGTTCCGCCAGCACCCGCCTGGATATCGATGAAGCAGTTGTTCGGGTCCATGGGGTTGTTGAACATGCGGCGGAATTCCATACCTTCGATCAGGCCGCGCAAATGCTGCGCGTCGGTTTCGATGGATTCCAGCGTATCGTCGTCGTTTTCTTCTTTCGCCATAGCAAACAGATCGTTCGCATCGCGCAAGCCGGATTCCGCTTCGGTCAGCGTGTTGACAACGGCTTCAAGGGATTTTTTTTCTTTGCCCAGATCCTGCGCTCGCTTAGGATCGTTCCAGACCGTTGGGTCTTCTAATTCGGCGTTAACTTGTTCGAGTTTCTCTGACTTGATATCGAAGTCAAAGATACCTCCGTAGTTCGGCTTCACGGACCGTCAGGTCGGCAAGCAGGGATGACAGGCTATTGAGGCGTTCGGCTTCCATAATATTAGCTTTTCTTATGCAATCAAACCTTGCATTATACCTTGTACCGCGCCAAGAATACTGAATTTGCCTGCCTGCGGATGTTTATCTGATGCGCTTGTGCTCTATTACGTTACCAGACTGAAGTCGTGGTTGTCGGTTTTGCGTGGCGATGACTTTCAAACCATTTTGCCAGATGGTCTTTAAAGCAGCTTGGGCAAATATGATATTGAGTGAGTTTCGACTGGCCGCCGTTCGGAAACGATTCTTCCTCTTCCATAGAAATAGTGGTGTTAATTTTCTCGTATTCTTTTGTACCCCAGTTTTCATCCCACAGAGATTCTGCGCCACAGACATCGCAGGTAAGTTTGTCAAAGACTTCTTCAGTGTGTTCAAGAATCAGAACCGTTTTCATGTGTTTCATATTTCCTCCGTTGGATGATGTTGGAATCGAAGCAGCGATGAATTGATTCTACATCAGCCAATTGTGGTGAAGTGTCAGAAAAAGAAAAAAGCTGCGGAGCGGGTATGCTCGCAGCTTTGAAATAGACTTGTCCGATTTGCGCCGGATTGTGCCTGATTATTATCGTCTGCCTGATTTTGCTGGACTGGTTTTCGGTTTTGCTGATTTGTAAGCCAATGGCGGGCGGGCAGCTGTCGATGAGGCTGGCCTGGATGTGGTCGCGGCATTGCCACGCGCAACTGGCTTTTTGCCATAAGTATTGATTTTTGGTGCAGCTACACGTCGCCCATTGGCTACACCGCTTTCATCGACAGTGACAGGGATTGCGGGCTGGCGAGGCGGTATCAGATGACGCGGGCTGCTGCCAATCAGATCGCGCCGTCCCATGCGTACCAAAGCTTCGTGGATGATTTCCCAATTTTCCGGCGCATGATAGCGCAACAGTGCTTTATGCAGTTTCCGGATTTTTCCTGAACGCGCTGTTTCCACGGCTTCAGAATCCGCACTGACTTTTTTGAGCGGATTTTTGCGGGTATGGTACATCGTCGTCGCCAGTGCCATCGGCGTTGGCATAAACGTTTGTACCTGATCGAGTTTGAAGTCGTTTTTCTTGAGCCAGATCGCGAGGTTCACCATGTCTTCATCGGTGGAGCCTGGATGTGCAGCAATGAAATAAGGAATCAGATATTGTTCCTTATTCGCTTCGCGCGAATATTTTTCAAACATCTGCTTGAATTCATCGTAGCTGCCGATGCCTGGCTTCATCATTTTCGATAAAGTATCCGCCTCAGTATGTTCAGGTGCGATTTTTAATAAACCGCCAACGTGATGCGTTACCAGTTCTTTCACATATTCTGGGGAACGTACAGCGAGGTCATAACGCAGTCCGGAACTGATCAGAATTTTCTTCACGCCCGGTATCGCCCGTGCTTTGCGATAAATCGAGATTAATTTGCTGTGATCGGTGCCGAGGTTTGTACAAATTGATGGATAAACGCAAGAAAGCCGGCGGCAGGATTCTTCGATTTTTTTATCTTTGCAGGCGAGACGATACATATTCGCCGTTGGGCCACCCAGATCAGAGATGGTGCCGGTAAAGCCTTTGACTTTGTCGCGTATTTCTTCGATTTCGCGAAGAATAGAAGGTTCTGAGCGGCTTTGTATGATGCGACCTTCGTGCTCGGTAATGGAGCAGAACGTGCAACCGCCAAAACAGCCACGCATGATGTTGATGGAAAAACGTATCATTTCCCAGGCTGGAATACGGGCTTTGCCATATGACGGATGCGGTGCACGTGCATAGGCGCGGTCGTAGACGCCGTCCATTTCATCCATCGCCAGCGGCAGCGGTGGTGGATTCAGCCAGACATCACGTTCACCATAGCCTTGTCGCAGCGCTTTGGCATTGCCGGGATTCGCTTCCAGGTGAAATACGCGTGATGCGTGCGCGTACATCACAGGGTCATCCTTGACTTCATCGAACGATGGCAGGCGTATCACCGATTTGTGTTGCTTATTCTTGAGCATCAATTGACGTTCTTCTCGGCTCATCATACGAACCGCCTGCTGCTTAACAACATCCGTTTTCACTTCCGTTGTTGCCGCTGTTTGCGCAGGATTTGTGTCCGTTGCACTATCGCCTTCACCCGTTGCGCATTTCGCGCCGTCTTCCGGTGTCATGGCGTACGGATCAGTGTGAGCTTCGACTTTTCCCGGCGTATCAATTTTGACGGAATTGATTTCTACCCATTCGTCATCCGGTAACCAGCCGCGTGGCACCATAAACGCCGTACCGCGCAAATCACGTATTTCTTTGATCGGTTCACCTGCTGCCAATCGGTGTGTCAGATCGATCAGTGCCCGTTCAGCGTTACCGAATAATAGTATGTCTGCCTTAGAGTCAGGCAAGACAGAGCGGCGCACTTTATCTGACCAGTAATCGTAATGGGCGATCCGGCGCAGACTGGCTTCGATACTGCCGATGACGACGTTGGCATCCGGAAAAGCTTCGCGCGCGCGTTGTGCATACACGACCAGCGCACGGTCAGGGCGTTTGCTGCGGTCGCCATCGGGTGTGTAGGCATCTTCCGAGCGGATTTTTCTGTCGGCAGTGTAGCGATTGACCATAGAATCCATATTGCCGGCAGTAACGCCAAAATACAGATTTGGCTTGCCGAGAGCGCGGAATGCGTCGGCCGAATGCCAGTCGGGCTGGCTGATGATGCCGACACGGAAGCCCTGATGTTCAAGTACGCGGCCAATCAAGGCCATGCCAAAGCTTGGGTGATCGATATAGGCATCGCCGGTGACCAGAATGACGTCACAACTGTCCCAGCCGAGCGCATCCATTTCAGCGCGTGACATAGGAAGAAAAGGTGCAGCGTTGTCACCACCAACTTCAGGGCGGAAACGTGGGCGTGAGAAGAGATTTTTAGGCAAAGGATTCATGGGCGCGATTGTACCGGAAAGCCTGCAACCTTGCCCGCTGGCCGATGAATTTATGCTGAAGAATCAAATGCTTGCGTACTTTAAACGGCGTATCAGGTGCGTAAAAGCTGGTCGGTTTCGATATTTTTATGTCGCGGCACCCATTTCAACTTTAATCGCGGCAAAGATTGCATCAGCTCCAGCGCCTGCTGGCGATAAGTAGATAGCAGTCTGGATGCCTTCGCTTCCACGGCCAGAACATCGTTGATCACAACCAGACTGTCTCCACGCAGCAGTACCGTTTGTGTTTCTGGCTGCGTCACTTGTTGTGTCAGTAGTGTCAAGGCTGCGATCAGTGCCTGATATTCGGCGTCGCTGCTGTCACCATGACCAATGTTGGCGGTGTGCTGTGTGACTTTGCCATCAGGACTATGCAGTATGCAGGCGATTTTGCAGTTGCCGGGATTCGGTTTTGCAGAGCCGTCAAACCAACCCAGCCAGTCGGCTTCGTGGGAATTTTTCAGAGAAGAAGAGGGCGGCATAAAAAGGGCGCTTGAATAGCTTAAGAGGTCGCTTGAGCACTCATTATATTCTGTGGGTAGGGCATTCATGGGAGATTGCGTCATTGCTGGCGCGTCGCGGTATGATCTTGCTTTGTTAAAAATCCAAAAAGAAGCACCATACAATGAAACCAGATCACGTCAGAATGCCGATTCCTTTTGTTGCTGCATCTGACTATACACAGACGAATGCCTGGGTGCAGGCCTTGCAGCAGGCGATGCCAGATGAACGAGTCGTCGCGTTTAATCAATTATCCGAAAGCGAAAAGCAAAGTGTGACGGTCGCGATTGTGGCGAACCCCGATCCGGCGAATTTACAGCAACTGCCCGCGCTGACGTGGGTGCATAGCGTCTGGGCCGGCGTAGAGCGTCTGGTGGCTGACCTTGGCCGGGGCCAGTTAAAGATCGTGCGCCTGGTCGATCCGCAACTGGCAGAAACGATGGCAGAAGCTGTGCTTGCCTGGACTTTATATCTGCACAGGGAGATGCCAGCCTATGCGCGACAGCAGAAAAATAGCCAATGGCTGGCGCGGGAATATATCCGGCCACAATCTAAAACGATCAGTTTGCTGGGGTTGGGTGCTTTAGGTGAGGCAGCGGCGAAACGCTTGCTGGCAGCGGGTTTTCAGGTGTGCGGCTGGAGTCGCAGTCAGAAAAATATTGCCGGAGTTGATTGTTTTTCAGGGGAAGCTGGTTTGTCTGCGATGTTCGCCCGAACCAATATTCTGGTTTGCCTGTTACCGCTGACACCGGACACCAGAGGCTTGTTGAATGCCGCGCGGTTGGCGCAGTTGCCTAAGGGGGCATCACTCGTGAATTTTGCTCGCGGTGCGATTGTGCAGGATGCAGATTTGCAGGATGCACTTAATACTCAGCATTTGCAGCATGCGGTGCTGGATGTGTTTGAAACGGAACCGTTGCCTATAGCAAGCTGGCATTGGCAGCATCCACAGGTCACAGTATTGCCGCATATTTCTGCTCCCACAGACAAGCAAACCGCCTCGGCGATTGTTGCGGGTAATGTTCGCCGTTATCGTGATGATGGCAGTTTACCGGTATTGGTGGATGTGGCTAAGGGGTATTGAGTAGGGTAAAAAGCGTATTAAAAGGGAGGGGACGTAAGACTAGTGTCCGTAAATCCTTGTCGCATCATTCACTGCAAATGGCTTGTGCAATCGCGATGCAACAAGATTGAAACAGCTTTGCGGGTTTCGGGCACGATTGTTGTGAAATGCATTGCGTAAAAATATTGAGATAATGTAAAGTCTTCCTCTTTGTTTTCCGCTGCTTATTGTCATTGCTGGCGGTTGATTGATTTTCGTTTGCGTATTTTGTCTCCGAACCTAGCATGAGTTACCTGTCGCCCGAATTTGCTGTTTGCTTTTTGTTGTTTCTATTACTTTACTGGGCGCTGGCACGTTGGAGTTCTGCACAAAAAGTCGCTTTGCTGCTCGCGTCCTACGCCGTGTATGCATCGCTGGACTGGCGTTTCAGCGCGACGCTGGCATGCTATACGGCGTCGCTATTACTGTTGCTCGCTGCGGCAAAGCGCTGGTCGCAGCACAGAAAAAAGCTGGCTGTTGCGGGTGTCACCGCATCAGTGATCAATCTGGCGGTTTTTAAATATTTTGATTTCTTTCGCGAGGGTTTTCAGCTCGCAGCTGCTGCGTTGCAGTCCGATTGGGTGATTCCTGCACTGGATATTATTCTACCTGTCGGTATTTCGTTTTATACGTTTCAAGCCATTGCCTATATCGTCGCGGTTGGTCGCAATGAGCGCGATCCTGCCAATCCGCTCGATAGCGCTTTGTACCTCGCGTTTTTCCCTACACTGATGGCGGGCCCTATCTGCCGTCCGGATACGTTGCTGGCGCAGATCGAAGAAAAAACCGTGCGTCAGATTCGTCAGCCTGACCGTATTTTCTGGTTATTACTTTCCGCATTGATTAAAAAAGTCTGGCTGGCAAGCTGGATTGCTACAACCTGGGTCAATCCGTTGTTTGCGAATCCCGATGCCTATCAGGGTGTCGAGCTGTTGTTAGGTATGTATGCGTTTGCGATTCAGATTTATTTTGACTTCAGCGGCTATTCCGATCTGGTCATTGCAATGGCGATGCTGCTTGGATACAAGTTAAATCAGAATTTTAATTTGCCTTATCTGGCCGTCAATCTGCGTGAATTCTGGCGGCGCTGGCATATCTCACTCTCGACCTGGATACGGGATTACGTATATATACCAATGGGGGGGAATCGTGGCGGCTGGTGGGCAACGCAACTGACCATTCTTACTTCCATGCTGATCAGCGGAATATGGCATGGCGCCAGTATTAAATATCTGATCTGGGGCGCATTGCACGGGCTGGGCATGGTTGCACAAAACGTGCTGGAAAAAATCACCGGTCGCAAAGCGGACGGCTTTCTCAGCGGTGTGATGACCTTTCATTTTGTCTGCGTTGCCTGGATATTTTTCCGTGCCGATGGTTGGCAGGAGGCGCTCAATTATCTGTCTGGCTTTACTCGTCACGGCGGCGCGATTGAACTCAATGTGCTTGGCGGATGTGCTTTGTTATTGTTATTTTTCTGGGTGTCATATTACTTTGAGCAAGTACGTGACAGCAGTCTGGGCTTATTAGAAAAAACGCCTTTGATATTAAAACCTGTGCTGCTTGCTTTTCTGGTGTTACTGATTAATTTGCTAGGGCCATCAGGGGTGCCAGCGTTTTTATATTATTCCTATTAAGAGCTTGCATGATGGCGAAGGTCAAAACAAGAGTAAAACCGAAAACCGGTACAGCGTTAAGAGCAACGAAAGTCGATACTGGTTCGATGCCGACATTGGCGGTCATCGCACTCACGTTGGGTTTATTGTTCTGGTTGCGGCAAGATGCGCTCGATATTTACTGGCAGCAGACGCGGCACGGAGAATTAGGGCTGACGCATCTGTCGGATGCCGAGTTATGGCACAGCGGAACGGACGTCACCAAAGTCGTATCGCGGACATTGAATCAGCAAATCGGCGCAATGGAGGAAACGCAGGAACGTCTGATGCTCGCGGCTAATGTGTTGTGGCTGGGTAAATCAGCGCTGATGCAAAAGGATGAACCGACACTAGCTGTAGCACAAAAAACACATACAACGAATGGCCTGACGTTGAAGGCGCACGCGGATGGGATTGCTGCCAACGTATCGACATCGCCCGTTGCCGGTAAAAAAACGAATAAAGACAGTGGCAGTGATGTCGGGCAAAGTCAGAAAGAATCAGATAAGGTCGCCAGCGTCAGCAGCGACGCGCAACAGCATACAACTGAAGCCGTGACCGAAACGGAAGAAAACCGGGCAGTTCCATTGACTCAGTTTGCGTCACTCAATGAAGATGGGCGTATCGTGCTCAGTCCCAGCGACAAAGTCTTGCTGGTCGGTGACTCCATGATGCAGGGCGTGGCGCCGCATGTCGCGCGGGCACTGCAAAATGGGAATGTGAAGTCATTGGATCTGAGTCGTCAGAGTACGGGGCTGACTTATCCCGGTTATTTTGACTGGCCAACGACGATTAAGAACACGATCAGCAAAGAACGCATTTCGGTGCTGGTGGTATTTCTTGGCGCGAACGATACCTGGGATATGGTGTTTGGCAACAAATATGAACGCTTCGGCAGCGAGAAATGGCAATCGACCTACGCGTCCAGAGTGGAAAGTATCGTCCGATATGCGCATGCGCAGCATATACGCGTGATCTGGCTGGGTGCGCCGAATATGGGGCGGGAAAATATCAACCGCGGTGTGAAGGTATTGAATCAATTATTTTCTGCGGCGATCAAAGATAGTGCTTCGCGCTATTTATCGACCCGTGAGCTATTAAGCGATAATGCCGAGACCTATCAGAAAGCGATTACGAGGGAGGATGGAAAAAGTGTGACTGTCCGCAACGAAGACGGCATCCATTTCACCCGTGCCGGACAGAAAATTCTGAGTGATCTGATTTTGCGTCAGTTTGCTTTACCAACAGTGAGTAAGCCTTTGTGATCAATCCTTTTTTGTTCGGACGTCTGGCGTCTGTTTTGCTGACGTTCTGTCTTTTTTCATCCGCTGTGGAGGCGACGGTATTGCAGGATTATGGCGATCCGAATGCAGCGCGGCTCTGGCGTCAACTGGCGGCATTGGAACGTGGTGAAAGTAAGGATGTCATTCATATTCTGCAATTAGGCGACTCTCATACCGGCGGCGATTATTTTACCCAGGCGTATCGCGAGCGTTTGCAGCAGCGTTTCGGCAATGCGGGCATAGGCTGGATTACGCCAGGTTATGTTAAAAACCAGCGTTCTGCGCAGGTCTTGATGAAAATGGCAGGACAGTGGAACACCCGTATCAGCCGTGCGAATCCGGAAAATTTTCCGCTTGGCGGTGTTGCCAGCATGCCGTCTTCAGGCGCTTACATGGAAATTTTACCGAAGCAGCCTTTGAATGGTGTTTACCGTGTCAGCATCTGGTCGCGCAAAGTGTCTGATCAAGCCGCAGGCGGCTGGAAACTGGCTTTTCCCGATGGCGATATCCGCGATCTGGCACCACCAGCGGGCAATGATTGGCAGGTCAGCTACGTGATCGGCAGCGGCGCGGAACTGAATAGTTTGTTTCTGCGTTCCGAGGGTAATCCGGCGGAGCTGGGCGGCATTGCAATTGATGCGATTGCACCGGGCGTCAGCGTTGATGCGCTGGGTATCGTCGGGGCAACGCAACGGGTGATCAGTCGTTGGCAACCGGAAGCGGTGCGCGATCAGCTGCGCTGGCGTCGTCCGCAATTGCTGATTTTGTCGTATGGAACAAACGAAGCGTTTGACAGTAAACCTGACTTTGACGCTTACCGGCTGGACTTGCAAACGACGATACGACAATTGCGCAGCGCTGCGCCTGAGGCGGCGATTTTATTGATCGGCGCGCCGAATTCAGCGAAAAAGACCGGGCCTGGCGAGAGTGCAGGGTGCCGTTATAAATTGCCAATGGCATTGCGTACCGTGCAGACCATACAGCGTGAAACGGCGGTCGCTGAAAAATTATTGTACTGGGATTGGGCGGCGGCGATGGGCGGTGATTGCGCGATACAACGCTATGCTGAAGCCAACCCGCCACTGGCGCGACCAGATCTGGTGCACTTTACGGAAGATGGTTACGCCCGCAGCGGCAATGCTTTGTATGAAGCGCTGATGCAGAAATATCAGCAACACCGTTCTGCCAGATAAATGCGCTGACAGCATTCAGAAGGCTGCTATCCGACCCCATAAGTGACTAAAAACAGGGGAGTATCTGCCGATTTTGCCTTAATGTCTCAGTAAATAAAGGGGGTTAAAATATACTCCCCCCAGTATATTTTTCTGATTTTTTAGTATTTTTTGCTTCTGGATGATGAAAATCTGGATTGAATCAGTCGCGCCATTGTCCTGTTGCGATTCTGTGTTTTGCCTCGCGGATAACTTCTTCATCAGCTTGCGGCTCGGTCTGACAGATCATGTCAAGCTCCAGTACGCCGCCTTCTTCCCCGGTCAGTAAATTCCTGATCGTGGCATATGGTGCGATCGCCGCGGTGTCCTGAATATCATGCTCAAAGGTGATCTCGAAATTTCCGGTTTTAAACGTTCTCAAGATGGTTTCCTTTCAGGTGTTAAAGCCTGTCGGCGTTGTCTTCAGGATTGCTGAACCCAGCCGATTTCGATATCGGCGCTGTGCAGATAATAACCTTCGCTCTCTATGCCCGCGATTGCTGCTGCAACATCCAGAGCCACAGGTTTGACCAGCCCCAATGTGTCGAAGCCGCGCTGTATCAGCCGGACATCGGCATAATCAGGGTCTTCCAGATTTAATAGTTTGATGTCGGTATTGGCAGCGACAGACAGGTGCTTTTTGGGCTGAGCGACACTCTGATAAATATCAATTTGCATATTTCCCTCAAAAAAATGATGGGTGGCTGCGTGCATTCAGAAAAGATCAAAAGGTCATATCTTGCCAGAACAATTTGAATACTGACGAAAATAAAGGATACAGTTTTATGTCCTTGTTGTGATCATGTCTTTTGTTCGTTTGTGGTTTATCTGACTGATCAGTATCACCGCGTCGTATGTCGCACTTTACCTGAGTTATTTCGGTAACTCGTCATTAAGTAAAATGCAACGCTGCGCAGCGTTGTGATGTAGAACGCAGATATTTCTCCTGGCACAATGGTTTGCAATTCATTTCTGTACTTTTGAATATAATTTCTACCAACCTTCCTTCGACAGGTACGTCACCTCGTTGGCGAAGTGTTTCTTGCCAAATCTTATTGGCGAACGATACAAGCTTGTTTTCGTTTTTTCTTCAGAATGGTCGTGGTTTGAGTTGTCAGTACAGGCGGTTAATACGCTGCTGAATGCCCTCATTACGCCAGTTGCTTGTTGCTGGGTATTTGCCGATTGAACACTGTGCGAATCGGCATAACGTTCATCAACGTTGATCTTCACATGCAATATCACGCATCAAGTGGCCCAAAATTTTTCGTCATTTTTCGGATAATTCAAATTGAATTTCATTTCAAAAAATCAAGTTATCTCAAAATTCCTATCAGACTATGGCGCTTTGCTTTTATTGCTAAGCATAGTCGGTACATGGTTGACTGTTGATTTTTATCAGGAGCGCGAGCAAATTATCGAAGAGTCAAAGAAGCTTGCAATCAACAAGAGTCAGTTGGTTGGCAGTTCTGTCGGTGAGTTGTTTCTTGTCACAGATTACGTGCTGCGCGACATCATTGGCAGACTCGATGTCGTTAAAGATTTGCAGTTAACTAGCAAGGATAATGAAAGAAATATTCGCCTGACCGCAATTCTTTCGGAGAAACTCGAAACGGTCACAGGCCTCAGGGATTTCGCGGTATTGGATCGTGATTGCCGCATTGTGGCGACTGCAAAATCACCTTTCATCGGCGTTAACACCGGCCAACATTTTTGTGGAGGTGTGAAGGTGAGTCCGGGGCAAAGTACTCATATAAAGTATTTATCCGCTGAACAATCGATTTCAGGTCGGTCTGCTGTGTTGATGTCGCGTATCCTGGGGTCTGCCGACGGGGTCTTTCTTGGCGGTGTTGTGGCGGTGGTCGATCTGGCATTGGCACAAAAATGGATTGAAGCAATACATACCGAAGCAAATGATGTACTCGCCATTATGGATGCGGATGGCCTGCTGCTGGCAAACAAGCCGGCACAACCCGATGCGATAGGGAAACCTGTTCCCGTGCCAATGGCGCAGTTTTTTTACAGCCGGATTAATGACCCCACTTCATTCATCAATAATTCCCCCTACGATGGTCGCCGACGAATTACCGGGGTGAGTAAAGTGGAGCGCTTTCCGTTCATCACGATTGTTGGCTTTGACTATGACCGTGTGTTGAAGGCTTGGCGTTACAGAATGTGGCAGTTTGCCACTGGATTTCTGCTCTTGTGTATTTTCGCTGTAATCGCTTTGCGCGCGCATCACGAGGCATTGTGTCAACGCGAGAGAATGCGAAAACTTGCCACCACAGATGCACTAACGAATATTGCAAACCGTCGTCA
Source organism: Undibacterium sp. FT79W (assembly GCF_014284215.1). Taxonomy (NCBI): domain Bacteria; kingdom Pseudomonadati; phylum Pseudomonadota; class Betaproteobacteria; order Burkholderiales; family Oxalobacteraceae; genus Undibacterium; species Undibacterium sp. FT79W. Next base: position 170,460 of record NZ_JACOGB010000007.1, on the reverse strand, counting down.
CATCATGGATATCGGGAACAGAGAATTTACCCGGGCGAGACGTTATACGCATTCGCTTTCAGTATTGATGCTGGATATTGATAAATTTAAGTTTATTAATGATCGTTGGGGGCATCCGGTTGGTGACCGGGTAATAAAAGAGTTGGCAAACTTGCTGACTATTACCGCCAGAGATCAAGATGTCAGCGGACGTTTGGGGGGCGAGGAATTTACGGTGATACTGCCGCATACTGATACAAGTGGCGCGAAAATCATTGCCGAACGCTTGCGTGTCGTCGTCGCTGAAGCGCAGGGCGTAAATCTGGATGACAATACCATTGTCCGTTTTACAGCCAGTATTGGCGTCGCTACATTGAATGTTGAAGATACATCTTTTGATATGTTATTGCAGCGGGCTGACAGGGCTTTATACAAAGCAAAAGAAAATGGGCGTAATCGCGTAGAAAGCGATAACTGATTTTGTTTCACTGGATGAGCTGATCGTGGCAACGGGTAGGTAAGTCGGTTTTGCTTTGTCCGTGGTGTTTTTGTTTATCAAACAGAGGAGAGGGTGTAGGATGCTGCACGTCGCCTGATGATTGCTTGCCATTGGCTGCAATCGGCATAACACGGTGTTGACAACACGTCGGTTTACCATGAAAACATTCAGCGTTTATTCCATCATAAAACAACTCGTCTTTTTTAGTTTTGCGGCCACTTTAAGCTCATGTGCCAGTTGGCATTCGGCAGATATCGCTGCGCTGCAAACGGAAAATGACGTGCTTGCCAAGCTGGGCAATCCTACCCATGTGTATCAGGATGGGCAAACCCATTTACTTGAGTACATGCGTGGTCGCAGAGCGCAGGCGACGCACATGGTCAGAGTTGCTGCCGACGGCAAAGTGCTTTCGTATGAACAAGTGCTGACAGACCAGAAGTTTGCCGAAATCAAACCGGGCGTATCTGATAAGGCGGCTGTGTTGAGAATGCTGGGCGCACCGTATGAAAATGTGTATTACTCCAGAGTCGGGCTGGAAGCGTGGTCGTATCCATACAAGGAAAGTGGTGTGTGGAATTCACTGATGGCAGTCTATTTCGATCACTCTGGCATTGTGCGCAAACTGGAAAATGGCTCAGATCCTGTGTTCGAGCCGCGTGAACACCGGCGTTTCTGATGGCGTTTGGTCAGCGGCAGTATTAAGCGGGGCCGCGTCATCCGCATGTGTATCGACTTTAATCGACGGTAAGCGTGCCGGATCGTTCAGTAAGCAAACGGCTTAGTTCGTCGGCTGGTAACGGATGGCTGAGTAGGTAGCCTTGCACTTCATCGCATCCATATTCGTTCAGACAGGCCAGTTGTTCTTTGGTTTCAACACCCTCGGCGATGACCGTCAGTTGCAGGTTGTGTCCGAGCTGAATGATGGTCTTGACAATGGCCGCACCATCGGCACTGGTCAGCATATCGCGCACAAACGACTGATCAATTTTCAGCTTATCGACGGCCAACTGCTTCAGGTAAGAGAGACTGGAGTAGCCAGTTCCAAAGTCATCGATCGATAATTTGACACCCAGATTTTTTAATCCGTGCAGGATGTTTATGGTGGCGCCGACATCTTGCAATAAAATCGATTCCGTCAGTTCCAGTTCAAGTTGATGCGGTGGCAAGCCAGACTTTGTGAGTGCATTGGCAACCACATCCAGAATTTTGCCACGTTTGAACTGTAATGCCGACAGATTGACCGCGACGACCGGAGCGTCAGGATAGTCGCGTAACCAACTGGCGGCCTGACGGCATGCTTCGTTCAGTACCCATTCGCCGATAGGCACGATGTGACCACTGCGCTCTGCCAGGCTGATGAATTTGCCTGGCGAAATTAAGCCATCCACCGGATGTTGCCAGCGCAGCAGCGCTTCTGCACCGATGATTTTTCCGCTATGAATGTCGGACTGTGGCTGATAATGAATGCGGAATTCCTGATTGCGTAATGCATGTACCAATCCACCGGTCAGCCTGATCTGTTCTGTCAGGCCAGAATTCATCTCATGCGAGAAAAAGCAATAGGTGTTACGTCCAGCTTCTTTGGCGCTGTCGACAGCTGCATGGGTATGTTTGAGCAGCGTGTCGAAATCTTTCCCATCTTCAGGATATAAGCCGATACCGATAGAGCATGAAATATTCAGCGTATTGCCGTCGATATCAACAGGATCGATAAAAATATCGCTGATGGTATTCGCCATTCCAGCCACGCCGATTGCATCGCGTTTGCCAGTCAGAAGAACGACAAACTCATCGCCGCTCAGCCTGCTGATGGTAGCGGTTTCTGGTACGCACTGACGCAGTCGTTCCACGACTTTAATCAACACACGATCTCCGGTTGCGTAGCCGAGGCTGTCGTTGATGTGTTTAAAGTGATCAAGATCGAGATACAGCAGCGAGACCATTGTGTTTTCATTGTCAGCGATCATTGCCGCATGTTCGAAACGGTCTTGCAGCAGTGTCCGGTTTGGCAGGTGTGTCAAGGAGTCGAAGTTGGCCAGGAAATCCAGTTTCAACTTGGCTTCGGCGTGCGCGGCGCGGGTACGCAAGTTGATAATGCCAAACGCGAGATCGTTCGCGAGTTCCATCAGCAGCCTGATTTCTTCTGCATCGAAAGCGTTTGCTTCGCTGGAGTAGAGGGTGAGGGCGCCAATGGTATGTTCGTTATGAATCAACGGTAAACCTATGCTTGACCGGTAGCCGCGTTGTATCGCTGCCGTGCGCCATGGCCGCATTCTTTCGTCGGTTAATACATTTTGAATTGTCGTCGGTTCACCGGTTCTGATCGCAGAACCGACCGGCCCGCTGCCGAGTGCGTTGCCGCCCCAGGAAATATTGATGCCATCGAGATAGCCATTCTCGTAACCAGACTGTGCCACAGGCTTCACAGTCCGTGCATCGTCATATTCAGCATATCCGACCCACGCCATCAGATAGCCGCCACTTTCGACGCACAAGCGACTGATTTCATTGAGCAAGGTATGCTCGTCTTCAGCCCGTACGAGCGCCATGTTACAGTCGCTGAGCAAGCGCAAATCGCGATTGAGCCGTTTCAATGCCAGTTCGCTGAGTTTGCTGGCGGTGACGTCCTGCACTGTGCCGATTAAGTGCAGGACGTGTCCATCTTCCTGATAAAAAGGTTTACCACGCTCGTTGACGTATTTTATCTGCCCGTCTTTTAATAGTAAGCGACGGGTAATTTCATACGCGGTCTTGTTTTCAATGGCGTCGTTGTAACGGCGACTGAGCAAGACCCGGTCATCGGGGTGCGTCGCATCGACGAAAGAATGAGCTGAAGGCGTAAAAGTGTCGGGAGTCACTTCGTAAATACGGTACACCTCGTCGGACCAGATCACTTCGCCGGTGCTCCGGTTGATATCCCAGTTACCAATCTGCGCAAGTTGCTGGGCAATTTTCAGATTCACCTCGCTCTGACGCAGTTCTGCTTGCGCTGATTGGTGCTGATCTGTGATTTGTTTTAATTTGCTTTGCATTTCTGCCAGGCGGGCAAGCACGGAACCTTGCAGGCTTTCAGTCACAGCCAATGGTTTGCTGAAGTCGCCGTTGCCGATACGTGTAATCTCTTCATGGACCTCGCTAACCGAGCCGCCCATAATGACCCTGAGGGCGCGTGAGGTGCGGTAGAGCATCAGTAGTGATAGCACTGCCAGACCAATAAAGAGAATCCTGATTAACAATGCACGATGTTCTGCGTTGCTGACTGCGTTATTGGTTCGCGCTGTCATCAAACCATAAAAATCATCGATGGGCTTCATGATCGCTGCTTTAGCGTTCAGGTAAGCAAAATCGTGCAACATCTGACTTGCTTTTTCTTTGCCATTCTCAGATTGGCGCAATTGCATTGCTTCTCGTTCAGTTTGTGTCAAACGGTCTGAAAAAACCTTCGCTTTTGACAAAACACTGAGTTCTTGCTCGGTAAAACCTGCTTCTCGCATCAATTCCAGAAGTGGCTTCGTCTGTTTGCTTTCCGCTGTCGGTGGTGTTCCTGTCGCGAGCACCAGATCCCAATAGATGCCCCCATAGTTCACTGGTCTTGGTTTTTTACCATCACGGATATCCAGTATGTCCTGATAGTACTGCGACTGCCGGCGATCACCAGAAACAACATAAAGTTGCGCCATGCGTGTCAGGTCATCAGAAGACTGACGTAACTCATCGGCCAGAAGAAATGAGTTCAGTCGCTGTTCGTTCGCTGCATCGATTGTTTTTTCTGCGATGACGGACAGAGTGAACGTGCAGACCAAGATGACCAGTAACGACAGTGTGTACCAGATGTGGCGTTTAAACGAATTTGAATTGACAGTGGATGGCATAGGCAATCAGTTGATGTCGATTCGATAAAAAACTCAGGATTCGATGAAAATTTGATACCGGAAGGTTGTCGTAAATTTACGTTAAGTAGGAATAGTAGTGGAATCAGAGGGTAAAAAACTAAGGTACGGATATTTTTTTGCTGGAAGCCGGAGTCATGATAAATGATGGGGGGAAATCATTAATATTAATTTAATAATTTCAACTTTGCTCAATCCCGGGGTTTTTTATTTATTTCAGGGACGACGTAGTTGTGAAGTGATTTTGCAGGAAATATGCAGAAACTTCATTTCTGATGTGCGATTGCGGAGGGGGCGTGGATAAAAAAATAGCCCGCATTAGCGGGCTTAAATCCAAACCTTGACGGTGTTGGAGGAGACAGATGTAACTATACTGCACTGCAATAAATACGTAAAATCAAATATTTAGATAATAATCATTCATAAAATGCATAACTACCTGGTTCACGTTACTTTTCAGGCTGGTATGACAATCGATTGCGTCCGTTTGCCAGAATGAAAGCCGGCCGGTGGCGGTGCGAAGCGAAGTGCTCGTCCGCAATGAGCAATTCATTCTGATCAACGCTGTCAAAAATGATCAGAATCGCTTGTTTTCCTGCAAACAAAGAAATAAAGAAATGCTTGATTGCAAGTCAGGTTTTCTTTTAATGTGTAAAGCAAGACCATCATTTGGCGTATTGGCTTAATTTTAAGGATTTATCATGCTCGGCGTTACTGATTACGGCTCGTTTGTCATCGCATTTATTGTGTTACTGATTATTCCCGGGCCTGGTAATCTGGCGTTGATCACCTCGACCAGCAAAGGTGGTATCAAAGGCGGTCTGGCGGCAACGCTTGGTGTGATATTTGGCGATCAGGTCTTGCTCTGGATGGCAGTGGCTGGTGTTGCTGCAGTGCTGCATTCGTATCCGGCTGCTTTTCAGGCCGTGCAGTGGTTAGGTGCGGCGTACTTGATCTGGCTGGGATGCAAGATGTTGCTAGCCAAACCGGGTGTCGCGCCGGTGTTAAACATCAAGCCTCATCATTACATGCAACAGGCGCTGATGATTACCTTGCTCAATCCCAAAGCCATCGTGTTTTATATGGCTTTTTTCCCCTTATTTGTGGATCCGGTGCGCCATCAGGGGCTTATCACGTTTGGGTTTATGGCCACGACCATCGCGATTCTGACGTTCATTTATGGTTTGATTGCGGTGTTGCTGACACATTTTCTGGCGGAGCGCCTGCGTGCTAATCCTACAGTGACCCGTGTATTGGAAAAACTGGCAGGTTTATCACTGATCGGTTTTGGCCTGAAACTTGTTTCTTCGCGTTAGACTTTGTGTCTGCGTAAAAAAGCCTGCGAGATGCGGGCTTTTTTTATGCGGAAAATTTAGCCGCTTTTACTGAAATTTATTCCAGCGCAACATGCGTTCATCGGACGCTTCTTTCAGCAAGTGACGGGCGCTGAGTTTATCGGGATCGTGGTGCTTTTTATCCCCTTCCAGTTCCATCGCAAGAGCTTGTATCGCCGGAGGAAAATCGCCTTCCGCTGAGCGTTCCAGCCATGTCCTGGCTTGTACGGGATCTTTGGCGATGCCGTCGCCATCGGCGTAGGCATTCGACAGCAGGAACATTGCCTGGGCATTGCCCTGATCGCTGGCGACTTTTAACCAGTGCACCGATTTTTGCAGATCAAGCGGTGTGCCTTCGCCGTATTTTGCCATGCGTGCCAGCATGAAACTTGCCTTGGCATTGTTTTTCGTTGCTGCTGCTTCGTACCATTTCCATGCAACCTCCAGGTTTTGGGGAAGTCCAAGTTTGGCTTTGTAGTTCGCTTCAGCAAACGCGAATTGCGCTTCGGTATCGCCAGCTTTTGCTGCTTTTTCCATCCATTGCGCTGCTTCTGCCTGTTTGTCCTGTTGTACTGCAAGGGCTAAGCCGAGTTCTCTTTGTGCTGTGACTATTCCCTGATTCGCCCATACTCTGAGAGTTTTAATGGAATCCGGGTGTTGCGCTTGTATCGCGTGCATGCCTGTCGATTCAATTTCCGCGGTGCCGGGATGGGTGTTGACGCCAGGTGTGCAAGCAATGAAAAGGCAGGTGGTGCAGGTGAGGGCAGCACGGGTGATGATGTTTTTCATGGTATTCATATTATAAAAACCTGCCCCTGTTGCCAGGAGCAGGTTTACCGCTGAAATAACTACTTACAACTTTTTAATGCGGATTGCCTTGCGATTATTTGCTCAGGTCAATGGCATATTTGGCGAAACCGTTGGCATCGAGTGCGCCTTCGGATTTCACCAGGCTCAGGCCAGAATTGCCGGCGATGGCCAGTTTGCCAGGTGCTGAACGCAGAATGACGGGACCAGCAGTCGTGGCTTTAACGAAACTCCAGCTTTTGCCCGAGCCATTTTTTGCCAGAGTCAGTTTGCCTTGTTTTTTCACGTAATCGCTGACCACGGCCTGATTTGCGTCAGGTGATTTGATGATGGTTTTGCTACCGTCAATACCCGGGACATTACCACCGCCTGCTGCACGATAGTCGTTAGTGGCTACGATGAAATCATCAGTGTCGGCAATAGGCTTACCTGCGTATGTCAGATTCACGATGCGGCTGCCAACGGCTTTCGTTACATCAATCTGATAGGTCAGCGCATTGTTTTCGGCATAGAACACATCGTAGTTATAGATGGTTCCATACGATGGCACCAGATCTTGCTCTGTGGTCAGGGCTGGATTGATTTGCGCGAACTGTTTTGCGACGGTTTCCAGCCATGCTTTCAGATCTGAACCTTTGATCTTGACTGCCTGGATATTATTGTTGCCGTACAGGTAAAGGTCGCCAGGATTACGCACTTGTAAGCCGACTGGTGCTGTTGATGTCGCGGTTGGTGCGACATCGGTAAAGTCTGTCGCACCATTGCGGCCAGCCTTAAACGGCGCGCTGCAGGAGATGACAGGGATCGTTTTGTAGCTGGCGATGGTCGCGTCAGTTGAGTTGGTAATGAAATTTTTGACGTAATCGATTTGTGCCTGATTCACGATTTGAATCGCACTGACGTCGCCGACCAAAGCAAAATAGGCAGACATTTCAAAGTCGGTTGTCGTTCCCAGAGGCTGAGTTGCGTAAGACAATGCCGCTTTATGCTCAGTATCGACCAGCGGAGCAACAGATGCATCGGCATCAACGATCGTGGTGCCATCTTTGTATTTAAAGCCGCGCGCTTCGACGTTTGTCTGATCTTTTTGTACTACCCATTTACCACCTTGGTATTTCAATACCATCTGGATGATACCGAGGCGACGTCCCCAGCTTTGCGCCATCACGGTAGGTACGCCATTAACCAGACCTTTGACGGTATCCACTTGACTTGCTGGCAGCGCAGCTAAGGACGCATCGATCGCAGGGCCGTTGGTTTCTTTGGCTTTTGGGAAGATCAGATGAGAGTGGCCTACCATCAGAGCATCAATGCCGGTGTTGGTCAGATGCAGGCTGGCATTTTCCATTTTTGGGCTATAGGCTGAAGCATCCAGACCGCCGTGAGATAAAGCGACAACCAGATCAGCACCTTTTGTGCGCATTTCAGGAATGTATTTGTTCGCTGTTTCGACCGCACCATTTACCATGACTTTACCCGCCAGGTATTTTTGATCCCAGTCCATGATCTGCGGTGGAACAAAGCCCATGATGCCGACATTCAGCGTAACACTCAGCGGTGAGCCGTCTGGTGTCGTTGCATTGAATTTTTTAGGAATGATGGAGTAAGGATTGAAGATCGGTTTTTGGCTACTGATACCAACCACGTTGGCGAGAACCACAGGGAAGCTTGGTGCGCCGCAGTTGACTGGTTTTGTAACGTCACTCAGACCAAAATCTGTGTTGGTGATCTGGCTGAGGAAATTCAAACCATAGTTGAATTCGTGATTACCGACACCGGCACCATCATATTTCAGCGCGTTCATCACTTTATGGATGGCCATCGTGCCACTGCAAGGAACTGGTGAGGCCACAGCTTGATAATCACCGAGCAATGTACCCTGAATCACGTCACCATCGTCCAGCAATACGGTATTTGGATTTTCTGCGCGTGCCGAATTGATCAGCGCGGCAGTCCGCTCAAGACCGAGGCTGGTATCCGCTTTTAAACCGTAGTAGTCATAACTCAGAATGTTTTGATGTAAATCGGTCGTTTCAAGTAACGCGACTTTTAAAACAGTTCCCTCAGGAATCACGCTGACAGTATTTGAGCTGGTGCCGCAGGCTGTTAAGGCTAATGCTGTAAGCGGCGGTAGCCAATGGATTGTTTTCATGTTGTCTTTCTCAATTTTAGGTTCAGAAACGGTTGCCAGCGATTGCGCAATCGATTGCTAATTTCATTAAAAAATATAAATTTTTATTCTTTGTCTTCATTCCCAAAAGACCTGAGGATTATCAGTGGTGAATATGTCAATGATATGACAGTGCAATATTTTCTTTTTATTAATGCACAGTTGTTTCTGAAAATTAAGTAAAAACGTGTTCTGATTCGGTCTGTTTTCGCGCTGTCCAGACGTGAGCAGGTGTTTGGAAATATAATTCGGTTCTGCAAACAAGATGTTGTTAAAGCGTTTTGCTTTAATGGTGTTGTCTTGAAGTAATTCCTTATTCAGTTTCTGACCAATCACATGCCAACCTTCTTCGTGTTTTCTGTTTCCGCATTTCAGTTACGATTTTCACAGTTCAAAAAATACACAGCGCTCTTTGCCTCGGTGTCCGCATTGAGTCTGATGAGTGCTTGTATGAGTACGCAGCCATCGGTGGTGCCGACGCCAGTGACGGCGATTCCTGTTGCTAAGGTAAACCGGCCGGTCAGAATAGGTCTGGCGCTGGGTGGTGGCGCGGCGCGCGGGTTTGCCCATATTGGCGTTATTAAAGCGCTGGAATCGCAGGGGATACAGGCCGACATCGTGGTTGGTACCAGCGCTGGCAGTGTTGTCGGGGCGATGTACGCTGCCGGTAATAATGGTTTTGCGCTGCAGAAGATGGCACTGGAAATGGACGAGGCAACGATTTCTGACTGGTCTTTACCCTTGTTTGCCAAATCCAGCGGTGTGCTGAAAGGGGATGCTTTACAAGCCTATGTGAATCGCATGGTGCATCAGACGCCGATTGAAAAACTTAAAAAGCCGTTTGGTGCGGTGGCGACCGATCTGTCCAGCGGGCAAGCCGTTTTATTTCAGCGCGGGAATACTGGCACGGCGGTGCGCGCATCGTCTGCGGTGCCCGCGGTGTTTCAACCAGTACGCATCAATGACCGGCAGTATGTTGATGGTGGTTTAGTGGCTCCTGTGCCGGTACGTTTTGCCAGAGATATGGGGGCCGATCTGGTGATTGCCGTCAATATCTCTCAACAACCTGAAGCGCAAAACGGCAACAGTACAATCGACATTTTGTTGCAGACAGTGACGATCATGGGGCAGAGTATTAATCAGTTCGAGCTGAAACAGGCGGATGTTGTGATTCGCCCTGAACTGCCAAGCATGAAGGGCAGTGATTTTGCTGGTCGTAATCTGGCGATATTGGCGGGTGAGCGGGCTGCGATGGCAGTGATGCCTGAATTGAAGCAAAAATTAAAGGCGATGCAGGAACGCTGATTAAAAAGGTATTGACCGGTAAATATACTCCCGGGGAGTATTTTACAAAGCCTGGTGTTGACGCTGACGCCAGGCTTTTTTATTTGAAAATCAGGGGGAGTATATGCAGGGAGTTGAAATGCTAACTATTGCTTGGTGTCGTTGTCGTTAATGCGGCGGGCGCCGTTGAAACGATTTTTCCAGTAGGCAATATCCATGCTTTCAATCCGCACCTGACCACCAGCGGAAGGGGAGTGTATAAATTTATTGTCCCCGAGGTAGATGCCGACGTGGGAAAAGCCGCGGCGCAGCGTGTTGTAAAACACCAGATCACCAGGCTGAAGATCTTTCTGATCGATATTTTCGCCAACGCGACTGATTTCTGCGGCGGTACGGGGCAGGTTGGCACCTAAGGCATCTTTGAATACCAGGCGTACAAAGCCGCTGCAATCGAGACCGTTTTCCGGCGTGCTGCCACCACGTTTGTAGCGTATGCCCATGAAGTCCATCGCTTTCATGGTCAGATCAGAGGCGCGTTGTTTGATTTCTTGCAGTTTGCTGAACGCAGTTGATGATTCTGGGAAGGGATTGTCGCTTGCCTGAGCCTGATGGCAGACGGATAGTTGCAATGCTGCTGCGACGAGCACTAATGTGGCATTTCTTTTTAGTCTGGAAACGTTTATTAGCATCTTGACACTTATTGAAGAAAACTGGTCAACTTTAAGCGAAGTCTTCAATAATGTAAACCTTTGGGGTGTCATTTCATGGATTGCCCCTTTTTAGAAGTGAAAATTGAAAAACACTTTTTACTCCAATGAAATTAGGCATCGCGTACAATCCCCGCTCTACTAAATACGGAGCTGACTATGCAAACCAAACCTATTCTGACGCTGGATGATGTCAAAAAAATCGCGGCAGCAGCCGAGGCAGAAGCCAAAGCAAATAACTGGGCGGTGGTGATCGCGATTGTTGACGATGGCGGGCATCTGATGTGGCTGCAGCGACTGGATGGCGTGGCGCCTGTTTCTGCACACATTGCTCCAGCCAAGGCAGCGACGGCGGCATTAGGTAAGCGTGAGTCTAAGATTTATGAAGACCTGATCAATAACGGACGCTATTCGTTCCTCAGCGCACCGCTGATTGAGGGGATGCTCGAAGGTGGTGTGCCTATTTTTGTTGATGGCCATTGCGTTGGTGCTGTTGGTGTTTCCGGCGTGAAGTCTCAAGAAGATGCGCAAATTGCCAAAGCAGGGATTGCCGCCTTAGGTTTGTAAGTGTTTATCTTCCCGTGTTTTTATTCATGGATGCTTAGTGGGTAAGTTGAAACACGGGAATTCAGGGGTTTGCAAGGGTTTATGATTTGCCTGAGAGGTGGTTTTGAGCTATAATTCGAGGGTTTAACTAATTCGAAATCTCGCCGTAGCGCCTACCCAAATTCTCATCGCTCCATTCTTATTGACAGGCCGCTCGTTACGTTCGGCATGAGATAACGCAACTTGGGGCGTCGCAGCGGCGGTAACAATACAGGAGTTGCCCTTGCTGCCCATTCCGCAGTCCCTTCTTCGTTCCGGTCAGGACACCGCCATACTTGCTCTTGCCGATGGAACTATTTTCACTGGATATTCTATTGGCGCTGCCGGTCATACTCTTGGTGAAGTTGTTTTCAACACTTCCATGACTGGCTATCAGGAAATCCTTACCGATCCCAGTTACAGTTCTCAAATTGTCACCCTGACGTATCCGCATATTGGTAACACCGGTGTTAATCCTGAAGACGTTGAGTCAGACAAAATCCATGCCGCTGGTCTGATTATTAAAGATTTACCGCAACTGGTTTCCAATTTCCGTTCCGAACAATCCCTTTCTGCTTACCTCCAGTCTCAAAACATCGTTGCTATTGCCGGTATTGATACCCGCAAGCTGACACGTATCTTGCGTGAAAAAGGTGCGCAGGGTGGTGCGATTCTGGTAGGAACTGATGCTGAAAAAGCGATCGCGCTGGCGAAATCGTTCCCAGGTCTGTCTGGCATGGATCTGGCGAAAGTCGTTTCTGCCAAGCAGGCTTATGATTGGACTGAAGCAGAGTGGGTGCTGGGTCAGGGTTATGGCCAGTTGAAAGATCCGAAGTTTCATGTGGTTGCTTTCGACTTTGGCGTCAAGCGCAATATTCTGCGCATGCTGGCAGAACGCGGCTGCAAGGTTACCGTATTGCCAGCGCAATCCACGGCTGCTGAAGTGCTGGCGCTGAATCCTGACGGCGTGTTTTTGTCGAATGGTCCTGGTGACCCTGAGCCTTGCGATTATGCAATTGCTGCTGCCAAAGAGTTGATCGAGAAGGGCATTCCGACCTTTGGTATTTGCCTGGGTCATCAAATCATGGCGCTCGCCTCCGGTGCGAAGACTTTGAAAATGAAATTCGGCCATCATGGTGCCAACCACCCGGTGCAGGATCTGGATACCAAACAGGTATTGATCACGTCACAGAATCATGGTTTTGCCGTTGATGCCGCCTCTTTGCCAGCAAATTGCCGTGTTACGCACGTGTCTTTGTTTGATGGTTCCCTGCAAGGCTTTGCGCGTACTGATAAACCAGCTTTCTGTTTCCAGGGGCATCCTGAGGCGTCTCCGGGACCGCATGATATTGCGTACCTGTTTGATCGCTTTATCACATTGATGACCACGGCAAAGACAGGAGAATAATAAAAATGCCAAAACGTAACGACATAAAAAGTATTTTGATTATCGGCGCTGGCCCTATCATCATCGGTCAGGCTTGCGAATTCGATTATTCCGGTGCACAGGCTTGCAAGGCTTTGCGCGAAGAGGGTTATAAAGTCATTCTGGTTAACAGTAATCCTGCCACCATCATGACTGATCCGGAAATGGCCGATGTGACTTACATCGAACCTATTACCTGGCAAGTGGTTGAACGCATCATCGCTAAAGAAAAACCGGATGCGATCCTGCCGACCATGGGTGGTCAGACCGCACTGAATTGCGCGCTGGACTTATGGCGTAATGGCGTGCTCGACAAGTATAAAGTCGAACTGATCGGCGCAACTCCTGAGGCGATCGATAAAGCGGAAGATCGACTGAAATTCAAAAATGCGATGACCAAAATTGGTCTTGGTTCAGCACGTTCCGGCGTCGCACACTCGATGGAAGAAGCTTGGGCAGTGCAAAAGGATGTCGGCTTTCCGGTCATTATCCGTCCTTCGTTCACGATGGGTGGTACGGGTGGTGGCATCGCCTACAATCCGGAAGAATTCGAGACTATCTGCAAACGCGGTCTGGAAGCGTCGCCTACCAATGAATTGCTGATCGAGGAATCGCTGATAGGCTGGAAAGAGTATGAGATGGAAGTCGTGCGCGACAAGGCCGACAACTGCATCATCGTCTGCTCCATCGAAAATCTGGACCCTATGGGTGTGCATACCGGCGACTCCATTACTGTGGCGCCAGCGCAGACACTGACCGATAAAGAATACCAGATCATGCGTAATGCCTCGTTGGCGGTGTTGCGTGAAATCGGTGTGGATACTGGTGGCTCCAACGTCCAGTTCTCGGTTAATCCGGCTGATGGCCGCATGATCGTTATTGAGATGAATCCGCGTGTATCCCGTTCATCTGCATTGGCATCCAAGGCAACTGGTTTCCCTATCGCGAAAATCGCGGCCAAATTGGCAGTCGGTTTTACGCTCGATGAGTTGCGCAATGAAATTACTGGTGGTGCTACGCCAGCTTCTTTCGAGCCTTCGATTGATTACGTCGTCACCAAAATTCCACGTTTCGCATTTGAAAAATTCCCGCAGGCAGATAATCGCCTGACGACACAGATGAAATCTGTCGGTGAAGTGATGGCGATCGGTCGCACCTTCCAGGAATCGTTCCAGAAAGCGTTGCGCGGCTTGGAGGTCGGCGTCGATGGCATGAATGAAAAAACCCAGGATCGTGAGACTCTTGAAAAAGAACTTGGTGAGCCTGGTCCAGACCGTATCTGGTATGTTGGTGATGCTTTTGCCCAGGGTTTTACTATGGAAGAAGTGCATCAGCTGACGCATATCGACCCATGGTTCCTGGTGCAGATTAAGGATATCGTCGACATCGAATTATGGCTGGACGAACAGTCACTCGACAGCGTTGATAAAGCCCTGATGCTGCAACTGAAGCAAAAAGGTTTCTCTGACCGTCGCCTGGCAAAACTGCTGAAAACAACCGATACTGCGATTCGTGAAAAACGCCGTGCTCTGGGTGTGCGTCCAGTGTATAAGCGCGTTGATACTTGCGCCGGTGAGTTCGCCACGAATACCGCCTACATGTATTCGACTTATGAAGAAGAGTGCGAATCGAATCCGACTGATAAGAAGAAAATCATGGTGCTGGGCGGTGGCCCTAACCGTATCGGTCAGGGTATTGAATTCGATTATTGCTGCGTCCACGCTGCATTTGCGATGCGCGAAGATGGCTATGAAACCATCATGGTCAACTGCAATCCTGAAACAGTTTCGACAGACTATGACACGTCTGACCGTCTGTATTTTGAGCCGTTGACGCTGGAAGATGTACTGGAAATCGTCGACAAAGAAAAGCCAGTTGGCGTGATCGTGCAATACGGTGGTCAGACACCTTTGAAGCTGGCACTGGATTTGGAAGCGAATGGCGTTCCTATCGTCGGCACCTCGCCTGACATGATTGACGCTGCTGAAGATCGCGAACGTTTCCAGAAAATGCTGCAGGAATTGGGCTTGCGTCAGCCGCCTAATCGTACTGCGCGTACTGAGGCTGATGCGCTGGCGCTGGCACAGGAAATTGGTTACCCACTGGTGGTGCGTCCATCGTATGTGTTGGGTGGTCGTGCGATGGAAATCGTGCATGAACAACGTGATCTTGAGCGTTACATGCGTGAAGCCGTAAAAGTATCACACGACTCTCCGGTATTGCTGGATCGCTTCCTGAACGATGCAATCGAAGTTGACGTTGATTGCTTATCTGATGGTCAGCGTACATTCATCGGTGGTGTGATGGAGCATATCGAACAGGCTGGTGTGCATTCCGGTGACTCTGCGTGCTCCTTACCACCATATTCTCTGTCGCAAGAAACTATTGCTGAACTCAAACGTCAGACTGCGCTGATGGCCAAGGGCTTGAATGTCGTCGGCTTGATGAATGTGCAGTTTGCGATCCAAAAACAAGACGGTAAGGATGTTGTTTTCGTTCTTGAGGTGAATCCACGTGCTTCCCGCACTGTTCCTTACGTATCTAAATCAACAGGCTTGCAACTGGCGAAAATCGCTGCGCGTTGCATGGTCGGTCAGTCTCTGGATTCTCAGGGCATCGGCGCTGAAGTTGTGCCGCCATACTTCAGTGTTAAAGAAGCCGTATTCCCATTCGTGAAATTCCCGGGTGTTGATACTATTCTTGGCCCAGAAATGAAGTCGACTGGTGAAGTCATGGGTGTTGGTAAAACATTTGGTGAAGCTTTTGTAAAATCCCAGTTGGGTGCCGGTGTTAAGTTGCCTACCTCAGGCAAGGTTTTCCTCAGCGTGAAAAATAGCGATAAGCCGCGTGCAGTAAAAGTAGCAAAAGACCTGGTTGAGCTTGGTTTCTCTGTTGTCGCCACTCGTGGTACTGCTGCTGCGATTGCTGCTGAGGGTGTTGCAGTTTCCATCGTCAATAAAGTGGTTGAAGGGCGGCCGCACGTTGTTGATATGATCAAAAACAATGAAATTGCGATGGTCATTAACACAGTTGAAGAAAAACGGAATGCGATTACTGATTCACGTGCGATTCGTACCTCAGCACTGATTGCGCGTGCGACGACGTTCACAACGATTGCGGGCGCTGAAGCTGCAGTCGAAGGGATGCATCATTTGAATGAATTGCATGTTTATGATTTACAAGGTTTGCATAAGACCTTAAACTGATAAAAATTACAGTGTTGGGGCTCTGTGTTCTAATACTGCATCTTCGATACAGAGGTCACAAAAGATATCGCTTACGTGATGTCGGATGTGGCCTCTGTATTTTTACTTTTAAAAGTGTGAACGATATGAGTACAGTACCTATTACCAAGTTCGGTGCAGAGTTGTTGAAGCAAGAGTTACACAACCTGAAGACAAAAGAGCGCCCAGATGTGATTAACGCAATTGCGGAAGCGCGGGCGCAAGGGGACTTGTCTGAAAATGCCGAGTACGATGCTGCCAAAGAACGTCAGGCTTTTATTGAAGGTAGGATTGCTGAGTTGGAAGGTAAGCTGGGATCAGCGCAAATTATTGACCCGTCTACTTTGGATGCAGAGGGGCGCGTCGTCTTTGGTGCGACCGTACATCTGGAAGATCTTGAAACAGAACAGAAGGTCAGTTATCAGATCGTCGGAGAAGATGAGGCCGATATTAAATTAAGTAAAGTATCAATTACATCACCGATAGCCCGTGCTTTGATTGGTAAGTATTCTGGTGATGTCGTTGGCGTACAGGCGCCAGCGGGTGTACGTGAGTACGAAATTTTAGAAGTCAATTATATCTGATGGTCTTACCCGGTCTCATGCATGACCGGGTTATCTCTGCAGGGTAGATAATCCACCCTGTGCCATCATTTACCTAAGGCTGATTTTTTCGCGCTGGCTTGACGAGGTTTTGCACGTTTAACATTGCCACCTTGGGTGACGCGCTCATTACCCTTTACCATTACTTTTGAAACCGTTGGTTTTTTTGTGCCGCTTGGGCTAGGTTTGACGATAGTTACTTCACGTAAGCCTCTGCCCTTTTTAACCAGCTTGGTCTCTTTTACGCCTTCTAATTTAGGGCGGTAAATAACCAGCAACTTGCCTATGTGTTGGATAGGTGCAGCATTCAGTTCTGTGCAAATCGTATCGTACATTGCGCTACGTGCTTCGCGGTCATCACCGAAAACGCGTACTTTGATTAAGCCATGTGCATTCAGTCCTGCATCAATTTCTTTCAGAACTGCTGGTGACAGTCCGGCGTCGCCGATCAAGACGATAGGTTTTAGTCCGTGAGCTTCGGATCGGAGTTCGCTTCTTTCGGCGGGTGTAAGTTTTAACATAAATTTTCCTTGTGCATTTTATTTTTGGTGCACGATAAATACATCGCCTGGCTCAGCCAGGCTAAACACAGTTTCTTTTAAAAGCAGTATTTTACGCGAATGGCTAAGAATAAATTCAATCAAAATTGGGTTCACGATCATATTAATGATCCTTATGTGAAACTTGCACAAAAAGAGGGCTATCGCGCGCGTGCCGTTTATAAGCTAAAAGAAATAGATGAGGCTGAAAAACTGATTCGTCCTGGCCAGGTTGTCGTCGACTTAGGTGCGACTCCGGGAAGTTGGTCGCAATATGTGAGAAATAAACTCGCCGGAAAAGATGGTGGCGGCATTAATGGGGAAATCTTCGCGCTTGATCTGCTGCCGATGGAGCCTATCGCTGATGTCCAGTTCATACAAGGCGACTTCCGGGAGGATGACGTGCTGGATCAGTTGGAGAGCAGGTTGGTTGGCAGGAAAGTTGATTTGGTTTTATCGGATATGGCGCCAAATTTATCTGGTAATTCAACTGTGGATGCCGCCAGGGTTGAGTACATCATCGAATTAGCGGTCGCTTTCGCTAAGGCGCATCTGAAGCCCGGCGGTTCTTTGCTGGTCAAATGTTTTCATGGACCCAGTTACAATAATATTGTGAATATATTCAAGGACGAGTTTAAGGTTGTCATGAATAAAAAACCGAAGGCAAGTAAAGATAAATCTTCCGAAATATTTTTGTTGGGAAAAGGCTTAAAGCATCCTGATTGAGTATTTTCCTCTTGATAATCCTCAATATCGCCAGCATATGCTGGCTAGCAAGCTCTACCTATTGGGGGTAGAATGACTGATTACAGTGTCAAATGGCGTATGTTGCGTCCAAGGAGTTCTCGTGAATAATATGTTTTCAAAAGCAGCTATATGGGTAGTAGTCGCCTTAGTGCTTTTCACACTTTTCAAGCAGTTTGAGGGGAAAAGTATCGGTGCTGGTATGGCTTCTGTGCCTTATTCCGAGTTTTTGGAAGAGGTCAAAGCAAAGCATATTAAAGAGGCGACAATTGACGATGCTAATCGCACAGTCACCGCTGTCACTACAGATGGAAAGAAAATCAAATCCCAATTAACGATTTTTGATCGCGGTTTGGTTGGTGATCTGGTCAATAATGGCATTAAATTTGATAACAAACCGCCAGAGGAGCAATCTTTCCTCTCGCAAGTGTTCATCTCCTGGTTCCCTATGCTTTTGTTGATTGGTGTATGGATTTTTTTCATGCGTCAGATGCAGGGCGGCGGCAAGGGGGGGGCATTTTCCTTTGGTAAGTCAAAAGCACGTATGCTTGACGACACAAATAACAATGTGACGTTCAGTGATGTTGCTGGCTGTGATGAGGCTAAAGAAGAAGTCACTGAAGTTGTTGATTTCCTGCGCGATCCCACAAAATTTCAGAAGTTAGGTGGACGTATTCCGCGTGGCATTCTGATGGTGGGACCTCCAGGTACTGGTAAGACCTTATTAGCTCGCGCGATTGCTGGCGAAGCTAAGGTGCCATTCTTTACCATTTCTGGTTCTGATTTCGTCGAAATGTTTGTCGGTGTAGGTGCGTCACGTGTTCGCGATATGTTTGAAAATGCGAAGAAACATGCGCCTTGCATTATCTTTATTGATGAAATTGATGCTGTTGGTCGTCATCGCGGTGCTGGCATGGGCGGTGGTAATGATGAGCGTGAACAAACCCTGAACCAGATGCTCGTTGAGATGGACGGTTTTGAGGCAAATTCCGGTGTGATTGTGATTGCTGCAACCAACCGCGCTGACGTACTCGACAAGGCTTTATTGCGTCCGGGTCGCTTTGATCGTCAGGTTTCTGTTGGCTTGCCGGATATTCGTGGTCGCGAACAA
This sequence comes from Undibacterium sp. FT79W, assembly GCF_014284215.1. Classification (NCBI taxonomy): domain Bacteria; kingdom Pseudomonadati; phylum Pseudomonadota; class Betaproteobacteria; order Burkholderiales; family Oxalobacteraceae; genus Undibacterium; species Undibacterium sp. FT79W. The sequence continues at coordinate 151,559 of NZ_JACOGB010000007.1, read as the reverse complement.
ATTTTGAATGTTCACATGCGTAAGGTGCCTATCAGTAGTGATGTAAAGGCAGATATCCTTGCACGTGGTACCCCAGGTATGTCCGGCGCTGATCTTGCAAATCTGGTCAATGAAGCGGCGTTGTTTGCTGCGCGCCGGAACAAGCGTCTGGTTGAAATGATCGACTTTGAAGACGCTAAAGATAAGATTTTCATGGGGCCAGAGCGTAAGTCTATGGTGATGCGTGAAGATGAACGTCGGAACACCGCCTATCATGAATCTGGACATGCAGTTGTTGCTAAGCTCATGCCGAAAGCCGATCCTGTCCATAAAGTAACGATTATGCCGCGCGGGTTTGCATTGGGTTTGACCTGGCAGTTACCAGAACATGATCAGATCAGCGGCTATAAAGATAAAATGCTGGAAGAAATCTCTATATTGTTCGGTGGTCGTATTGCTGAGGAGATTTTTGTTGGTCAGATGTCGACTGGGGCTTCTAACGATTTTTCACGTGCGACTAAGCTGGCGCGTTCGATGGTGACTCGTTTTGGTATGTCTGACAGCATGGGGGTGATGGTATATGAAGACAGCCAGCAGGAAGGTTATTTCGGCGGCTCTTCTAAAACTATTTCCGAAGCTACCCAGCAAAAAGTAGATGCTGAAATTCGTTCTATTCTTGATACACAATATGCTCTGGCGCGTAAGTTGTTAGAGGAAAATAGAGAAAAGGTCGAAATGATGACCAAAGCTTTGCTGGACTGGGAAACGATTGATGCTGATCAGGTGAATGACATCATGAATGGTCTTGAGCCGCGCCCACCTAAGATCGGTCAGTCTGCTGGTCGTTCGTCTTCGGATAGTACATCGGGAGGTGTTTCTCCTAACGCGGCGGCACCTGCCTGACCTATTGAGTTTTAACGCTATCCAATTAAAAAGGTGAGGAGAAATCCTCGCCTTTATTTTTATGAACAAATTTTTTCAGTGCGGACGTTATCGTTTTCCGCTTCAGGGTAATAAAGTAAAGCCGTTGGTGATGGGGATATTAAATATCACTCCCGACTCGTTTTCTGATGGTGGACGCTATTTATCTTTAGACGGTGCGCTTTCTCGTGCGGAACAGATGATCAATGATGGCGTTGATATCATTGATATCGGAGGCGAATCAACCCGTCCGGGTTCGGCTCCTCTGTCTTTGGATGAAGAGTTAAGTAGAGTGATGCCCGCTATTTTTGCATTACGCGATTGTGGTAAGCCCTTATCTATCGATACGTATAAACCTGAAGTGATGCGTGAAGCATTGCTTGCCGGTGCAGACATGATCAATGACATCAAGGGCTTTAATTCACACGATGCTATTAACGCAGTTGCAGGTACGGATGCAGGCTTATGTGTGATGCACATGCAGAATTTGCCGGCGAATATGCAAAGTCGCCCTGATTATCATGACGTAGTCACGGACGTAGAAGGTTTTTTAAGGCATCGTGTTGATGCTTTATTGAGCGCCGGAATAAAGCCAGAAAATATTTGTATTGATCCGGGTTTTGGTTTTGGTAAAACGCTGGAACATAACAGTACATTGTTCCGGAGTATTGACGAAATACAGACCAAGCTGGGTTTACCTATGTTGGTCGGCATCTCACGTAAAACGGTGATTGGGGAAATTACCGGAAGACCAGTTGAGCGCCGCCTCGCTGGTAGTCTTGCCGCTGCAATCGCTGCCGCAGATCGTGGTGCAAAAATTGTCCGCGTTCATGACGTTCAGGAAACAGTTGATGCTTTCAATGTGTGGCAGGTATTAGGTAAATAAAAAGCATGTCAGATATTCTGTCTGGATATTTTTAAGTAACTCCCGCAAATAAAATAAATAAAATGGCTAGAAAATTTTTTGGTACGGATGGCATTCGTGGCAAAGTCGGTGTCGCACCGATTACACCTGATTTTGTTATGCGTCTTGGTTACGCTGCGGGTAAAGTACTTGCTCAAAGTGGTTCTGAGTCACGACCGACGGTTTTGATCGGCAAAGATACGCGTATTTCGGGGTATATGCTGGAGGCGTCTCTCGAAGCTGGATTTGCTGCTGCAGGTGTGGACGTCATGCTTTCTGGTCCTATGCCCACACCGGCGATCGCTTATCTGACAAGGGCTTTGCGTTTGTCGGCAGGGGTGGTTATCTCGGCGTCACACAATCCTTTTGACGATAATGGAATTAAGTTTTTCTCTGCCGAGGGAAACAAGTTGCCCGACGATGTTGAATTAGCGATTGAAGCCGAGCTTGAGAAGCCAATGCAAAGTGTCAGTTCTGAATATCTTGGTAAGGCACGACGCTTACGCGATGCGAATGGCCGTTATATTGAGTTTTGTAAAAGTACGTTTCCATCAGAACTTGATTTGCGCGGATTGAAGATCGTTGTAGATTGCGCCCATGGCGCTGCGTATGATATTGCACCCCATGTATTCCACGAATTAGGGGCGGAAGTTCTCGCTATTGGTAATGCGCCGAATGGTTTGAATATCAATGATAAAGTGGGCGCGACCGCGCCTGAGGCGCTGGCTATTGCTGTCAGAGCAAATCATGCTGATCTGGGGATTGCTCTGGATGGTGACGCGGATCGCCTGGTCATGGTGGATAGACATGGAGTAATTTACGATGGTGATCAGTTATTGTATTTAATGGTATTGGACAGGCTGGCAGTTGGCCCTGTCGCTGGTGCTGTCGGCACATTAATGACTAACATGGCGGTGGAGATTGCCTTCAAAGAGCTGGGGGTCGGTTTCACCAGAGCAAAGGTCGGAGATCGCTATGTGCTTGAGCAAATGCGAGAGCGTGGCTGGATACTTGGTGGCGAAGGGTCCGGACATTTATTGTGCCTGGATAAACATTCAACAGGCGACGGTATTGTGTCTGCGTTGCAGGTGTTATCAGCATTGCGTCGCACCGGAAAAAATCTGGACCAATGTTTTGATAAACTCAAATTATTTCCACAGGTATTATTGAATGTCCGTGTCAGTCCCGGATTCGACTGGCAAAAAAATTCAGCATTGGTTCAGGAAAAAATAAAAGTGGAAGCAGAGTTGGCAGGACGTGGGCGTGTATTGATTCGGGCGTCCGGTACTGAGCCCGTTATACGTGTCATGGTGGAGGCCGATGACAATGAATTGGCCACGACTTGCGCACGCCGCTTAGCGGCTTGTGTCGATAAAATCTGAATGAATTTTGATTTTAGTTGTGCTGGTATTCTTGAAACTGTGGCTGATACCATGTAGTATTCAGCCTTCAGTTTTTATCTCTTCTGATGAAGACATAAGTAAGGCTGTCCATAGCTCAGTTGGATAGAGCACGAGCCTTCTAAGCTCGGGGTCGCAGGTTCGATTCCTGCTGGGCAGGCCAGAACTCCCGCATATTTTCCATTCGCTTCGGTAATTCTTTTGCTCGTATAAGCCTCCGTTTGATTGCTGTTGGAAGCAATCTTCATTTGTAAAAGCTCGTTTCGGAATTCATAATTTATTTGACGATCGTGCTGCACCTTCCTCGGTGCAGTTATTGCCGATGATAAACGAAGATCTCCAATCACAGACCGTCAGTTCTTCAGAGCACCAGTCCACAGCCTTTGAGCAGCATACTCACTGCAACGAATAGCACAAGCCATGCAAATAACAGTCGTATTGTTGCCTGATTGAGGCGTTTGGCGATTTGCAGTCCACCCAATAAACCAAATGTGCTACCTATCGTGAATGGCAATGCGACTGGCCACGGCAGACTGCCATGAAGTGCGGCTGAAGATACGCCGCTGATTGAGACTAGTGTGATCACGGCCAATGAGGTTGCCTGAATACTGCGTATATCGAGATGAGAGTGCCGTATCAGCGACGGGATGATGATAAATCCACCACCGACCCCTACTAAGCCACTCAAATATCCAGAAATAAAACCGGTTCCCGCGATCGCTCTTGCGCAACGCATGGTCCAGTGAAAACGTTGATTGTCCGCGTTTAAACTGCATGCGACATCTTGTTCATTGCGTGAGATTTGTTTACTGCGGAATGATCGGAAAGAAATCAGCAATAAAATACATGCAAAGAGAATCAACAGCGGTTGATTAGGTATTCGCTGTGCTGAAAAAACGCCGACTGGGGCCGCCAGCATGCCGGAAATACCCATTAACACTGCAGCACGGTAGCGGACTATGCCCTTGCGCAAACCAGTGATGCTGCCGAGAGCAGCCGCAAAGCCAACGGCCATCAAACCGACGGGTGCGGCTTGTTGTACCGATAAATGGAGGCCGTAAACAAGCAGTGGAATAGAGAGCATGCCACCACCGGCGCCAGTCAGCGCCAAAACAAAACCGACGACGGTGCCCAGAATGATGGTGATAAAACTCAAGTCCATAGTTGCTGTTGTTGCGTTTTACAACGCATTGATTGGTAACTTCAGATAGCTGACGCCGTTACTTTCAACGGGCGGTAATTGCCCTGCGCGTATATTTACCTGCACTGAAGGCAAAATCAGGTTAGGCATATCCAAGGTTTTATCACGTGCTTCACGCATAGTGATAAACGTGAGCTGTGAAATACCATCGTGAACATGAATATTGTTTTTACGCTCCGCTTCTACTGTTGTTACCCACATTGGAGAGCGGTTTTTTGGTGGATAGTCGTGGCACAGATGCAGGCGGGTATCGGCTGGAAGTTGAAAAATCTTTTGTATCGACTGATAAAGTATTGCCGCATTTCCACCGGGAAAGTCGCAACGAGCAGTGCCATAGTCTGGCATAAATAATGTGTCGCCGATAAAGGCATCTTTCCCAGTCAGGTACGTCACACAAGCTGGGGTGTGCCCCGGTGTATGTATGACGCGCACGGTTAATTCTCCGATCTGAAATTCCTCGCCATCGTGAAACAGATGATCGAATTCCTTTCCTTGCGCACTAATGTCCTCAGCATTGAATATCTTTTTGAAAACACGCTGAACATCGCAAATGTGAGCGCCGATGGCGATTTTCCCACCGAGTTTCTTTTTCAGATAGGGTGCTGCCGATAAGTGGTCCGCATGCGCATGTGTTTCAAGCAGCCAGTCAACAGTCAACCCCGCTGCTTTCGCATACTGAATCAATTTATCTGCGTTAAGAGTAGAAGTTCGTCCTGACTTAGCATCAAAATCTAAAACACTGTCGACGATTGCTGCTTTTTTTGTCAGTGGATCTGTGATGATATGCGTGACTGTACTCGTCGCTGCATCAAAAAAGGAATCTATGATCGCTTCGTTCATATATTTTCTTTAGCGGCAAATCGTTACTCAAATGTTGGCAGTGCGGGGGAAACAATGCTTTTGCCTGACTGTATCCAGGCATCAAAACCGCCAGCAATCGATTTTACTTGTAAGTAGCCCATCTCATGTAAAGTGCTCGCTGCTAAAGCCGCGCGTCCGCTGGTTTTACAATAGACAACAATATTCAGATTGCGTGCCGACAGCTCAGGGCTGCCGCTCAGTTTAAACTCAAGTAAGCCGCGCGGAATATTGACTGCACCTTGCAAATGACCGGCTGCGTATTCATCCGGCTCGCGGACATCGAGCAGAATATCAGCTTCTTTTATTGCATGTTCAGCATCGGCGATGGATATTTCCTGTATCTGAGATTTTGCTGCGGCAACGAGGTCATGTGCTGTTTTCATATACTTTTTCTTTTAAGAATGATTAGTGGTGTCAACATGCCAGGCTTATTTCATCAAGTCTGGATGCATTATTCTGGATAAAAGCAGGCCACACATGACGAATCTTCGTATCACTACAACTGCCGCAAGGGTAGTGATGGCCTATCGAAATCTTGTAATGGCCTGATATCACATCATCAACGCAATTACTTTGTTTTGCAGGTACTGATGCCAAATGGCAAGTACGCTGGGCAAACACGGAAAATGCCTGTCAGCAGCGGAACAACGCCCAGCCATCCCCATGCACCGATATACCCGGCAAAGTGCGCACCTAATAAAAGTGCGCCAATAAGAATTCTGACTACCCGGTCTGCGGATCCTACGTTTATTTTCAACATGATTTACTCCTTATTTGTTTTTTAGAAAAATCAGAAACACTATAGAACTATTTCAACTATCGCGAATGAACAATTAAATAGTTTTTGCTATACATTGATCTATTTAAAACAGCTTAGGTCAATTTGACTTACCTGACAGCGCCGCAGCTTGCTCTGTCAACTGGGAAGCGACGTTATGGCACACCAGATCACATAGCGCGTAGATGGAAGGATCTGCGATCTTGTAGTACACAGAAGTTTTACGGCTTTCTCTTGTAATAATTCCATGATTTGCTAAGTTTGAAAGATGGCGGGACACATTCGCCTGAGAACAAGAGCAAATGATTGCCAGTTCTCCTACATTTTTTTCACTCGCTCTCAACGCATTCAGTATTCGTAGGCGAGTTGGTTCTGCGAGCACAGAAAAATACTGAGCAATTTGCGTTAACGCCTGATCCGGTAAGCCCTTCAACAAGGAGCATATTTTTTCATTATTGCTCATTACCATGCTCATTTTAAATAAATGGCAAATATTTAAAACTGTATTTGCGTAACTGCGCAAATAAGTATATAATTAATTCGTGCTTAATGCAATTACTAATATTTTTTTGAATGAGGAAATTGAATCATGACGAGAAAATCATGGATTTATGCTTCCCTTTTGCTTGCTCTGACAGGTATGACTGCACCGGTTCTGGTAGTCGCAGGGAATCTCACGACAGTGCCTGTGCGCTCAACGAATGACGCAGTCAGTTTTGTCGCCGATGGTTTGGTGGAGGCCGTCAGGCAAACTGGTATTGCTGCGCAAATCTCCGGTGCAATTGTTGATCTTCCTGTCAAGGCTGGCGATACCGTGAAAGCAGGGCAAGTGCTCGTCCGCATGGATGCAAGAGCCGCGAACCAAGAGGCGAAGGCGAGCCGGGCCCAAGTAGATGCGGCGCGCGCCAGTTTAGTTGTTGCTCAAAAAGACTATGAACGGCAAAAACAACTCTTTACTAAAAACTACATTAGTCAGGCTCAGTTAGATCGCGCCGAATCTCAATTTCAGACCGCCAGTGCGCAGGCCAATGCTCTGATCGCCCAAGCGGGTGCTTTACAAACGCAGTCTGGATTTTATGTGTTGGCCGCGCCGTATGCGGGTGTTGTTTCTGATGTCCCCGTGATGTTGGGGGATATGGCAATGCCTGGTCGTTTGTTGATGACAGTGTATGACCCCGTTGCGATGCGCGTTACCGCAACCGTTCCCCAGGAACGTGTTGCAGAGATTGCTGCTGAACAAAAAATTATTGTAGAAATTCCCGGCATGCCTGCTTCTCAGCGTTTGACTCCTGCAAACAAAGTCACTGTTTTGCCGATGGTGGATGCGGCAACGCACACGGTACAGGTCAGACTGGAATTGCCGCAAAAAATATCGGGCTTAAGTCCGGGAATGTTTGCTCGCGTCAGCCTGAAAAGTAAGCCTGTGAACAGTGATGCGAATCGCTTATATGTCCCGTTGAAGTCAGTGTTTCGTCGTGCTGAGCTGAGCGCTGTCTATGTCGTCAATGCGCAAGGAAAGCCCTTACTGCGGCAGGTAAAGTTAGGTCCGGTGACAGGAACCGAGCAAGAGATACTCAGTGGCGTATCGGCAGGTGAACAAGTCGCAGCAGATCCGCTTGCTGCAGCGCGTATTGCAGCCTCCCGCTAAGGAGTTTCAGATGAATAAAATCTTGGGAATATCCGGGCGCATCGCGGCGTTTTTTCAGACCGCGCAGATCACGCCGTTGCTGGCTTTAGTGGCGTTTCTGCTGGGTTTGTTCGCCGTAATGGTGACGCCGCGGGAAGAAGAGCCGCAAATCAATGTGACGATGGCGAATGTACTGATTCCTTTTCCAGGCGCGTCAGTTAAAGACGTCGAGCAGATGGTGGCTATCCCGGCAGAACAAGTGTTAAGCCAGATCGAAAATGTCGAGCATGTGACATCGGTCTCACGTCCTGGTTTGGCGATTATGACTGTTCAGTTTGAGGTCGGCGTTCCGCGTACAGATGCTTTAGTGCGCTTGTATAACACGGTACACAGCAACCGGGATTGGTTGCCTGCCAATCTGGGCACATCTGAGCCATTGATAAAGCCCAAAGGCATTGACGATGTTCCTATCGTTTCCCTGACTCTCTGGAGCAAAAATCAGCAAACCGGCGCGTTTGATATCGAACGTGTTGCACATAGTATTGAAGCGGATTTAAAGCGTGTTAAAGGAACGCGAGAAGTCATGAGCGTAGGCGGACCCGGGCGGGCGATCAATGTAGAACTGGATCCTGCAAAGCTTTCTGCCAACGGTTTGACAGTCGCCGATTTGCGGGACAGTTTACAGTCGGCCAATTCCGGTATGCCGGGTGGTGAACTGGTTGCAGGTAATCGGTCGATTCAAGTCGATGCAGGAGAATTTTTACGCGATGCAAAGAGCATTGGTGAACTGGTAGTCGGCGTAAAGGCTGGCAAGCCTGTGTATTTACAAGATGTCGCCAAAATTGAAGACGGGGCTTTACCCGCTGCAAAATTTGTATGGCACGGCGTCGCTGGTAAGGATGCCGCTGAATATCCGGCTGTCACAATCGCGATCACAAAAAAGCCGGGCCAAAATGCTGTCGATGTTGCGACTGCCGTAATTGCGCGAGCCGAAATCTTGCGTAATACCATTATCCCTGCGGACGTTGAAATGACGACTACGCGGAACTATGGGCAGACCGCAGACGATAAAGCAAAAAAATTAATTCAAAAATTATTGTTCGCTACCGCTTCCGTCGTTGCTTTGGTCTTTCTTGCTCTGGGACGTCGTGAGGCCGCGATCGTCGGTACGGCGGTCATTCTGACGCTGACGGTCACCTTGTTCGCCTCATGGGCATGGGGATTTACTCTGAACAGGGTATCTCTGTTTGCCCTGATTTTCTCTATCGGGATACTGGTGGATGATGCGATCGTGGTCGTTGAGAACATCCACCGTCATCAGGCATTATTCCCCGGGAAGACTTTGCAGGAAATCATTCCAGGGGCAGTCGATGAAGTGGGTGGGCCGACCATTCTGGCGACGCTGACCGTGATTGCTGCGTTGTTGCCGATGGCCTTTGTTACTGGCTTGATGGGCCCTTACATGAGTCCGATACCGATCAATGCGAGTATGGGGATGTTGCTGTCTTTGGCGATTGCCTTTGTCGTCACGCCCTGGCTGGCAAGATTGTGGATGAAAGAGGGATATCACGGTGGTGACGGTATTGCGGCAAAACTGGCACCACTATTCAGTAAAGCCTTCAGGCCGTTTCTTGAGGAAAAAACCGGCGCAAGTAACCGACGTAAATTAGGTCTTGGCGTTGCGATTCTGATTGCTCTTTCAGTCCTGCTGCCGATACTGGGTTTCGTGCAATTAAAGATGCTGCCTTTCGATAATAAATCCGAATTTCAGATTGTCGTGGATATGCCTGCGGGCACACCAGCAGAAAAAACGGCGGCAGTATTGCACGAGCTCGGATCGTATTTACAAACAGTACCGGAAGTCACCGATTATCAAGCCTATGCGGGTACGGCTGCACCGATTAATTTTAATGGGCTGGTGCGCCAATACTATTTACGTGCAGCCAGTGAGCTAGGCGATATTCAGGTTAATCTCGCTGATAAACATCATCGCACTGAAAAAAGTCATGTCATCGCAACCCGCGTCAGACCTGCGTTGCAGGAAATTGGCAAGCGTTATTCTGCGAACGTAAAAATAATCGAAGTGCCGCCTGGTCCGCCTGTGCTGGCGCCGATTGTCGCTGAAATTTACGGCCCCAGTGACGAGGGACGTAGACAAGTCGCGAAGTCTGTTCGTACTATCTTTGAAAAGACGAAAGGAGTGGTCGATGTTGATGACACGAGTATCGTTGACGCCCCGCGAAAAATCATTCTGATCGACAAACGCAAGGCGTCGCAGCTCGGTGTTTCGCAAACGGCGATCGTGACCACGCTGCGTGCTGGTCTCGCTGGTGACGTAGCAAGCTATCTTCACGATGAAAGTAAATATCCTGTATCAGTCAATCTGCATTTGCCTGTCAGCGATCAGGGCAATATTGATCAGTTGCTCTCATTAGGTGTGAAAAATGCACAGGGCAATATTGTTCCGATACGCGAACTGGTGACGATCTCCGATACGGTAAGAGAGCAGCCCGTCTATCATAAAGATGGGGCAGCCGTGAATTATGTGACTGGTGACATGGCCGGAGCCGTCGATAGCCCGCTGTACGGCATGTTCGCGATGCGTTCTGACATTGCTAAAGTGCAGACACCAGGCGGTGGCGCGATAGATGAGTACTTTATCAGTACCCCAGCAGACACTTATCGCGGCTTCAGCCTGAAGTGGGATGGTGAATGGCAGGTGACTTATGAGACTTTCCGTGATATGGGCGCAGCCTATGCTGTCGGACTGGTGTTGATTTACCTATTGGTGGTCGCGCAATTCGGCTCTTATCTGACGCCGCTGATTATCATGGCGCCGATTCCTCTCACCATCATCGGCGTGATGCCAGGACATGCGCTGCTTGGTGCGCAATATACAGCGACCAGCATGATAGGGATGATCGCTTTAGCTGGCATCATCGTGCGCAATTCCATCCTGCTGGTTGATTTTATTCATGTTCAGGTGGCAACCGGAATGACGTTTAAAGAGGCGGTGGTAAGTTCCGCAATTACCCGGGCTCAGCCGATTGCTCTGACCGGTTTGGCCGCCATGATGGGGGCATTTTTTATTCTTGATGATCCTATTTTTAACGGGCTCGCCATCTCTCTGATCTTCGGTATTTTTGTTTCAACATTGCTGACCCTCGTGATTATTCCATTGCTGTATTTCACGGCGTATCAGCATCAATATCCATCGCAAACTCAATCACAGTAAGGAGCTTCTTATGAACAGCTGGCAAGTAGTACGCGTTATTGCAGGTTTTTTCATCCTGTTAAGTCTGGCGTTGGGAATTCCCGGCAGTCCTATTTTCGTTAATCAGTGGTGGCTGGCTTTTACAGCATTTGTCGGTATTAACTTATTTCAGAGCGGCCTGACCAAATGGTGTCTGATGGAAAGCATCGTTCGCAAACTTGGCATCAAAGCAGGTAACTGAACACGCGATCACATTGATCAGATAAGGAGATTGTCATGCACCTGGTTTGCCCTGTATGCGGTGCTACGAATCGTGTTGCAGATGAACGCTTATTTCAGCATCCAGTCTGCGGCAAGTGCGGTGCAGATCTGATGGCGACTGAACCTGTGCCAATCAGTGAGCAGGCTTTGGTTAAGTTCATCGAAAAGACGGAGTTACCGGTATTGATTGATTTCTGGGCAGAGTGGTGTGGCCCCTGCCGGGCGATGGCACCACAATTTGCTGAAGCGGCGAGAAATGCGCCAGATATTCGTTTTATAAAAGTTGATAGCGATGCGGCACCGATGGCCAGTCAACGCTATGGCATTCGTAGTATTCCGACTTTGCTACTGATGTATCAGGGGCGGGAAATCGGACGGCAGAGCGGAGTGATGCCCGCTTCGCAAATAGTTGCATGGGTGCGCAGCATATTACCGAAGAAGTAATCAGCGCAAATTGATGAACGATACACAGGAGGAGACACCATGGCACATATCGTTATATTGGGAGCGGGCACCGGCGGCATGCCGGCCGCTTATGAGTTGCGCGAAAAACTGGATACGTCGCATCGCGTTACCGTGATAAACGCAGTTGATTATTTTCAGTTCGTACCTTCAAATCCCTGGGTGGCTGTTGGTTGGCGTCAGCGCGAGGCGATTACATTTCAGATTCGTCCCTATCTTGAAAAGAAAGGCATAGAATTTATTGCACAAGCTGTTGTGCGTATTGATCCAGAAAAAGATTCATTGACTGTGAATGATGGCACTGTTGTTGAATATGATTTTTTAGTGATTACTACCGGGCCAAAGTTGGCATTTGATGAAGTGCCAGGCGCGGGTCCAGTGAATGGATTTACTCAGTCTATTTGTTCTGTCGATCACGCAGAACATGCTTACCAGGCATATCAGAAATTTTTAGAAGATCCCGGGCACGCGATTATTGGTGCGATGCCGGGTGCATCGTGTTTCGGTCCTGCCTATGAATTTGCATTTATTTTCAATAAGGATCTGAAGAAGCGCAAATTGCGCAATAAAGTTCCGATGACCTACGTGACAAGTGAACCTTATATCGGACATCTCGGACTTGGTGGTGTGGGTGACTCCAAGTCGATGTTGGAAAGCGAGTTCCGTCATCACGATATTAAGTGGATTTGTAATGCAAAGACTACTCGCGTTGAGGATGGAAAAATGTTTGTCAGCGAGATGGACGACATGGGCAATCTCAAAAAAGAGCATGAGCTACCGTTTAAATACAGCATGATGTTGCCGGCGTTTCGCGGTGTTGATCCAGTTGCTGCTGTTGAAGGTTTATGTAATCCCCGTGGTTTCGTTCTCATCGATGAAAATCAGCGAAGTAAAAAGTACCGGAATATTTTTTCTGCAGGTGTCTGTGTTGCGATACCACCGGTAGAAGTCACACCTGTTCCTACAGGTGCGCCCAAAACGGGATACATGATAGAAAGCATGATTACCGCGATTGTCCATAATATCGAAGCTAATCTGGCTGGTACACCGGCGACTGCCAAAGGCTCATGGAACGCGATCTGTCTTGCTGATATGGGAGATACCGGAGCGGCTTTCGTTGCTTTGCCGCAGATACCCCCGCGGAATGTAGCCTGGTTTAAAAAGGGACAATGGGTGCATTTGGCCAAAATCGCTTTTGAAAAATATTTTCTGCATAAAATGAAAGCAGGAACCTCTGAGCCGATTTATGAAAAGTATGTCTTGAAGCTTTTAGGCATAGAACGTTTGGATAAATAAAATAGGTAAAACAATGAGTTTGTTAGGAAAATTAATTGGAGCATTTGCCGGAACCGAGCAGGAATTACCGGCAAATGCGATATTGATCGACGTCCGTTCTTCAGGTGAATATCAAGCCGGATACATAGCTGGTGCTGTTTCTTTACCATTGGGGGAGGTAGGTGACCGTATTCACAGTGTTGTGCCAGACAAGGACGCACCCGTCATCGTCTATTGCCAGTCGGGTGCCCGTTCTGCCTCTGCAAAAAACATCCTGTCGAACATAGGCTATACCAATGTCGCCAATGGCGGCGGGGTTGGCAGTCTGGCGCTCCGTTTACAAAAGCAAATTTGCCGTTTGTAATCCACCATGACAACACAAATAACTGCCCGCCGATTCAGCAATCCTGAGGAAACCTGGAGCAAACGATTTTCTTGCGATGAATATATTTTTGGAACTGAAGCCAATCATTTCCTGATTCACTGCTAAGACGCGCTCCATTCCGGTATGCGTGCGCTGGTTGTTGCAGACGGGGAAGGGCGTAATAGCGTCTGGCTGGCAGAGCAAGGTTTGATCACAACAGCGTTTGATATTTCACCTGTCGGCGTGAATAAAGCAAGGAAGTTGGCGCAACAAAAAAATGTTGACGTGAATTTTGTCGTTGCTGACTGTGATCACTTTGATTGTGCACCAGCGCATTACGATACTGTTGTTGCGATTTTCGTCCAGTTCGCTGATCCGGAAATGAGAGCTCGAATATGATCCGTGCACTAAAACCGGGTGGTGTTCTGGTTCTTCAGGGATACAGCCCAGCGCAGCTTGAATACAAGACCGGCGGCCCTCAGGATATTGCCCACCTTTACACAGAAGAATTACTGCGTGATTCTTTTTCTTCGCTGGATATTCGCGAATTGCGTTTTTACGAAGAAGTATTGAATGAAGGAACGCAACATGCCGGTAGATCAGCTTTGGTTGGTATGCTGGCTTATAAACCTGAATAAAACAGACTGTTTAAGCAGATGTTGATTGACGCAGAGAATCCAACCATAAATCGCAGTCAACTATAACTGTGGTTATGGCAAGTTTCCGCTGCAGAAGCCGGAAACTTGCTAAATTCAGACGAACTTACGCTTTCTTCGCCCAGGCTGCACACCAGCCTTTGCCATTAACCAGTTTGTTACCCATGGCACCGCAGGCACCCCAGCTGTCAGTTGCTTTACCTTGATACAACATGCAGTTAGAGCAGGTTTTTCCAGCCGCATAGGCAGGGAATTTTTTAGCATCGACTTTCGTCGCATCGTTTTTATAGCCCAATGCAGTTGCGGCAGCATCAGTTTCTGCGATTTTTTGTGCTTGCGCCTGTGTGAGTCCGCTGGCTGAAATTGTCAGTGCAACGACTGGAATAGTTTTGAAAATGAATTGGCGACGTGACGTCATGGCAATGTCCTTTGGCTGGTTCATAGAAAATAAAATTGAAACTACTTTTCTAAGTCTATGCTTTCTATCAAAGTCAGATGTGAGTTGTATCAATAAAAGATTGAAATTTGTTTTTCTTATGCTTTTATTTTTAACTTTTTATCTGAAACATGGTGTCCGGTGAGTCAATCTTTACGTCAATTTCAGATCATCAGTTTTTAGCTTTTTCTTTAAAAATCCCGACAGCACGCTCGCCCGCATGGCGTAAAACGATATGACTGAATTTCGCTGGGACAATTAATGTTTTGCCTTCAGAATCAAAGTTAAATTTTGATTCTGTACCGGCTGAATCAATAGAAAATATTTCAGGTGTCAAAGTAGCGGTTTTTAACTTTATCAAGACATCTTCATTGACTTGACTGACTTCGACAGGATACAGATTGCTATCTGCATCACCTTCGATTTTGTAGACGAAGTTTTCATGTTCTCTGACTGCTTTCTGACATGCTGAGGTAAAAGCCAGCATGCAAGCCAAAGCAATAATTTTCAGTATTTTCTTCAATTGTTTACTCCGCTATCTGTCGTTTAAATTTTACTACTCTAATCCATCGTGGCGAAACAGATGAAATCTGAGCTCGTTTTTATTTTTCCTGAAGAACCTGAACAAATGTTGAAATTTTTCCTTCACTACATTTTTCCGGGATTATTTCAATTTCATCCCCTGCTTTGACTTCGGTATCTTTAGGAACTTCGGTGATCGTCGTGACAAATTTTCTTATGTGGCGATAATGAACTTTAACGAAATGCCGATTTTTAATGTCATCGTCGGTCAAAGAATCAAGACATGGCAGTATGGCGTCTTCGGGAGGTTTTGTGCTGATAATTGACAGTACCCAGGCACGGCGGGCGCCTTGATCCCAATGTATATCCGTTGCGAGTGCAGGGCTGAATATTCCAGCCATGCAGAAAAAGAAAATGAACAGCTGGCGGCTTATGTGTTTATTCATGATCGATTTTTGCCAGATGCAGCTGGGCTAACAATTGTTGAGTCTCGGATTTGCTTATCGTTGAAATATGTTCATTCCTTTGATTAAAGTAAATGCCGAGATTCACTTTGTAAAAATAGGCTACTCCGGCTTTAAACTCCCGTTCTATCTGATCACCGCCGAATGTCGCTGAGCCTAACTGATGTTTGCCAGGTGAAACTTCAAATGCGATGAAGGTATCTGGAGCAAGAGTTGTAATTTGTTTCTGATCGAGACTGACCCTGGTGGGCAATTGTGCAGCGACGAATCCTGTGCGAATGAGATACAGTTTTGCCTTTTCTGCTGTGGGTAAATGCAATTCCTTTGCTTGCTTTTCGTTGGCATCGTCAGCCATAGGAACGGAGATGCATTCGCGCCACGAACCAAATATCTTGCATGAGGCGGTTTTATTTGCACTATGTACCGGCAAGATGGATGCACAATACAGGCAGATAAATACGCTGAAAGAATGGAGCAGGGATATCTTCATTTAATTTACTCTTCCTCTCGTGCTTTATCTTTGAAGAGGGAATAGCTCAGCGGCAACAACAGTAAAGTGAAAATAGTTGCCGTAATAATTCCCCCAACAATCACAACCGCAAATGGTCGCTGTGTTTCCGAGCCGATTCCGTGTGATAGTGCGGCAGGCAATAACCCCAGGCCTGCCATCAAGGCTGTCATCAGAATAGGGCGCAAACGCGCAACGGCGCCTTCAATCGCGCTAGGGAAAGCAATATCTTTCTTTCTTTCAAAATCAAGAATTTGTTCCAGCATGATGACGCCGTTTTGCACAGAAATACCCGCAACGGCAATAAAGCCAACCGCAGCGGATACTGAAAAGTGCAAGCCTGCGACCGCGAGGCCAGCGATGCCACCGACCATGGTAAATGGCACCATGACCAGTACAAGTAAGGCCATTCTGATTGATCTGAACGCCCAGAATAGCAAGGCGAAAATCAGGAAAATAGTCACTGGAACAATGATTACCAGACGTTTCACTGCACGCTGTTGATTTTCAAACTGACCGCCCCAGGTCACAAAATAACCAGGAGGTAAATTCACTTGTTCACTGACTTTCTTTTGTGCTTCGGCGACAAAACTACCCTGATCTCTGCCCAGTAAGTTTGCTTTCACAGAGGCATTACGACCGCCAGCTTCACGGCTGATGCGACCGGCACCTTGTTTCAGAAATATTCTGGCAAGATCAGCCAGATCTATGGTTCCGGCTCCGTTCGGCAAATTGACTTGTAGGGCGCCTATGCTATCAATGGAGTTGCGATAAGCTGCTTTCAGTCGAACGGTAATATCAAACCGTTTATCACCCTCAAAAAAAGTATTCACTGGATAATCCGCGAGTGCCGTCTGAATCGCGTTATTCACATCGACGACATTAATACCTAATCGCGCAATTTTTTCGCGATCTATCACGATGTTGAGTTCAGTTTGCCCGCCGATTTTGACAGCATCGACATCAGCCGCACCTTCTATGCCGCGTAAGATGTTGGCAATCTGCTCGCTTTTCTGCGTCAGCACATCAAGATCCGGACCGAAGATTTTGATCGCGATTTCTCCTTTGACGCCGGATAAAGACTCTTCAACACTGTCTTGGATCACCTGCGAAAAATTGGTTGGGACGCCAGGTAAGACGCCGATTTTGGCAGTCATATTGGCAATCAGACTCTCTTTATCTTTAAATTTCCATTCACTGTGCGGTTTCAGTTCGGCGAGAATTTCCATGTTGTTCGGGCCTTTAGGGTCCGTGCCATCATCCGGTCTGCCAACGTGAGCCACAACGGATTTCACTTCCGGATAGCTAAGTAAAATCGAACGCACCTGACGCTCAATGTCTTTGGTTTTTTCTAAAGCAGTGGATGGCGGCAGGCTGATGGTCAGCCAGATATTTCCCTCATCCAGTTTAGGAAGAAATTCGCTGCCCAACTGGGGAGCGAGACCCAATGTAATGATAAGAATCAATGTCGATACAAAAATGACGCCATGTTTTTTCTTTGTCGCAGACTGCAGCAATTCCCGATAGAACTGTTGCGCTTTCTCCATCCACTGACTATGTCGCTCAGCAAGGCTGTGCTTTTTCATTGTCAGAGTCAATAAAGTAGGAATCAGGGTGATCGTCAGAATCAAGGCGCCGAGCATGGCAAAACTTAAGGTCAGCGCGACTGGCGAGAATATTTTTCCTTCCACCCGTTGAAACGTGAAGATGGGAATGAACGCCAGAATAATGATGGCTTTGGCGAACAGGATGGGATGGCCCATTTCAACGACGGTATCTTTGAGAACATGTTTTCGCCATAGAAACAGATTTCCATGTTCTTCATTATGCTTGAGCGCCAGCCTCACCATTAATGCTTCGACCAACACGACAGCGCTATCGATAATTATGCCGAAATCAACAGCGCCCAGTGAGATCAGATTGGCCGGAATCCCTCGCAGATCAAGCATGATAAAGGCGCACATCAGCGATAAGGGAATCACCGTGACGACAATCAGGGCCGCGCGCCAGTTGCGCAGAAATACGATCAGAATCGCGACGACCAACACAGCACCGACGACCAGATTCTCAAAGACTGTCATGATCGTGTGGTGCAATAAATCAGTGCGATCATAAATCGGGCGTATTTTCACGCCTTGAGGTAACTTGGCATTAACGATCTCGATTTTTTTCTTTAATTCTTCAATGATTTTCGCTGCATTACCGCCTTTGGTCATCTGTACGATACCCAGTACATAGCTGTCACCCTGGTTATACGAGACGATTCCAGAGCGGGGATGATGCGTGATTTCTACGTCTGCCACATCGGATATCAACACAGTTTTTCCATTCTTTGCATTGATAATGACGCGACCGATGTCTTCTTTCTTTTCAAACAGACCCTGACCACGGACGACTAAAGCTTCATCGCCACGGCGTATCGTGCCGCCACCGACATTGCTGCTATTGTTGGTCAGTGCCTGACTGACCTGATCGAGTGTGACACCGTAACGTTTTAAGGCATTCGGATCGACCTGTACCTGATATTCTTTGACCGTGCCGCCAAAACTGACCACATCGGCGACGCCAGATACAATCCGCAATTCGGGACGTATCGTCCAGTCTTGCAAACTGCGCGCATCATTTTCAGACATGTCCTTGGGAACTTCCAGCACGTACCGGTAAATTTCACCGACGGCGGTCGTCAGCGGTGCAATTGTTGCCTGTACGCCTGTGGGCAGTGTGACGCCTTGCAGTCTTTCGAGTACCTGTTGGCGCGCGAAATAGTCATCGGTGCCATCTTTAAATGTGATGGTCACTACCGACAGGCCTGTAATTGAAACTGAGCGCAATTGCGTCTGCCCGGGAACGCCGCTCATTTCGCGTTCTATCGGCAATGTCACTGCACGTTCAACTTCTTCGGCCGCCTGTCCCTGGAATTGCGTGACTATCTGTACTTGTACGTCCTGCACATCTGGAAACGCTTCAATCGGCAAATTGCTCATAGCGCGATAGCCGAAGAAAATTAAGGCGACCGTCAGGACTAAAACAAAAACGCGCTGCGTCAGAACAAAATCAACGAATTTATTGAGCATGTGATGCAACCTCTGCGTTGAGTAACAGCGCTCCTTCTTCGACGATGCGTTGCTTGTTGTTCAGTGCAGCATTCGATGCCACATCGGCATAACTGACATCACGGTCTTTGCGCACAATGTTGACTTTTTGCTTTTGAAACTCACCTTCGCGTTTTTCCAGAAAAACATAGTTATAGAGACCTTCAACGATCAGGGCGGCATTCGGTATACGAAATGCTTTCTTGTCGCTATCGGCCAGAAACGACACGCGGGCAAACATTTCCGGACGGAGTTTCCCGTCTTTGTTATTTAATATCCCCCTGATTTGTATCCGCCGTGTGGTCGGATCAAGCGCTAAACCAACACGATCAACAAGTGCATCAAAAATCTGATCGGGATAGGCGTCAAATTCCAGCTGAATCTTTTGTCCGTTCTTGATGTTGCCTATATACCGTTCAGGGACATCAACGAGCACCCACAATCGGTTTAAATCCGTTATCGTCAACAATGGAGCCGTGGCATCGGGGCGTACTTCCAAGCCTGGGTTAATTTGCTTATCTGTCACCAGCCCGCTGATCGGGGCTTTCAGAACGAATTTTCCATTTTCGCTGCCTTGCGCATTCAGGTTGCGCATACGCAAACCGGCGCGTTTTGTTTCTGCTGCAGCCTGCAGATAATCAGCTTCGGCAGATTCAACATCCTTACGCGCAATCACTTCTTGCTCGAGTAACTTTTGCGCCCGATCCAGATTTAATTTTTTACGCTGTTGATCTGCTTTGGCTTTTACGAAGTCGGCGTCTGCCGTTGCCATATCCGGCGAGTCCAGTATCAGAAGCGGAGTATCTTTCTTAACGTAATCGCCAATCTCGACGGTGGAGCGGATAACGCGCCCAGCGACAGGCGAGCTGACGCGGCTCGTCACGTTTTCGTCGTAAGCGAGTTTGCCGTTCATCGTGTCCGCTATGGGCAAGCTGACTTCGCTGATGGTTGCTAATTTGATTGAAGCAAGTTGCGGTGCATTTGCCGGGTAGCTTATTTTTCCGATTTCCGCTTTTGCTGTCTGCGGAGTGTCTGTCTTTTTCTCAGTCGCTGTGACTAGTTTTGCGGAGTAGATTACAGTGATGCCAGCGAAAGCGAGCGCGATAAGTACAACGGGGATTTGACGTAATTTCATTTATGTTCCAATTCTTCCAGGCTGATACGCAGTGTCATGCTGGCTTTCGCCAGATCAGCTTTGGCGTTGATCGTATCTAACTCGATTGACCTATAAGTGCGGCGCGCATCCAATACATCCATGACGGGGACGGCGCCATTTTTAAAGGCGAATTCAGTCGCCTCTGCTGATTTACGAGCCGCCGGAAGTAATTCGTTTTGAAACCGCGCCAGCAGTGTTTTTGATGTTTGCAGTGATTCAAACTGCAGGTTCAATTCGTTGCGTGCGGCATCGATGGTTTTTGCTAAGTTTTCTTGCGCTGCATCGACGGCGACTTCCGCAGCGCGGATTTCTCCCTGAAATTCGTAGCGACTGAACAAGGGAATTTGTATGGAAATACCATAGCTATTTCCGGAACCCAGTTGATTGGCAGGGCTGGTTGGATAATGCTCGAACTGCAGGCCAACAGTGACATCGCGTGTCCTTGCTGCGAGGGCTAGTTTCCGTGCTGCCAGCGCAGCGTCCAGTCGGGCTTTTGCCGCCGCAACGTCCATGCGTTTCTGAATTAATTCGTCGGACAAAACGCTTGCAGGCAACGCATCTTCAGTGTGCCAGTCATCCACGACCTGTATCGACATGAACGGTGCTTTGATTCCTATGAGTAAGGCCAGCGCACTTTGAGCACGTTTAAGTTCACTGGCTGACTGCAGCAGATCATTTTCTGCGCGCAACGCATCCACACGTACCCGGGCAACATCGGCACCGGCAATATCCCCTGATTTTTTGCGCTTATCCGCCGCGTTTAAGGTCGCCTGATAAGAATCAGAATTTTCTTTACTGATACGTAGTTTGTGTTGCGTTGCCGCCAGATCAAAATAAGCAGCACCGATCATTTGTTTTAATTGACGCTCTGTGTCGTTAAAGTCCAGCCGACTGGCCCTTTCAAGATGCGTCGCAGCTTCAAGCCGTAATTCACGCTTGCCACCGCGTTCGACAAGCTGATCAATTCTGAGGGTGCTATCGACGGTTTTATTTTTCAGCGAACCTGGACCTATACCTAGTCTGGGATTGATCCCGCTGGTTTGAATTGTCAGATTTGGGTTGGGGGCTGCGCCAGCGATTGTCGTTGCCGCCTCTGCATTGGCGACATTGGCTTTTCCAAGCTTCAAATCATGGTTGTATTGACGTGCTAACTGAATTGCACGTTCCAGACTGAGTGGCGATAAGACCGCTTCCGGAATGTTTCCGGAAATGTCGGTATTGTTATTTGCCTTGTTTGATTGGTTCTGAACTGGTTCAATGAGTGACTGAGCATAGCTATGTATTGCTGAGCTACATGCTACGGCAATGGCTATCCTGACAACCCAATTAAACTTTGCCAGTGTAGGGCAAGGTTTAGTCATTTTTATCCTGCATGATGGGAGTAATACGTTGCCCCATTATGCAAATGCAAACTGTCAAAAACATGACAGTAAGCTGACAAAATCCTGACAAGTAAAAATATAACCGTTATTCTTTAACCGTCATTCATTATCGAGAATTGTCGGAAAGTGAACCGAAAAAATGGTACCTCCTGCTTCGGCGTCACTGATCGTGATTTGCGCATTATGATCTTTGACAATGTCGGCAACGATTGCCAGTCCGATACCATTCCCTTTGACACGTTCACCTGTTCCTTCGTAGATGCGATAGTGACGGTGAAAAATCAATTCTCTCTCTGCCTCAGGTATGCCCGGGCCGTTATCTTCAACGGAAAAAATTACTTGTTCGCCTTCGGTAAAGGTGTTGACCGTGACGACCCCACCCTCTGGGGTATAACTGATCGCGTTATCGATCAGGTTTTCTATCAGATCGCGCAGTAAGAAAGCTTCGCCGGAAATGCGCGTCGGAGCAAGCTCAAAACCTAAGTCGATATTTTTTTTATCAGCCGCGCCCAGAAAATGAGGAATGCAATCAGTCACAATCATATCGAGCGATACGGGCTCTAGTCGTTTTCGTTCAAATTTACTTGGTTCTGCTCTTGCGAGTGAAAGCAGCTGATTTGTTTGCCGTATCATCCGTTCGGTTGAAATCATCATTAACGAGATGGATCTGGCTGTTGTTGTCTCGCTCGCATATTTGTCCTGTAGCCATTCGATTTGCGCTTTTAATCCAGCTAAAGGCGTGCGTAACTGATGCGCAATATTGGCCAGAAACTCTTGTTGGGCATTGGAACCGATTTCTATTTTTTTGAGCAAACGGTTAATGGCCGTTACCACAGCACCAAGTTCCAGCGCGTTCTCTTCAACCGGGATCGCTGACAACGCATCAAAATCGCGTTGATTCAGATCCGCCTGTATTTTCTTCAGTGGTAACAAACCTTTTGTTACCGCGATCCACACCACGCCCAGAAGTAAAAAGGTTAAAGCTCCTTCGATAAATATTAACGCTGTCAGTATTCTGGTGCGGATCGCATTACGCTTTTTTAACGTCTCGCCAGCATAAATGACGACATCCTGATCGCCGGCTGAAAATTTAATATTAATGATACGGATCTCTTCTCCGCGCATTTTGCCGTTTGAAAAATGAGGTTCGTCGAGATTCTCCGGCTGAGCCAGAGTCGGAAAGTCGGAATCGCCAGCCAGCGTCTGATTGTTTTGATTGCGGATCGCAAAATAGATGGTGTTGATATGATCAACCCTTAGTACCTGCTCTACAGAAGAGGGCAAATCTACGCTGATGCCAGCTTCTGTTTTATTTAAGCGAGTCGCCAGTGCCCAGCACGTATCAGCCAGACTTTGGTCAAACGCAAGTTGAGCCGGCTCCCAAGCAAGCCAGTACACAAGACCGCCGCCGATGAAATTCACTAATAAAAGGGGAATGATTAACCATCCTAATAGACTGCGACGAATGCTTGGCTGTCCGGAACTCATCAGTTTCACTTTTCCTCTTCCAGCATATAGCCAAAGCCACGAATTGTGCGGATCATCACCTTAGCGTTGTTGAGCTTTAAGCGTATCCGTGAGACATAGACTTCAATTGCGTTGAGCGAAATATCTCCGTCGTGCAGCAAGATGGCATCGATGATCTGCTGTTTGGACACGACACGGTTTTCATTTTTAAGTAGATATTCAAGTATTGTCCATTCCCTGGCAGATAAATCGATGACCTGACCATCAACTGCAGCCCGCTTCGTTTGTGAGTCAAGATGAAGCAGACCAAGCCGGATTCCGACAGAAGCAGGGGATGATCGTCGGACCAAGGCCTTTAAACGTGCGACTAATTCCAACGTCGAAAAAGGTTTGACGAGATAATCATCCGCTCCCATTTCAAAGCCTTTGACGCGATCCAGGATCGCATCTCTTGCAGTTAACATCAGGACGGGAAAATTATTCCGCTGAATTTTCCGTATGTGATGCAGTACATCAAAACCATCCATATCCGGCAGGCCGATATCCAAAATCATGACCGAGATTTTTTGTTCCTGAGAGATAAAACAGGCATCTTTACCATTGCGGGCGACGTCCACCAACATGCCATGCTCGCGCAACATCTGAGAGATGCCTTCTGCCAGCACCGGATCGTCTTCGACTAAAAGAATATGCATAAATGAAAAGGAAGAATGATTGGCGATTGAGGACGCTTACTGTTTCGGAACATTATTGCATGTGCGCTGACATAGAGCCGCTCTTAAATACGCTTCAGGCTGCGAAGATGGAAGCGCGGCATCGTCGTAGTACTGTTTTGTCGCGCGGACGATGATCTGAGTGCTAAGCTGAGTTATAAAATGCGTTATGTTGAATTATAATACTGACATGAAACTTGGAATAATCAATCGACACTGGTATGAAAAGAGCATCTGGATCGCATGTCTTGCGATCTTTTTGAATGCGCTGCTGCCGTCATTGGATTATGCCGTTTCAAAAGCAATCTCCCCACAAGAGATGGTAGAAATATGCTCTGCTGCCGGAACAAAATTTCTTCCGGTCGAGCAAGTTCTGCTCAGTAAGTCTTCTCCCGATACTACGCATCACCAGTTTAAACAATGTTCATTTTGTGTGACGCATGCCGGAACATTTGCGTTGCCGGTTGATCTGTCTGTGCAGTGGATGGTGCCCGTTGGTCACGCCTTGCTGCCTTTCCTGTTTTACCATTCCCCTAAGCTTTTATTTTCCTGGCTACATGCGCATCCGCGCGCTCCTCCTGTTATCGGCTGATTGATTGGCTGATTGTCTTCGCGACTATTATTGAATTCTTTGTCATTCGAACAGATGTCATTCTGTTTCGATCCGTTTGCACATTCATTCTGTCGCCATGACACATCAGCATTGTTTGTACGCTGCTGATTCTGATGCTGAATGCATTCCGGCGTACATCTTTTCTACCTGATACGCAATTTACGAAAGACAGCCGAATTTGTTTGCGCTGAAGCGGGCAACATCTGCTGTACTCGTAAGTTAAAACCCGTCTTACCTTTTCAGGTCAACGGGTGAGCATTATTGTGACCAAGGATATTTATGTCTTTCTGTACATCGTCTGCTAACCGTTTAATTCATCAAGCTCATTCAGAGCGATTTTCCCTTCCTGTTTTAAGAACTTGTGCGCTTGTTATTGCAAGTTTATTTGCTCCTGCCGGCATTACCTCCGCCTCGGCGGAAACTATAGGCAATAGCGGCGGCGGCCTCAATGATTCAGCAATGGAAATTGGTAAAGTCGAAATCAGCGGCCAAAAAATTGGCCCGATAGCGGCAAAAAGTGTCCTCAGTTCCGTCGATATTCTTGGTTCCGATCTGATACAGACCCAACAGGTAGTGAATACGTGGGAGCTCTTCAGCAAAGCACCTGGTGTGATGATGACCCAGTTCAGGCAAGGGAGTGAATCAGGCAAGCTGTCTTTCCGCGGCTTCAATGGTGAAGGTGAAGTGAACGCGGTCAAGCTGCTGATCGATGGTGTGCCGAGTAATGATAATGGCGGCGGCATGCAACTGCTGGACATGTTATTTCCGTTAGAAATCAGATCGATTGAAGTCGTACGTGGAACGAATGATCCACGTTATGGACTGCACAATATCGCCGGAAATGCGAACATCGTTACTCGTAGCGGTGGCAACTACAACGACGCGCGGGTGACTTACGGTAGCTTTGACACAAAAGAAATTCAGCTCGCAAAAGGATGGGAAAGCAATAACTGGTCGCAGAATTATTTTGCCGGTTATCTGAAATCAGCCGGATATCGTGATAACGCGACCTTTGAAAAATCCACCGTTGGTGGCAAATGGTTTTACACCACTGATGATGCTCGTATGCGATTTGGCATCATTGCGCGTCATACAGAAAGTAATGGAGATGAAGCCGGTTACCTGACGGCAGCAGATGC
The DNA here is from genome assembly GCF_014284215.1 of Undibacterium sp. FT79W. Taxonomy (NCBI): domain Bacteria; kingdom Pseudomonadati; phylum Pseudomonadota; class Betaproteobacteria; order Burkholderiales; family Oxalobacteraceae; genus Undibacterium; species Undibacterium sp. FT79W. Next base: position 126,164 of record NZ_JACOGB010000007.1, on the reverse strand, counting down.
TTATACTCGTCCGACGATATCGTATCCTTATGCGCAGTCTGAAGGTGGCAATCGTCAGATGAATCAATTAAGTGTGCATATTGACGCTGATCCTACAGATAAAACATCGCTGGCGACAAAGGTGTATCTGAATCAGATAAAAGATCAGCGCTGGTTACGCTATTCCAGTACAACATCGCAACAGGAACGTGTTATCGATGAAACGCATGTCGGTATCCTGAATTCTGTGACGTATCGCCCAGGTCTTGCATTAACAGATTGGTTGAAAGATCTGGCGATTGAGGCGGGCGTCAATGCCGAACATCAGGATGATAAAAGTCCGCGTTACAGTACGTCGAACAAGGTAAGGGTGACGACGACCCGAGATCAAAAATTTACGCTGAATAATTACGGGGCATATATACAGGCCGCCATTCAGGCAACGGATACCTTAAAAATTATTCCTGCGTATCGCGTGGATAAATTTGATGGCAGTTTTAATGACGTATCCAAAAATGTGCACTACGGTATTCAGGATTATGGGGTGATCAGACAACCCAAACTGAGCATCGTATACTCGCCATTGCACTCAGCCAGTGTCTATGGCAATTGGGGGCGGACATTCCAGATTGGAGCGGGTGCTGCAGCATACAAATCGAATAAAAATGATTTGCGCCCGTCGATTAATGATGGCTGGGAAGCTGGCGTTAAACTGGTACCAGTCGATTGGATAAATGGCCGTTTCTCTGTTTGGGAACAAAGTGCATCGGATGAAGTAAAACGCCGTTTGAATGATCCCTCCGGCGATTCTGAAAACGTCGGCAGTACCAGGCGCAGCGGTATAGACCTGCAGGTAAATATCCGTCCTGACCAATACAGCAGCGCATGGATTTCCTATTCACGCCAACGTTCAAAAATTGTCGTGCCAGACCCAACTGCACCGATAACAGCGGGTAAGGAAATTGACCACGTACCCGGATATATATTTTCCGCTGGCTATGATGTTCAGGTGACGCCAGCATTGCAGTTATCCGTATCAGGTAATGGGCAGGGCGATTATTATCTGACCACGGCGAACACTGGAAGTAAATATGGTGCGTACGCGTTGTTTAATGTCGGTGCTAAATACAAATTCACCTCATCGGTAGAGTTGGAATTCCAGGTGAAAAATCTGGCTAATCGTTACTACGAATATGTGTGGATTAATGATCAGACACGTCATTCTCCTGGTGACGGCCGGGCATTCTATCTTTCTGCCAATATGAAGTTTTAAGTGAAATAGTCTGCCTGATCAGTGTTTTTCTATACGGTGATCGGGCAGATCTGATAGCTGCTAACTAATTTTAATAGATACCGCATGAATACATTTTTTTCTGCAACGCGACCTGTCGATATTTACCGGGCGGCATGGCGTTGGCATTTTTACGCAGGCTTACTGGTGTTGCCGTTCATGCTGATATTGGCGGTAACGGGAGCTATCTATTTATTCCACACCGAGATTGATGATTATATTTATCGCGACATCAAGATCGTTAATGCGACGGCCGGATCGCCGCATTCACATGAACATATTGTGCAGACGGCGTTAGCGGCCTATCCAGGTCAGGCCTTGCGCTATGTTCCTCCTGCCAGTGAATCTGGCTCTGCTGAGGTGGATATTAAAGGTGACGGTGGTGATGTGATGGCCATCTTCGTTGATCCCTATCGCGGTACGGTGTTAGGGCGTATGCCGAATCGGAGTACGGTATCCTGGACAATACGGCGACTGCACAGCCTGGCATATTTTGGCCCGATCGCCAATGGCATGATTGAAGTGGCTGCAGGGTGGTGTATTTTGCTGGTGATCACTGGCACCTATTTGTGGTGGCCGCGGCAAAACACATCATCACTGGATGGCGTACTCAAGGTACGTGGTGTGTCGTCTCAGCGTGTATTTTGGCGTGATGTACACGCTGTTACTGGAATTGTTGCCGGACTGTTTATTCTTTTCCTCGCCGTCACTGGCATGCCGTGGTCGATAGTGTGGGGCGACAAAGTGAATCAGTGGGCCAATGGCAGCAACTTTGGTTATCCCGCTGGCGTGCGCGTCAGCGTACCCATGTCGGATGAGCATATCAATCATGTTACCCCTGTTGCATGGTCGCTGGAGCAGGCGAAAACACCTGTTTCTGCTACTCATGTTCATCCTGCAAGCGATGCAGCTCTGCATACTCAGATCAGTCTTGATAAAGTGGTTTCTATTTTTGATCAACTGGGTCTTGCGAAAACCTATGCGATCAATTTACCAGTCACTGCGACTGGTGTGTTCACCGGTTCTGTCTATCCAAACGACCTTGCAAAGCAAAGAGTCGTTCATCTTGACCAGTTCTCCGGACAGGTGTTACTTGATATGAGTTTTGCCGATTACGGTCCGGTTGGTAAAGGGCTGGAGTGGGGCATCAATGTTCATCTGGGGCAGGAATTTGGTCTGGCGAATCAACTGCTGATGCTGGCGGTTTGTTGTGCCATCGTGCTGATCTGTATTTCGTCTGCTGTGATGTGGTGGAAGCGGCGTCCCGCAGGGACGATAGGAATTCCACCGTTACCAGCCAATCGCCACGCGTTAAAAGTTGTTTTTATATTGCTGATGGTGGGCGGTATCATTTTTCCTCTGGTGGGCATTTCTATGTTGTTGATGTTGGTGCTGGACTATGTATTCGTTATCCGACGCAATACCGTAGATTGATTTCTTCTGATTTGCTGAATGCCTGTATGCGCCAGATCAAATAATCCTTCATTTGAGCGCGTACACTATCCTATGGATTTACTTTTTATTTCATTTTTTATGCGAAATCGTCGACGCAGTAAGGGTTTTAGCTGGATCGCCATTCTGGCGATTCTGTTGAATTCTCTGATGCCGTTGGCTTCGCAGGCCATCAGTCATTCATCGGCTAAAAGCAGTATTCAAGCGGGTGAATGGAAAGAAATCTGTGCATCGAATGGATTGAGCTGGATTTTATTTTCCCCTGCCGGGGCCGTACTCGAAAAAACGAGCGTCAAGCCCGCCGATGTCTCTGATACTTTGCATTTCGAGCATTGTGCTTATTGTCTGACGAATGCAGCGACATTCGCTTTACCTCCTGTTCCTGAATTTACTTTCCCTGTCACGATCAGTGAAAGTCAGTTTTTCTCTTTTCAAACGCTGGCTGTCGCAAAAAAAATTGCGTGGCTGGTACCTTCCGTTCGCGCACCTCCCGCCGTCTTCTGATTCCAGATGATGTTCTGTTTCACGACATTGGTTTTCTGATGTTGTGGAGCACTACCGTCATCTTCAGACAGAAGTAATGCCTCCAGACTTCCATGATGCGCCTGCCAACAATATTGGCTCTCGTCGTGGTTGTGGCAGGTAGCTTACTTCCGATTTTTATCTCATTTCCGGAGACAGGCTATGTCTTTGCAAAATACAGCAGGAGTATCAAAGACTGATACTCCTGTGACACCGCATCGTCCGTTGCAATTCAAATTAAAGCGGGAAATTATTTTGGTGTTGCTGTTCAAGCTGGTACTGCTTTTTTCAATTAAAGCTGCTTTTTTTCCACAACGTTTGCCAGCAGATGCAGCGGCGCACGGTATGGAGGAGCGTATGTTGCGAGCAACTAAAGATCAGCAAAGCAGAGCAGGCGATCTCAACGGAAATGAAACAGATGCAAAGGAAAAGCAATGATTTCAGAATCTTTGGTGGATTTGTCGCGGCTACAGTTCGCTGCCACCGCCTTATACCATTTTTTATTTGTCCCCCTGACGCTGGGTTTGTCCTTGTTGCTCGCCATTATGGAGACCGTCTATGTGTTGACGGGCAAAACAATTTATCGTGACATGACCAAATTCTGGGGAAAATTATTCGGTATTAATTTCGCGCTTGGTGTGACCACCGGGTTGACGATGGAATTTCAATTCGGTACCAACTGGGCTTATTACTCGCATTACGTCGGTGATATTTTTGGTGCGCCGTTGGCGATAGAAGGCTTGCTGGCTTTCTTTCTGGAATCCACTTTCGTCGGGCTGTTCTTTTTTGGATGGGACAGGTTGAGTAAGGTCGGCCATCTCAGCGTCACTTACCTGACTGCGATCGGATCAAATTTGTCTGCATTACTGATATTGATTGCGAATGGCTGGATGCAGAATCCTGTCGGTGCCGAGTTTAATCCTGTGACCCTGCGCATGGAGTTAAGCAGTTTCACCGACGTGATTTTTAATCCTGTAGCGCAAGCAAAATTTGTGCATACCATCAGCGCTGGTTACGTCACGGGGTCCATATTTGTTTTGTCCATCAGCAGTTGGTATCTGCTTAAGAAGAGAGACACCGCATTTGCATTGCGTTCATTTCGCATTGCTGCTGCCTTTGGATTGGCATCGGTCTTATCGGTCATTGTGCTTGGAGATGAGTCTGGTTATACCGCTGCTGAAACCCAGGAAACAAAAATGGCAGCGATGGAAGGTATGTGGAAAACGGAAGAGGCTCCAGCGGGCCTGACGCTGTTTGGTATTCCTGATGAAGTCAATAAAACGAATCATGCAGAGATACGCATACCTTATGTTCTGGGGCTGATCGGCACTCGCAGCGTCGACAAGGTCATTCCCGGTATTGATGCCTTGGAGGTGAAGATTGCGAGTCGCATCGAGCGTGGCATCGTCGCTGTTACTGCGTTGGAGGCTTTGCGCAAAGATCCCAAAAATGCTGAAAAGCTGGCTTACTTTAAAGCGGTGCAGGCAGATCTGGGTTATGGCTTACTGTTAAAAAAATATATCTCTGACGTACGTCTGGCAACTCCGGAAATGAAAGCCCAAGCCTTGCGCGATGCTTTCCCTAAAGTGACGCCTATGTTCTGGACTTTCCGCATCATGGTTGCTGTTGCTTTTGCCATGCTGGCGCTGATTGCGGTGGCGTTCTGGTCGGCGGCACGGAATCGCATAGAGTCTCGTCCATGGTTGTTGAAATGGGCCGTATGGAGTGTGCCGTTGCCGTGGATTGCCTGCGAAATGGGATGGTTTGTTGCTGAGTACGGGCGCCAGCCCTGGACAGTGCAGGGGATGTTGCCGACGCATTTGTCGACATCGGCATTAAGCGGAAACGATGTGCTGTTTTCACTTGGCGGCTTCTTGCTGTTCTATACCCTGCTGCTAATCGCCGAGGTGTATCTGATGCTGAAATACGTGCGCCTTGGTCCTTCAAGTCTCGGTACCGGGAAATATGCTCTGGAATCAGCCAACCCTGACGCTGGCGCTAATGGTGTGAATGCGCCCGTCTATGCGGCCGCTTTGTCTTCAAAAGAGGTGTGACATGCTTGACTACACATTACTTAAATTAATCTGGTGGTTGCTGGTGTGCGTGCTGTTGATCGGCTTTGCCATTATGGACGGGCATGACATGGGTGTCGGCACACTGCTGCCGTTCGTCGGTCGCAATGATGATGAACGTCGTGTCATTATCAATACGGTAGGGCCACATTGGGATGGTAATCAGGTCTGGTTTATTACTGCCGGTGGTGCGATCTTTGCGGCATGGCCACTGGTCTATGCAACAGCATTTTCCGGGTTTTATTTTGCCCTGATGGCCGTATTGTGGGCCATGTTTTTCCGTCCTGTCGGTTTTGATTATCGCAGCAAGGTAGCCGATCCGCGCTGGCGTACGGCCTGGGATTGGGGCTTGTTTGTCGGTGGTGCAGTGCCTTCACTGGTATTTGGAGTGGCGATAGGAAATGTCATTAAAGGTGTTCCATTTCACTTTGAAGACAATATGCTTCCTGTTTATACCGGCAGTTTCTGGGCATTGTTTACGCCATTCACATTACTGTGCGGCGTTGCCAGTCTGACGCTGCTGGTATTTCACGGCGCGAACTATCTGCAATTACGCACCGAACAACAAATTGCGCAGCACGCCCGTCGCGTCAGTATGGTCAGTGCCTTAGTGCTTGCATTGGTATTGACGGTGGCGGGTGTCATAGTTTCCGGGATGGAAGGTTACCGGATCACCTCAGACATACTCGTTGGTGAAGGCATTTCACCGTTGACAAAAACGGTGTTGCATCAGACAGGCGTATGGTGGAGTAACTATGAACGTTATCCGCTGATCTTTTTGCTGGTCGGCCTTGCCTATGCGGGAATTGCACTTGGATTGATCGCAACGCTGGCACGCCGTGGCGGTATCGCTTTTATCGGCAGTGGTATTGCTTGTGCCGGCATTATTCTGATGGCAGGCTCCGCGATTTTCCCATTTGTACTGCCATCCAGTTCACATCCTGATCACAGTCTGACGGTTTGGGATTGCGTCTCCAGTCAGCGTACGCTGAACATTATGTTTTGGGTTGCACTGGTGATGACGCCAATTGTCGTCGGCTACACCAGTTGGGCCTACCGCGTCATGCGTGGAAAAGTCACGGTTGCCAATATTCAGGCGAATAGCAAGTCGCTGTATTAAGCGCACTCAGAAAGGAATCATTATGTGGTATTTCAGTTGGATGTTGGGAACGTCGATGGCGGTATTACTGGCAGTCGTTAATGCTTTGTGGTTCGAGGCGCAAAGTGTCAGGGATCACGAAGATGACGATAAATAATTCGCACAAATACATCATTTGTTAATTTTACGGAGATCTTATGCAATCCAGCATAATGAACAGATCTGAGCGGTATTTGCTGCCGCGTCAGGTCTTAACAATGAATGAGTTAAACGCCTTATGGCGTATAGAATCTGGCACGGTACGTATCAATAGTGTGGATGAGTCAGACGAAAGCAAAATCAATTTTGTGCGATTGGCGTTACCCGGCGATTTGCTGGGTGTCGAGTGTTTTTCAGGGGTGAGCGAAACACTGCAAGTCCGGGCAATTACGCCGGTAAAATTGCAGTCGGTCGATGTCGCTGATGATAAGGCAATGACGGCCTTACTGATGAAAACGATTGCGACTAATCATATTCGCTGCCGTCAGGTTGTCAGTCTGAGAACCGGTACGGTGGACGAACGTGTCAAACGCTTGCTGCAGATGCTGAGGCCCGATGCCAATCAGGTATTCAGCGAATTTGCCGCAGATGCGTTGCCCAGCTTGGGAAATATGGCGGAGATTGTGCATTCGACCCGAGAAACAGTCTGCCGGGTTCTGACCAGCTTACGCGAGGCGAATTCTCTGAAGAATGAGAATCGCAATCAAATGAAACGAACTGGACCCACGCATCGCCTTCGTCGTATGGCGGGAGAGACTGCACTTTCGCATTAAGAGTTATTTATGTCGTAGCAAAGCCTGATCTGTAAAGATCAGGCTTTTTTATTTGATGTTTTTTAAAAGCGTAGATTTAAAAAGCAGGAAGAGCTTAAGGCGATAGTGAGGCTTCACGTAGTCCATGAAATGGAACCGTGGCGGTTCGATCACTATGCGTTGTTTGTCAGCTTGGGCACGCTAGTCTCTGTCAATGACAGTGTTGCTATTTCTGTCGGTTTTCCGAAGAAATAGCCTTGTAATTCGTCGACACCAAGCGTCATTAATTTTTCACGTTGCTGGGCGGACTCTACACCTTCCGCTATTACTTTCAATCCAAATTTTTTGGCAATCAGTAGCGCACCTTCAACAACCGCCAGAGATTTTTCATCTGCTGACATGACGAAGCTCTTATCGATTTTGATGGCATCGATCGGGAACTCGTGCAAACGTGACAGCGACGAATAGCCAGTACCAAAATCATCGAGGTGTATTTCTACTCCCATCTCATGCAAAGCAAGCAGGCTGATCAGGGCCTGCTGCATATTCTGTTCATCGAAAACACTTTCGGTAACCTCAATCACCAGACGATCGGCATCAAGCCCTGTATTTTTCAGGATAGCTTGTACTTCATTGGCAAACGATGTTTGTATTAACTGCCGGATCGATGTGTTCACTGCGACTTTTGGAGCAATGTGATCATCGTTTTTGTCTTGCCAGGCTTTGGCTGCAGAACATGCTTGCTGGAGTACCCATTTACCGATGTTGATAATATGATCGGACTCCTCCGCCAGAGGAATAAACTCATCGGGAGAAACGGGGCCGATTTCAGCACACGTCCATCGAAGTAAAGCTTCCAACGCAACAACTTCTGTTGATTTTGCCGCGACAATAGGTTGAAAAAGCAGTTTCAAAGAACCGTCTTTGTGCACATTTGCCAGTGCAATCGATAGCGCCAGCCGGCGCCGCTGAATATCTGCCAGTACCTCAGAATAAAATACAATCCTGCCACGACCTAAACGTTTGGCTTCTGACGCAGCCATATCTGCGCAGCTCACCGCGTCAGCAATGTTGGTCAGTTTTTCTCCGCATTTTTCAAAGACGCCAATACTGGCTCCGATATGTAATTGGCGACCATTGATCTGGTAAGGTTGCGACAACATTACCTGCAGATAGTGGCAAGCAGGATGTACGTCTTTTGCAGAGAACGTTTCGCAGATAAAGTGCACTGCAAATTCGTCACCTCCCCAGCGACAAACTGAGTGATGGCAGGCGCCACATTCGGCTGCCAGCTCATCCACTAATTCTTTCAGGCGATGTGCTACCGCTTGTAACAACAGATCGCCCCAGTCATGGCCTAATCCGTCGTTAATATGTTTAAAGCGGTCAAGGTCAATGAACAGAAATAACTGGTGATGTATTACTGGCTTAGGCTGATAAGATTGCTCCGCTAATCCACGTCGGTTTAACAGGGATGTCAACAGATCGTGATTTGCCAGGTATTGCAATTCCTTGGTTCTGTCTTCAACGGTTTGTTCCAGCTCTGAATTAATGTTGCTGATTTCTGTATTTTTAACGGATAGCTGAGAGATCAGATCTTCGTTGCTTCTTGCCAGATGCAAGGAATGCTCGAGTAGCCTGAAATTATTCTGATGGCTGCTCATCATGACCCAAGCAAAAATAAATCCCAGTATTGCAAGAACGGACAAGCTCGGGTCGTCCATTAACAACATTCGTAAGGATGCCGGGACAATCAGTAGCGCGATATAAATTTTGCCTGTGATTTTTAACGATGCCAGCGTGCCGGTCGCGCCTCCTGCAAGGGCGGAAATAATAATCAGTATGGCGAATTTATCTTTTGCCTGAAATTCAGGAATTCCTATCCAGGCAACGATCATCCAGTTGATAGCAGCACTTAAAATTGACAAGTGAAGCAGGACTATCTGATGCCTTGGTATGGCTTGCGCTGAGTGCTGTTTGATGGAATGGCAGCAATACACATAAATACCATACCGCGCAGCGGAAACACCCAGAGAAATGACAACCCAGAGCCAGAACCAGTGCGAGTGCGTATGGCCGACAATTAAAGTGGCTCCGAGAATAGCAGCGGTGTTAACAACCAGACCTCGTGGGTGATTACGCAGAGTTTCATGCCATATCTGAGTCCTGTGCTGCAACATAGTCTTCCATTACACGGTCGGGTAATCTTCCATGATATTAAAAGGCCTTCGCTTGCACTGTTACTTTTTGTTAATGCTTAACGGTGTTTGACAATTAGCGGGGCGGTCAGACGGGTCTGTCAAGACGTGATTTGAAAGGCCTTAGTAAATGTGAGTGGCCGGATCAGCAGGCGTCGCCTTTGCTTAACTGCCTTTATTCACTGCCTTTAGTTTCCATCCAGTCCGTATTTTTTTATCTTGTCGTGCAGTGTTGTTTTTGCGACGCCCAGTGCTTCTGCCGTGCGGGCGAGGCTGCGGTGGCGGTGCAGGGCATCGGCGATCAGTGCTCGTTCGAACGCATCGACGGTCTCGGCTAATGATATTGCGCCGTCTGTTTGTGGCTGGCCAAAAGGTGGTGAGCCGCTCTCTATCCCGAGAACGCAGCGGTCAGCAACGTTCCGGAGTTCGCGGATGTTTCCCGGCCAGCCGTAACCGACTAATTGGCGAATGCGGTTGGCTGTTGTCTCCGGCACCGCGCGTTGATGGCGTGCTGCGCCCAGCAGCAGGAAATGTTCGAAAAGCAGAGGTATGTCTTCACGCCGCTCGCGTAGTGGCGGCAGGTCCAGTGTGGCGACGCTAAGGCGGTAATACAGATCGTTACGGAAAGCGCCAGTGGCGGCCAGTTCGACTAAGTCTGTTTTGGTCGCGGCAATGACGCGGCAGTCAATCGCAATCGGTGTGTTCGAGCCCAGACGTTCCAGAGTGCGTTCCTGCAGTACGCGAAGCAATTTGATTTGCATGGCGAGCGGCATGCTCTCGATTTCATCAAGGAACAGCGTGCCGCCGCTGGCGTGCTCAATTTTACCGATACGTTTTTTTGCAGCACCGGTATATGCGCCAGCTTCGTGGCCGAAAATTTCGCTGTCAAATAAGGTTTCCGGTAGCCCGCCACAGTTGATGGCGACGAAGTTACCGTGTCGGCGCGAGCTGGCTTCATGCAGGCAACGGGCGACGAGTTCTTTACCAGTCCCGGTTTCACCGTGAATCAGCACATCTGCTGCGCTGTCGGCGAGGCGGGCGACCATGTCGCGGATTTTTTGCATTGATGGCGCGCGGCCTATCATTTTTCCTTCGAGCAGGTCGCGTTGGTCGAGTTGACGCCGCAGATCGCGCACTTCCAGTACAAGGCGACGTTTTTCCAGCGCCCGGCGCACGACCTCGACCAGATATTCCGGAGCGAAAGGTTTCTGGATGAAATCGTGTGCGCCATCTTTCATCGCTTGCACGGCCATTAAGATGTCACCATGTCCGGTGATCAGAACTACTGGCAATTCCGGATCAATGTTGAGCGTCTCACGCAGGAAGCTCATGCCATCCATTTTTGGTAGCCGGATGTCGCTGACGACGACACCGCGAAAGTCACGACCCAGCCGGCGGCGTGCCTGCTCCGCGCTGCTGACACATTCGACGGCAATGCCTTCGAGTTGCAACGCTTGTTCGCAACCAAGTGCGACGTCTGGGTCATCCTCGATGATCAGTACTTTCAGAACTTCACTCATGTTGCCCAGCCTTGTGTATGAGAGGGATTTCTAATGTGAACAGAGCACCGCCTTCGGGATGGTTGGTACCGGTCAGGGTGCCACCGAAATCGCGAATAATGTCGGCAGAGATCGTCAGTCCCAGGCCCAGTCCGCCACCGGCCTGTTTCGTGGTGAAAAACGCTTCGAACAAATGGCTCAGAGCCGTGTCGTCCAGCCCTGGTCCGTGGTCGCGCACCGTCAGGCGTGCTTGTTGGCCGATTGATTCACAGCCAAGCTCAATAACGGGCGCGGGTTGACCTTCCATGGCATCAAGTGCGTTACCGATCAGATTGATTAATACTTGCTCCAGTCGGTTGACATCGCACAGCGCGACTGGCTCGGGCAGTGGACAGTAGCGGCGAACCTCGGCATTGGCCTGAATCAAGCGCTGCTCTAGCAGTGCCAACGAATTGTCCAGGGCATTACATAGCGGAACCGCCTGTAACTGACCACTGGACTTGCGGGCAAAGGTACGCAGTTGGCCGGTAATCAGACCCATGCGATCCGTCAGTTGGGCAATTCTTTCGAGATTAGTGCGAACAGTATTGAGATCGCCGCGATCCAGGAAGCGCACGCCATTGCCCGAGAGTGTGCGTAGGGCAGCCAGTGGTTGGTTAAGTTCATGCGCGATGCCGGTCGATAGCTGCCCGATTACCGCCAGCTTGCCGGCTTGCACCAGTTCATCCTGTGCGGCACGCAATGTGCGCTCGGCGCGTATGCGTTCCGTAATTTCGTCCTGTAACTGGAGATTGGTTGCGGACAGGTCAGCAGTGCGTTCATTTACCTTGCGCTCCAGCTCGTCATGCGCTTGTTGCAGCGCTTCGCGGGCAGCCAGCCTATCCTTCAGATGACGACGTCGTTCATTGGCCATCAGACCAAACATAAAGAGTAGTGCGGTGACGACAACTGCAACGGCGGCACGGCTTTGCGCAATATCATCGACCTGTTTCAGATGCGAAAGTACGGTCAGCGTCCAGGGTGTACCGGGCAATGGTCGTGATTGCGCCAGAAAACGCCCAGCCACTGGATAGACCGAGGCGATCTCAGGACTATCCTTCGCAATGCTGACCAGTCTTGCGCCGTGATCGAGTTCGCGCAACTCTTTCAAGCCCAACGGTTTCAGGGCGCGCCGATTGTATTGCTGCGTCTGATCGAAGGCTGTACGGGTCTTTTCTTCCAATGGACGCAGAGTCGTGAATTTCCAGTTGGCGACCGAACCGAGGATGACGACGCCATTTTCATCACTGACCATGGCAGGGGTTTCGACGGTAGTCCATGATTTTTCAAGTTGTTCTAGGCTGACTTTGATGACGGCAACGCCCAGCGTCTCGTTATCGTCAGTCAGCTTCGAGGCCAGGTAATAGCCGGGCTCGCCGCGGGTTGTCCCGATACCAAAGAAGCGCCCATGACCGCTCTCCATCGCCTCACGAAAATACGGGCGAAACGCAAGCTCTTCGCCGACGAAACTGTCAGCACGACGCCAATTGCTGGAGGCAACGACATGCCCGTTGGTATCGATTAAATAGATAGAAAGCGTGCCTGCACGCTCGTTGAGTTGCTCAAGGTAAGCGTTGACCTGTGGCTCCAGCTTACCCGATTTGTCATGGTTACTCTTTTCCAGCAAGGCCAGAACGTCACGTTCCAGACCCAGCGTGCCGGGAAGAAATGCGTATTTACCGATTTCACGTTCTAGGCTGGCACTGTACAGATCAAGGCGATGCAAACCCGTGGTTTGCAGGTCGGCCAGACCTAGTTGCTGGGCAATGCGGTACGCGCCAAACCCACTCATCACCATCAGGATAATGAGCGATATCAGAAGCAACAGGTAGCGTAGGGGACGATGACTGGACATGGTGGCGGGGTGGTTCGGCGGCCTATTATAGAGGAATTTGCGACCATGATTGACAAACAGGCGGCACTCTCTGGTCGTTGTTGGTTCTGGGATTAGCTCTATGGCGGAAACTAAAAAACGGAGCCATTTTTTCTGATGCCGGCCAGCCTGATGAGGGTATTGCAGTCGAAACGAACGCAAGAAAGAGGTGTAACTTTTCGTCGTTCACTCCCTAAAATCAGGTATTACAGGACTGATCGGGTGTCGCTCTCTGGTTCAGTCCAAAGACCGTACTGAACCAGAGAGCAAGTAAAAATCAGGATGCTTTAGTCATCACCAGATCATCTGCGATAGGTAATGCTTCGTCTGCTTCAGCCAGTGAATTGTCGACATTGTCTATCGCATTTTCCCACTTGGCGACGACGGCGGTGGCAATTGCGTTGCCAAGCACATTGGTGGCAGTGCGTCCCATGTCGAGGAAGTGATCAATGCCGAGAACCAGCAGCAAACCCGCCTCCGGCAGGTTGAACATCGGCAATACTGCGGCGACTACAACCAAAGAGGCTCGCGGTACACCGGCGATGCCCTTGCTGGAGATCATCAGTACCAATAGCATGGCGATCTGCGTGGTGATACTCAGTTCGATACCGTAAGCCTGGGCGACAAACAGCGCTGCGAAGGTGGTATAAATCATTGAACCGTCAAGGTTAAACGAGTAACCGAGCGGCAGTACAAAACCAGTGATGCGGTCGCGGATGCCGAATTTTTCAAGTTGCTCCATCAATTTCGGATAGGCCGATTCGCTGCTGGCGGTAGAAAAACCCAACAGCATCGGGCTGCGGATCAGTTTGATCAAACGGAAAACTTCCTTACCCAGTACAAAGTAACCAGCCAGAATCAGCACCAGCCAAAGAGCACCCAGCGTGACATAGAAACTGATCAGCAGCTTTCCGAAAACCATCAACATGCCCAGACCTTGCGTCGTGATAATGCCAGCAACAGCACCAAAGACGCCGACGGGCGCAAAACGCATCACGTAATCGGTGACCTTGAGCATGACATGGCCGACTTCTTCCAGTGTTTTGACCAGACTGCGGGCGGATTGATTATGAATATGACCGAGAGCTACACCGAAGAACACCGCAAAGACGAGGATTTGCAGAATTTCGTTCGCAGCCATTGCCTCGAAAATATTTTTCGGGAAAACATGCGTGATGAAATCCTTCAGATTCAGCGCACTGGTTTTTAAACCAACAGAACTGCCGACCTCCGGTAAAGGAATGCCGAGATTCAGACCGGGATGCAATAAATTTGCGAAGACGAGACCCAGTGCCAGCGAACAAAGCGATGCGCCGACGAACCAGCCCAACGCTTTGGCACCGATGCGGCCAACTGCATTCGAGTCACCCATGCCAGCCAGACCTGACACCAGAGTGGCGAAAATCAGCGGGGCAATGATCATCTTGATCAGGCGTAGAAAAATATCGGTCAGTATGCTGAAGTAAGAGGCTATTTCCTTGGCTTGAGCAGGGCTTGTAGCGAGAGTGTTGCATGCATAGCCGACAATGATGCCGAATACCATGGCAACCATGATCAGCGTCGTTAATTTGTTCAATTTCATAATGGCTTCCTATTGTTTTGACGTGAAGTGGACTTCAGACGGTCATATTCGGGATCATTGGTGGCGCGATCAGCACTTCGGGGCGATGAATTTCAGCATGTTGCCCAAGGCTGATTATTTTGCGTTTGGGCACGATTTCTCCATTAAGACGGATATCGACAACAGTGATGTCGTGTTTTGCCTGTGCACTCGGCCGTTGGATGTTGTCGCTGTTGATAAGGGTTTTGCTGTTACCGGACTGGCCGTGTTCCATGTGAGTTCTTACTGCACTCATGGGTTTGTCTCCGTTATTTATTTGTTGGCCGCGCGAGTGCGAGGCTGGTGTTCCTATCGCACAGATCATGCCACTACTAAATAATCTATAAGCTGTTGATTGCTATAGGTAATTTTTAGGTGTAAATGCGCGAGGGGATCGGTTTTCCGGAAAATGATTGGTGTTGATATTCGGATTTCCGAACGAATTTCGTCTGAAAAAAGATAGAGGTGTTTGCGGTCGGCTCATCTTCCCGTATGAGATCATGATAAATAAACACTCAAGCAGTGAAGTAATGTGCGACTACATTTATCGAACTCTCGAATGATGCTCACGCTGCGTGCTGCACGTACCAGCTGCGACGAGCTCAAGATCGGTTGATCTGCGACGAATGCGCCATCTGCATCAGGCGTGGCGCACTGTGTACTGCGAATCCTGGTAAGCAGATAGGTACTTTTCTTGTTGTACGTTTTTCAACTGAGACATTTTGTCTCAAGGTATGAAAATTGTTTTGAAGTAGTATGCCTGAGTGCGTGCAGTAATGCTGCGCTTGCATGACAGTCGTTAAGGTTTTCTCTTTTTCATCTTTCATCTTTCATCTGCATTCGTTTCTATTCGGCCCTATTCGGCCTATCACTGCGCTTTAGGCGCCCCGTGTTATCGATATAAATCGAATGACAATTCAAACTGAATGCCTGATGAAATGGGCAAGCGAAAAGTGTAACGGCTAACGCAGCGTTTTAAGGTCGCGCCTTTTACGATAAATACTGTTAAGTAATAGCCTGGAAATACGCAAAATGATGGATTGGACCCCAATAGTCTTAGTGATATTTAAACTTCTCGTGCTTGGCACAGGCATGTTTTTCGCCATCAAATGGCATTACGATCAAGGGCAGAAGCAGAAAGACAGTGAAGCGGAGATGCGCGCAGTGCTGCGCACGGGCGGCAAGGTGGTCGTAGTTTTCATGCTGTTGCTGCTGGGCTTGGGGCTGATTACCTTCGTCCTTAGCCGCCTGATCGGTTTGGACATGACATTCCCATGACGCAAAGAAAAGCTGGCCGATATCGATTAATGTGCCAGCATCTTTCTTATGAGGTTATTGAACTAACGGAAGCCTTGGCTAACTTCATTTCGTCGGAAAAAGAAGAAAAATCTGTTTGTGTACATTCCCCAGAAAGAAAAAAGGCCAATCGCATGATTGGCCTAAGTCCTTGATTTTATTGGTCGGGACGGTGTGATTCGAACACACGACCCCTTGCACCCCATGCAAGTACGCTACCAGGCTGCGCTACGCCCCGACTCCGAGCCAAAGATTATAGTGCATGAATGGCGTTTTTACCATGCTTGCCAGTGTCGTTTTGCAGAAAATCCCCGAAAGAATTTAACAATTTATTTTGAATATTTGACTAAAATATTTTCATATTTCCTGAAAAGCTGTAAAAATACAGTCACACAGGTCGTATGCGTGAATTCCTGATGTTGTTGACGTGAATTGGCGCTGCGGTGGGGAATAAAACTACACAACATACATATTTATGACCATAAAAATCAGTCAGAATTTCGACGCGGGAGCGATCGAAGTGGTGAAGGCAGAAGAGGCAGATACAATCGAACTGAAGTTGCGTAAAGATTCACATGCCGATATCTGGCAATGGTTTCATTTCCGTTTGCAAGGTGCGCGTCACCAGGAAACAGTGATGCGTATTCTGAATGCAGGCGAGGCGACTTATGCTAAGGGTTGGGAAAATTATCGTGCGGTGGCAAGTTATGACCGTGAAACCTGGTTCCGTGTCGATACGGAATTTGATGGTAAGGTGATGACGATACGTCATACGCCTGAATACGATAGCGTGTATTACGCTTATTTCGAGCCATACAGTTGGGAACGTCACCTCGATTTACTGAGCAGTGTTCAGCATTCACCGTTGGTCGAAGTCGTGGATCTGGGTAATACCGTTGATGGGCGCGATCTGAATGTGGTGGTGGTTGGCGATCCTGCTGCTGAGAAAAAGATCTGGATTATTGCCCGTCAACATCCTGGCGAAACGATGGCGGAGTGGCTGGTCGAAGGACTGCTGGGCGCCTTGCTGGATACGGCTAACCCAATTGCCCGCAGTATTCTGGATAAGGCGGTATTGTATATCGTGCCGAATATGAATCCTGACGGCGCTGCGCGCGGCAATCTGCGCACGAATGCTGCCGGTGCTAATCTGAACCGCGAATGGATGACGCCATCACTGGAAACCAGTCCGGAAGTATTCCACGTAAAAAACAAGATTCATGAGACCGGCTGTGATCTGTTTTTGGATATTCATGGCGACGAGGCTTTGCCATATGTATTTGTGGCAGGTAGTGAGATGATCGAAGGCTTCACCGAGAAGCAGGCAAAAGAGCAGCAAGTATTTGTCGATAGCTTCTGCGCTGCCAGCCCTGATTTTCAGACCAAGTTTGGTTACGAGGCGTCGAAATACAATGAAGACATGTTGAAATTGGCTTCTAAGTATATTGGTCACACATTTAAATGCGTATCACTGACACTGGAATTGCCATTCAAAGACAATGCAAATTTGCCGGACGCCGAAACCGGATGGGATGGTGCCCGCAGTATCAAACTGGGTGAAGCGATGTTGCAACCGATCCTGGCTTCATTGAATAACTGAGAAAGTTTATTTTTATAAAAAAGACACCGGCAGTATTTGCGCGGTGTCTTTTTTTCGCGCATTGTCTTCTTCAACGCTAAAAGCAGGGAAAATAATGGTTCGGGACGATGAACATGCATAAGGTTAAAAGCACATGGGTATAGAAATAGAGCGTAAGTTTCTCGTCGTTGGCGATGAGTGGAAGCAGCAGGGCGTGGCAACTTATTTGCGTCAGGGGTATATCAGTGCTGAGCCGGGACGTATCGTGCGCGTGCGGATTGACGGTGATGCTGCGATGCTGACGATTAAAGGTTTGTCGACCGGCATAGCCTGTGGCGAATGGGAATATGCGATTTCTTTGGCGGACGCGCAGGCCTTACTTGATCAGGTATGCCAACAACCCTTGATAGAGAAAAACCGTTACCGCATTCCTGCAGGTGATCTGGTCTGGGAAGTCGATGAATTTTTTGGTGACAACGCTAGCTTGGTAGTGGCGGAGGTGGAATTGCAATCCGAAGATCAGGTGTTTGAACGACCTGCGTGGCTCGGGGAAGAAGTCAGCCATGATCGTCGTTATGCGAACGCGAATTTGCTGAAACATCCCTATTGTTCGTGGGCTAAATGATGTTTCGCTGTTAAAGAAAGCGACGAGTGGCAAATCGTTAACACCGATTTGCCACCCGTACAAATTTAAAATTTCTCTGACGTTAGTAACAACGCGCAATTGATTCTGCAACGCAGACAGGTTTGTCGCTGCCTTCGCGTTCTATACTGACTTCCCAGGTCATTTGCGCGCCGTCTTTGATGTCGTCGACCTGCAGCAATGTCAGGTGAGCACGCAAACGGCTGCCGACCGGTACTGGTGCTGGAAAGCGTACTTTGTTGAGCCCATAATTCACGCCCATTTTGACGTAACTGAGGTGCAGCGCGTCTGCCATCAGCATGGGTAGCAAAGAGAGGGTCAGGAAACCGTGCGCAATCGGGCCACCAAATGGCGATTCCTTTTTTGCCCGTTCCACGTCTATGTGTATCCATTGATGATCACCAGTGGCGTCGGCAAAGGTGTTCACCCTTTCCTGAGATATGCTGATCCAGTCTGAGCTTGCTACCTGAGTGCCAACGAGCGATTTGAGTTCCGCGAGGGATTTGATTTCACGCATGTCGTTCTCCTTATGCTTGCGGGCGGCGACCAAACATACCCATACCTTTGATGGTGCAGACAAGTTGTCCATCCTGATTGACTGCCTTCCAGACCGTGTTGACGACGCCTCTGTCCGGGCGCGATGACGATGGCTTTACTGAGACGGTTTCAGCGCTGACGGTCAGTGTATCGCCGGGGCGCACTGGCAGTATCCAGCGCACTTCGTCCACACCGGGTGAACCCATGCTCGACGAATCGGCAATGAAACCATCGACCACCATGCGCATAATCATGCTGCAGGTGTGCCAGCCGCTGGCGATGACGCCGCCGAAGATCGAAGCTTTGGCGGCGTCTTTATCAACGTGAAAAGATTGCGGATCGAATTGCTGCGCAAAGTGGATGATTTCTTCTTCGGTGACAGTGCGTTGTCCCAGTGGAATCACGCTGCCGGGAATGAAATCTTCAAAATACCAGGTGAATTGCTTGGTCGTCATACGGTCTCCTTGATGACATTATTTTTATTGGGTTTTATCTGAATTTCTTTACGTTTTTTGAGCTTTCTCTGAGTATTGATGCGCCTGACAGCGGTTTTTCCCTCTGTCAGGCGCATGAATATTCAGGTATTGTTTACTATCGCTGCGCAAACGATATTCGCCACACTGGTGTGACGGACATAGAAAAAAGTCCCGAGCAGGGTCGGGACTTTTTTATCATGCAGCGTTTTTAAAACCAGGCTGTGCAACGAAGCGGGCCAGATGATGATCGGTGTCGCCGAGCGACAGCTCTATCATGGTCAGTCGTTTGAACATGTGCGCGACCGGCAATTCATTGGTCACCCCCATGCCGCCATGTAATTGCACTGCCTGCTGGCCGATATATTTCGCGGCCTGACCAACGCGAGCTTTGGCTGCTGACAAAGTGCGGCGACGTTCTTCAGCATTCTCTGACGACACCTTGACTGCCGCCAACGTTGCCATCGAGCGCGCCTGCTCCATTTCCATGAACATGTCTGCCATCCGGTGTTGCAGCACCTGGAATTTACCGATAGGGACACCGAATTGCTGGCGTGTTTTCAGATATTCCAGCGTTGCCGAGGTGATGGCTTCCATAATGCCAATGGCTTCTGAACACAGTAAAGAAACACCATAGTCAGACACCGCATCGAGTAATTCCCAGCCGCCATCTTCGCGGCCGAGCAAGGCAATCGCGGGAACCTGAACGTTAGTAAAACTGATGTCCGCCGCACGATAGCCATCGATGGTGCGGTAATCCTGACGCGTTACACCTGCGGCATTGGCATCGACAATGAACAACTGTATGCCATTCTTATCGTGAGCAGCACCGCTGGCGCGCGCTGAAACGATCAGCTTGTCGGCCTGAGCACCATGTAACACCACGGTCTTTTTACCGTTCAGCGTATAGCCGTCGGCAGATTTTGTCGCTGTCGTCGCGATATCGGTTAAATCGTGGCGTGATTGTTTCTCATGTAGAGCGACTGTGAGTTTGATTTCTCCGCCAGCAACCTGCTCCAGCACGTCGAAATGCGCTTTTGCCTGCTTCAGAAATTCAGCCGCAAATACGGTGGCGAAATACGGCTCGATGACCAGACCGCGTCCAAGTTCCTGCATGACTACCATCATGTCGATTGCGCTGCCGTTAAAGCCGTTCTGATCTTCGGGGACAGGCAAGGCCGTCGCACCAAGTTCTGCCAACGCAGACCAGGCTGCTGCTGAAACACCTTCTTCAGAAGCAATGATGTGTTTGCGTTGTTCAAAGCCGTAGTCTTTTTCTACCCAACGACGAACTGCTTCGGCAAATTGTGTCTGTTCCTGTGTTAATGCGAAATCCATGGTGCTCTCCTCACAGTCCTAAAATCATTTGGGTAATGATATTTTTTTGAATCTCGTTAGAGCCGCCATAGATGGAGGTCTTACGGAAGTTGAAGTAGTAAGCGGCAAGGGCGGCAGCATCGTCGTCATCCATGACGCTGTGCTCATTCTCGCCTTCGAGGAAAGCCGGATCGAATGGTTGCGCATACGGGCCGACTGCTTCGACCATTAATTCAGTCAGTCGCTGTTGAATCTCTGTGCCTTTGATTTTCAACAAAGAGGCTTCCGGCCCCGGACGTCCGCTATCCTGAGAAATCACACGCATCACCGTAATTTCCAGCGCCATGATTTCGATTTCCAGACTCGCGACTTTATTTGCATACACCGGATCGTCGATCAGTGGTTGGCCGTTTTTATGATGTTCAGCAGCGACACGTTTCAGGAATTGTAATTCGCGTTTTGCACGGCCAACCGCAGCGATATTTGTGCGTTCATGACCGAGCAGGTATTTGGCGTAAGTCCAGCCTTTGTTTTCTTCTCCGATCAGGTTTTGTACCGATACTTTGACGTTATCGAAGAACACTTCATTCACTTCATGGTCTTCATCGAGCATGATGATAGGACGCACCGTGATACCCGGGGTTTTCATATCGATCAGCAGGAAAGAAATGCCTTCTTGCTTACGGCCGTTAGGTTCTGTGCGTACCAGACAGAAGATCATGTCGGCATGCTGCGCCAGCGTAGTCCAAGTCTTCTGGCCGTTCACGATGTAATGATCACCGACGCGTTCAGCACGGGTTTTGAGTGAAGCGAGATCGGAGCCTGAACCTGGCTCCGAGTAACCCTGACACCACCAGTCATCGCAATTCAGTATGCGCGGCAGGTAATAGTCTTTTTGTGCCTGATTACCAAACGCCATGATGACAGGCGCCACCATATTCACGCCGAATGGCAGGATCGCCGGCGTGCCTGCGCGTGCGCATTCTTCCTCGAAAATATGACGTTGCGTCGGCGTCCAGCCAGTACCGCCGTATTCTTTCGGCCAGCCTGTAGCGACCCAGCCTTGTTTGGCCAGTATCTTGTGCCAGCGGACAAAATCTTCTCTGGATAAGCGTTTGTGGTTCAATACCTTTTGCTGCAGGTCAGTCGGGAGGTTTGCTTCCAGATAACTGCGCACCTGATCCCGGAAGGCGAGATCTTCCGGTGTGTAATTCAAATCCATATTGTCTCCTGAGGTTGAATGCCTGGATGATTGACGGTCTGTTTTTACTGCGCGTGTGAGCCTTGTATTTCTTTCTGATTTCCTTCGACAAAACTGACAACAATTTCAGATTGAAATAAAAAAGCACGACCGTTCAAAACTTATTGTACAACGGATTTAAATTTCGGTGACTGCAAATGTGCTTGCCTGAAAAAATATCACTTCAGACGAAGCTGGGCAGAGGATTTTGCGAAGTAAAAGACGAAATGTGCGAAATAAGCGGGATAACATCTGACCAGCAAATGTATCGCTGGTCAGATGAATGTCGGGATGGGTTAGTGGAAGTGTGCCGTGCCGGGAGATGGAGTGTCGTCCGGCATTTCAGGGTGTACCAGTTCGGCATCGCGGTCTGCGAATAATGGGGTGCCGCAATCGTCGCAAAATTCCATCGCAAAAATTTCGTCTATCTGAAGAATATTACTAATGCCGCAATCAGTCAGTATATCCGGGATATCGCCAGTCAGTTTTCCACTTTCGTCAAGGCTGACGGCAGCAAGCTGATCTTCCGCCTGATACAGTGGCCAGACCACGCCATAGATCACTTCGGGAGCATCGGCCAGACAAAAGCTGATTCTGAACTCGTCTATCTGGCCCGGTGTGTCCTGCACCCCACAAGAGGCAATCACAACGCTGAGTTGCGACGCTTCTTTGTTCAACGTCTGCGTCAGATAAAATATGGCGGAGCGTATCGATGCCGGTCGAATTTTGACATCGGCTTCGCGGCAAGCGGTGTAAAACGCCTCTGGTAACAGGAGTTCAATGCCACATCCAGGCAGCAGGTGTTTGATGGCGGGGGCAGCCTGTTCCTGCCACGCGAGCAGGGCATTACTTTTTGCAGTTGCGCAATCATAAGGGGCTTCTAATGCCTGCCACTGAAAAATCGGCGCGTCGGCCGGTGCCACCAGCACGCCAAGCACGTAGCGTATATCCGCCAGAAAAGGAACAGTTTGTGCGTGCTCAGTCTCAACCGGATAACTGCTGTCTTTCAGTACAGCCATCGCATGGCGTTCCAGTAGCGCATAAGTCTCGCAGTGATTGCGTGGCAACTGATCGATTGAATATAAATGCGGCAGCAGACGCAGCTTAGTGGACGGCATCAGCATATTGTTTATCAGTTTTCCGGAGAGTTGCGACAGTATGTCAGCCGGAATCGCCCCGGATGCGATTTCAAAACGGGTCCAGGCCAGCACTGGTGCCGCGATGAGTAGCGTCGTGAATTTTTTTCCTTGTATTTCAACGCTGGAGCAGGTGCTGACCGTTTCCAGTGTTTCAACCAGGACTTCGTAACCGTTGGGATGAGATGCAAATAAATTCTCTGCCGCCGCATCAACGATTTCCTGATGATGCTGTCTCAGATTTTTCGAGACATACAGATCAAGCTTTTCCTGCCAGGTCAGATCCTCGATGCGACTCGCTGATTGTGCGACCGCCAGTGACAAATTTACCAGTCTCTGGCTTTCTGCGGCGAGCTTGATTCTATTTCGTTTTACAGGTCGGCGCATATAAATCCTGGTAAGAAACGGGCGGATTATTATCTTCGCCGCGCTTCCTTCTGTGAGTGGTTAACGTTATTTTTTAGCGTACTGGGTTTTGCCAAATAAGATGTCTTTTGATTTATCAGTTTCTAATGGTTTGCGTAAATTGGCGAGAACCTGCACGCCTCTCTGAACCGCAGGGCGGGCGCTGATGACATCAAACCAGCGTTTTGCGTCAGGGAAATCGGCCCAGTCGATTCCCTGATTGACAAAGGAGCGCGCCCAGGCAAACACGGCAATATCGGCTATCGTGTACTCGTCGCCAGCGAGATACTCAGAGCTTGCAAGTTTTTTGTCGATGACGCCATATAGTCGTCTTGCTTCATTTGTGTATCGATCAATTGCGTAGTCAATTTTTTCCGGCGCATAAACGCGGAAATGATGTGCTTGGCCCAGCATAGGGCCAAAGCCACCCATCTGAAACATCAGCCATTGCAGGGTGTCATATTTTTCTCTGTCAGTGTTGCCGAGAAATTTACCGGTTTTCCCGGCGAGATAGAGCAAAATGGCACCGGATTCAAATAAAGAAATCGGTTGCCCATCGGGGCCGTCGGCATCAACAATGGCCGGGATTTTATTGTTCGGAGAAATCGCGAGAAACTCAGGCTTAAACTGGTCGCCTGCACTGATATCAATCGGAATCGCGCGGTACGCCAGACCACATTCTTCCAGCATGATATGGACTTTGTGACCGTTAGGTGTAGGCCAGGAATAAACGTCTATCATCGTGTGCTCCCATTATGGATTTGTCGGACAGGTGTTAAATACTGATCTGATGCTTATTATGCAGAGATTTGTCAATTTGCGCACAGAATCCTCTTTCTCATGGTATCAGATGCGCTTGCACGATTCCGGCTACCCAGTTCATCCAGCTTTGCGTTCGTTTCGGCAGGTGACGGCGATCTGCATATAGCAGTGAGACTGGCATGGCCGCTGCGGTGAATTCCGGCAGCACTTCGATCAGCAGGCCCTGTTCTATCAATTCTCTGGTACCAATCGCCGGAGCTTGGGTAATTCCGAAACCAGCCAGACACGCGGCCTGATAAGCATCACTGTTATTGACGGTGAGTACGCCGGACATAGCAATAGTCTTGTGTTTGCCTTCCTCTACGTATTCAAAACCCGTTGGCTTGCCGCTAAAATTGCTGGCGTAATGAATCAGCTGATGCCGACCCAGATCCGCCAGGCTGACAGGCATACCATGCTGTGCAATATAGGCCGGGCTGGCGCAATTGATTTGCCGCAGTTTCCCCAGGGGCCTGGCAATCAGGCTGCTGTCGCTCAGATTGCCGATACGCATCACACAATCTAAGCCTTCCCGGATCAGATCGACCCGCCGGTCAGTGCTGCTTAATTCGATTTCCAGTCGCGGATGCAAGCGTAAAAATTCTGGCAGACGGGGAATCACGATATTGCGTGCGAATGCGCTCGGCAAATCCATCCTCAGGCGACCGCTGATCTGGCTTGGGCCTTGCTGGAACAGCGTTTGCAGCTCTTCCATATCCGCCAGCATGTCTTTGCAGCGTTCGTAAAAAATCAGGCCATCCGCAGTCATCTGTACGCTGCGCGTCGTCCGGTGCAGCAAGCTGGTGCCAAGCAGGTTTTCGAGTTGTTTGACGGAAGTGGAAATACTGGCTTTCGGTAATCCGATCTGATCGGCTGCCTGCGTAAAACTGCCCAACTCCGCCACCCGGACAAAAATGTGCATTGCTTCAAACTGATTCATCAGACGGCCCTTTAACCCAGCTACAGGAGTGAATGCAGGAAATATAGCATTGAAAGTGTTGATTGTTCGCAAATAACGAACAGTGTGATCATTTTTGCGTTATTTATCTTCAAAGGTCGCGCTTATACACTGCATCCATCCCATTTGTGATGGGTCATTTCATCAGGAGTCATACCATGAACAATACGAATGCAAACGCAGACACAAACACCCCAGTCTCGTCCTCACAGCAGAAAATCGCCCTGATCACCGGCGGCAGCCGTGGATTGGGTAAAAACACGGCGCTCGTCTTGGCCCGGCAAGGTGTCGATATTATTCTGACGTATCAGAGTCGGGAAGCCGATGCACATGCTGTGGTTGCACAAATACAAGCACTGGGGCGGCGGGCAGTAGCATTGCAACTCGATACCGGCGCAGCAGATACCTTTGCCGGATTTACTGAAAAATTACAACAGGTACTGGCTCAGCAATGGCAACGGCATCAGTTCGATTTTCTGATGAATAATGCCGGGATAGGCGGACATACTTCGTTTGCTGAAACAAGTGAAACACAGTTCGATCAGTTGATGAATATCCACTTCAAAGGCGTGTTTTTTCTCACGCAAACCCTGTTGCCAGTGATTGCAGATCACGGCCGTATCCTGAATGTGTCCAGCGGTCTGACACGATTTTCCTTGCCGGGGCATGCTGCTTATGCGGCGATGAAGGGGGCGGTCGAAGTATTGAGTCGATATCTGGCAAAAGAGCTGGATGCGCGTGGCATTGCAGTCAATGTGATTGCGCCGGGCGCGATTGCCACTGATTTTGGTGGTGGCGTCGTTAGGGATAATGCACAACTGAATCAGTTTATTGCCAATCAGACCGCATTGGGTCGCGCAGGTTTGCCGGATGACATTGGCGGCGTTGCATCGGCACTATTGTCGGATAGCTGTGGTTGGATTAATGGCCAGCGCATCGAAGCATCCGGCGGGATGTTTTTATAAGCTATATCGTCAGCGGTCAGTCTGCGCCATTTTGTGCCATTTTGTGCAGACGACTATTCTGCCTTACCAGATGCAGAGAATGATGGCATCATGCGACATCTTTGTCTTGCTTGCGTGTACAGATTGATGAAAAACAGTTCGGTTGTGCCTTATGTAGCTTTGCATTTTGCGATATTTTTGTTCGGCAGTGCGGGTGTGTTGAGTAAAGTGTTGGCGGTGTCGTCGTTATTACTGGTGTTCGGGCGAACCTTGTTTGCCAGCCTCAGCCTGATTCCTTTGTTGCTGGTTCAGCGTGAATTTTCTTTTCGCGCGGTGCCAAAAACGGTGATCTTGTGCGGCGCTTTGCTGGCGGTACATTGGCTGAGTTTTTTTGCCGCGATGAAGGTGGCGCCTGTCACCTATGGCCTGATGGGCTTCGCCAGTTTTCCTTTGTTCGTGACATGGCTGGAGCCGTGGCTGTTCAAGGAAAAACGGGATGGTAAGGACTGGTACGCGGCACTCGCCGTCGTGATCGGTATGGCTGTGATGGTCAGTGATACTGGTGGCGGTGACATAGTAAATGCGGCAGCACAATCGCCGGTGACCGGTTTATTGCTTGGTATCTTTTCTGGATTCAGCTTTGCTTTACTTGTATTGGCAAATCGCTGGCAGGGCGGTCATATTGCGCCGTTCCGGCTGGCATTTCTGCAAAATAGCGTCGCCACTCTTACCTTGCTGCCATTTGTGTTGGTGAATGGTGGTCTCAGTCAGATTTCTGCTAACGAATGGTGGGGGCTGGCACTGATGGGGGTTGTGTTTACTGCGATCTCGCACGGCTTGTTCATGTATAGCCTGCGCCATGTTTCTACCCGGTTTGCGAGTTTGATGACCTCGCTGGAACCAGTGTATGGAATAGCCATTGCGTATCTGGTGTTACATGAAACCCCGAATCTGCGGGCCTTGATAGGCTGCGCTATCGTGATTTCAGCGACGGTGGCGGTATCGTATTGGCACGGGAAGGCGCACTGATACTGGACGAAAAACTCTCGGGCTGGTTGCCCGCAGAATAAAAAAAGGCGAAGATATTCTTCGCCTTTTTGCTTGGTTTGAGCAAGGGTGAATTGCTCGTGATGCAGATCAGGAACGGGTAATCGGCAAGCCCAAATCTTCTTTCAGATCGATGTGTTTTGCCAGTTCCAGTTTCGCAATCGCATTGCGGTGAACTTCATCCGGGCCATCCGCCAAGCGTAGGGTACGGTTGCCAGCCCATTGTGCTGCCAGCGGGAAATCACCAGAGACACCGCCAGCGCCGTGTGCCTGTATCGCCCAGTCCAACACTTGCTGCGTGACATTCGGCGCCAGCACCTTGATCATCGCGATTTCTGCCTGCGCATGTTTGTTGCCGACCGTATCCATCAGATACGCCGCCTTCATCGTCAATAAACGCGCTGTATCAATCTGAATGCGGGATTCAGCAATGCGCTCACGCCAGATGCTTTGCTCAGAAATCTTCTTGCCGAATGCGGTGCGGCTGTTGAGGCGTTTGCACATCAACTCCAGTGCGCGTTCTGCCACACCAATTGCACGCATGCAGTGATGGATGCGTCCAGGGCCAAGGCGGCCTTGTGCGATTTCAAAACCACGGCCTTCACCGAGCAGAATATTCGATGCTGGCACGCGCACATTCTCAAACAGGATTTCACAATGACCATGCGGTGCATCGTCGTAGCCGAAGACAGGAAGAGGGCGTTTCACCGTGATGCCCGGCGTTTTTGCATCAACTAAAATCATCGATTGCTGCGCATGGCGTGCCGCATTGAAATCGGTTTTCCCCATCAGAATATAGATGGCGCAACGCGGATCACCAGCGCCGGAAATCCACCATTTATGGCCGTTGATCACATAATGATCGCCGTCGCGCTCAATGCGGGTTTCCACATTGGTGGCATCTGATGAAGCAACACCAGGCTCAGTCATCGCAAAAGCCGAGCGGATTTCACCGCGCAGCAGCGGTTCTAACCATTGTTTTTTGTGTTCTTCGGTACCGTAGCGTTCGATTGTTTCCATGTTGCCGGTATCCGGCGCGGAGCAATTGAATACTTCCGGCGCCCAACCGACGCGACCCATGATTTCGCATAAAGGCGCGTAATCCAGATTCGACAAACCCTCAGGTGCGCGCGCTGATTTTGGCAGGAAAAGATTCCATAAACCTTCTGCACGGGCTTTCGGCTTCAGATCTTCAATGATCTGCGTTGCTATCCATCGGTTACCTTTTTCCAGTCCATTGCGGTCTATCTCTTCTTTGTAGGCTTGTTCGTTCGGATAAATGTGTTCATCCATGAAGCGCAATAATTTAGCTTGCAGCTCTTTACAGCGATCTGAGTATTCGAATTCCATTTTGTCTCCGGTTTTTGTTTTTACGATGAAAATGAATTGCCTGCTGCTTGTATTCTTATTAAACGATAAGAACGATAAAAACCATTATGCTTGTTTCTGTACGTAGCTCCAGCCCAGTTCCGCCATCGGTCTTGCCGATTCGCCAGACTTTTTCGCCTGAGCGCTGGATGCCGTACCGTCCACATAACGTTTCATGATGCCTTGTAGAATGCCTGCCATGCGGAACAGATTGTAAGCAAGATAGAAATTGAAATCTTCCGGACGTATGGTTTTACCTGTACGTTCGCAATACTTCGCGATGTATTCCTGCTCGGAAGGAATGCCCAGCGCCTTGTGATCGAGACCCGCGATGCCGCGGAACTGCCCCGGTGTCACATGCCAGCTCATGCAGTGATATGAAAAATCCGCCAGCGGATGACCGAGTGTGGACAGTTCCCAATCCAGTATCGCCAGAATCCGTGGTTCCGTCGGATGGAACATCATATTATCGAGACGATAGTCACCATGCACGATGCTGGTGTCGTCACCGGCGGGAATATTATGCGGCAGCCATTCGATCAGCTTATCCATCGCCTCGATTTTCTCGGTTTCCGATGCGCGGTATTGTTTCGTCCAGCGGTCGATTTGACGCGCAAAGTAATTGCCTGGCTTACCGTAATCCGCCAGACCGATAGCAGCGTAGTCTATGGTGTGCAGCTGTGCTATGACGCGGTTCATTTCATCGTAAATTTCACCGCGTTGCGCTGGCGTCATGCCTGGCAGAGACTGATCCCACAGCACGCGGCCATCGACAAATTCCATGATGTAGAAAGCGCGGCCGATCACGTCTTCATCGGCGCACAGTGCGTATTGTCTGGCAGCCGGAAAGCCGGCTTTATTCAAAGCATTCATCACTTTGAATTCGCGTTCGATTGCATGTGCGGATGGCAGTAATTTGGCAACCGGCCCCGGTTTGGCGCGCATCACATAACGTTGATTGCCCGCGCTGAGTTTGAAGGTGGGGTTAGACTGGCCGCCTTTGAATTGTTCTACCACCAATTGGTCTGCTAATGAGGCATCGAAGCCTTCGACATGTTGCCGCATATAGTCAGCAAGTGCGCCTATATCGAATTTCTGACGATCAGCAACCGGCATGGTGCCCATGAATTCTTCAAACATCAATGTCTCCTGGCGGATATAAATTGTTATGTGATCTTAACCCCGGATGAACTCCGGAACAGATGGCAAAAACTATTTTAACCTAAGTAATCGAACGTTCGTACTATTTTTTATTTCGGTTTTATTGCGGAAGAAAACAGATACGCAGAGAGCGCCTCTTGGCATGTTGTTGTGACAGGTTCGGTGAACTGTGTTGTGTGTCGCAACGCATAATGGCTTCAAACTCTGTGTCTGAAGCCATTATTAGTGAAAGCGTGAAAAATGAAATGGAGGGAGCCGCCGATGGGAAACTTATAGCGAGTTCAAAACGCGTTCAGAATAAATTCAACACACCATCAAGCCCGACAAAGTTCAATGCGACATCGGCTTGTGCGCGGACCACGGGTTTGGCGCGAAAAGCGACAGACATGCCCGATATTTTCATCATCTTCAGATCGTTAGCACCGTCGCCCATCACGATGGCTTGATCTGGTGTGATGCCCATTTCTGCACAGACGCGTTCAACGGTTCTTTTCTTTTCATCTGCATCAACGATGCCGCCGACGACTTTGCCCGTCAGTTTGCCATTCTCGATTTCGAGTACATTGGCATGGGTATGATCGAGCTGCAGACGAGATTTCATGCGGTCGGTGAAGAAAGTAAAACCACCTGAGACCAGCAGGGTTTTTAAGCCTGCCTGTTGAATCGCTTTCAGCATCTTGTCTGCCCCCGGCGATAGTTGCAAACGTTCATCGTAGACGCGTTGCAATGCAGAGGCATCCAGTCCTTTGAGCAGCGCAACCCGGCGCGTCAGGCTTTCGCAGAATTCAAGTTCACCGCGCATGGCAGCTTCGGTGATTTCTGCGACTTGTGGTTTCAGACCTTGCATGTCCGCGATTTCATCGATGCATTCGATGGTGATCAGCGTCGAATCCATGTCCATCGCCACCAATTTAAAATCACTGAGGGCGCGTGCTTGTGTTTGCGCGGTTACATCCAGCTCAGCGTCGAAGCATTGCTGCTGTATCTGCACCCATGCCGCATCATCAAGGCTGACGCCATTAAGACGTAGCGCGTAGTCATTCAACTGGCTGGATGCCGTTGCCTTGCTGTGATCGATAATTTCTTGCAGTAAAGCCTGATGCGGCCCATGAATGGGATGCTCGCCTTGTATGGTCAATTGTGTGATGGTCATGAACGGATCGATAAGTAAGAAAATCTAGGTGATAAATCAATGCAGCGCTTTAAGCGTAGTCTTGATTTGTGCAACCCGGCTCGCCAGGTCGGGCATGTTGGCAGTGATGCGCAGTTTGTCCTGACCATTCAAGCGGATGTGTTTATTCTTTTGTACCAGCTCGATGATGCGCATCGCATCGATCGGTGGCTGCGGTTCAAATTGCAAAGTCGCCGCTTCGTTGTGCGCGTCGATCTTGATGATACCCAGCGGCTTGGCGGCGACCCGCAGCCTATGGGTTTCCAGCAAAGACTTAACCTGTTCCGGCAGTTTGCCGAAACGATCGATCATTTCTTCCTGCATATCATCGATGGCACTGGCTTTACTGCAATTCGCGAGGCGTTTGTATATCGACAGCCGTTCGTGGACATCGCCGCAGAAGTCGTTTGGCAATAAGGCTGGGATATGCAGATTAATCTCAGTGGTTGACGATAAAGGTGCAGCAAGATCAGGTTCTTTGCCATTCTTCAGTGCGCGTACCGCTTCATTGAGCATATCGGAATACATCTGGAAGCCGATTTCATGCATTTCACCGGATTGATTATCACCCAGCACTTCGCCCGCACCACGGATTTCCAGATCGTGCATCGCCAGATAAAAGCCGCTGCCGAGTTCTTCCATTTGCTGAATCGCTTCCAGCCGTCGGTTCGCCTGTTTGGTCAGCCCTTGCACATCATGTACCAGCAGATACGCATAAGCCTGATGATGCGAGCGGCCAACCCGACCGCGCAACTGGTGCAACTGCGCTAGGCCGAATTTGTCGGCACGATGCATGATGATGGTATTCGCGGTCGGCACGTCGATACCGGTTTCGATAATCGTCGTACACAACAGGATGTTATGGCGTTGCGCAACGAAATCACGCATGACTTTTTCCAGATCACGTTCATGCATCTGACCATGCGCCACCACCACGCGCGCTTCGGGCAACAGTGCCTCCAGCATAGCCTTGCGGTTTTCTATCGTTTCCACCTCGTTGTGCAGGAAGTAAACCTGACCGCCGCGCTTCAATTCGCGCAGACATGCTTCGCGAATGACTGAATCATCTTCGCTACGCACAAAAGTTTTAATGGCGAGACGTTTTTGCGGCGCGGTCGCAATAATCGAAAAATCGCGCAAACCTTCGAGTGCCATGCCCAGCGTGCGCGGAATCGGCGTCGCGGTCAATGTTAACACATCGACTTCGGCCCGCAGCGACTTCAGCGCTTCTTTCTGACGCACACCAAACCGATGTTCTTCATCGATAATCACCAGACCGAGCCGGGAAAATTTCACGTCATCTGACAAAAGTTTATGTGTGCCGATAACGATGTCGACGGTGCCATCGCCCATACCTTTGATCGCCAGATTGATTTCCTTGCCGGAGCGGAAACGCGATAATTCGGCGATTTTGACCGGCCAGTTAGCAAAACGATCAGCAAAGGTCTGTGCGTGTTGTTCAGCGAGCAGGGTGGTCGGTGCCAGAATCGCGACCTGTTTGCCGCCCATAACTGCCACAAAGGCGGCGCGCAAGGCGACCTCGGTCTTGCCAAAGCCAACGTCACCGCAAATCAGGCGATCCATAGGTTTGCCTGATGTCATATCACCGATCACCGCAGTAATTGCGGCGGCCTGATCCGGTGTTTCATCAAAACCGAAACTTTCTGCAAAAGCTTCATAATCTTTGGCTGAATATTCAAACGCATGACCGTGACGTGCGGCGCGGCGCGCATACAGATTCAGCAGTTCTGCCGCCGTATCACGGATTTGCTGGGCTGCTTTTTTCTTCGCTTTTTCCCATTGTCCAGAACCCAGCGTATGCAAAGGCGCATCGTCCGGTGAAGCACCGGAATAGCGCGAGATCACGTGCAGTTGCGAGACGGGTACGTACAGCTTGGTTTCTTTCGCGTATTCGAGATGCAGAAATTCGGTGTCGCCTTCACCCAGATCCATGCTGATCAGCCCCATGTATCGTCCGATACCATGATTGCTATGCACAACAGGATCGCCGATTTTGAGTTCGGATAAATCGCGCACCATGTGCTCGACTTGCGTTGTGGCTTCCTGCTTTTTGCGGCCTATGCGTTTGCCACTGCCCGCATATAATTCGGCTTCCGTAATAAAGGCAAGATCGTCTGCGAGCACGAAACCGGCATGCAAGGGCGCGACGCCCAGCATCAGTTTGGCGTTGGCAGTAGCAAAGTCAGTGTAGCCTTCACACAGACTGAGCTGGATATTGTATTCATTGAAGTACTGCTGCAGGGTTTCACGACGCCCTGCAGTTTCTGCGCAAATCATCACGCGTTTATCGGTTTGCAGCAGAAATGAGCGCAAATTCGTCAGCGGATCATCTGCGTGGCGGTTGACTGCAATGTCTGGCAGGAAGCCCGATACTTCCGATGCTGCAGCGTTTTTTTCGGTGTCAGCAATGACCCAGCGCGCCTGCGTTTTGAGCGCCGCAAAAAAATCTTCATCGCGCAGAAAAACAGATTCTGGTGGCAACACCGGGCGCTCGCGATCTGATTTCAGGAATTGATAACGCGAACGTGTATCGGTCCAGAAACGCTGTATCGTCTCATCGATATTGCCGATCAGCGCGAAATGCGGCGCCTCTGGCAGATAATCGAACAGTGTAGAGGTGTGTTCAAAAAACAGTGGCAGATAGTATTCAATACCGGCAGACGCGATGCCATTGCCTATATCTTTGTAAATGGACGAACGCGACGGATCGCCTTCAAATGTTTCGCGCCAGCGGCTGCGAAACGCAACGCGCGCAGGCTCATCCATAGGGAATTCGCGCCCTGGCAACAGGCGCACTTCCGGCACCGGATACAGCGAGCGCTGGGTATCTGCATCAAAGGTGCGGATGGTTTCTATCGTGTCGCCAAATAAATCAAGTCGATACGGCAGTGCGGAACCCATAGGGAATAAATCGATCAGGCCGCCACGCACCGAATATTCGCCGGGCGACATCACCTGGCTGACATGGCTGTAACCCGCCAGCGTGAGTTGCGACTTCAGTTTTGCCTCATCCAGCGTATCGCCTTTTTTGAAAAAGAAAGTGTACGCTGCGAGGAACGAAGGCGGAGCCATGCGCAGCAGGGCGGTGGTCGCCGGTGCCAGCAAGACATCGCAATTGCCATTCTGAATTTCATACAGACTGGCAAGACGTTCAGAAACCAGATCCTGATGTGGCGAAAATGCGTCGTAAGGTAAGGTTTCCCAATCCGGCAGCAAATGGCAGCGCAATTCAGCGTTGAACCACGGTATCTCGTCCAGCAGTCGTTGGGCATCGCCGGGATTAGCGACGAACACGGTCAGCATGCGCTTTTCTGACCTCAGCGCTGTAGCGGCTTGCGCCAGCGCGTACGCATCAGAAGAACCATGCAGATTGGGGAGCGCCAGACGATGGCCGGGTTTTGCTAAGGATTTACTGAAATCAAATGACATTGCGGCTAGACAGGAAGATGCCGTAAAACGATCTTACGGAACAAGATACGCGGTTAAAATGAGCGTTCAATTATAAACGAAGGGGCAGTTAGGCATTGAAACGCCACTGATCTGATTATGTCTGAAGAATTAAAACAACAGCAAGGCCAGTTGCCACGTTATGTTGCCCTGATTCCGGCAGCAGGTGTTGGTGCGCGTATGGGGGCAAACTCTCCAAAACAGTATCTGACCATCGCTGGCAAATCGATACTGCAACATACCGTGAATGCATTTTTGAATTTTCCGGGTATCAGTCATACTTATGTGGTGGTCAGCGAAGATGATGCTGTTGCAGATACAGCCTTGCTTGCAGCCGAACGCATGACCATTTTGCGGTGCGGCGGTGAGACTCGTCGTGACAGTGTGCGCAACGGCCTGGCATATCTGGCAGATAAGCTCGATGGTAATGATTGGGTGCTGGTGCATGACGCTGCCCGACCCGGACTGACATCGGCCTTATTGCAGAAATTAATCGAACAGGTTGGCTCAGATGCGGTCGGCGGCTTACTCGCTTTGCCAGTCGTGGACACGGTCAAACGTATTCAGGATGGAAAAGTAGAAACCGTTTCCCGCGAAGGTTTATGGTTAGCCCAGACGCCGCAGATGTTCCGTTATGCTTTGCTCTGCAAGGCGCTGGATCAGGCGGAGCAGGTCACCGATGAATCCAGTGCACTCGAATTAATGGGGTATTCGCCTGTGCTGGTCGAAGGCCACGCCTGCAATCTGAAGGTGACCTTACCCGCCGATCTGTTGCTGGCGGCGCAGTATCTGCAAAGAAATAAATAAGTAAATCAGGACTGACGCAAAACCGCCCGACGGCGTTATGGCTCTTAATCGTACTATTCGCACTATCTTCGTTGCCATGCCTTGCCTGGGCAAATTGCGTAAGTCCAGTAAATATAGAGAATCAATAAATTAAGGTTGTTTGATGAAAAATAAGATACTTCCTTTCCGCATAGGGCAAGGTTACGACTGTCATGCACTCGTGTCTGAACGGCGGCTGATCATCGGTGGTGTGGATATTCCGCACACGAAGGGGCTGCTTGGACATTCGGATGCCGATGTGTTGCTGCACGCGATTACCGATGCGATTTTCGGCTCCGTGGCGCTGGGTGATATCGGGCGGCATTTTCCCGATACCGATCAGCGCTTTAAAGGTGCCGATTCGCGTGTGTTATTGCGTGAGGCCGTGCTGCGTTTGCATGCGACAGGCTATGTGATCGGTAATCTGGATGCGACCATCATTGCACAGACACCGAAGATGGCGCCGCATATCGCGGCAATGGTAAAAAATATCGCCGAAGACCTGCAGGTTGATGTTAATCAGGTCAACATCAAAGCCAAGACCAATGAAAAACTGGGTTACTTAGGACGTGAAGAGGGTATCGCGGCAGAAGCGGTGGTACTGGTGTTTCATGCCGATAGTCAGTAAGCTGTTCGGCTAAAGCTGAAATAGTTGGAATAAAAAAGGAAAACAAAAAATGAAACATGAAAATCTGAAACAGCTGCTGGCTGAAGCACATCAACAACTGGCGGGAACCGAAAAAGTCGACGATGAGTTAAAGGCTTTACTGGAAAATTTAAATCAGGACATCCATCAGGTGCTGAGTTCCGATCAGACACATGATGTCTCTGTGTTTGATACGCTGAGCGAACGCTCTCTGGCTTTGTCGGCAAAATTTGCCGCCGAACATCCTAAATTGGAACCAGTATTGCGCGAATTAGGTTCTATGCTGGCGAAGATCGGCGTTTGAATCGGCTGTCTGAGCAGGCAATACAAGAAAAAGCCACGATTTGTCATTGACGAAATCGTGGCTTTTTTGCGTCTTCGTTCAACAGCAAAGGCCGAATTTCATAGGCCGGGCTCAATCAAACCCATATTCTTCCGGCGGGGCTTCGCCTGCGAGGGCGCTGGAATTCCACGGTAAGCCTTCACCTTTTCGTACCAGTTCATCCGCATATTCATACACGTTCGGGCAACCAGTTTCAGCGATCAGTGTTTTGACGATGGTTACTTTCCAGGCATCCACACACGCCGCCTGAAATTGACAGACCAGATAGCCAGGCTTGTTGCCGCAAAAATCGACCAGTAAGCCCGGCAACTGATCGGCTTCGGCATTAATCAGCCGTTTTGCGCTGCCCGTTTTGCTTTTTACTGCACGCGATTTCGCTAATGCCGCCTGAACCCGGCGTTTGATCATGGCGTGATCCACCGCTTCTTTTTCATCGAGCGTCCAGATCCGGGCGCGAATCTGTGATTTGGGGCTCCATCCTGCGCGTGCCAGAAATTGGCCGGAAGAGGAACGAACCAGCGCTGTTGCGCCGGATTTGATTCGCTCGCCAAATTTACCGTCTATGCGTTCAATCGCAGAAAGGTAAATCCAGGGTTGCCCCTCCAGCAATGCTTTTTCTTTGCCTTGTTTGATCGTGATGATGAGCATAGCGGTTCCGGATGCGGGTGAAATGAAAGGCGCGGAATATACCTTGTTTGTACTTTTCTTGCTGTTTCTTTTGCGTTTTTTATTTGTACAGCATCCGGATTGCGGCGGTTTTGCGATCGCAGGGTGTTTGCATACGGTCAGTTCAGCACTATTTCAGTCAGAAAAGCCGTCTCTGCTACAATACAGCCCCTGTTCCGGGTCGGGGATGCTGATTTAGATTGCAAAAGGGCGTAGTATTTTCTTTGCCTGTCTTTAAATCAGCGCTTTCGATGCTATCTGTGCAGCACGCTCTCAGCGTCGCCCTTGTTCAAATTTCACCCACACTTACACGATATACGCCATGCAAATTAAAGCCAACTCCGTTGTCAGCCTGAATTACACGATGTTCAATACGAACGGTGACATCATTGATCAGAACCGTGATCCTATTGTTTATCTGCACGGTGATTACGATAATATTCTGCCTGCCGTTGAAGCCGCGCTGGATGGTAAAAAGGTCGGCGACAAGGTATCTGTGGTGCTGGCACCGGAAGATGGCTTTGGTGAAATCGAGTCCGAATTCGTGCGCGAAGAAGACATCAGCGCATTTCCACCGGATATCGAAGTCGGCATGATGTTTGAAACCCGCGATCCGGAAACTGAAGAAACCATGCAATTCCGCGTCACTAAGATTGATGCCGGCGTTGTAACGGTGGATGGCAACCATCCGCTGGCGGGCATGACAATCCGCTTTGATACCGAAGTGTTGGATATCCGCGAAGCGACTGATGAAGAAATCGTGCACGGTCACGTCCACGGCGAACACGGTCACCACCATTAATCCTGGCGACTGAATCGTTGCCGGCACCAGTCAGTATCGATGCGGTGCTGACACAGTCTGTCGGCGCAATCTGTCAGTTTACATATACTCCCCCGGGTATATGTAAACACCCTTGATTAATATAGGGGAAATGCTTGTTTTTGCTGCATACTCCCCAAAATCATCTCATTTTTGGCACTCAGGCGATGTTTTTGCGGATTCGCAGCCGCTGTTCATGCAGGTCGCGCCTGCTGCACATGTAACGCTCATATTGCCTGAATTGTGTAGCCTGATGCCAATAGCTGCTATGGTTCTGCGAGTGTGAATGAGAAATGGAAGCGAAAAGCAGATGAAAGATTATTACGTCATTCTCGGTATTGCGCCGAATGCGTCATTGTCGGATGTGAAAAAAGCCTTCCGCCAGAAAGCGGCAGAGTTCCATCCTGACCGGAACACATCGGAACTGGCGCCAGAAAAATTTCATGCGGTAAAAGAAGCCTATGACATTTTGTCTGACGATGCGGCGCGTGCTGCTTACGATGAAAATCGTCGTCGTAACTTGCTCGATTCTCCGCTGGAAACAGCGACAGACATCTGGAAGCATTATTTATCAGGAGTATTGAAGTGAAATTGTCCCGTTTTTTTGAGGATCTGATGGCGGTGTATAACGCCGAAATCGAAGATTTGAAATCAGATTCCGAAGGCAAAAATGTCCTGAAGGCGCGTCTGCGTGAAAAAGGCGAGCAATTGCCTTTGTTGTTGCCGATGATGGAGTCCAATCCGGAAATGCTGGCATCGGCATTTCATCTGGGATTTATATTTTTGAACCCGCTGGCGCTGGAATCACTGTCAACCCGCGAAGAAGCCAAACTGCCAACGTGGAAAAGTTTATCTGCCGCCGTCAAGCTCGAACCATGGGCAGAGCCGCTGAGCAAGATTGTGTTGCAAGAAGTCGGCGGTGAGAAGTTTCTGGTCATTGCGGCAGCGCTCGAATACCTGAATCGTGGTCAGCAAGCGCGCAAACACAGCGCCACGAATACGCTGGAAGCCGACGACGAAGATAAAGAAATCAACGACGCCGATGAAGAATTGAAAGAAAACGGCGACCTCGATGGTAACTATGGTCGCCACGGTCGCGATGATGGCGATGATGGTGACGATTACGATCTTGACGAAGCAGGCGCAGACTGGCTGGCTGAGCAAGGTTTCGACCGCAAAGACTAAGGATACAAGATGAGCTTACCTGCATTAATTGAAGCGCAAAACCTGATCATGGCGGGCGATATCGCCGGCGCGGAATTCGCACTGGCAAATATCGCTGAAACCGAAGGCGACAAAGCGCTGGTCGCTGCGTTGGATGATTTTCCGGCAAAAGATTTGCTGGCGATCATCCGTGAATACGATGCGTCTAAAGAGTCGCTGGTGAATCTGCTGGTGACGCCTGAACAATTCGCGCAAGCGGTCGTGCTGGAACGTCGCTATGGCGATCAGACGCATGAACAATTGCGCGGCATGATTAACTCCGTCATCTTCCGCGAAGGTGCTGATCCGGCAGAATTTTTATATGAAATCGCCGAAGTCGAAGGTGGCTACGATGCGCTGGTTGATTACCTGCTGGATCGTGCACCGATGGTCGAGCATTTTTATAAATATGCGACATTCGATTTATACGAATACGGCGACGGCGCAAAAACCCAGGCGCAGGAAGACGATCTGATGAATCTGGATCGCGATACCGAAAGTCTGGCGTCGCCGCTCGATATGGCGAATCTGGAAGATCACGACTGGATGCAGGTCACCTATCTGCTGCGTTACGAATTGCCGGAAATTTTCCGCGAAGTGCTGATGAAGCTGCGCGCCCGCTATAAAGCGTATCTGGCGAGTCAGCAAAGCGATGAACTCGAAGGCGGCGAGGGCGAGGCAGAAGAAGATGAGCGCCCTAAAAACAATGATGATGGCGATGACAAGGATGACGAAGAATCCGCCTTGTAATTTGCTGTCGGCATTCTGAATCAATGCAGAGCGCGGCGACCGTGTTCTGCATTTTTTGTTAGTTTCCCTAATTCCGGTAAGTTGCTTACGGAAATTGACGTAAAGAGCGAGTAAAAAGCGAGTGAAGATACGATGACAGCCTCTGTTTACGATATTGCCCTGATTGATAACCGGCCATTTTTTGAGTCGGCATTACGCTACGGCGTGCAAAAAGCCATCATTGCCAGCAGCAAAATTGCAGCGATCGAAGCC
Organism: Undibacterium sp. FT79W; assembly: GCF_014284215.1. Classification (NCBI taxonomy): domain Bacteria; kingdom Pseudomonadati; phylum Pseudomonadota; class Betaproteobacteria; order Burkholderiales; family Oxalobacteraceae; genus Undibacterium; species Undibacterium sp. FT79W. Next base: position 86,700 of record NZ_JACOGB010000007.1, on the reverse strand, counting down.
GAAGCACCAAAAGGCATGGTGCAGATTGCGGAAGCGTTTGGCAGCAAATATCTGCGCCCTGAAATCGAATTGGCACGCAAGCGCATCGTCAATCTGGCCAGCCTGTATCTGATCGAGACATCCAAAGGCGATCTGGAACTGGCAGCCAAACTGATACGCGATAATACTTTTCTGAGCCTCTCGCGTGGCGGCTCCGGCTTGTTGAAAGCCCTGTTTGCCATGCCGGAATATGCTTTGCTTGGCCGCGAAACCAAGGGCAAGGTGGAGGATTTTCTGGACGCCTGGTCGCTCAAAGAAAAGCCGCAGGAATACAGAAATGCGCTTGAACACCGTCAGTTAAATGCCGTGGAAATCGAGGCTGGATACTGGTTTGGCGAATGGCTGGGGCTGACGCCATCTTATCTTCAGGATGAAGATGTGGAAGCCGTTGGCGTCGTCCGCACCGCCTTGCTGGCACACATGTTTGGCGGCCCCGACGCCACTATCGAAAATCAGATTCAGTTTGCGACCTTGCTGGAATCGATACGCGCGATGACACCGGCGAAACGCAATAAAGCGCTGGCATCAGCCGATTTATCGGACGTGCCACCTAAGTTTTTGCCGGTGGTGCAGCGTATCATCGACGAAATCAAACAACACGATTTACCCTTGCTGCAAAACAAAACAACGCCGCTGGCACAACTAGTGTTTGCGCTGAAAGAGCGTTATTACCTTGGCGATCATGAAATTGAAGATACCTCGGAATACGATGCGCTGGTATCGAAAGAATGGACGCGCCTGACCAAAGGCAAGACCGACGTCGATTCGCTGATGACCCTGTTTTTATGTATCTCAGCGGGCGCTCCGCCGAAAACCACACTGACAGAAAAAGCCGCAAAAACCATCATCAAACAATTCCGCAACGAAGGCTTTGATCATGCGCTGGCAATCGCCTGGATCAAGGAATCCGCGCCGCATGAAAAACAGGAAGGCTTGCTGGAAGACTGGAATAATTTCGTCGAAGAAGCCAACCAATACCTGCTCGACGATTGGGATACTTACCTCACCGGTGCGATCCGTTTCCTGACGATGCATTGCCATATTCAGAAGGCGGGGAAATGAGTTTGTAGCAGATTTTCAAATTCTAGATTTTTTATATGCGGCTGTAGTATTGCGCTCAGTATATGTTTATATGTCAATTTAAGAACAGAAGTAATGTTTTCGAATAATTGTCTTCGAATTAGTGTCTGGATTAATTTCAATATTGTCTAATAGGTGATTGTGTTTTTAAAATGAAAAACGCCACTACAGATGACATCATGATTAGACATAAATTTTGCGTGTTTTGCGGTCGTGTTCCAGGGTCAAAAAATAAAGAGCACGTGCTTCCCCAGTGGTTGTTGGAGTTAACTGGAAACCCTAGACGTGTCGTGACATTGGGTTATAACTATGAGACTTCCGAACAGGTTTCTTTCGCTTGGCAGTCTTTGGTAGTTCCTGCCTGTCAAAAGTGTAATAGCGAATTTGCCAAGCTTGAGGATCAGGTGAAGCCGATTGTTAAAGCACTTCTCAACAGAGAATGCATGCCTGCATCAAGTTACTTAGTTCTGTTGGATTGGTTGGATAAAGTAAGAGTTGGACTTTGGCTTACTTACCATTTGATTCAGGGGAATCCAACTCAGATACTTCCAAGTTTTTATATCAAACAGCGGATGCGAACAAAAGATCGCTTTCTGGCGATCTATCCATTATCAGGGCGGCAGAATGGCCTTAATGCTTATGGTGTGGAAACCCTATTATTTCACCATGCGCCATCTGCGTTTGGTCTTCGAATTAACGATATGCTGATATTGAATGCATCGACAGACTATATGATCGCAGGACGATGTGGGTTGCTGGCACCCAGTAAAATGGCAATTTTTCTAGATGGTGAGCATGCCGGTAAACTTAGTTGCTCTGAATATGTATCTTCCCAGAGACTTGAGAATTTGGTTTTTCCTAATCATTTGTATAAGCCATCAGTGTTTTTACTTCAACCAATTTCTTCTCAAGGAGTCGATGGTAAGCTTCCGTCCCAAACATCGGCAGATTCATCTTTTGGTGACCCAAATATACGTCAATTTATGGGAGAAAATCTTTCCGATGGGATTGGTAAGCTTGTAGAGCAGCTTCCTGGTTGGGCGCGACGTATTGATGACAATGATGAGCAAATTGAGTTCCAAGTGATCGCGGATAGCGATGCGACTAAAATGGGTGATCTTGTTGCTCAAGTTTATGAGTTGCAGATATGGCTTAACGAAAAAGTTAATGTAACCTCAGAGAATCCTGCACTTATTGAGAGTTGGAATGAGTTTCAAAGTTCACTTATATCTGAGAACTCTAAATATGCTAAGTATTATCATGACCAAGCCAAGCCTTAGTCTCATTTAGAGTAGGTTCAACGCACTGGGATAACTAGTTTATTGCTTATGCGATTTGTCTGTAAAACCCAACGGGGCGGCTTTGATAGCCGTCCCGTTAGTTTATAAAGCTTACAAACTCAATTCCAACACCTGACGGCTGACATCCAGTGTGACGTCGCGTTTTTCGCCCATGGTCAGCATGCGGTGGGTTTCCAGTGCGGCGATGACGGGCGAAATATCGTCTGCGCCGAGCTGGTAATCGCTGAGGCGGGTTTTGACGCCCATTTGCTCAAAGTAATCCTGCATGCGGCTGATGGCGGTGTCGATGCGGCTGTCTTCGCTGCCTTCGCGCAGATCCCAGATGCGTTCAGCAAATTGCAGCAGCTTCGCGCGTTTGGCTTCTTTGCGTACGCGAAGCATGCTAGGCAACACGATGGCGAGTGTCTGTGCGTGGTCTATGCCATGCAGGGCGGTCAGTTCGTGGCCTATCATGTGGGTCGCCCAGTCTTGCGGTACGCCGGTAGAAATCAGGCCATTCAAGGCCATCGTGGCGCACCACATCAGATTCGCGCGCACATCGTAATCCTCTGGATTGGCGAGGGCTTTCGGGCCTTCTTCGATCAGGGTTTTGAGCAGGCCTTCGGCGAAACGATCTTGTACCGGTGAATTGACCGGATAGGTCAGATACTGTTCCATCACATGCACGAACGCATCAACCGCACCGTTGCCGATCTGGCGCGGTGGCAGGGTGTAGGTGGTGGTAGGGTCGAGAACCGAAAATTTCGGGAAGCAATGGCGGCTGCTGAACGCGAGTTTGGCTTTGATCGATTGACGCGTGACGACGCCGCCATCATTCATTTCTGAGCCTGTTGCTGGCAAGGTCAGGATGCTGCCAAATGGCAGGGCTTTGGTCACGTTGCGACCGTGTTTTTCCATAATCGCCCACGGGTCGCCGCCTTCAAACAGGGCTGCGGCAGCGATGAATTTAGTGCCGTCAATGACCGAGCCGCCGCCGACCGCCAGCAGGAAATCAATATTGCCTTGCTTGATAACATCGACCGCTTTCATCAGCGTTTCATAGCTTGGGTTGGGCTCGATGCCAGCAAATTCGGTGACGCTGCGATTGCCGAGTGCAGCGATGACCTGATCAAAAACGCCGTTTTGCTTGATGCTGCCGCCACCGTACAGCAGCAGTACTTTGGCATCTGCCGGTATGGTTTGATGGATGTCGGCGATACGACCTTTGCCGAACAGGATGTGAGTCGGATTGTAGAAATCGAAATTCAACATGGGCGTCTCCTTGAGAAAGTCTTATCTTAGCGTAAATTTAAAAAATAGATCGGTCGTTCGCAATTAACTGGCGAGGAACAGGAAAACCGTCGGCTTTTTATGGAAATCAGGGGCTTGACCAGCGGAAAGGCGCTTCTTCCATTCTGCTGCGCTACGCGTCTGTATTGATTCGCTTGGTAAGGTCAGATCAGTGGCGACGCAAATCAGGCTCTGTGCCTGACACTGGTTTGCCAGGGCTTCCAGCATGGCGGCGTTGCGATACGGTGTTTCTATCAGTAATTGCGTTTGCTTTTCTTTGCGCGAGCGGTCTTCCAACTCTTTGATGCGTTTTGCGCGTAATGCGGCATCGGTGGGCAGGTAGCCGTGAAAGGCGAAACTCTGACCATTTAAGCCGCTGCCCATCAGGGCCAGCAGCAGCGACGATGGCCCGACCAGCGGTCTGACCGTGATGTTGCGCTGGTGTGCCAGCCTGACCAGATTGGCACCGGGATCAGCGACGGCGGGGACGCCAGCCTCAGAAATCAGACCGACATCATGTCCTTGCAGCAGCGGTTGCAGCAAGCCTTCGAGCGCCTGCGCCGGGGTGTTGACGTTGAGTTCGCTGATCTGAATATCCTGCATCGCCAGCTTTAAGGGGTGATGCTGACCAAGAAATTTCAGATAGGCGCGGGTGGTCTTGGCATTCTCTGCAACGAAATAACTGAGCTGCGCGGACATGGATTGCACGGTATCGGGAATGATTTTCGCCAGCAAACCGTCTTGCTGCCCTTCGTTGTAGCCCAGCGTGTTAGGAATAAGAAATAGTGTGCCTGTCATGGGGAAATCTTTTTTTTATATAGAGCTGAAAAATAGAGCTGAAAAATAAGTTGATATGAATTTGTTTATGTCGACACAAAACTGTCGCAGCGACGATATGGTTCTTGTTTGTAGCGTTCTGCCGTCGTCGTACTTTACTGAAATATGCTTACTGGCGTCATATTTGTGCTTATAAATACTGGGGGGAGTATATTTTTACGTCCTTGTTTTACGCTGACAATAAGGCGAAAAATGAAGATACTCCCCCAATTTTGCTAAAAACAGAGCATTTTTCTGAGTCATTAGCGATTCATCAGCGATAAAACTGAACGCCAGCGTTGCGCAGCATGTCGGTCAGCGCAATCAACGGTAATCCGGTTAATGCGGTCGGATCATCGCTTTGTATCGACGCTAAGATGCTGATGCCGAGCGCTTCGTTTTTCGCGCTGCCAGCGCAATCGTAGGGCTGTTCAATACGCAGATAGGCATCGAGTTCGGCATCCGGCAAATCGCGGAAGCGGACGATGGTTTGCACGTCGCGCAATTGCACGGCGGGCTGCGCGCCGGGGCGGGTATCCAACAGGCATAATGCGGTATGGAAAACGACTTCTTTGCCGCGCATGAGTTGCAATTGTTTTAAGGCGCTGGCATGATCGCCGGGTTTGCCGATGTGGATGTCATTCAGTGTCGCAACCTGGTCGGAACCGATAATGAGCGCATTTTCTGCGGGATGTGCAGCAGACGACGCTAACTGTCTGGCGATGGCTTCAGCTTTTTGTTGCGCCAGCCGCAAGGCGGTGGCGTCCGGTGTTTCGCCATTCTGCGCGGTTTCATCGATATCCGGCACCAGCGAATCGAATGGGATTTGCAGCCGGGATAATAATTCGCGGCGATAGACCGAGCTGGAGGCGAGAATCAGACGTGGATTCATCAGGCTTGCGTTGTGCTGTGAGTGCGGTGAGTCAGACTGGTGCTTGATCATATTCAGGGAATTCAGCGGGAAATAGCAGGTGTAAGAGCTGGTGTAAGTCGTTTTGGCTTAAAAAATGCCTGTAAGCCTTTGACTAACAAGGCCGAGTGCTGTTATTATCGCAGGTTTTCTGGGTTCAAATAATCCTATGCAAGCTTTTGTGATTGACGCTTTCGCGTATTGTCGGCTCGAAGAGCAGCGTTCGGGAAGCATTTTAGTCGCAGATTTACCCCGGCTTTCAGGCGAGAGTGCAAACACCGATGGTGCGTTGAACTGGTCTTTGTCTGGCGGTAAAGATGCACTGGGTCATCCACGGCTGGTGTTGAGTGTGACTGGTAGCGTGAATCTGATGTGCCAGCGCTGTCTGACGCCATTTGCATATGAAATTGACTCTGAATCTGTATTGATACTCGCCAAAAACGAAGAAAATGCCGATGAAATTGACGCATTGCTTGATGATGACGAGGTCGATGTTGTAGTAGGCAGCAAAGCATTTGATGTCAATGATTTGATCGAAGATGAAGCGCTGCTCGCAATACCCCAATCGCCCAAACATGCAGTATGCCCGGATGTATCGTTGGCTTCAGCAAATACTACTGCAGCGATTGAAGCAGAAGTCAGTAAAAAAGAATCACCTTTTGCTGTGTTGAAGAAAATTAATGGGCGTACCTAGTGGCATTATTCTGAAAAAACACTCAGGTCGAAGTATTGTTAGGGATTCTTGGTTGGCGATGTTCGCATTGCGATGTGCGCATTCTTTAGCCAGGTGTGTAAATTTTTAGAAACATTTTTTGAAGTATTAGGAGTTATCATGGCAGTTCAGCAAAATAAAAAGTCCCCATCCAAGCGTGGCATGCACCGTTCCCACGATTTCCTGACTGCACCACAGTTGGGTATCGAGCCAACAACTGGTGAGACACATCTGCGTCACCACATCAGCCCTAACGGCTTTTACCGTGGTCGTAAAGTATTGAAAACTAAGAACGACGAGTAATCTCTGTTCTTGTTAAAGGAAGCGGCGTGACGAGTCTCGTACTTGGCGCCGCTTTTTTTATGCCTGTTTTTCCCGAATTCTGGTGTTCAGATTTGTCTGTGCCCTGATTTTATAAACACGTTTCTGGATCCAGACTGATTTTCTCTGTTTTTTCTTTTTTTCATTTCTGTGTGGAAATGGAATTGACGGAAATTGCCTCTCCGTTTGGTACACTAGTCGTTTCGGATCGAAGTTTAGTAACACTACATGACAATAAAAATTTCCATAGACTGCATGGGTGGCGATCACGGCCCGTCAGTTACAGTGGCGGCGGCGGTTGCTTTCGCTCATCGCGAGCCTGATGTTGAATTTCTGCTGGTCGGGCTTGAATCCGTTATCCAGGCTGAACTTAAAAAGAATCATGCTGAACATCATCCACGCATGAAAATAATCCACGCTACCGAAGTGGTGGAAATGGACGATCCTATCGAGATTGCACTGCGCCGGAAAAAAGATTCTTCGATGCGCGTTGCCGTCACTCAGGTAAAAGACGGACATGCGCAAGCCTGCGTCTCGGCTGGCAACACAGGTGCTTTGATGGCGGTATCGCGTTACGTCCTGAAGACCATGCAAAGTGTGGATCGCCCTGCGATCAGCGGCATGCTGCCAAATCAAAAAAATCTGCCGACCTATATGCTGGATCTCGGCGCGAACGTTGATTGTGAACCATTGCATCTGCATCAGTTTGCGATTATGGGATCGGCTTTGGTATCCGCGCTGGAAGGCAAGGAAAGACCGAGTATTGGTCTGCTAAACGTCGGTGAAGAGGATATTAAGGGTAACGACGTCGTTAAAAAAACCGCGCAGTTGCTGCGGGCTGATCATGAACGTGGGCTGTTGAATTTTTATGGCAACGTTGAGGGTAATGATATATTTAAAGGCACCACTGACATCGTGGTGTGCGACGGTTTCGTCGGTAACGTGACCTTGAAAGCCGCCGAGGGGATGGGGCGTTTTGTAAAGACGACCCTGACTGGTGCTTTTAAGAGTAATCCATTGAATATGTTGGGTGCGCTGATTGCGCGCGGTGCTTTAAAGTCGATTTCGCAGACAATGAACCCTTCCAATTACAATGGCGGTTGTTTGCTGGGTTTGCGCGGTCTGGTTTTTAAAAGCCACGGCAGTGCAGATAAATATAGCTATGAGTGGGCAATACAGCGCGCATTTGATGCGGCAAAAAATGATGTCCTGACTCGTATTTCTAATTCGATGGCGAAACTCATGCCAGTGGCAGACCTGGCTTCGCCTGAAGATAATAATGACCTGATGGCAAAATAAGCGCATGACAATTTTTAGCAAAATCATAGGTACTGGCAGCTATCTGCCAGCAAAAAAAGTCAGTAACCAGGAGTTGGCTGACCAGTTGGCAAAAAAAGGGATAGAAACTTCCGACGAGTGGATCGTTTCCCGTAGCGGCATTTCATCACGCCATTATGCGGATGAAGGGGAGAGGTCCAGCGATATGGGTGTCGAGGCCGCGAAAAAAGCGCTGGAAGCAGCGAAGCTGACGCCTGATGACATTGATTTGATTATTCTGGCGACGTCCACCCCGGATTTTATTGGTGGATTTCCGAGTACAGCCTGCGTGGTACAGAATAAATTAGGTTTGACCAATGGTGCGCCTGCGATGGATGTGCAGGCCGTTTGCAGCGGCTTCATGTACGGCATGTCTATCGCTGACAGCATGATTAAATCCGGTGCGCATAAAAATGTACTGGTGATCGGTGCTGAAGTGTTTTCCCGTATTCTTAATTTTGATGACCGTACCACTTGCGTATTGTTTGGTGACGGTGCTGGTGCAGTGGTAATGAGCGCGTCGAATGAGCCTGGGGTGCTGGCGACCAAGTTGCATGCCGATGGCGGATACGCAGATATTTTGTCTGTGCCGGGTACTGTGCAGGATGGCGCCATTGCAGGAAGTGGTTATTTGCAGATGGACGGTCAGGCAGTCTTTAAACTGGCGGTATCTGTGTTGGAAAAAGTGGCGAATGAGGCATTGGCGCAGGCTGGCTTGAACGCGGAGGATATTGACTGGCTGATTCCTCATCAGGCAAATCTGCGCATCATGCACAGTACCGCAAAGAAAATGCGTTTGCCTTTAGAGAAGTTGGTCGTGACGGTTGATCGGCATGGCAATACGTCGGCGGCGTCAATTCCTCTGGCACTGGATCAGGCTGTGCGCGATGGCAGGGTACAGCCCGGCCATAAAATATTGTTAGAAGGCGTTGGTGGCGGATTTACCTGGGGTGCCGCCATTGTGCAGATGTAGTAATCAACATAACCAAAGAGAGACATAGATAATATGACCCAATTTGCATTTGTATTTCCCGGGCAGGGTTCGCAAGCGATCGGCATGCTGAATGGCTTTGCTGATAATCCTGTGGTTCAGCAAACGATCGCTGAGGCATCTGATGCCTTGCAGTTTGATCTGGGAAAACTGATTTCCGAGGGGCCGAAGGAAGCGCTCGATTTAACGACGAACACACAGCCGGTGATGTTAACTGCTGCGGTTGCCTGTTACCGGGCATGGATTGCCGCTGGTGGTGCTACACCTAAATTGGTGGCGGGCCATAGCCTCGGTGAATATTCCGCATTGGTGGCTGCCGGCGTGATTGCGTTTAAAGATGCGGTTCCTCTGGTACGCTTTCGTGCGCAGGCAATGCAGGATGCCGTGCCTGTTGGTCAGGGCGGGATGGCAGCGATTCTAGGCTTGAGTGATGAGGACGTCATTGCTGCGTGTAACGAAGCGGCCGAGGGTGAGGTTGTAGAGGCCGTCAATTTCAATGCGCCTGCACAAGTGGTGATTGCAGGCAGTAAGGCGGCTGTTGAGCGTGCCTGTGAAATTGCCAAAGCGAAGGGTGCTAAGCGCGCCCTGACGTTACCTGTTTCGGCACCGTTTCACTCATCGTTGCTCAAGCCAGCATCTGACAAGCTGCGCGAATACATGGCTGGAATCGCATTTTCGGCGCCAGCGATTCCGCTGATTAATAACGTTGACGTTGCGATCGTGACAGATCCTGCGCTGATCAAAGACGCATTAGTCCGTCAGGCCGCGAGTCCGGTTCGTTGGGTTGAAACCATTCAGGCGGTACATGCAAGTGGTATACGCAACGTTATTGAATGCGGTCCTGGCAAGGTATTGGCTGGTTTGACTAAGCGTATTAATGCAGAACTGATCGGTGAGGCAATTTACGATCAAGTAACGCTGGAAAAAGTATTGGAATCTTTAAAATGACCCGACAATTAGAAAATCAAGTCGCTTTAGTGACCGGCGCATCGCGCGGTATTGGTAAGGCAATCGCTATTGCATTGGCACAGGCTGGTGCAAAGGTGATCGGTACTGCAACCACTGAAGCAGGTGCTGAGGCGATTTCTGCCTATCTTGCCGATGTTGCTCCTGGTGCGGGCAAGGGCGTTGCGTTCAATGTGAATGATGTTGAGCGCTGTACGTCGCTGGTGGATGAAATCCAGAAGGAATACGGCAGTCTGTCAATTCTCGTTAATAATGCGGGAATTACTCAGGATCAGCTGGCAATGCGCATGAAAGAAGAGGATTGGGATAACGTTATCACCACCAATCTGAATTCAGTGGCCCGTTTATCCCGTGCAGTATTGCGCGGCATGATGAAGGCAAAACATGGCCGCATCATCAATATCACGTCTGTGGTTGGTTCATCCGGTAATCCGGGGCAAATGAACTATGCTGCGGCTAAGGCAGGTGTGGCTGGCATGAGTCGTGCATTGGCGCGTGAGATCGGTAGCCGCAACATTACAGTTAACTGTATTGCTCCCGGATTTATCGATACGGATATGACAAAGGCGCTGACGGATGAGCAAAAGGCGGCAATTTTGGTGCAAATCCCGATGGCGAAACTTGGTCGTCCAGAAGATATTGCGGCCGCAACGGTCTTTTTGGCGTCGCCAGATGCAGGTTATATTACCGGTACGACCCTTCACGTTAATGGTGGGATGTACCTGGCATAATTTATTTAACGATAGTTGGTGGTAATTTCTGCGAAAATAACAGGAGTTATTGCTAAAATCGTCAGGCTTGCTTTTTTTGCGTACAAACCTGCTAAAATGCGCGCACTTTCTGTAAGCCCTTATTTTTGATTTTTTCACTGGAGATACACATGTCCGATATCGAACAACGCGTTAAGAAAATCGTCGCTGAACAACTGGGCGTCGCTGAAGCTGACATCAAAATTGAATCCTCTTTCGTTGATGATCTGGGTGCTGATTCCCTTGATACCGTTGAACTGGTGATGGCACTCGAAGATGAATTCGAAATGGAAATCCCTGACGAACAAGCTGAAAAAATCACAACTGTGCAACAAGCGATTGATTACGCTACTGCACACGTTAAGGCGTAATTCGGTTACCACGTTTTTAAATCCAGGAGAAGCGCTTGAGTCGTACGCTTAAACGTCGTGTCGTTGTAACCGGACTTGGATGTATCTCGCCCATTGGCAATTCAATTGCTACCGCGTGGGATGCTGCAAAAGCTGGCAAATCTGGTATCGCTACGATTACCAAATTTGATGCAACTCCCTTTTCCACGCATTTCGCTGGAGAAGTGAAGGACTTCAATGTCGAGGATTACATTCCGGCAAAAGAAGCTCGTAACATGGACACTTTCATCCATTTCGGCATTGCCGCGGGGATGCAGGCGTTTCAGGACAGTGGAATGGTTGTTACCGAAGAGAATGCCGAGCGCATCGGTGTTATCGTCGGTTCCGGTATCGGTGGCTTGCCGCTGATCGAAGCAACGAAAGAAACCTTGATTGAACGTGGTCCACGCCGCATCAGCCCATTTTTCGTGCCAGCGTCTATCATCAACATGATTTCGGGTAATTTATCGATCAAATATGGCTTGAAAGGGCCAAATCTGGCGATCGTTACAGCATGCACGACCGGTCTGCATTGTATAGGTCAGGCTGCACGCATGATTGAATACGGTGATGCAGACGCGATGATTGCCGGTGGTGCAGAGTCAACGATTTCTCCGTTAGGTTTGGGTGGCTTTGCGTCAGCCCGGGCGCTTTCTTCCCGTAATGATGATCCGGCGACTGCCTCTCGTCCTTGGGACAAAGACCGTGATGGCTTTGTACTTGGCGAAGGTGCTGGCGTCATGATGCTGGAAGAATATGAACATGCGAAGGCGCGTGGTGCAAAAATTTATGCTGAAGTGATCGGCTTCGGTATGAGTGGTGACGCATATCACATTACTTCGCCTAGCATGGATGGTCCACGACGCAGTATGATTAACGCAATGAAAAATGCGGGTATTAATGCTGATCAGATTGATTATCTGAATGCACATGGAACGTCAACGCCGTTGGGTGATAAGAATGAGACGGACGCGATTAAGGCAACATTTGCAGACCATGCATATAAATTAACGGTGAATTCCACTAAATCCATGACGGGGCATTTGCTCGGTGGTGCAGGTGGGATAGAATCTGTATTTACGGTATTAGCGCTGCATAATCAGGTGTCACCACCGACAATTAATATTTTTAATCAAGATCCTGAGTGTGATCTCGACTATTGTGCAAACGTAGCCAGAGACATGAAAATTGACTATGCGATGAAGAATTCGTTTGGTTTTGGCGGTACAAACGGAACTTTGATTTTCGCAAAAATATAATTCATCAGTACATTAGAAAAAGGCACTTTGTTTCTTTGAAATGAAGTGCCTTTTTGTTTATATGACGATATCCGTTCGGGTCACCATTAAACCATCGAGGCTGCTGCACTATCTGCTCTGCCTGATGGTTGTACTCGCAAACATAGGCTGGTGTTTATTCCTATTAAATAGACAATTACCATCTATTTCATTTTTAATCGCTGTAGCTGGTTTTGCAATCGTGAGTATTCTGTCGCTGATGATGAGTTCAAGAAGGCCGGTCTATGATCTTAATGTGTTTAAGAGTGGTGATATTTTTCTTCAGATGACAGGGCAGATTGGTTCATCGACGGCTGTTAAGTTGCATCGAAGTAGCGTCATTTGGCAGCATGTGATGGCTTTACGTTTTGCTTCCGATGATGGAAAAAATCACCGCATTCTTATCCTGCCAGATTCAGTTAGCCTGGCAGCGTTTCATCGATTGCGGGTGACTCTGTTGTGGATACTGATGCATCACGATAAAGTGGCCGCAACGAATACGAAGGGGGCAGGGAACTTTTAACCCGGATGCCCACTCATACTTGCAGACATTGATGCTGAATGCAGTTGTGCACATTAAACTAAAAATAAGATTAATCAAAAACGGGATGATTGAGTGACGACAGAGCGCGAGATAGACCAGATATTGGTTGAGCGCGTGCAGCGTGGAGATAAAAAGGCATTTGAGCTTCTGGTTTCCAAATACCAACGGAAACTAATGCGGCTCGTGTCTCGTCTCATCTATGATCAGGCTGAGGCAGAGGATGTGGTGCAGGAGGCATTTATAAAAGCCTATCGGGCTTTACCTAATTTTCGTGGTGATTCAGCTTTTTATACGTGGCTTTACCGGATAGGCATCAACACTGCAAAAAACTATCTGGTCACACAGGGACGCAGGGCGCCGACATCAACCGATGCTGATGTCGATGAGGCTGAAACTTTTGTTGATGCAGATGGACTAAGGGATATCAATACGCCTGAATCTTTATTGGCAAGTAAGCAGATTGCGGAGACTGTCAATGCAGCGATGTCTTCTTTGCCTGAAGAGTTAAGGAATGCAATCACTCTAAGAGAGATTGAGGGCTTGAGTTACGATGAAATTGCCGACGTCATGTTGTGCCCGATTGGTACTGTACGCAGCAGAATATTTCGTGCCCGCGAGGCGATTGCGGAACGATTGAGACCGATTTTAGGAACGAATCTGGATCAGCGTTGGTAGTTGATGTCAGTTAATGAATTGAACAGGCATGATTTTTGTAGAAATATGATGACCGAAACCAGGAAAAACGAAAACATATCAGCGTTGCTTGATGGCGAGATAGACGATGTCGAGCTGGATGCCATACTTACAGATATGGATTCGACTGAAAGCAAAGATGTTTGGGGGCTCTATCACCACATAGGTGATGTGTTGCGCTCAGACGATCTTGCTACGCCTTTAAGCGCAGATTTTAATCAGCGTTTTGCAGCACGCTTTGCCAGCGAACCAGCTATTTTGATGCCAAAGATGCACGTTCAGAATGAAGCGAAAGAGTCGGATAAGCCGCAATATCTTCGCTCATATCTGTCCGTTGCGACTGCTGCAGTCGCTGCTTTGTTTGCGTTCGTATTTGTGCCGCAGTTGCTGCAGTTAAATCAAAATCAGGTGCAGACCGTACAGGTATCTGAAATTGTCTCACCAAAATCAGCAAATAAACTGCAACTGGCGTCAGCGCCGGTGACGCCTGATTTGCCGACGAAGGAGCTTGCACAAGTTGAGCCGGCAGTGGAATCCTCCAAACAGGTAAATGAGCGTCAGACTGCACCGGTCGAAATGCTGCGCGATCCCAGAATTGATAGCTATCTGATTGCACATCAAAAATTTTCCCCGGCAATTAGTGCTGGTACGCAGTATGTTACCCGGGCGAATGCAGTTTCTGGCCCAGCGGAGAAGTAAGGATTATGTTGTTTTATCGTTTCCGATGGCCAGTTCTGTTGATGGGTTTGTGCGTTATCGGTCGCTCAGTTTATGCGGCAGATGATCAGAAGGCAGCGCAGGAAGTATTAAAGAAAATTCAGACTTCGGCACAAAATCTGAATTATTCGGGTACGTTTGTTTATCAGCAAGCCAGTCAGATCAGAACGTCTAAAATCACGCATTTTGTAGATCAGCATGGCGAGTTGGAAAAACTTGAAATTCTGGATGGAAAACCGCGTGAATATATTCGCAAAGGTGATGAGGTATCTTGCTATCTTCCTGAAAGTAAAACGATACAGATCGAAAAAAATGTGACGCAAGAAGTTTTTCCAGCCTTGCTGACTCAGAATGCATCGTCACTGCCAGACAATTACACCATAAAAAAAGCCGACCTGAATCGTGTTGCCGGACTCACATGTCAGACCTATTTGTTGCAGCCGAAAGATGCTTATCGCTACGGCTATCGTCTTTGTGCGGAAAAACAATCCGGATTGCTCTTACGTGCACAGACAGTGAATGCAAAGAATGACGTCATCGAGCAGATTGCTTTTACAGAGTTGAAGCTGAACGATATTGATAAAAATAAATTGAAACCCAGTTTTCAAAATATCTCGCGCTGGCATATTGAAAACTTAACGGTGCAATCCAATATCAACTCCGGCTGGATAGTCAGATCACTGCCAGCCGGGTTTCGTAAAACCAAGGAAATGAAGCGGGTGATCCCAGCGCCTCCGGCATCGGCAGGGGGTAAATCCGGCGCCTCGCACCAGGTCATACAAATGATATTTTCTGATGGTCTGGCCGCTATTTCCGTGTTTATAGAGCCCGATAGTGAAAGCCGTACTGAAGGTAGTTTGCAGCAAGGCGCAATGACTATTATGGGAAAACGACAAGGGGCTTATTGGCTGACTGTCGTTGGTGAAGTTCCTGTAACAGCGATTCAACAAGTGATGAACTCGATTGAGTTTAAAACCAAGTAACAATCTAAGTAAGTGAGTGACCCCATGAAAACAAAAAAACTTTTTCCTTTAGAAAAATTGATTTCCACTATAGCGATCAGTGCTTGCGTGGGTTTTGTGGCGCCCTTAGCGGTGAATGCTATACCTGTCGCCCAGGCAGCGTCCGCAGTCACAGGTTTGCCTGATTTTACTGAGTTAGTCGAAAAGACCGGACCAGCCGTTGTCAACATCCGTACGACTGAAAAAATGCAACAGGCTCAGGGGATGAACGGAATGGAAGACGAGCAGATGCAGGAGTTCTTCCGCCGTTTCTTCGGAATGCCGATTCCTAAGCAGGCTCCGGTGCCGAAAGGACGCAAACAGGTGCCGCAACAAGAAGAGGAAGTTCCTCGTGGCGTTGGCTCAGGTTTCATCATTTCACAGGACGGTTATGTGCTGACCAATGCACACGTGATTGATGGTGCGACAGATGTCTACGTTAAACTGACAGATAAGCGTGAATTCAAAGCGAAAGTCATTGGCAGTGATAAACGCACAGACGTCGCAGTATTGAAAATTGAGGGCACGAAATTACCGAAATTGACGATAGGTGATTCAGATAAAATCAAGGCCGGCGAATGGGTGATTGCGATTGGCTCGCCATTTGATCTGGACAATACCGTGACTGCGGGGATTATTTCTGCGAAGGCGCGTGATACTGGCGACTATCTGCCATTAATTCAGACCGATGTTGCGGTGAATCCTGGAAATTCAGGCGGCCCGTTGATTAATATGCGGGGCGAGGTTGTTGGTATCAATTCCCAGATTTACAGTCGTTCCGGCGGTTATATGGGCATCTCGTTTGCGATTCCGATTGATGAAGCCATGCGTGTTGCTGATCAATTGAAAGGCACTGGCAAGGTAACCCGAGGCCGCATTGGTGTGCAGATCGGTGAAGTCTCTAAAGATGTGGCCGATTCCATTGGCTTGCAAAAGGCGCAGGGCGCACTCGTTGTCAGAATTGAAGCCGGTACTCCGGCAGAAAAAGCCGGGTTGCAGGACGGTGATGTGATCCTTAAGTTCAATGGACAATCGGTTGAAAAATCAACTGATCTGCCACGGATTGTCGGTGCGACGAAACCGGGCTCGAAAGCAACGATGACCGTCTGGAGAAAAGGCGCTATTCGTGAAATGACGATTACTGTCGCCGAAATGGAGCAGGACAAAGTTGCTCAGAAATCCGAGAAAAAAGCGAAAAAGGAGCAAACTAATTTCCTAGGACTTGCCGTCGGTGATTTGAGCGATGCACAGAAAAAAGAATTGCCAGCAGGGGGCGTTGTGATTGAGTCTGCTGATGGCGCAGCCGCTGCAGCTGGTTTGCTGCAAGGCGATATTATCCTGACCTTAAATAATGTTGATGTGAAAGATGCGAAGCAATTCACCAGCATGGTTGCAAAACTGGATAGTAAAAAAACAGCAGTTGTTCTGGTTCGTCGTGAAAATATCTCTCAATTTATTCCGATTAAACCGCAAGCCAAATAAATTCAGCCTGCTAAATCCGGCATATAAAAAAGCTGCTCCTAAAAATGGGCAGCTTTTTTTATAAATATTGCTCGTGTTTTTATGCTTGGGAGTACTGTGGACTTATAATGCGCTACTTTATTTATGTCGCTTTATTTATGATCGCTTTCACACTGTACTCGCGGAGTTACTGCCATCTTTGTGATGATATGTTGGAGCAATTGCGAGCTTACACAGCAGACTGTCAGTTTTCTGTTGAAGTTATTGATGTTGATACCGATGCAGAGCTGGTTCATTTGTATGATGAACTTGTACCGGTGTTGATTGGCAAAAAGCCCGGTCATCCACCGAAAGAAATTTGCCATTATTTTTTAGATCAGAATGCTTTAAAGGCATTTTTTCAGGCTTGATATGCAAGAAAGTTTAGATTTGTTTGCCTACGACGGTGAGTTGATATGTGGCGTCGACGAGGCAGGGCGAGGGCCATTGGCTGGCCCGGTTATGGCGGCTGCGGTTATTCTCGATCCCGATCATCCGATTGACGGCTTACGTGACTCCAAAAAACTCAGCGAAGCGCGACGGGATGTGCTGGCTGAGGAAATCAAGAAGTATGCTCTTGCATGGTCAGTGGCTGAATGCTCAGAGCAGGAAATTGATGAGTTGAATATTTTGCAGGCAACCATGCTTGCCATGCGCCGCGCGGTTGAGGGCTTGGCAATCACACCGACACTTGCGTTAATTGATGGTAACCGTTGCCCGGTAATGTCCGTCAGATCTGAGGCTATAGTTAAGGGAGACGACAAGGTGGCAGCAATTTCTGCTGCATCAATTCTCGCAAAAACAGCACGTGATCACGCTCTGTACCAGCTTCATCTTACTTATCCTCAATATGCGCTGGATCAGCATAAAGGTTATCCGACCGCGTTACACCTTGAACGATTACGTGAACACGGCATCGCACCAATTCACCGCAAATCCTATGCGCCTGTTAAGGCTTTATTGAAATGAAACAAATTACTTCGCGCGAAAATTCTTTGTACAAAGAATTGAAATTACTAGCGACCAGCTCGCAGGTCAGACGTAAAGCCGGGCGTACTTTACTCGATGGAGTACATCTGTGCGAAGCCTATCAGCAGCATGTCGGCGCCCCGGAGCTATGCATAGTCTCTGATGCCGCGTTAAATGATCCGGAAGTGAGTAAATTACTGGAATTGTGCGAGTCACAGCATATTCAGTGCATTAGCTTACCGGCCAATTTGTATCAGGCCATCAGCCAGGTCGAACATGGTGTGGGTATTATGTTTCTCGTTAATACACCTAGCCCTGTGTTGCCTGAAAATATTTCGGAAAACTCGGTTGCTCTTGATGGTTTGCAAGATCCAGGAAATCTGGGGTCGATTTTACGAAGTGCGGCTGCAGCTGGAATTAAAAATGTTTTTTGTAGTTCCGGCACCGTATTCGCATGGTCTCCGAAAGTCATGCGGGCAGGTATGGGCGCCCATTTTTTACTCAATATTTTTGAAAATATTGACCTTGAAGTTGTTTTGAAGAATGCCAGTATTCCTGTACTTTCCACGAGCTCACATACAAAAAACACGATTTACCAGGCGGACCTCGCACAACCGCTTATCTGGTTATTCGGACATGAAGGGCAAGGGGTTTCCGATAGCCTGATGGCTTTGGCAGACATGACCGTCACTATCCCTCAGCAAGCGGCAATTGAGTCGTTGAATGTCGCTGCAAGTGCAGCAATCTGTTTTTTTGAGCAAGTACGTCAACAATCTTTCCAATGAAATAAAAATCCCGGCTGCTTGCCGGGATTTTTTCAGACACCTGATCTGACAGTGCGGCAATGCAGCCGCTATCATTAATACAATTTAGTATCTCCTTTAATTTCTTGCAAAATAGTCGTCGATATTTCCTCAATGGATTTAGTTGTCGAGGACAACCAGCGTATGCCTTCACGCTTCATCATTGCTTCGGCTTCATTCACTTCATAGCGACAATTTTCTATCGACGCATATTTACTTCCTGGCCGGCGTTCATTGCGAATCTCTGAGAGTCGTTCGGGTGTGATGCTGAGTCCGAACAATTTATGACGAAATTCTGGTAGCGCACTTGGCATTTTCCCACGTTCGAAATCATCGGGAATCAGTGGGTAATTTGCGGCCTTGATCCCATACTGCATCGCCAGATACAAACTGGTCGGCGTTTTTCCTGAACGTGACACGCCAACCAGAATGACATCAGCGGCGGCCAGATTTTTATGCGATTGCCCATCGTCATGTGTTAGTGAAAAGTTAATCGCTTCTATGCGATTTTTGTACTCTTCTGAGTCTGTGATGTTATGGCTACGGCCTATCGTGTGCGTGGATTTCACCCCTAATTCTTGTTCCAAAGGCGAAACAAAGGTTTGAATTAAATCCATATGCAAGCCTTTGGATTTAAATACGATGGTAGCGAGTTCCTTTTTGACCAGTGTAGAAAATACGATGGGTCTGTTGCCGTCAAGGGCAAAGGCATCATTGATTCGGCGCACTGCGTCATGTGCTTTATCGACACTATCGACAAATGGCAGGCGAATCTGACGAAATTTGAGGTCAAACTGGGTTAAAACTGAATGCCCGAATGCTTCAGCAGTAATTCCTGTTCCGTCGGAAATGAAATAGACAGTACGGTTTGCTGGTGGCAAATTCGGGTTGGAGAAATCAGGCATAGGGGCGATCTTGAAAGTTTAGGTGAAATTGTGGCATATCGATCCAACAAAAAAGTAGGCAATTTCTTTTGCCACATAGCTCAATTTTGCGAGACACAATGTAAAATGCGTTAACAGGATATGAAAAGTCGCTAGCCCCAAGAATAACAAAAATCTGGTCAGCGACGAAGTAGTACTTAGCAAAGATTTCTTACCATCAAAAGAGGTTGTTATGTCCAACGCAGCAAATACCGAAGCGACTTATGTCGCTTCGTTTGAGCATTTACGCATGACGGATGTTGAATCCGTCGGCGGAAAAAATGCATCTTTAGGCGAAATGATCAGCCAGCTGGCTTCCGCTGGTGTTCGTGTTCCGGGTGGTTTTGCGACCACAGCACAAGCGTTTCGCGATTTTTTATCCTATTCAGTTGATGGCGGTCTTTCGCTTGCGCAACGTATCGCTGACCGTCTTGAGCATCTGGATATTGATGATGTCAAAGAACTGGCAAAAGCTGGTGCCGAAATTCGTCAATGGATTACGGAAACACCTTTTCAGCCACGTTTGCAAAAAGAGATTGAAGAATTTTACAACCAGCTGGTTGCAGATTCGACGGCAGAAATGTCGTTTGCTGTGCGTTCCTCTGCGACAGCAGAAGATTTGCCAGATGCATCTTTTGCCGGACAGCAAGAAACTTTCCTGAATGTGGTTGGTATCGAAAACGTGCTGGAAGCGATGAAACACGTTTTTGCTTCTTTGTACAACGACCGTGCCATTTCCTACCGTGTTCACAAAGGCTTTACTCATGCTGAGGTTGCCTTGTCAGCGGGCGTGCAACGTATGGTTCGTTCTGATCTCGGCGCAGCCGGCGTGATGTTTACGATCGATACCGAATCTGGTTTTGAAGATGTGGTCTTCATCACCTCCAGTTATGGTCTGGGCGAAACGGTGGTGCAGGGCGCCGTGAATCCGGATGAATTCTATGTGCATAAACCGATGTTGGAACAAGGTAAATTGCCGGTGATCCGTCGCAATATCGGTTCCAAACTGATCAAAATGGAATTTACCGGCGAAGCAAAAGCAGGCCGCTCGGTCAAGACTGTGGATGTTCCTGTCGAGTTGCGCAATCGTTACTCGTTGAACGATACTGAAGTCGTTGAACTGGCGAAGTATGCAGTGATCATCGAGAAACATTACGGTCGTCCTATGGATATCGAATGGGGCAAAGATGGTCGTGACGGTAAGCTGTATATCCTGCAAGCACGTCCTGAGACCGTAAAATCTCAGCAAAGTGCCACCGAAGCACAACAGCGTTTCAAACTCAAAGGTACTGGTACTGTGCTGACATCTGGCCGTGCGATTGGTCAGAAAATCGGCGCGGGTCGCGTACGCGTGATTCATGATCCATCTGAAATGGAACGTGTACAACCAGGTGATGTTCTGGTCGCAGATATGACTGATCCTAACTGGGAACCAGTCATGAAACGTGCTTCCGCGATTGTGACTAACCGTGGTGGCCGTACCTGCCACGCCGCGATTATTGCGCGCGAACTGGGCGTGCCAGCGGTGGTTGGTTGCGGTCATGCGACGGATGTTCTGAAAGATGGAACATTGGTCACCGTCTCTTGCGCAGAAGGCGATGAAGGTAAGATCTATGATGGTTTGCTGGAAACCGAGGTAACGGAAGAGTTGCGTGGCGACCTGCCCAAATTGCCGTTGAAAATCATGCTCAACGTTGGTAACCCACAACTGGCGTTTGATTTCCAATCGGTGCCAAATGATGGCGTTGGTCTGGCGCGTCTGGAATTCATCATCAACAACAATATCGGTGTTCATCCAAAAGCGATTCTGGAATATCCGAACATTGACGCTGATCTGAAAAAAGCGGTTGAATCTGTGGCGCGTGGTCATGCATCGCCAAGAGCTTTTTACGTTGATAAATTAGCCGAAGGCGTAGCGACCATTGCAGCCGCATTCTGGCCTAAGAAAGTCATCGTTCGCTTATCTGATTTCAAATCCAATGAGTACAAAAAGCTGATTGGCGGTTCACGCTACGAACCGGATGAAGAAAATCCAATGTTGGGTTTCCGTGGTGCTGCACGTTATCTTGCCTCCGATTTCCATGAGTCGTTTGAGATGGAATGTCAGGCAATGAAGCGCGTACGTAATGACATGGGTTTGACCAACGTTGAAATCATGGTGCCATTCGTACGGACACTGGGTCAAGCAGAAAAAGTCGTGAATTTACTGGCGAAAAATGGCTTGAAGCGCGGTGAAAATGGCTTGCGCCTGATCATGATGTGCGAGGTTCCTTCCAATGCGATTCTGGCAGAAGAATTCCTCGAATTCTTTGACGGTTTCTCGATTGGTTCGAATGATCTGACTCAACTTACGTTGGGTCTTGATCGCGACTCTGGCCTTGAGTTGCTGGCAGCAGATTTCGATGAACGTGATCCTGCAGTCCGCGCTTTACTTTCCAAAGCGATTGCTGCCTGCCGTAAGCTGAATAAGTACGTCGGTATTTGCGGCCAAGGACCATCCGATCATCCGGATTTTGCTGAATGGCTGATGAAAGAAGGCATAGAATCGATTTCTCTGAATCCTGATTCAGTGGTCGATACTTGGCAAAAACTGGCAGCAGTCAGTAAGTAATTTTTTCTGATCTTCGTTGAAAAAACGCGAGATGAACAGTGATGTTCTCTCGCGTTTTTTTCATTTTTATTCCGTTGTTTGGTGTGCACATAGTTAATAAATTTATTGTTATTTTTTAGCGAATGGTTAAACTCTGAAGCATTGAAAACGAAATAAAAATAAAATCAATTACATCAACACATTCCGTAAAAAAGCCCTCGCTACCAACTGGTCGCAAGGGCTTTTTTTTATGGGTAAATTATCATATATATTACCGATGTTTCTTTTATTGTATTAAATCACAATGCAATGCCTTAACAAGACAGCAATCACTAATGAACAACAAGGAGATAACAAAAAATGAATGCATGGATGATGTGGGCGGTCATTGCCGGACTGGTCGTCATACTTGAATTATTCACCGGCACTTTTTATTTGCTGATGATTTCTATAGGGCTGGCAGCGGGTGCAATTACTGCTGTTTTCACAATGTCAACGTCATCGCAGATGATAATCGCTGCGCTGGTAGGCAGCCTGGCGACACTGGCATTACACAACAGCAAATACGGCTGGAAAGGAAATAAGAGTGTTGCGCACGATCCGAACGTGAATATGGATATCGGTCAGACATTGCAGGTGCAGGACTGGCAGGATCAGGGAAATGGTAAATACATTGCACGCGCGATGTATCGTGGCGCGATGTGGGATGTCGAATTACAGCACTCCACCGGTTATCCGGGGATCTATGTGATTGATGAAGTGCAGGGCAGTCGTCTGATTGTCAAACCCTCGTAAGCAGGACAAGAAACGCAGACATTTTTAAGTAAATTTTCAATAAAAATTAAGGTGACTATATGGAAATAGGTAGCGTAGCTCTGGTGCTGTTAGTGCTGGCAATTGTGTTTGTGATCAAAACAATTAATGTTGTGCCTCAGCAGCACGCCTGGGTCGTTGAGCGTTTAGGTAAATATCACAGCACACTGGGGCCGGGTTTGAATATCGTTGTGCCGTTCATAGATCGGATAGCGTACAAACACATACTCAAGGAAATCCCGCTGGATGTACCGCCGCAAGTATGTATTACGAAAGACAATACACAGTTGCAGGTCGATGGCATTCTGTATTTCCAGATTACCGATGCGATGCGTGCTTCGTATGGTTCCTCGAATTACATCGCCGCTATTACTCAGTTAGCGCAAACCACCTTGCGCTCGGTGATCGGTAAGATGGAGCTCGATAAAACCTTTGAAGAACGTGACCACATCAATACCACGATCGTCAGCGCGATTGATGAGTCTGCCGCAAACTGGGGCGTGAAAGTATTGCGTTATGAAATCAAAGATCTGACGCCGCCAAAAGAAATTCTGCATGCGATGCAGGCGCAAATTACCGCTGAACGTGAAAAACGTGCATTGATCGCAGCTTCTGAAGGCCGCAAACAAGAGCAGATCAATATCGCCACGGGTGAACGTGAAGCATCAATTGCAAAATCGGAAGGTGAGATGCAGGCATCCATTAACCGTGCGCAAGGTCAGGCGGCGGCGATTCTGGCGATTGCCGAAGCGAGCGCGGAAGCGATCCGTAAAACGGCTGCAGCGATACAGGAGCCAGGTGGCTCTGATGCCGTGAATCTGAAAGTGGCAGAGCAATATGTCGGCGCATTCGGTAATCTGGCGAAGACAAATAATTCGATTATCGTGCCAGCGAATCTGGGTGATATGAGCGGATTAATCGCGACAGCGATGCAGGTTGTGAAATCACAAAAGCCCGCAACGGTCGAAGCACCACGTCGCCCGGTATAAGGAAGCAGTCACGCAACGCAGCGTGATTTAACGCAGCGATACCAGTGACGGGTGTTGCTGCGGTTTTATCTTGGATCTGAAAAAAAGGACTGCCATGTGAAGGGCAGTCCTTTTTTAATTACTTCCGTTGTTCAGCGACCGCCCATACGGGTTTCACCAAACAAGGTTTTATATTCGCGTGGTTGTGAGCGCCAGTATTGCGGTGGGACATCGACGCTTGCCCCCAGCTTTGCCGCTGCATGCCACGGCCAGTGCGGGTCATACAGAATGCCACGGGCAATACCTATCATGTCCGCTTGCCCTTGATTCAGAATGCTTTCTGCATGCTCGGCTTCGGTAATCAGCCCAACAGCAATCACTGGCATCGTAGTCACTTTCTTGATTGCTTCGGCGAAATGCACCTGATAACCGGGTTCCAGTGGAATCTGTTGTAAAGGTGAGAGGCCGCCGCTGGATACGTGTATAAATGCACAGCCACGTTGCTCTAACTCTTTGGTGAAGACGCTGCTTTGCGCGACATCCCAGCCGCCGTCAACCCAGTCGCTGGCCGAAATACGTATGCCCAGCGTATAACCATCTGGCAGCGCCGCTTTGACCGCATCAAATATCTCTAATGGAAAACGCAGCCGGTTTTCCAGACTGCCGCCATATTGGTCTGTACGCTGGTTCGATAACGGTGATAAAAACTGGTGCATCAGATAACCGTGCGCGGCATGTAATTCAATCGCGTCAATTCCCAGTCGATGCGCACGTTTTGCCGCATCAACAAAAGCCTGTTTGACGCGTTCCAATCCGGCTGCATCCAGCGCAAGCGGCGCGGTTTCTTTGGCGTTGTGTGGAATCGCAGATGCTGACACGGTTTGCCAGCCACCATCCGCTTCGGCAATCAACTGGCCACCATCCCACGGACGTTGACTGGATGCTTTTCTACCTGCATGCGCGAGCTGTATCGCGATCGGCATAGCGGAATACTGGCGTACCGACTGCAAAACTTTACCCAGCGCAGCTTCCGTTGCATCTGACCAGAGACCGACATCGTATGGCGAAATGCGACCTGCAGGCTCAACTGCAGTTGCTTCGATAATCAACATGCCCGCACCAGAAGTGGCAAGACTGCCAAGATGCATCAGATGCCAGTCGCCGACTGCACCATCCACGGCGGAATACTGGCACATAGGGGCAATGATGATGCGGTTTTTAAGAGTGAGGTTGCCGAGTTTGAACGGAGAAAAGAGGGTGCTCATTTTTTAGATCCCAGGCAAAAAAGAAAAACAAATGGATGTGTAAAAAGGAATTCAAGGCCAAGACAACGGTAGCCCGAACTGTAAACCATCAGTAGCCATTATGCCGAAAGATCAATGAAACTGCTGGCAGCAGCTTTTTTTGTAGTTGGTATCCCGCCGAATCTTATTTGTGCTGAGCAATGACACAGAGTCAGAAGTGCCTTACAACGTACTGAAAATACTCCCGGGGAGTATTTTTATAGCGCCTTATTTATCAAGGAGGTTATGGGGTAAAAAGCCATATACTCCCCAAAAAATGTGTTTTCTATAGAAAATATCGGCGCTATCGCTGACGATGCTCTCGTTCAGATTTTTGCAATGGGACGAAAAAAGCCCTCTTGTGAAACAAATGGCGCAACCTGATATAGTAGTCCTAATCAGAACGAATATTCCGTTGCAACGGGTTACTACGTGCGATGGAAAATCAGATCTGATCAAGATCAATCTCTTATCGAAAGCCAGTAATGTCCGATTTAATTCAAAAATTGAAATGGCGCTATGCGACCAAAAAAATGAACCCAGCCAAGGCGGTACCACAAGAAAAAGTGGATCGTATTCTTGAAGCGATCCGCCTGACCGCAACTTCCAGTGGTTTGCAACCATACGAAGTGCTGGTGGTGACGAATGCTGAAATTCGTGAAAAAATCAAAGCCATCGGCTGGAATCAGGCACAGATCACTGAAGGCTCGCATCTGCTGGTGTTTGCCGCATGGGATAACTACACAGCCGAACGCATCAACATGATGTTTGATCTGACCAACGACGAGCGCGGATTCAAAAACGAAGGATGGGAAAACTATCGCAACATGTTGTTGTCGACTTACCCAGCGCGTGATGCAGAAACGAACTACCAGCACGCTGCGCGTCAGGCTTACATTGGCCTCGGTACTGCGCTGGTTGCGGCAGCCGAAGAACAAGTCGACAGCACACCGATGGAAGGTTTTGACCCAGCCGCACTGGACGAAATCCTCAGTCTGCGCGCCAAAGGCTTGCGCAGCGTCGTGATCCTGCCATTGGGCTATCGCGAAGAAGACAAAGACTGGTTAGTCAATCTGAAAAAAGTCCGTCGTCCGACTGCTAAATTTGTCACCGAAGTCAAATAATCCATTTTGACGGCGCATCTGCATTGCTGCAAAAAGCAATGTGGATGAAATGAAAAAGCTGCGGTTTTCATCGCAGCTTTTTTTTATGTGTCACAGTTCCTGTAATGGAACATCAACCCCGGGGATGCACACTGTGTGCGGCATGCAAACAGATAACAGACTTTGGGTGAATTTAATTTCCCTGCAGATTTGTGATAATTTTAAACGGCCGGTATTCGCCAATTTTAGGATCAAAAACGTCTTTAGTTTCGAACGAAATTTTCACAGTTTTGCCAATCAGGGTTTTGTATGAAGCTGCCAGATCCAGATTACTGTTCACCTGCGTCAGCCAGATATATTTACTGACTTTTCCAGATGCTTCCTGCAAAGAAAATACGACAAAGTTATCCGCATCGACCTTATTAATTTTTCCGCTGATAGAGCCGCGTGCCTCTATCGCATCAGATGTTAACTTTATCAATGTCGAGGGACATACGGACGCCATTCGTGCACCGACAAGCTCGCCCGTTTTTTGCCCATCTTTCATGGGATTATTCATATCGACCTGATGATCTTTCAGTATTTTCAGTTTGTCGTCCGGAGTGGCTGATTGCAATATGCAAAATCCTACCTGCATCGTTATCGACTGCTTATTGATATTTTCCGGAAGTTTTTCTACACATTCGCAAGAGCGCTTTGCCATTGCATCGAGATAATCCTGCGCGTTGACATTGTGTACGGTGGCAAAGGATAACAAAGCGGATAAGAGAAATTTCATCATAAAAATAAGTGTCCAGAAGTGGGAAAATGACAGTAAAAATAGCGTGGTAATGTGAATTTTACAATGCGATTTGTATGTCCAGATAAATATTTGCTGAGCGTGTCGTCTGGCCTCGCTGTCACGTGTTGATCTATCCGCCCAAGTTACGTCGATACCGACGCCATGTTTTTCTGCTGCCAATACCCCTGTTCTCAGACAAAGCAAATACAGCACTTGACTTCGTTCCACTCATGCCCATTTTGTATGAGGTATGCAATCAGCATACAAGCATATTCCGCAGGGCTGGGCTGACACGTATTTGCGGCCAGAGATGACGTTGAATGAAATGGAGCGCAAATATGGGGTGGTTGTTATTCATTACGGTGGCATTGATCCTGAGCGTATTCGTTGTGCCGCGCGCCCGGCTGCGCTATGTGTTGTCGCAGGCATTTCCTTTGAATTATTCAAAAATTCTGCGAAAAAATCTGCCTGCGTATAAACACATGCCAACGGATTTGCAGATGCAATTAAAGCGCCGCATCCGCCAGTTTTTATATCAGAAAACCTTTGTCGGTTGTGATGGTCTGGTCATCACCGATGAGATCAGGGTCACGATTGCTGGCAAAGCCTGTCTGTTGTTGCTGAATCGTACCTCGGACGTGTATCCGCAACTGACGCATGTGCTGGTGTATCCGTCCGCATTTGTCGCGCCGCGCAAAGAGATGCATAGCGGCGGGGTGGTCACGCATACGAATCAAGGCCTCAGTGGAGAATCCTGGAGCGATGGCCGCGTGATTCTGGCCTGGGATCAGGCGGCGCATAATGCTGAGACGGAAGCGCGTGGACAAGATGTGGTGTTGCACGAATTCGCGCATCAGCTCGATAGCGAAACCGGCAGTACAAATGGCGCACCTGCGCTGCCGAATGCGGCGGCCTATCAGGCGTGGTCGCAAGTGATGGCGGCAGAGTTTGCCCAGTTACAGCAAGCGATACAGTCGCATCATCCGCATAGTCATCTACACCATCAGCAGCCTTATCCTGATGTGATAGATCCTTATGGCGCGACGAATCCGGCAGAATTTTTTGCCGTCACCACCGAAGCATTTTTCAAGAAGAGTACAGCGCTGGCCTTGCATCATCCGGCCTTATTTGCGCAATTGAAAAGCTACTACTGCGTTGATCCGCGTGAGTGGGCTTGAGTGGGTTTTAGTGACTATGCGTGATTGGATGCAGATGTAAAAAAGGGACGCGATGTGCGTCCCTTTTGACATGCTAAGCCATCACCATCAGCCTTAAACAGCAGCTTCCAGAAACTCTTGCTGCTCCAGCCAGTCGGCTTCGATCTGGGATAATTCTTTCACCAGATAAGCCTGATCCAGCAGCAAAGTTTTCAGTTTTTCCTTGTTGGCATCGCTGTAGATGTCGCTGTCTTCGAGCTGCACATCGATGTCTTTCTTTTTGCTATTGAGCTTGGCCATCTCGTCTTCCAGGCGTTTGATACGTGCCTCGATAGGCTTGCGGACATTCGCCAGACGCTGACGTTCCTCGGCATCACGTTTGCGCTGTTCCTTATCATCAACCTTGGCAACCGGAATCGATTTGGCGAGCGGCAGGCTGGCTTCTTTCTTTTCTTTTTGCGGTAATGCTGCAGGCGTGGCGGCTTTTTCCAGTTTGTTTTTAAACAGCCAGTCTTTGTAATCGTCCAGATCGCCATCGAAGGGCTGCAATTTACCATCGGCGACGATGATGAATTCGTCAGTCGTTGCGCGCAGCAAATGCCGGTCATGCGACACCACGACCAGCGTGCCTTCAAACTGCGCCAGCGCATCGGTCAGGGCTTCGCGTGTTTCCAGATCCAGATGGTTGGTCGGTTCATCGAGCAGCAGCAGGTTAGGGCGTTGCCAGACGATCATCGCTAGCGCTAGTCTGGCTTTTTCGCCGCCGGAAAATGGTTTGATCGGGCTGGTGACCATGGTGCCGGGGAAGTTGAAACCACCGAGGAAATTACGTAATTCCTGCTCACGTACATCCGGTGCAATATGGGCCAGATGCCATAAAGGGGATTCGTCGTGGCGCAGCATTTCAACCTGGTGCTGGGCGAAATAGCCGATCGACAGACCTTTGCCGGTTTGCATGGTGCCATGCAGTGGTGGAATATCGCCGACGATGGTTTTAATCAGCGTTGATTTACCGGCGCCATTCACCCCGAGCAAACCGATACGCTGACCGATTTGCAGAGAAAATTTCACATCGCTGACGATGCATTTTTCTGTGAAGCTGTGATCGGTTGCCGATTCGATGCGATAGCCGCAATCGACATCTTCCATCACCAGCATAGGATTCGGTGCGCTGAGTGGTTCGCGGAATTCAAATGAAAATTCAGCGGCAGCCCGCAGCGGTGCCAATTCTTCCATCTTAGCCAGCGCTTTGATCCGGCTTTGCGCCTGTTTCGCCTTGGAGGCTTTGGCGGCAAAACGGCTGATGAAGGATTCCAGATGGGCGCGTTTGCGGTTTTGCTTTTCTATCGTGCCCGCTGCCAGAATCAGCTGTGCCGCACGTTGGCGTTCGAACGCCGAGTAGTTACCGGAATAGCGTTTGAGTTTGCGTTCATCGATATGCACGATGACATTCGCCACACCATCCAGAAAATCGCGGTCATGTGAAATGATGATCAGCGTGCCGGCATAGCGTTTCAGCCAGTCTTCAAGCCAGATGATGGCATCCAGATCCAGATGGTTGGTCGGTTCATCGAGCAGCAGCAAATCAGATTTACACATCAGCGCCTGCGCCAGATTGAGCCGCATACGCCAGCCACCGGAAAAACTGGCGACGGATTCTTCGAGTTGCTCGAGTTTGAAGCCAAGGCCGATCAGTAATTGTTCGGCGCGTGAACGCACAGTGTAGGCGTCGGCATCCGCCAGCGAGCCGTACAGATTACCAATGGCGATGCCATTGTCGTGGCTTTCAGGCTGGGCTTCGAGTTCGGCTAATTCGGCTTCGAGTTTGCGCAAAGTGACATCGCCATCAATGGCGTAATCAATCGCACTGCGTTCGAGTGGCGGGGTTTCTTGCGCGACGTGGGCGAGTTGCCATTTGGCCGGGAATTCTATGCTGCCCTGATCCGGATGCAGCTCGCCGCGCAACATCGCAAACAAACTGGATTTGCCCGCGCCATTGGAACCGATCAGGCCGATTTTGTCGCCGGGATTGAGCGTGACATCGACGCTATCGAATAAAGGCTTGGTGCCACGGGCGAGAACGACTTGCTGCAAACGTATCATATAAACTTAAAATAAGGGGAGTATGTTGCTTTTTGCTGTAATTGTCAGCGTAAATAAAGGGCTTTTAAATATACTCCGGGGAGTATATTTTGGGTGAAAACTGGGCAAATGACGCTTTGCCCAGTTCTCTTAACCATTGTTATTACCGCTACTACTCGTATTGCGTGGTTGCAATTTGTTGTTTTTTTTTTGCGATTACCGCCGGAATACTGATCTGGCGGCGAGCATCTGCATCAGGCGGTGAACTTTGCCAGATCGTGCGCTTCCACCAGAAACACCATATCGTCACCGGCACTGGTGGATAACCAGGTCAGATTCAGATCGGCGAAAGCAGCTTCGGCAAACGCGCGTTCATTGCCGATTTCTACCATCAGCAAACCATTTTTCGTCAAGCGCTGCGCCGCACCAGCAACAATTTTACGTACCAGATCCATACCATCATCGCCACCTGCGAGCGCGATTTGTGGCTCATGCCGGTATTCCTGCGGCAGTTTATCCATAGAGCCGGAATTCACATACGGTGGATTCGTAATGATCAGATCGTATTTTTTATCCGGCACATTGGTGTACAGATCGGATACGATCAGCGTGACGCGATCCTGTAATTCATATTTGCTGACATTACGTTCGGCCACCGCCAGTGCATCGGCTGAAATATCAATCGCATCGACATGCGCGTTCTGGAACATGTCCGCCATCATGATAGAGAGGCAGCCGGAACCCGTACAGAGTTCGAGTATGTTGCTGATATTGTCGGGATCGCTGACCCACGGAGAAAAATGATCGGGGATTAATTCAGCAATGAAGGAACGCGGCACAATCACGCGCTCGTCGACGTAGAAATTATACGTGCCCAGCCATGCTTCATTGGTCAGATACGATGCTGGCACGCGATCAGTGGCGCGGCGTTCTATCACGCGCAGGGCTGCGTCGATTTCTGAGGTCAATAAATTGGCGTCTAAAAACGGCTCAATTTTATCCAGTGGCAGATGCAGCGTATGCAGCAACAGATAGGCGGCTTCGTCCAGCGCATTGCTGCTGCCATGACCAAAAAACAGTTGTTCTTTGGTGAAGCGGCTGACTGCGTAACGCAATAAATCGCGCAGGGTTTTAAAAGTAGAGGCGGGTGTCGTCATAGGATTCTTTCTTGCCATGGCATCGCCTGAATGGTGTCGTTGTTGTGACGGATTCAGGCGGATGCACGGTGATTTTTCTGCTGAAATTACTGAAATTTATTTCAGCAGATTTTCTAAAGTACGGCGGTAAATATTTTTTAAAGGGTCGATGTAGCGTAATTCTACGTGTTCATCGATTTTATGAATGCTGGCATTCGGCGGCCCGAACTCTACCACTTGCGGGCAAATTTTGGCAATGAAACGGCCGTCGGAGGTGCCGCCGGTCGTCGATAATTCGGTCTCTACGCCGGTTTCGGCGCGAATCGCATCCGCCAGCGCGTCACTCAGATTGCCTTTCGGCGTCAGGAAAGGATGGCCGCCAATAGTCCATTTCAGATCATAACTGAGGCCGTGTTTATCGAGAATCGCATGCACCCGTTGCTGCAGGCTTTCTGCGGTGCTGGCGGTGCAGAATCGGAAATTGAAATCGATGACAGCGTCACCCGGGATCACATTCGATGCGCCAGTGCCAGAATGCATATTCGACATTTGCCACGATGTGGGCAGGTAGTATTCATTGCCTTCATCCCAGACTTCCGCCACCAGTTCTGCCATTGCCGGTGCGAACAGATGAATAGGGTTTTTGGCTAATTGCGGATAGGCGATGTGACCCTGCACGCCTTTGATTGTCAGTTTTCCCGACATGGTGCCGCGTCTGCCATTTTTGATGGTATCACCCAGCACATCGACCGAGGTTGGTTCGCCGACGATGCAGTAATCCAGTTGTTCACCACGGGCTTTGAGCTGCTCACAGACGACGACAGTGCCGTCGGTGGCCGGGCCTTCTTCATCGCTGGTGATCAGAAAACCTATCGAACCCTGATGATCAGGATGGGCGGCGATGAATTCTTCGGTCGCCACCACAAAGGCGGCAATCGAGGTTTTCATATCGGCTGCGCCACGTCCATACAATTTCCCATCCCGATGGGTCGGCGTGAATGGTGCCGATTGCCATTGCGCCACCGGGCCGGTCGGCACAACGTCGGTATGGCCAGCGAAGACGACCAAAGGCTGAGTATTGCCGCGACGTGCCCAGAGGTTGGTGACGTCGCCGGATTGTATGGTTTCGCAATGAAAACCCAGCGGTTCTAACAGGGAAATCAGCGTGCGCTGGCAACCTTTATCTTCGGGCGTGACTGAATCCAGTGCGATCAGTTGTTCGGTAAGGGCGAGGGTTTTACTCATCATTATTTTTTAAAAATATCTTCAAACTGTGCGGTGGAAAAACCAACCGATACATGTTGTATCTGCTGCCCCTGACTGATTTGCAGTACCGGGCGTTTGATCAGCGACGGCTGGTTCAGCATCAAAGCAATGGCTGCTTCCTGATGGCTGGCAGCGGCTTTTTGTTCATCACTCAGCGCACGCCAGGTTGTACCTTTGCGGTTGATCAGCACGTCCAGACTCAGATGCTGCAACCACTGTTCGATCGTGCGTTGATCCAGACCTTGTTTTTTAAAGTCATGGAAAACAAAATCAATTGCCTGTTCCTGTAGCCAGACGCGGGATTTTTTCACGGTGTCGCAATTCGGAATGCCAAAGACAGTGACGGAGTGAGTGCGGCTTTGTGTCATATTACTTTTTAGCGTTATGCGTTCAGGGTAAATTCAGTGAAAGATGCTTCTTCTCTTTCTTCTGGCTCTGGCTCGGGTTGCGGCTGAGGCGTGCCTGAGGCTTCATTATTCAACAGCCACAACAAGTTATTGGCGGAGTCTGCATTTGCCAATCCTTCTTCTTTGCTGATCAGACCTTGTTTAATCAGTTTCATTAATGCCAGCTCAAACGTTTGCGAACCTGGCGACAAGCTCTTTTCTATCGCTTCTTTAATCTGGAAAATATCGCCTTTTTCGATCAGCTCGGAAACATAACGGGTATTCAGCATGATTTCGATTGCGGGACAGCGACCGCCATCGGTCGAACGAATCAGGCGTTGAGAAATAATCGCCCGGATAGAGGATGCCAGATCAAGCAATAAGGCTGAGCGGTTTTCCATAGGGAAGAAACTGATGATACGGTTCAGCGCCTGATAACTATTGTTTGCATGCAAGGTCGCCAATACCAGATGGCCGGACTGCGCATAGGCAATCGCCGACATCATGGTATTCAGATCGCGAATCTCACCAATCAAAATACAATCCGGTGCCTGACGTAAGGAATTTCTTAATGCCGTTTCAAGGCTGTCGGAATCGGTGCCGACTTCGCGTTGATTGACGATCGATTTTTTACTGTGAAACAGGTATTCAATCGGATCTTCGATGGTCAGGATGTGGCCTGTTTTGACTTCATTGCGGTAATCCAGCATCGAGGCAATGGTGGTCGATTTACCTGAGCCAGTCGCACCGACAACCAGGATCAGGCCGCGTTTTTCCATGATCAATTCGGGTAATACAGGCGGCAAATTCAATGTGTTCAGCGCCGGAATATTTCCCGGCACAAAACGGAATACAGCTGAAAAAGAACCACGTTGGCGAAACGCGGAAAGACGGAAACGACCGATACCTGGTGCACCGATACCGATGTTAAGCTCATTTTCACGTTCGAGTGTGGCGAGGTGTTCGGCGGAAACAACTTCTGCCAACAAAGACAGAATATTTGCCTGATCCATTTTTTGCTGATTAATCGGCAACAGGTTGCCATTAATCTTCAAATGCACAGGTGAATTGATGGCAAAAAACATGTCTGAAGCATGTTTTTCTTTCATCAGCTGAAATAAACGTTCCATTGCCGCCATGATGATTCCTTTTCTGAGAGTAAATTAGCCGGACCACCATCGTGACCCGGCTAATTTCTTCTTTCAATAAATGGTAAGACCCAAACCTGTTTATTAATCAGTCCGTCAACGAATTAAGCGCCGCGCAATAATTCATTGATGCTGGTTTTGGAGCGTGTTTGTGCATCAACGCGTTTAACGATCACCGCGCAATACAGACTGTATTTGCCATCCGCCGACGGCAGGCTGCCGGAAACAACAACAGAACCGGAAGGAATGCGGCCATAGCTGACCTCGCCAGTGGCGCGATCGTAAATCTTGGTTGACTGGCCGATATACACACCCATGGAGATCACGGAGTTTTCTTCGACGATCACGCCTTCGACGATTTCAGAGCGTGCACCGATGAAGCAGTTGTCTTCGATAATAGTAGGATTTGCCTGCATAGGCTCCAATACGCCGCCAATACCGACACCGCCGGATAAATGTACGTTCTTACCGATCTGTGCGCAGGAACCAACAGTAGCCCAGGTATCAACCATCGCACCTTCATCCACATACGCACCGATATTCACATACGAAGGCATCAGCACCACGTTTTTAGCAATGAAACTGCCACGGCGGGCAACTGCTGGCGGTACGACGCGGAAGCCGCCTTTAGCGAAATCTTCGGCTGTGTAATTCGCAAACTTGGTCGGTACTTTATCGAAGAACTGCATGTGATCGCCGGATGGCATGCAGATATTGTCTTCCAGTCGGAACGACAGTAATACCGCTTTTTTTACCCATTGATTGACATGCCATTGACCATCGATTTTTTGCGCAACGCGCAGGCTGCCGGCATCCAGTTCGCTCAGTACGTGCGCAACAGCTTCGCGGATTTCTGCAGGCGCAGATTTCGGTGAAAAGTCAGCGCGGTTTTCCCATGCCTGATCGATGATTTGCTGTAATTGTTGTGTCATGGTGATCTTCTTTTAAAGAAATGAATGAATGTAAAAGTATTTTTAAATGTGCCTGAATTTGTGTGTCTGCTGTATTCAGTATTATTCGTTACTCAGTTCTTTGCAAAACGCGACGATGCGCTGCGCTGCTTCAAGGCATTCGCCGACTTCAGCAACCAGCGCCATGCGTATGCGGTTTTGTCCCGGATTGATGCCATGCGCTTCGCGGGCGAGATAACTGCCGGGTAAGACCGTCACATTATATTGTTGGTATAAGCGTCGTGCGAATTCGGTGTCGCTGATACCTTTCAGGTGATCAACTTTGGCCCATAAATAAAAGGCGGCATCGGGTAATTGCACATCTAGAACCTCTTGCAACAGAGGTGTGATCTGGGCAAACTTTTTGACGTACTTGGCGCGGTTTTCTTCCACATGGGTTTCATCATTCCATGCTTCCACCGATGCGGCTTGTATCATCGGGCTCATTGCACTGCCGTGATAGGTGCGATACAGCAGGAATTTTTTAATAATTTCCGCATCGCCAGCAACAAAGCCGGAGCGCATACCAGGTACGTTAGAGCGTTTCGATAAACTCGACAGAGTGATCAGTCGTTGGTAATCAGGGCGTCCCAATAGCTGCGCCGCCTGCAAGCTACCTAAAGGTGCTTCGTCCTTGAAGTAAATCTCGGAATAACATTCGTCAGCCGCAATCACAAAACCATAGCGATCTGATAGCTCAAATAATTCTTTCCAGTCGTCCAGATTCAGCACGGCACCCGTAGGATTACCCGGCGAACAGATAAACAATAACTGCACACGTTTCCAGATGTCTTCCGGAATGCTTTTGTAATCCGGGGCAAAATTGCGTTGCGGATCCGCATTCGCAAAATACGGCTCCGCGCCGGATAAATAGGCTGCACCTTCATAAATCTGATAAAAAGGATTCGGACACAATACCAGTGGCAGCCCGTCCTGACATTCTTCAGTATTGATGATCGTTTGCGTCAGCGAAAACAAGGCTTCACGTGATCCGTTCACCGGCAAAATCTGCGTTGCCGGATTGAGCGCCGGAATCGCGTAGCGGCGCGCCGCCCATTCTGAAATCGACTTACGCAACGCATCAGAACCAGTCGTTGCCGGATAACTTGCCAGCCCGGCCATATTGGCAATCAGTGCCTGTTTAATGAATTCAGGCGTAGGGTGTTTCGGTTCACCTATACCAAGGCTGATGGGCGTGTAAGTGGGATTGGGTGTGACATCAGCAAACAGGCGTTTGAGTTTCTCAAAAGGATACGGTTGTAACTTGGCGAGGTGAGGATGAAAGTGCATTTTTAGATTCGTTATCAATACGGAAAAGTCTCAGGTCGCTGCCTTGGTGAAGTAATATTTTGAGGCAATATTTGCTTTCACCGGGTTTATTGCGCAATATCATGACCAGCATACGTTTGCCTGATACTGAATTGACAGAATTTCGTATTATAGCCTTTGCCAGATTCTTCAGAGGCAGGCTTTGAGGATATTTCATCACGCTAATTTGTAAAAATTCTCACAAAATAAAGTTAAAGTTAGCGATTTCTTAAACTTCAGGCATGAAAATTCCGCAGATCAAATGGTATGATGCTGGGCTGATAGTCAGGTACTGGCAAGGCTTGGTGGTGGTGCCTTGTAAGGTGTCTGAGAGCAGTGACGGGTTTGTCTGCAAACGATAATAATATTTCATTAAGTGCGATTAACTTCTATTAAATTGTCGGGATTCAAATCTTTCGTTGAACCCACTCATTTTCAGGTGCCAGGTCAGTTGGTCGGTGTTGTCGGGCCAAACGGCTGCGGCAAATCGAACATCATCGACGCGGTGCGCTGGGTGCTGGGCGAATCAAAAGCATCAGAGTTGCGCGGTGAATCCATGCAGGACGTTATTTTTAACGGTTCCACCCACAGAAAGCCTGCTGGTCGTGCCTCAGTCGAATTGGTGTTTGATAACAGTCTGGGCAAAGCAGCGGGGCAATGGAGTCAGTATGGTGAAATCGCCGTTAAGCGCACACTGACCCGGGACGGTACTTCCACTTATTACATCAATGGTCAGCCGGTTCGCCGCCGCGATATTCAGGATATTTTCCTCGGTACCGGCCTGGGGCCGCGCGCCTACGCGATCATCGGTCAGGGTATGATTTCGCGGATCATCGAAGCGCGCCCGGAAGAATTACGTATTTTCCTCGAAGAAGCCGCCGGGGTTTCACGCTACAAAGAGCGTCGCCGCGAAACCGAAAACCGCATTCACGATACGCATGAAAATCTGGTGCGCGTCGAAGACATTTTGCGTGAGCTGAACAATAATCTGGAAAAACTGGAAGCGCAGGCAGTGATTGCGAATAAGTTTCACGAGCTGCAATCGGATCAGGAAGAAAAACAGAAATTATTATGGTTGCTGCGCAAGAATGAAGCCGCCAATGAACAAAAGAAATATTTTGCTGAAATAGAAAAAACTCAGCTCGATCTGGAAGAACAAACAGCTAAGTTGCGTCACGTAGAGCTAGAACTCGAGCAAATGCGTCAGGCGCATTATGCGGTCGGCGATCACATGCATCAGGCGCAGGGGCATCTGTATCAGACGAATGCTGAAATCGGCAGCCTTGAGGCGCAGATCAAGTTCGTGATTGAATCGCGTAGTCGTCTGCAATCGCAGCTGCATTCACTGACTGCCCAGCGTGATCAGTGGCAACGTCAGAGTCATCAACTGCAAGACGAGCTTTCAGAAGCCGAAATTCAGGTCGAAGAACTGGCGATGCGCGCAGAGCAGGCATCGGAAACAGCGCAATCCCAACAAGATACTTTGCCTGCGATGGAGCAGGTGTGGCGTGAATCGCAACTGAAAACGACCGAATCCCGTGCCCGGATTATGCAGATGCAGCAGCAGATTGAACTCGAATCCGCGCATCAGCGTAATGCTTCGAATATTCTGAATACGCTGGCGTCGCGTAAAGAGCGCCTGATGCAGGAAAAACAGGGGCTGGCGATGCCAGACTCCAGTCATCTGGATAATTTGTCTTTCCAGCTGGAAGAAAAAAAACAAATGCTGGAAGAGTTGAGTATGCAACTCGAAGAAGCACAGGAACGTTTGCCTGTGCTGGAAGACGAACGCAAACAGGCGCAGCAGCAGGTGAATCAGGATGCCGCTGAATTAGCGCAACTTGAAGCACGCCTGCTGGCATTAAAGCAGTTGCAGGAAAAAGTGCAGACACAAGGGAAAGTTCAGCCCTGGCTGGAAAAACACGAACTTGGACGCTTGCCTAAGCTATGGCAAAAGCTGCATATTGAAGCCGGCTGGGAAACGGCGCTGGAATCTGTCTTGCGTGAGCGTACCGCCTCGCTGGAGATGTCCAATCTTGATTGGGCAAAAGCATTTTTTAATGATGCGCCGCCAGCAAAACTGGCAGTGTACAGTCCGCAGATCTTGGCGGATCAGCCGTTGGCGGCTCCTGGTTTAAAACCTTTCATCGGCTTGTTGCAGTTGAACGATGCCGGTATCCGCAGTCTGATGCAGGACTGGCTACATCAGGTTTACGTCGCTGAAGACGTCGCGTCTGCCTTTATTGATCGTGTGAAGTTGCCGCCGGGCGCGTCCTTTATTACTAAGCAAGGCCATGTGATTTCCCGCTCCAGCGTGCGTTTTTATGCCTCGGATTCCGAGCAGGACGGCGTGCTCGGGCGTCAGCAGGAAATCGACAATATCAGTAAGCAATGCCGCGCCAGACAATTGCTCGCAGATGAAGCGAAAGCGCGCTCGGTTCGCGCTGAATCTGTGTATAGCCAGGCGACGCAGCAGTTGCAGGAATTACGTCAGCGCGTTGGCACACTGACGCAAACGACGCATAGTCTGCAGATTGAATACATGAAACTGGCTGAAGTGCAGGAGCGCTTTAATCAGCGCAGCACACAGATCAGCACTGATCTGGCCGAAATCGCCGCGCAGGAAAGCGAGCAACAACAGGCCAGAGCCGAGTCTGAGCAGAAGTTTGAAATGCTCGATATGGAGCTGGCCGAGTTGCAGGAGTCGCATGAAGAAGGGCAGACGGCGTATCTGGAAAAAGAACAGCAGTTGAATCAGGCGCGCCAGCGTTTGCGTGATCTAGAACTGGCGGCGCAGGAAGCTGCTTTCGCTGAAAAATCGCACCGCAGTAAAATGGAAGAAATGCGTCGCAATATTGCGACAGCGCTGGAGCAATCTGCACAATTATTTGCCAGCATGCAGCAAGGTCAGCTGGAGCTGGAATCGATGGATGACCAGACTGCGCAGGCGGGTTTG
Source organism: Undibacterium sp. FT79W (assembly GCF_014284215.1). Lineage (NCBI taxonomy): Bacteria > Pseudomonadati > Pseudomonadota > Betaproteobacteria > Burkholderiales > Oxalobacteraceae > Undibacterium > Undibacterium sp. FT79W. Next base: position 47,486 of record NZ_JACOGB010000007.1, on the reverse strand, counting down.
CAGGATTTGCTGGATCGTCGCAGCGATCAGGAGCGTGCACTGGCGGATGCTCGGCATGAGCTGGATCAGCTGACGCAGCAATTACGCCAGTATGAAGACAATAAAGCGCAGACAGAACGCGGCTTGCAGCCACAGCGCGACCGCATCGTCGAATTGCAGTTGAAAGAGCAGGCAGCGCGCCTCGCGCAAGAACAATACGACGAACAATTGCGCAATTTTGAAGTCGATGAAGCCGCATTGTCAGAGAAACTGCATGCAGATCTGAAACCTTCTTATTTGCAAGGTGAGGTGACGCGTCTGAATAATGCGATTGCCGCATTGGGCGCAGTGAATATGGCGGCACTGGATGAGCTGGTGCAGGCGAAAGAGCGCAAAACATTCCTCGATGCACAGCACGCCGATCTGACCGAGGCAATTACCACTTTGCAAGATGCAATCCAAAAGATTGATATTGAAACGCGTGAATTGCTGCAAGATACCTTTGATAAGGTCAATCATCACTTTGCTGAGCTGTTCCCGATTTTATTCGGTGGTGGTCAGGCGAAACTGATCATGACCGGCGACGAAATTCTGGATTCCGGTGTACAGGTGATGGCGCAGCCGCCGGGTAAAAAGAATGCGACGATACATCTGCTGTCTGGCGGCGAAAAAGCGTTGACCGCGACCGCGCTGGTATTTTCTATGTTCCAGCTCAATCCGGCACCATTCTGCCTGCTGGATGAGGTGGATGCGCCTTTAGATGATTCAAACACTGAGCGTTTCTGTAATATGGTGAAACGCATGTCGTCCAATACCCAGTTTTTATTTATCTCCCACAATAAGATTGCAATGGAAATGGCACAGCAACTGATTGGTGTCACCATGCAGGAACAGGGGGTTTCCCGAATTGTGGCGGTGGATATGGAGTCCGCCGTCAATTTTGCTACTGAGGCTCAAGCAGCATGACAGATCTACAATTAAGTTTATTAGCTATCAGCGGTACTTTGGTCGTTGGTGTGGTCGCCTTTAATAAATGGCAGGAATACAAAGCCAAGAAAACCGTCGAAAATGCGTTCGATGACGGGCAGGATGACGTACTGCTCAATCCTGATCTGCCTGCAGACGTCACGCAAAGACATGAACCTGTTTTTGCTGATGAAAACATCCCTGTTACTCGCCCGGCAGAACCGGTATTGACAGACAGTGTTGAGTCGGAACTAGCTGCAGAAGTCAATGAGGATGCGAAAACAGTTTCTGTCGAAAAAGAATTGCCGGTTGATGAACTGATAGATTGCGTGATTCCGCTTGAATTTGACACGCCTGTCCGTGGCGAAAAAATTCTGGCAGAAATTGCAGACCTTAAGTATGTCGGTAAAAAGCCAGTGCATTTCATTGGTCAGACCCATAGCGGCGAGCGCGACGTAATCGCCATCGGCGGTGCGTACACTACCTTGTTCGCAGGCATACAGATGGTCAGTCGTAGCGGCGCGTTGAATGAACTGGAGTATTCAGAGTTCGTCATGAAATTACGTGCGATTGCCGATAACCTGAATGCCCACCCTGATATTCCAGACATGAATTCCGTGATTTCTCATGCGCGTGAATTACACCAGTTCGTGGCTGAACATGATGCGCAATTGAGTGTCAATGTGGCTGCCACCGGCGCTGCTTGGGCACTCAATACGCTGATCGCTGCTTTGGAAAAAATGGGATTTGATCAGCGTCCGGACGGGCGCCTGATGATGCCGGACGGTGATGGCGGCAGCTTGTTTACCTTGTCCACCAATGTCGGCGTCAGCGAAGCCTTAACATCGCGCCTGACCTTGTTGCTGGATGTGCCTTGCGTTGCGCCGTCCCGCGATGGTTTCGGTGCGATGGCAGCGTGCGCCCGTTCATTGGCGACCCGCCTTGGTGGCACGGTCGTGGATGATGGGAATCAGCCGATTTCAAAAGCAGCCCTGGATGAAATCGCTGGACAGGTCAATGAATTCTATGCAGCGATGGCAGAGGCGCAGATTCCTGCCGGTTCAGTACGCGCGCAACGTTTATTCAGTTAAGCTGGCAGTTCTGTTTCATGCAAAATGATTTATTTGGAGCGCCAACTGAACCATCCTTCGCGACGGTGGCTGAGCGATCTGCTTACTTGCGTCGTGAAATTGAGCGCCACAGTCATGCCTATTATGTGCAGGATCAGCCGACTATTCCTGATAGCGAATACGATAAATTATTCGCTGAACTACAAAAAATTGAAACGGATTTCCCTGACTTAAGAACAGCCGACTCGCCGACCTTGCGTGTCGGTGGTCATGCCTTACCGGAATTCGGCCAGGTGCAGCACGCAGTCCCTATGCTGTCGCTGAACAATGGCTTTGAAGATGAAGACGTGCTTGGGTTTGATAAGCGCGTTCGCGAAGGATTAAACGTCAGTACTGAGATTGAGTATGCGATTGATCTGAAGTTTGATGGTCTAGCCATTAATCTGCGCTATGTTGATGGCGTTTTCACGCAGGCTGCAACGCGTGGCGATGGTTTTACCGGCGAAGATGTGACGGAAAATATCCGCACCATACGCAGCATACCGCTACGGCTGAATACGCCGCACCCGCCAGCATTGCTGGACGTGCGTGGTGAAGTTCTGATGTTTAAACGCGACTTCGAAAAATTGAATCAGCGCCAGCGTGATGCAGGGGCTAAAGAATTTGCCAATCCACGTAATGCGGCCGCTGGCAGTTTGCGGCAACTTGATTCCAAAATCACTGCGCAGCGTAATTTACGTTTTTTTGCTTATGGCATTGGTGCGCTTGACGGGGTTGAGTTACCCGCGTCGCATCGCGCGCTGCTGGCGTGGTACCACGATCTTGGCATTCCTGTCTGTGATGACAATGCGTTGGTGAGCGGTGCCTCTGGTTTGCTCGATTTTTATCGTGAGATACAACAGAAGCGTCCTGCGCTGGCTTATGAAATTGACGGCGTCGTTTATAAAGTGAACGATTTTGCCCAGCAGACGGAATTGGGCTTCGTGTCACGTGCCCCGCGCTTTGCGCTGGCGCATAAGTTTCCAGCTGAAGAAGCAATGACCGTGGTGCAGGGAATTGATATTCAGGTCGGTCGTACTGGCGCCTTGACGCCAGTCGCAAGGCTGGCACCGGTATTTGTCGGCGGTGTCACAATCACCAACGCCACCTTACACAATGAAGATGAGGTCAGGCGCAAGGATGTGCGGAGCGGTGACACTGTGATCGTACGACGTGCCGGCGACGTGATTCCGGAAGTGGTTGCTGTCGTGTTGGAGCGTCGTCCTGAGCCTGCGCCGGCCGCATTTGAAATGACCAAATCTTGTCCCGTATGCGGTTCCCATGTGGTCAGGGAAGAGGGGGAAGCAATCGCGCGCTGCTCCGGCGGTTTGTTTTGTTCGGCGCAACGTAAAGAGGCTATTCGTCACTTCGCTGGTCGCAGGATGATGGATGTTGAAGGTCTGGGTGAGCGTTATATCGAGAATCTGGTTGAACTCGGCTATGTGCATGGCATTGCCGATTTGTACCAGCTGACGCTGGATAATCTGCTGGAAATGAAACAACGGGCAGATGAACGCGACGGCATCACGCCTGAAACTGTTCAGCAAGGAAAAATCGCCACTAAATGGGCGGAAAACTTACTTACCGCAATTGCGGCCAGCAAGCAGCCGTCTTTAGATCGCTTATTGTTTGCACTTGGCATCCGGCATGTCGGCGAATCGACAGCGAAAACGCTGGCTGACTGGTTGGGGCAACTTGCTTTGATACGCCACGCTCCGGCAGCGTTATTACGTGTCTTACCGGATATCGGCGCAACCGTCGCTGATGCAATCGCTGATTTTTTTGCAGAACCTAAAAATCAGCAGGCGCTGGACGCTCTTTTGCAGGCGGATGTTGTACCAAAAGACGAACATGCTCCCAGTGCAAAATTACGTGAGCGCCTCGAATTTGCAGTGTTGCTGGCAGCGTTGGATATCCCGAAACTGACGGCAACCCGATGTAAACAATTGCAAGATCGCGGCATGTCGATGAAGAATCTGGCAGCATTGGGGGATGACGGTTTTACTGATCTTGGTTTGCCGTCGGATGTGCATGCGGCGCTGATGCAATGGCTGGCACTTCCCGAGAACCGGCAGCGCTTGCAAAAACTGGAAAAAATAGCGCAGGAATTGTTGCTGCAGTTGCCGCAGGCTGCAGAAGATGAGGGCGTATTTTCCGGAAAAACATTTGTCCTCACTGGAACCTTACCGACATTAACGCGCGATCAGGCGACCGCCATGATTGAAGCGGCAGGTGGCAAGGTGGCAGGATCAGTGTCGAAAAAGACCAGTTATGTTGTGGCTGGTGAAGAGGCAGGCAGTAAGTTAGTGAAGGCAAGAGAATTAGATGTCGCTGTTTTGACAGAAGCAGATTTACTTCAATTATGTTCCAGGAGCTGAAATGAGAAAAATTAAAAAAGCCGTTTTTCCTGTTGCCGGTTTGGGCAGCCGTTTTTTACCGGCGACTAAAGCGCAACCAAAGGAAATGCTGCCTATCGTCGATAAGCCGCTGATCCAGTATGCGGTCGAAGAAGCAGTGGAAGCGGGAATTACAGAAATGGTGTTCATCACCGGCCGGAACAAGCGCGCGATTGAAGATCATTTTGATAAAGCCTACGAACTCGAGAGCGAGCTTGAGGCCGCAGGCAAAGAGGCTTTGCTTGATCTCGTACGCAATGTGATTCCGAAAAGCGTCAATTGTATTTATATCCGTCAACCTGCCGCGCTTGGACTTGGTCACGCGGTGCTGTGTGCCCGTCCTGTGATTGGTGATGATCCTTTTGCCGTTCTGCTGGCCGATGATCTGATGGATGCCGATGTGGGGCAGCCATCAGTCATGGCGCAGATGACGAAGCAATATGAGGCTGAAGGCGGCAGTATTATTGCGGTTCAGGATGTGCCGCGCGAATTCACCCGTCAGTACGGTATCGTCAGTGGTACGCCATACAAAGACAGACTAGAGCGTATGCAGGGAATTATTGAGAAACCAATGCCGGATGTCGCGCCTTCCACCCTGGCAGTGGTTGGACGCTATATTCTGTCAGGACGTATTTTCTCTTACCTCGAAAATCTGGGCAAAGGATCTGGCGGTGAGATTCAACTGACCGATGGTATTGCGGCGATGCTGAAAGATTACCCTGTCTATGCATTCCGCCCGGCAGCAACACGTTATGACTGCGGTTCTAAACTGGGTTACCTCAAAGCCAGCGTCGCACTGGGTTTGAAACATAAAGAAACCAGCGCAGAATTCAGTGAATTCTTAAAATCGATCAAGTAATCAGAGTTATGGCTGTGGCATGACCAGATCAGTACGATCTGGTCTTTTTTTTTGCGTCTTTTTTAAATTGATGTATCTTGGCTGTCGCGATAGCTATCAATCTGAAGTAAGGAAAAAATATGATCCATCCGATTTTGAAAATGGGCGATCCGCGTTTGTTGCGCGTCGCAGAGCCAGTCACTGAATTCGATACGCCGGAACTACATCAGTTGATCAGTGAAATATTTGAGACCATGGCTGCTGCCAATGGTGCAGGTTTGGCTGCGCCACAGATCGGTGTGAATCTGCAGTTGGTTATTTTTGGCTTTAAATCGAATCCGCGCTATCCCGATGCACCCGTTGTGCCGGAAACAGTCTTGCTCAATCCCGTGCTGACGCCACTCAGTGATGAAACCGATGAGGCCTGGGAAGGTTGCTTGTCGGTACCCGGAATGCGCGGGCTGGTGCCGCGTTGGTCGTCTTTGCGATATGAAGGTGTCGATCAGTTCGGCAAGCCTATCTGTCGTGACGTCGATGGTTTTCATGCGCGCGTCGTGCAGCATGAATGCGATCATCTGAACGGTATTTTGTATCCGATGCGCATCCGCGATATGACGCAATTCGGTTTTACTGAAGTATTATTTCCGGAACTGGACCCGGCAGACGACGACTAATCCTGTATCCGGCTTTGTAGGGGGGCTGAATATACTCCCCCGGAGTATTATTTACAGCCCTTATTATTCAAGGACATGAGGTGCAAAATGATAAAAACAGGGGGGAGTATATACTTCAGTCATGTCATATCGTATTTTTGAACGATCAGAATTGTTCGTCTTCACGCAGATAGCGCCATTGCCCTTCGGGTAAATTGCCCAGCCTGACTTTGCCGATACGCACCCGTTTTAAACCCAGAACGCGCAAGCCCACCATGTCGCACATACGGCGAATCTGACGTTTTTTCCCTTCACGCAAAATGAAGTGCAACTGATCTTCATTTTGCCAACTGACTTTGGCAGGCAGCAATTTTTTACCATCGAGCATCAGGCCGTGATTCAGTCGGCGCAGATCTGCATCGGGCAATCTGCCCGGTTTGGAATAAGCAACCCGCACCAGATATTCTTTTTCGACGACTGTATTTTCACCGATCAGCTGTTTGGCAATCCTGCCATCCTGCGTCAGCACCAATAAGCCAACGGAATCAATATCGAGACGCCCGGCAGGTACCAGACTGCGCAATTGGGTAGGATGAAATGCCGTATCAACCTTGCATTCTGACCAGCGGTTTTCCGGTTTGATCAGCGCAATCGCTGGTGTGTAGCCATCTTCTGCCTGACCACTGACGTAGCCCACTGGCTTATTGATCAGAACGGTCACGCGCTTGGATTGCTCAGCCGCCGCTTGGCGTTCAACCGTTACTTTTTGATGCGGCAATACTTTACTGCCGAGTTCGGAGATGACCTGGCCATCGACGCGCACCCAGCCGCGGGCGATCCATTCATCCGCTTCGCGGCGGGAGCACAATCCGAGTTCGGACATGCGTTTTGAGAGTCTTACTAATTCTGTCATGGTGAAATATCAGGCAGTGAATCCGGAAATGCAGGTCCGGATGGAAAAAGGATGCGAGTTTACACCCGTAATGCGTCCAACAGATCAGTTTCAAACTGAATCTGGGTACGAGCGCCTTGCAGCGCAGCGCCATCAACGATAAACACGTCTTCAACCCGTTCGCCCAGCGTCATGATTTTCGCGGTGTGCAGATTGATTTTGTATTTCGTCAGTACCTCGGCAATCGAATACAGCAAACCGTTTTTGTCATTCGCAGAGATCGACAATAAATAGTACTGACCTTTTTCATCCGGCCGTAAATCCACCGTCGGAACGATAGGGAAGTTGCGCGACATGCGCGATAACCGCCCGCGATTCGGCGGCGATAATGGCGTTTGCTGCGCCAGCGATTCACTCAGTTCGTGTTCGATCAGATTAATGATGTCGCGATACTGATGCGCAAAGCTAGGCTCGCTGACCATGAAGGTGTCGAGTGCGTAACCGTTTTTACAGGTATGAATTTTGGCGTCGAGAATATCGAAATTTTTGCTGTCAAAATAATTGCAAATCCGAGCGAACAAATCCGGCTGATCTTTGACATAGACGGTGACCTGAAGGCCTTCGCCTATCGTTGATAAACGGCATTTCACTACTGGCGTGCTGCTATCAATTCTGTCGTACAGTACTCTGGTTTGCCATGCAATGTCAGATGCGTCATGGCGCAGGAAATAGCCGACATCCAGTTGTTGCCAGAGTTTTTCATGTGCGTCCGGCGGAATGCCAACCAGACGCAAGGCTTTCAGTGCATCGTTCTGACGATTTTTTAATACGCTGTCTTTCGATGGAGCTTCACCGCCAAGAACGCGTAAGGTCATACGATACAGATCTTCCAGCAGCTTGGCTTTCCAGCCGTTCCATACTTTCGGGCTGGTGCCACGGATATCAGATACGGTCAGCAAATACAGGGCGGTCAGATGACGTTCGTCTTTTACTAATTTGGCGAAATTCAGCACGACATCCGGATCGGATAAGTCCTGCTTTTGCGCGACTTGCGACATGGTCAGATGATTCTGTACAAGGAAAATCACCAGTTCCGTATTCGCACGATTCAGGCCGTGGTCGTAACAAAATTTCTTAGCGTCAGCCATTCCAAGCACGGAATGGTCGCCGCCGCGACCTTTGGCGATGTCATGGAACAGCGCTGCGATATATAGCACCCAAGGCTGATCGAAATTGGCGATCAACTGGCTGCAGAATGGATATTCATGGGCATGCTCGGGCATCGTGTAGCGGCGCAGATTGCGCACGACCATCAGGATATGCTGATCGACGGTGTAGGCATGAAACAGATCATGTTGCATCTGTCCGATAATCCGCCGGAAATTGGGCAGATAACGGCCGAGTATGCTCATCTGATTCATGCGCCGCAAAGCATGCGTGATGCCCTGTGGCGCCTGCAATATTTGTAAAAAGAGTGAGCGGTTGAAGATGTTGTGCCTGAATTCGGCATCAATCAGCAAGCGTGCATGCCATAACGCGCGTGTTGTTCGCGCTGTCATACCTTTCAGTTCACTATGGCGCGCCATTACGAGAAAAATTTCCAGTAACGCTGACGGATTGCTTTGGAACGTGTCGTCAGAGGCAATATCGATGAAGCCATTGACCTCATTGAAGCGCTCATTGATGGGACGTGGCACCGAGGGCTGAGGAAACAAAACGGCTTCGATATTCTGCAGTAGTATCAGATTTAGCTGGGTGACTGCTTTGGCGGCCCAGTAATACCGCTGCATCAGATATTCGCTGGCACGTCGCGATTCCGTCGTTTTGAATCCGAATGATTCTGCAATCGGTGTCTGTATATCAAACACGAGCCGGTCTTCACGGCGCCCCGCAGCGATGTGCAGGCGTGCGCGTATGTCTTTAAAGGCACGTTCATTACGTTTGAGTTGATGCGCTTCGGTATCCGTAATCAGACCGCGCTGCGCCAGTTCACGCCAGGAATTGCCGAGATTGGCTGCCCTGGCAACCCAGAGGATGACTTGTAAGTCGCGCAGGCCACCCGGGCTTTCCTTGCAATTCGGCTCCAGACTGTATGGCGTGTCTTCGTATTTGACATGCCGCTGCCGGAGCTCCAGCAGTTTTTCCTGGAAAAATTTTTGCGGATTCATTGCCTCTGCGTAGCATTGTTGCAGTTTACGGAACAGGCTGCGACTGCCGCAGACCAGACGCGCCTCAAGCATGCTGGTCTGCACAGTAATATCTGCTGCCGACTCCTGCAGGCATTCTTCTACTGTACGTATGCTGTGCCCGATATCAAGCCCGATATCCCAGAACAACTGCACCAGACACTCAAGTTTGCTTTGCGTTTCTGGTGTCGGCGCTTTGTCCAGTAAGATCAGAACATCTACGTCAGAATAAGGAAAAAGCTCGCCGCGACCATAACCACCGACGGCGACCAGTGAACATTCCTTGGGTATGTCGAAATGTTTCCAGATCTTTTCCAGCACATGATCCACACTGCGGCATAAACCCTTCAGTAACTGTTCAGCTTTGTGATTGTCATTAAACGCCAGTATTGCTGACGCTTGTGCTGACTTGATTTCTTCTTTGAATGCAAGTGCTGGTGAAAGCATTATTCCGGGTCGCCTTGTACGTTTAAACGAGTTGAATGTAGTCAGGAATTGGTGGGTAGCCAGCCGACAACGTCAAGATTTCATAACCTGTTTCGGTGACGAGCACAGTATGTTCCCATTGTGCAGACAAGCTGCGGTCTTTGGTGCGGATAGTCCAGCCGTCACCCATGGCGCGAATCTCACGTCGACCGGCATTAATCATCGGTTCTACAGTGAAAATCATGCCCGCTTCCAGTTTTTCCATCGTGCCGGGTTTGCCGTAATGCATGACCTGAGGCGCTTCGTGGAAAACTTTACCGATGCCATGTCCACAAAACTCACGGACCACGCTGTAACCGGCTTTTTCAGCATGCTGCTGAATCACATGTCCAATATCACCCAGATAAGCGCCAGGTTTGATTTTTGAAATGCCCAGCCACATGCATTCATAAGTGATCTGGTTCAGGCGCTTGCTTAAAATAGATGGTTCACCAAGCAAAAACATACGACTGGTGTCACCGTGGTAGCCATCTTTAATGACGGTAATATCAAGGTTGACGGAATCGCCGCTTTTTAAGACTTTATCGCCAGGAATACCGTGACAGATCACGTCATTGACAGAAGTGCAGATTGCTTTCGGGTAGGGCGTGTAACCAGGAGGGCAATAGTTCAGCGGAGCCGGAATCGTGCCTTGTACATTCACCATATATTCGTGACAAAGACGATCAAGTTCACCGGTTGTTACGCCAACCTGAACGAATGGGGTAATGTAATCAAGGACTTCTGATGCCAGTTTTCCGGCGATACGCATACCGGCGATATCTTCCGCGGTTTTAATTGAAATGGATTCCATATTGTTTCGTAGTAGAGCAGCGATATTGAATTGAATGAAAAAGAATGCATCGCTGCGTGAGAAAGTGCGATAAATAAGTGCTATCAGCAGGTAATCAATAATTATAGACGTGAAAAGTGCACCTGTCGCAGTGAAGTCAACTTCATACTTGAGGAGAATCGCAATTTCATAGTAGAATAGATGGTTAGCTTGTAAATGAATGCAAATTTCTTATAGGTTAATTCATATTCTTATCAATCGAATCCGGTCGAAAAGGGTGTCTTTTCTGCTCAGGCAGAGAGATCACTGGCTGGATTCAAGACCTAACCCTGGAGTTTATTATGTCTGTAACAATGCGTGAAATGCTGGAAGCTGGCGTGCACTTTGGTCACCAAACACGTTTTTGGAATCCAAAAATGGCACCGTACATCTTCGGTCACCGCAACAAAATTCATATCGTTAACCTGGAAAAAACACTGGCTTTGTACCAGGAAGCGATGAAGCATATCCGTCAATTGTCTGCAAATCGCGGCACAATTCTGCTGGTTGGTACAAAACGCCAATCTCGCGAAATCATCGCGGCAGAAGCGCAACGTGCAGGTATGCCTTACGTTGATCAACGTTGGCTGGGCGGTATGCTGACTAACTTCAAAACAGTAAAAACATCAATCAAGCGCCTGAAAGAAATGGAAGCTGCTGTTGAAGATGGTTCCGTAGAGAAGTTGTCCAAAAAAGAAGCGCTGATGTTTGATCGTGAAATGATCAAGCTGCAAAAATCTATCGGCGGTATCAAGGATATGGGCGGCGTTCCAGATGCAATTTTCGTGGTTGACGTTGGCTACCATAAAGGTGCAATTACTGAAGCAGCTAAACTCGGCATCCCTGTTATCGGTGTGGTCGATACTAACCACTCTCCTGAAGGTGTTGCTTACATCATTCCTGGTAATGATGACTCATCCAAGGCAATTGCTCTGTATGCCCGCGGTGTTGCTGATGCAATCCTGGAAGGCCGTGCAAACGCAGTGAATGAAGTTCTGGAAGCAGTAAAGCCAGGTTCTGACGAGTTTGTGGAAGTAGAACAAGCGTAATTTTTGTTCAGATAGAGAGTTTCGGGCGATTTATACCCGGAACGCGAAAAATGGGGCAACAGTCGTTCGCCCCTTTTTTTAAAACAAAATTTGATGATCAGTGCTGAATAGCACTACCGATTTAGGAGAATGACATGGCAGCGATTACAGCAGCGATGGTTGGTGCTTTGCGCGCAAAGACAGATGCGCCAATGATGGAATGCAAAAAAGCTTTGACAGAAGCTGATGGTGATATGGACCGTGCAGAAGAGATTCTGCGTGTAAAACTGGGTAGCAAAGCATCTAAAGCCTCTTCCCGCGTTACTGCGGAAGGTGTAGTTGCTTCTTATATTTCCGGTAATGTCGGTGCTTTGATCGAAGTTAACTGCGAAACAGACTTCGTTACAAAAAATGATGACTTCATTGCATTGGCTAACACTTGCGCTAAATTGATTGCTGAGCACAATCCAGCTGACGTAGCTGCTTTGGGCGCACTGCCACTCGATGGCAAGACAGTAGAAGAAGTTCGTGCGGCACTGGTTGGTAAGATCGGTGAAAACATGTCCTTCCGTCGTTTTGCGCGTTTTGAGACACCAGCTAAACTGACTTCTTATCTGCACGGCACACGTATCGGTGTTGTTGTTGAATTTGAAGGTGCTGATGAACAAGTTGGTAAAGACGTAGCAATGCATATCGCTGCGATGAAACCAGTTGCTTTGTCGACAGAACAAGTGCCTGCGGAATTGATCGAAAAAGAACGTTCAGTTGCTTCTCAGAAAGCAGCGGAATCTGGCAAGCCAGCGGATATCGTTGAAAAAATGGTAGAAGGTTCTGTACAGAAATTCCTGAAAGAAGTTTCTTTGTTTAATCAACCTTTTGTTAAAAATGACAAACAAACTGTGGAGCAAATGCTGAAATCAGTTGGTGCGAATGTGAAAGCATTTACGATGTTTGTTGTTGGTGAAGGCATCGAGAAAAAAGTCGATGATTTCGCGGCAGAAGTGGCAGCTCAAGTAGCTGCGGCAAAACAAGCGTAATCAGGCGTAATAAAAAAACGGGCCGAAAGGCCCGTTTTTTTAAGCTCAGAAAAGTAGTTTCAGAATTATTTGGTTTGGATGTCACTTCAAATGTGAGCAAACCAAATGATTGCTTGTATTAATTTAATTTCTTAACTTTCCAGAAGGAGTCCTATCATGACAAAACCTGCTTACAAGCGCGTGCTCTTGAAGCTCTCTGGCGAAGCCCTCATGGGCGATGATTCATTTGGCATTAACCGTGCCACGATTGAACGTATGGTGGCGGATGTTGCAGAAATATCCCGCTTAGGTGTCGAGCTTGCTATCGTAATCGGTGGCGGCAACATATTCCGTGGCGTTGCTCCAGGTGCACAGGGCATGGATCGTGCCACCGCCGATTATATGGGGATGCTCGCGACAGTGATGAATGCCTTGGCGTTAGCGGATGCGATGCGCCAGGCGGGGGTGACTGCGCGCGTCATGTCTGCGATCGCAATTGATCAGGTGGTTGAACCTTATGTTCGCCCGAAAGCATTGCAATATCTGGAAGAGGGTAAGGTAATTGTGTTTGCGGCAGGTACTGGCAATCCATTCTTTACTACCGATACCGCTGCTGCCTTACGCGGGTCTGAAATCGGCGCTGAAATCGTTTTGAAGGCGACGAAGGTGGATGGTGTTTATACTGCAGATCCGAAAAAAGATCCGACTGCGACACGTTTTTCCACTATTTCATTTGACGAGGCCATCTCACGCCATTTGCAGGTGATGGATGCAACCGCATTTGCACTTTGCCGCGATCAGAAATTGCCAATTAAAGTATTCTCTATTGTTAAGCCTGGTGCGTTAAAGAATGTCATTATGGGTGAAGACGAAGGCACACTTGTCCACGTATAATGCAGCGTTTTTGATTGACTGGTTTAATTTTGATAAGGGTCTTTTGCTTTTTAAAGACTGAGAATTGATGTACAGGAGGGCAGTATGAGTGTAGCAGACGTTAAAAAAAATAGTGACCAGAGAATGCAGAAGTCGATTGAGACTCTGAAAGCGGACTTGTCGAAAGTTCGTACAGGCCGTGCACATACAGGCATTCTGGATCACGTGATGGTTGATTACTATGGTTCCCCGACAAATATCACTCAGGTTGCTAACGTAACGCTGATTGATGCGCGCACGATCGGTGTTCAGCCGTGGGAAAAGAAAATGCTGAGCACGATAGAAAAGGCGATTCGCGATTCTGATCTTGGTCTGAATCCATCGAGTCAGGGCGATATGATCCGTGTGCCAACGCCACCATTGACAGAAGAACGTCGTAAAGAAATGGTCAAGCTGGTGAAGACTGAAGGCGAAGGCGCAAAAATTGCTATTCGCAATATCCGTCGCGATGCCAATGAATCGTTGAAAAAAATGCTCAAGGAAAAAGAATGTTCTGAAGATGATGAGCGTCGCGCACAAGATGATATTCAAAAGCTGACAGACAAATTTGTCGCTGAAGTCGATAAATTATTGGCAGAAAAAGAAAAAGAAGTGTTGACGGTTTAAGCTATTCACTAAGTCACATTTACTGGTTTTTTTGGCTCAGATTTTGAATAAGCTGTAAGTAAAACTACTTCTGACTCCTTTCTTTGTTGTGATCGGAGTTGGCGGTAGTTTTTTTTATGCTCACCTGAGGGTGTTATTTCTCAATTATTCGGTCTTTATGAGTCAGGTATTGCGGCGAGGGCAATTGTGAGTATGCCGGATAAAACCGTTTATACTCTGCCCGCAGAGGCAGTCAGCGATTGATCGCCCATTTTTTGAGTTCAGTGCAGCACAACATAATCAGACAGAGAGTCATTGATGTTAAAAAACCGCGTTATTACCGCGTTGATTTTGCTGGCCATTTTGTTGCCGGTTTTGTATTCAGGGAATTTCCTCGCTTTTTCGGTGATTGTGGTCGCCTTCTTTGGTGCGGCGATCTGGGAGTGTCAGCGTTTATTTAAAAAACCACTGCCTTTGCTGATGGCTGCAGGATGGGCTGCCTTCTTTGCTTATCTCTTATTTCATCTCGATAGCTTTTCTACGCCATTATTATTTGCCTTGTGTGTTGCCTTCTGGTTGTTACGACTGGTGCCGTTGCTGGCCAAGGGCTTGCCGCCTGAATTCGGGTTTTCAAATGGAATCCTGAGTACGTTGTACGGCATCGTTATTTTTGGATGTTTTATCGCGATTGCCGTGTTATTCAAAGTGTCGCCACTTTATCTGCTCTCCGTCATGGCGATAGTCTGGGTCGCGGATATTGGAGCGTATTTTTCAGGAAAAGCATTTGGGAAACATAAGCTGGCACCCTCTATTTCTCCCGGAAAATCCTGGGAGGGCGCTATTGGCGGTGGCGTGGCGGTGCTGTTACTGGCTGCTGGCTCTGTCTATATTCCGGCACTACAAGACACATTCGCGGTACAGATTTTTCTGCGTAAAGGCTGGTTGGTTTTTTTGGGTGTGATGAGTTTACTTTGCGCTGCAAGTGTCATCGGCGATTTATTTGAATCCATGTTGAAACGACGGGTTGGCATGAAAGACAGCAGCAATCTCTTACCTGGCCATGGTGGCGTGCTCGATAGAATTGATGCATTGATTCCCGTGTTGCCGCTGGCTGTTCTTCTGGATTTATGGCGTTAATAGTATGAGTTTACAGCGTGTTTGTATTTTAGGATCCACGGGATCTATCGGCGTTTCCACTCTGGATGTGATTGCCAGACACCCGGATTGCTATCAGGTATTTGCATTGACTGCGCACACGCAGATAGAAAAACTCGCAGCCCAGTGTGTGCAATTTCAGCCGCAAGTTGTTGTTGTCGGTTCTGCCAGTGCAGCAGATGCGTTACGGCATTTGCTCGCAGAAAAAAAATTAGGTCAGATACAAATTCAATACGGGCCTGAAGCTTTGTGTGAGGTGGCCTCGTCTCCGGAGTGCGACAGTGTGATGGCGGCGATTGTCGGTGCGGCTGGTTTACCGGCTTCGCTGGCTGCGGCACGTGCAGGTAAAAAAGTCATGCTCGCAAATAAAGAGGCGCTGGTAATGTCCGGCAACCTGTTTATGGATGCGATCAAGAAAAGCGGAGCGGCTCTGTTGCCGATTGATAGCGAACACAATGCGATATTTCAGTGCTTACCGCGGCATTATGATGGTCAGGCTGAACAGCACGGCGTCAGTAAAATTCTGTTAACAGCGTCAGGCGGGCCATTTTTGCACCGCGATATTGCCACGCTGACGGATGTCACGCCAGAGCAGGCAATTGCGCATCCGAACTGGGTGATGGGGCGAAAAATCTCTATCGATTCAGCTACCATGATGAACAAAGGGCTGGAAGTCATTGAAGCGCACTGGCTGTTTTCGGCGCCTGCCGATATGATCGAAGTCGTGATTCATCCACAAAGCGTTATTCACTCCATGGTCTCTTACAACGACGGCTCTGTGCTGGCGCAACTGGGAAACCCGGATATGCGTACTCCTATTGCCTACGGACTTGCATATCCTGAACGCATTGCCTCTGGCGTATCGCCGTTAGATCTTGTAAAAGTCTCCAAGCTCAATTTTGAAGCGCCGGATTTCGCTCGTTTCCCCTGTTTGTCGCTCGCGTATCAGGCACTGAAAACAGGTGGCTCTGCACCAACGATATTGAACGCAAGTAACGAGATTGCTGTCCAAGCATTTTTAGACGGAAAAATCGGTTTCCGCGCGATAGATCAATTGATTGCACTATGCATGGATAAAATCGCTGTCACTCCAGTGACTGATCTTGATGGCATTCTGGCGGTCGATGCAGAAGCGCGTGCGGTTGCCCATACGATAGTGATGCAATGAAATTGATTCAGACTATTCTCGCATTTATCGTCACACTCGGCACACTGGTGACGATACATGAGCTGGGACACTACATTGCTGCGCGTTTGTGCGGGGTAAAAGTATTGCGTTTCTCTGTTGGTATGGGACGTGTAATTTTCGCCCGTAAACTTGGTAAAGATCAGACTGAGTGGGCGATATCGCTGCTCCCGTTGGGCGGATACGTAAAGATGCTGGATGCTCGCGAGCAGGACGTAGCAGAAATTCCTCCTGCAGACTTGCCACGGGAATTTTGCCGTCAATCCGTCTGGAAGCGTATCGCCATTGTTGCGGCTGGTCCAGTGGCGAATTTTATTCTGGCGATCCTTTTGTATTCGGCATTGTTTGTTTACGGAATACCTGAGCCAGTCGCAAAAATCCGCGTTCCTTCTGCCACTTCAGTTGCTTATCAATCTGGTTTGCGTCACGGCGACGTGATCTCAGACATCAACGGAAAAACGATACAGAGTTGGAGTGAAGTGCATTGGGAATTAATGCAGCGCGCACTGGAAAAAAATAATGCTGAAATTTCTGTTGTTCGTGTCTCCGGTGATCAGCCGGATCAGCAAATCAGGCGTGTCGTTGAATTGCCGCTGAAGCAGCCGAACAGTCAGGATCTTGAGGGCGACTTTATGTCGCAACTCGGATTCTCGCTGGCCCGCCCGCCTGCAATACTCGGTGACATCCTGCCAGACGGTCCGGCCAGTCTCGCCGGACTGAAAAAAGGCGACCTGATATTGAGCATTAACGGTGAGCCTGTGCTTGATGGCCTGGCGTTCACGGAAAAGGTCAATGCTTCTGCCGGGCAGCGCCTGACTCTGCACATTAAGCGTAACAGTGATGAGATTGACGTGGTAGCGACGCCGGTTACAGAAGAGGTAAATGGAACAAAAATCGGACGCTTGAAAATTCAGATGATGCTGGCACCAGAAATGACGGTCGTGCAGACAGGCCTGATCGCATCGATAGGAAAGAGTGTACAAAAAACCTGGGATACCAGCATCGTCAGCATTAAAATGCTGTGGAAAATGATCGTCGGTGAGGTTTCTTTGAAAAACATTACCGGTCCGCTGACTATTGCTGATTATGCGGGCCAGACATCAAGAGTCGGCCTGATCAGTTATCTCAGCTTTATGGCGCTCATCAGCATCAGCCTCGGAGTCATGAATTTGCTGCCTATTCCTGTGCTAGACGGCGGCCATTTGTTGTATTATTCGCTGGAAGTTTTGACGGGCAAGCCAGTGTCTGAACGCTTTACTGAAATTGCACAACGTGCCGGAGTAGCATTGCTGATGGCAATCATGGCAGTTGCATTTTTTAATGATATAGCCCGACTAATGTCATAATAGTCAGCTTGATGATAAAAAACTCAATTCTGAACGCCATATTGAGAGTATTGAAAGAACTTTATACCCAATGAAATTACATATCGAGCATTTCACTTTGCCAAAATTTCGTCTTCATTCTATGGCTCTGGCCGCGCTCGCTGTATGTTCCGGCAGCGCATTCGCGATACAACCTTTCACAGTAAAAGATATTCGCGTTGAGGGTTTGCAAAGAACAGAGGCAGGTACGGTATTCAGCTATCTGCCAGTCAAAGTCGGTGAAGTGTTTGATGACGCTAAAAGCACGACTGCGATCAAATCTTTATATGCGACTGGTTTTTTTAAAGATATTCAAATCGAAGAGCAAGACGGCGTGTTGGTAGTTTTGCTTGATGAGCGCCCAACTATTGCAGGCGTTGAATTCACAGGCACAAAAGAATTTGAAAAAGATGCTCTGGTAAAAGCATTGAAAGATATCGGCATCGGAGAAACGCGGATTTTTGATAAAGCAACCGTTGACCGTGCAGAGCAAGAATTGAAGCGTCAGTATTTGTCGAAAGGCTTATACGGTATGCAAATTACGACTACGATTACGCCAATCGAACGAAATCGTGTCAAAGTAACTTTCGCGGTAGATGAAGGCGAGATTGCCAAGATTGCGCAAATTAAAATCATAGGCAATAAAGCGTTTTCAGATGGCGAATTAAGAGACCTGATGGCATTAAATACGCCGACATGGTTCTCGTGGTACACCAAAGCCGATCAGTACTCCAAACAAAAATTATCCGGCGATATTGAAACCTTACGTTCGTTCTATCAGAATCGCGGCTATCTGGAAATGCAGATCCTCTCGACGCAGATTTCGATTACTCCCGATAAAAAAGATATTTACATCACGATCAATCTGACCGAAGGTGATAAATATACTGTTTCCAATATCAAGCTCGAAGGCGATATGTTCGGTCGTGAAGACGAACTCGCTTCGCTGATGTTACTCAAAAAGGGTGATATTTATAATGCGGCTCGCCTGACAGAAAGCACCAAACGGATTTCTGAACGTATGGGTAACTTCGGTTATGCGTTTGCGAATGTGAATGCAAACCCGATTCTGGACAAGGAAAAGAAAGAAGTTGCCTTCACCGTTTTTGTTGATGGCGGCAAACGTGTCTATGTTCGTCGCATTAACCTTGCCGGTAATACGCGGACACGTGACGAAGTTATTCGCCGTGAATTCCGTCAGTTTGAAAGTTCCTGGTACGACGGCGAGAAAATTAAAGCCTCACGTGACCGCGTTGAACGCCTGGGTTATTTTGGCGACGTGAAATTGGAAACGCCGGAAGTGGCAACCAGTGCCGATCAGGTCGATGTGAATTTGTCTGTGACAGAAAAACCAACCGGCAATCTGACATTCGGTGCAGGTTATTCCAGCGCAGAAAAACTGACATTGTCCGGGGCAATTCAACAGGCTAACGTTTTTGGTAGCGGCGACACGATAGGTTTGGAAATTAATACCAGCCGACAATACCGTACCGTAGCTGTTTCGCATCTGGATCCATACTTTACCGACGATGGTATCAGTCGTAGTGTGGATGCGTATATGAGAACAACGAATCCGTTGATCGGCAGTACTTATTACTACAAAATTCAGACTACTGGCGGCAATTTACGCTTTGGTGTTCCATTCTCTGAAGTCGATACCGTATTTTTTGGCATGGGATTTGAGCGAACGAAGGTTGAAACAGACTCAACCAGTCCGAATACCTATAAAAAATATGTTGCTAATTACGGAAATGGCACCAAAGATCAGACTGCCCTTGACTATGGCGTTGGAACCGCGACGACGAATTCTTTCCCGTTGACGATTGCGTGGCAGAGGGATAGTCGCGACAGCGTACTGACACCGACCATCGGACGTTATCAGCGCGCCAACCTGGAAGTTGCTGCGATCGGTAATTTTAAATATTATCGTGCTATTTATAACGCTCAGTATTTCAAACCAATTTATCGCTCTGTGACACTGGCACTGAATGGTGAATTTGACTACGGTCACGGCTTGGGTGGAAATCCTTATCCGGTATTTAAAAACTTCTATGCTGGCGGTATTGGTTCGGTTCGCGGTTATGAACCTTCGTCCTTGGGGACCAGAGATGCAGGTAACAACTCCACTGGTGGTGCCAGCCGCTTGCTGGGTAATGTAGAATTACAGATTCCATTCCCTGGTGCGGATAAGTCACTGCGTTGGTTCACATTCATCGACGGTGGTCAGGTATTTGATGAAGGTCAAAAAATGCGCACGAGTGATTTGCGCTTCGGTGCGGGTATCGGTATAAGCTGGATATCTCCGGTGGGTCCTTTGAAACTGAGTTTCGGTCGTGCTTTAAATGCGAAACCTGATGATAAGAAACAAGCCTTCCAGTTCCAGATGGGTACAGGTTTCTAATTTAGATTTACATAAGTTTGTGTTACGGAGATTATTTTGAGTCAACATATTACCCCGTCCAAATTGTTCCAACGCTTGATGATTTGTGCGGCTTGCTTCGTCGGCGTTGCTCAAGTTCATGCGCAGGATTCCAGGGTCGCCATTTTTGATTCGCAGCGGGTGATACGTGAATCTGCACCGGCTAAGGCGGCAGAAGCCAAGATAGAGCAAGAGTTTTCCAAGCGCGGTAAAGATCTGCAAGATCTGGCGACGAAAATTAAGGCAATGGCGGACAGGCTGGATAAAGACTCTGCAGTGTTATCAGAGTCCGAAAGAATCAAACGTCAACGTGAGCTGACCGATCTGGATCAGGACTTCAAACGCAAACAACGTATTTTTAACGAAGACCTGAATCAGCGTAAGAACGAGGAAATCGCCTCTTTAGTTGATCGTGCCTACAAAGTCGTCAAGCAAATCGCTGAAACTGAAAAATACGACATCGTTTTACAAGACGCTGTTTTTTATAATCCCCGCGTTGATATAACCGATAAGGTTCTCAAAGCGCTCGCCAAATAAGTTATGACCACTACGAGCACTCGGCTGGGGGAATTGGTCGATCGCTTCGGTGGTCAATTAATTGGTTCTCCAGATATTGTTGTCGTTGGTATCGCTCCATTGAGTGATGCCAAACATACCCATATCACGTTTCTCTCTAATTCCAAATTAAGACAGCAAGCTGCAGCCACGCAGGCGGCAGCATTGATTGTGACTGAAGCAGATCATGCGCAGATCGCAGCAGAATATAAGGGTGCGTGCATTATTACCGCTAACCCTTATGTCTATTTTGCACGTGCAGCGCAGTATTTTGCTTCGTTGGCAGCGATTCCACCAATGTTGGGGATACATCCTAGCGCCTGGGTCAGCCCACATGCTGTTATTTCGCCCACCGCCAGTATCGGCCCGCATGTCAGCATCGACGCTGAGGCAATTATCGGTGACGCAGTTGTGATTGAAGCCGGTACCAGTGTAGGCCGTGGCGTCACGATCGGTGATGGCTCCTTAATTCATGCCAATGTCAGTATTTATGATTATTGCGTGATAGGTCAACGTGCGATTATCCATTCCGGTGCGGTGATAGGTGCCGATGGTTTTGGTTTTGCGAATGAGCGTGGTGCCTGGATCAAAATTCCACAAACCGGTCGGGTATTGATTGGTGATGACGTCGAAATCGGTGCCAACACCAGTATTGATCGTGGCGCGCTGGCTGACACCATCATAGAAAATGGCGTCAAGCTGGATAATCAGATTCAGATCGGTCACAACTGCCACATCGGCGAACATACTGCGATGGCGGGTTGTGTCGGCGTCGCGGGCAGCGCAAAAATTGGTAAGCATTGTACCTTTGGTGGTGCAGCGATGGTGCTGGGACATTTAACGATTGTCGATAACGTCCATATTTCTTCCGGCAGCATGGTATCCCGCTCAATTTTGGAGCCAGGTCAATATACTGGTTTCTATCCATTGGCAAAGAATGCAGACTGGGAAAAAACGGCGGCGATTGTCCGCAATCTTTCCGGTATGCGTGAAAAAATTCGCCAACTTGAAAAAACAATTAAAACATTGACTGAGAAATCATCATGAACACACTGAACATTAACGAAATCAAAGAATATCTGCCGCATCGCTATCCAATGTTATTGGTCGATCGCGTATTGGATTGGGAGTTGGGCAAGAGCATTACTGCGATCAAAAATGTGACGGCGAATGAGGAATTTTTCAACGGTCACTTCCCGAACAAGCCAGTCATGCCTGGCGTGCTGATGATAGAAGCCCTCGCACAAACGGCAGCGATACTGTCATTTCTGACGATGGGTCAGAAGCCCGACGAAAAAACCATTGTGTATTTCCTCGGTATTGACGGTGCCCGTTTTAAACGTCCGGTTGAACCAGGTGATCAACTGAAAATGGAAGTGGAAATTCTGAAAGTGGCACGCGGTATATGGAAATATAAAGCCAAAGGTACGGTTGATGGTCAGCTGGCACTCGAAGGCGAACTGATGTGCACCATGCGTACGACTGACGACGCAACGGAGAAATAATGGCTATCCATCCAACGGCGCTGGTTGATCCCAAGGCAAACCTTGACAGCACGGTTGAGGTTGGCGCATACGCGATTATCGGCCCACATGTCAGTATTGATGCCGGGACAAAAATCGCTGCACATGTCGTGATCGATGGACATACAACGATCGGCAAAGATAATCACTTTCACTCGTTTTCATCTATCGGCGGTCCGCCTCAAGACAAGAAATATGCAGGCGAAGTGACTTATCTTGAGATTGGTGACCGCAATCTCATTCGTGAATTCTGCACATTCAATTGCGGAACGGTGCAGGATAGAGGTATTACCAAAGTTGGCAGTGATAACTGGTTTCTTGCCTATGTGCATATTGCGCATGATTGCACTGTCGGTAATCACACCATTTTCTCGAATAACGCGGCACTGGCAGGTCACGTTGAAATCGGTGACTGGGTCATCATGAGCGGCTTTTCTGCAGTTCATCAGTTCTGCAAGATCGGGCCGCACGCGTTCGTCGGTATGAATACCAGCCTGACGCAAGATGTGCCACCGTTTGTTTTGTTGTCCGGCAATCCGGCACAAGCTCATGGCGTTAATCTCGAAGGGCTGAAGCGGCGGGGTTTCAGTCGCGATCAGTTGAATGCGATCCGGCAATCATACAAGCTGATTTACAAATCCGGGCTGACGCTGGAAGAATCTAAAGCGGCACTGGATGAGCAAATGTTGAGCCTTAGTGCAGACGCGGCGGCGCAGGTAAAACTGATGCGTGATTTCCTCGACGCGTCAACGCGCGGCATCGTGCGCTAAGGAACACTCGTGTCACTCTCAGCATCATCACGTCCTATCATCTCTATGGTCGCCGGGGAAACCTCCGGTGACATGCTGGCTGCCCGCTTATTATCTGGTTTGCGCCCGCGTTTACCTGATTCGCTGATGCATGGAATCGGTGGGCTGCGTATGGCGGAGCAGGGCTTTGTCAATGACTGGCCTATGGATAAGCTGTCGGTACGCGGTTTGTTTGAAGTGCTGATGCACTACCGTGAAATCAGCGGCATACGTAAAAATCTGAAGCAGCAGTTACTGGCGGAAAAACCGGATGTGTTCATCGGTGTGGATGCGCCCGACTTTAATCTGGATCTCGAAATACAGTTAAAGCAGGCAGGCATTCCTACGATTCATTACATCGGTCCATCGATCTGGGCATGGCGCGGCGGCCGCATTAAGAAAATTGCCGAAGCGGTATCTCACATGCTGGTGATTTTTCCATTTGAAGAACAGATTTATCGCGATGCAGGCATTCCTGTGACTTACGTGGGACATCCGCTGGCACAGGTCATTCCTATGGAAATCGACACTGCCGCTGCGCGAGAAGAACTCGGTCTGGATCCTCGATTTAAGGTCGTCGCCATTCTGCCAGGTAGCCGTATTTCCGAAATCAAATACAACACCGAAGCATTTATCGGTGCTGCAAAAATACTGATACAGCGCGATCCAAATTTACAGATCGTGGTGCCGATGGCGGGTAATAAACAGCGTAGTTACTACATCAAACTGGTGGTCGCCGCGCGTCTGGAAGGCGTGCCGATTTTACTGATTGATGGCCGCTCGCATACGGCAATTGCAGCTGCGGATGCGGTACTGGTTGCCTCGGGCACAGCGTCTTTGGAAGTTGCGCTGTTCAAGAAGCCGATGGTGATCGCCTACAAAATGATGGAAGCATCGTGGCAGATACTCAAACACATGGGCTACCAGCCCTGGGTCGGTTTGCCGAATATACTGGAAAAAGAATTTGTGGTTCCTGAGTTTCTGCAATCTGCCGCCACGCCTGAAGCGATGGCAGATGCGATCTGGCTCCAACTCAATGACGACAATATGCAAGAGAATCTGAAAGACAGATTCACAGCGATGCATCACAGCTTATTGCGCGATACCGCCAATATCTCGGCGCAAGCAGTGTTAGATGTGATTGCTCGCCGCTAAAAGCTGCATATCTGTTGCCGATATCGCCTGATCAGGCATTTACCTTAGACTGTTAATTATGTACGTCGATTCTCATTGCCATATCAATTTTCCTGAACTCGCTGCGCGGATGCCGGAAATCATGCAAAAAATGGCGGATAACGGCGTCACCCATGCACTCTGCGTGTCTGTTGATTTGCCCGATTTTCCGCAAGTGCTGGCCTTAGCGGAGCAATATCCGCATATTTACGCATCGGTTGGCGTGCATCCTGATTATGAAGATACGCCGGAGCCGAGTGCACAACAATTGGTCGAACTGGCGCAACACCCGCGCATCATCGCCATCGGAGAAACCGGGCTGGATTATTTCCGTCTGAAAGGTGACCTCGAATGGCAGCGCGAACGTTTTCGTCAGCACATCCGCGCCTCGCGACTGAGTCGCAAGCCTTTGATTATTCATACCAGAGCCGCCGCAGAAGACACGATACGTATTCTGCGCGAAGAGGGCGCGGGGACGGCAGACGGTGGCGTCGCCGGCGTGATGCACTGCTTTACCGAATCACTGGAAGTTGCATTGGCAGCGATAGAAATGGGATTTTATATTTCTTTCTCCGGCATTCTGACCTTCAAAAGTGCCAAAGATTTACAAGCGGTGGCCAAAGCCTTACCGCTGGATCGCATACTGATAGAAACCGATTCACCTTATCTGGCGCCGATGCCACATCGTGGCAAAATGAATGAACCAGGTTTTGTGCGTCACGTCGGTGAATTTCTGGCTGATCTCAAAGGCGTTTCTGTGACCGAAGTACAGGAAACCACCACGAAAAATTTCTTCAAGCTGTTTCAGTTCGCTCATTGAGGTTCGCCATGCGCTTAACGCCTGCTGCTTTACTGCTTGCTCTTGCTTGTCTGATGCCGGTTGCAGCAAAAGCCGATGCTTATGCGGATTTTGTTTTCGCAGTCAAATTCAATGACGCGCCTGCAGTGCAGGAATTTTTACAACGCGGCATGGATGTCAACTCGGTAGAAGAATATCGCGGCGAATCGATGCTCATGACGGCGCTCAGAAATAAGTCCATGCGCGTTGTTGATTTATTGCTGCAAGTGCCGGATCTGAACATCAATGCCCGCGCAAAGAATGGTGATACAGCGTTGATGGTCGCCAGCTTTCTCGGAAATGCCGATGCAGTCAGAAAAATCATTGCCCATGGTGCCGAGGTCAATCAGCCGGGCTGGACTGCTCTGCATTATGCTGCCGCGAATGGCAGTGTCGAAGCGATCGCCTTATTACTCGAACATCACGCCTACATCGATACCGAATCACCGAATAAAACAACGCCACTGATGATGGCAACCCGTTTCGGCAAACTTGATGCCGCCAGACTCTTGATAGGTGAGGGTGCTGATCTCACGCTGAAAAATGATCTCGGTATGACTGCGCTTGATTTTGCGAAAGAAAGCCAGCATGGCGATTTGACGGAACTTTTACAGCAATCGCTCGCGGCGCAGAAAAAGTAAATCCACATCGCTGATTTTTGTTTCTTATTGTTCGGATTGCAGTGCAGCATATTGTTTATTCACGAAGCTCTGTGTTAAAGTTCGGACTTCTTAATTTTGGAGTTAATTCTGTGGACAGTTATAGTTGTCGATCCCCGATCGAGCTTAACCTGGCAATGTAAGCACAGATACTCTGCTGCTACCTTGCCATCTGGCGGGTAGTAGTTTTTTCAGCGGTTTTTTCCGTATTTCGCTGCACTCCTACTTACCCAATTTGTTTTTTTCTGTCTTCCGTTGTGGTCGAGTGGTTTCGCTTACCACCGCTGCGGAGTAGAATGCATCTGTCTATGCTGCTGGCACGATTGTCAGCAACAGGGGAGGTAGTTTGTTGCGCATCACCTTATTTTGTCAGGCTTATCTGACATCTTCTTTTCTTGCGTATGTCCTGATATCCGGGGGTACGCATGTTTGAATTATTCAGACTCCGTTCACGCGAAGACGCATTGGATAGTAGCGGCCCGAATCGCTGGGATTGGGCTTTATTACCGCTGATTCTTGCCCTGTTAAGCATATTTGCGTTTGCAGCAATGCAGATGAGCCGGCCGTTCTCGGTTGGTGAAGCCTTGCAGGTCTCGCTTGATCCGTTTTATTTGCCCTATTATCTGCTGCGCACGATCTTGCGCATGTTCACCGCACTCGCTTTCTCGCTGTTATTCAGCCTGATTTTTGCCGCGATTGCGGTCAAATACATCACCGCCGAAAAGGTCATGATTCCTGCGCTCGATATTCTGCAATCGGTGCCGATTCTGGGTTTTCAGGCGATCGCCATTGCGCCGTTTATTGCGCTGTTTCCCGGCAATTTACTCGGTGTTGAATGCGCGGCGATTTTTGCGATCTTTACTTCGCAGGCATGGAATATGGCGTTCAGCCTGTATCAGTCCATGCGCAATGTGCCGGCAGAATTACAAGAAGCCGCGCACATTTTCCGGTTGTCGAGCTGGCAGCGTTTCTGGCGACTGGAGTTGCCGTTTGCGATGCCAGGCTTGCTGTGGAATATGATGATGTCGATGTCAGGCGGCTGGTTTTTTTTGGTGGCAGCCGAAGCGATTTCTGTCGCCGGGCAGGACATTAAATTACCCGGCATCGGCTCTTACATCGCGGTCGCGATAGAAGCCAAAGACGGCCATGCCATTGCCTGGGCCATCGCTGCCATGCTGAGCGGCATACTGCTGTACGACCAATTGTTTTTCCGCCCTTTGCTGGCGTGGGCAGACAAGTTTCGTTTTGAAGAATCGCAAGGCGATACCGCGCAACAATCCTGGTTGCTGGACTGGATGCGCAACAGCCGCTGGGTGCGTACCTGGACCGAGCAATTCTGGTCTTTGATGAGTCATGCGCTGTCGTGGTTCAGCGTCAGCTACGATGGCACATCAACCCGCGCCGCCAAGAAAACGATCAGCCCGCTGTGGTCACGTGTTTTTGATGGTGTGCTGATTGTCGTCACCATGCTGGCGATCTACCGGCTGGTGACGTTCATACACAGTGATGTCGGCTGGAGCGAAGTGGCGCACGTCGCTGGTCTGGGTGTGATCACGCTGATCCGCGTCATGCTACTGATCGCGCTGGCTTCGCTGGTGTGGGTACCGATTGCGGTGTGGATAGGCTTGCGCCCGCAGTATTCGCAAAAAGTGCAGGCGGTGGCACAGTTTCTGGCGGCGTTCCCGGTCAATCTGATGTTTCCGCTGGTGGTGCTGGCGATGGTGTCACTCAATCTGACGCCGAATATCTGGCTTAGCCCCTTAATGGTTTTCGGTACCCAGTGGTACATTTTGTTTAACGTTGTTGCTGGTGCGGCGACGATACCGAATGAATTACGTCTGGCAGCAGATAATCTGGGACTCAAAGGCTGGCTGAAATGGAAGCGGGTTTATCTGCCCGCGATTTTCCCAAGTTACATCACCGGCGCGATCACCGCCAGCGGCGGCTCGTGGAATGCCAGTATCGTTGCGGAATATGTCACCTGGGGTAAAACCACGTTGATCGCCGACGGGCTGGGCAGTTACATCAAACAGATGACAGAAGCAGGGGATTTTCACCGCATCGCCCTCGGTATCGGTGTGATGTGTATTTTTGTGATGCTGCTGAACCGGTTTTTCTGGCGCAAATTGTATTTGCTGGCCGAAGACCATATACGCTGATTTGCATAGCACGCCTCACAAACTGCTCATCCTGCACATACGCATAACGACCATGAAACGCAGCGGCAATAAACAAACGCCGCTGTCAGGAGAATACACATGACACAAGCTTTACTGATAGACCTGAATCAAGTCGCCAAATCCTTCAAAGCCACCGATGGCAAATCGCGCCTGATTCTGGACAAGGTTGATTTTCAACTCAAAGACGGTGAAATCGTCGCCTTGCTCGGTAAATCCGGCTCAGGCAAATCAACATTGCTGCGCATCATGGCGGGTCTGATTCCCGCCGACAAAGGCAAAGTCGCCTATCGTGACAAAGACATTTACGGCCCGGTTGCCGGTATCGCGATGGTGTTTCAGTCGTTCGCCTTATTTCCGTGGCTGACCGTGCAGCAAAACGTTGAACTCGGCTTAGAAGCGCAGGGTGTGCCTGCGGCCGAGCGCGAACGCCGTGCCGATGCGGTGTTAGAGCTGATCGGCCTGGCCGGTTTCGGCGGTGCGCTGCCACGCGAACTCTCCGGCGGCATGAAACAACGCGTCGGTATCGCCCGCGCACTGGTGACGAACCCAGACATCCTGCTGATGGACGAAGCCTTTTCTGCGCTCGATGTGCTGACCGGCGAAACCCTGCGTAATGACATGCTGAAACTCTGGCAGGATAAAAAAATCTCGACTAAAGGCATACTCATCGTCTCGCATAACATCGAAGAAGCTGTGATGATGGCCGACCGCATTATTGTCCTCTCCAGCGACCCCGGCACTATCCGCTGCGAAGTCAAGATCGATCTGCCGCGTCCGCGTGATGTCGATGCCGTCGAAGTGCGCGCCCTGATTGATGAAGTCTATGGCCTGATGACGATGCGCCACGCCCACGAAGCCACCGCCGAAACCTCCAACGCCCGCCATCTGGGCTATCGCTTGCCCGATACCAATGTCAGCCGCATCGAAGGCGTGCTCGACATGCTGGCCGATGTGCCATTCAACGGCCGCGCCGATTTGCCGCAACTGGCCGAAGAATCCGAATTATCGGATGAAGAATTGTTCCCGACTTACGAAGCACTGAGCTTGCTGGGCTTTGCCGTGCTCGACAAAGGCGACATCATCCTGACCCCGATGGGACAAAAATATTACGAGGCCGAAAAGAATCACAAACAGGAACTCTTCGGCCAGCAACTGCTGACCCACGTGCCGCTGGCCGCCCACATCCGCCGCAATCTGGAGGCCGAAGTCAGCGCCAGTCTGCCCGAGCAGCCACTGCTGGAATTGCTGGAAGAATTCCTCAAAGCCGACGAAGCCAAACGCGTGCTGGAAGTGGCGATCGAGTGGGGGCGTTACGGCGAAGTCTATGAATACGACTACCACACGGGGCGTTTGACATTGCCGGAAGATACGGAGCAAAAAGCGGGGTAGGGTTGCAATCAATGAGCAGCGTAGGATGCTGTCGCAGAAGTGGTGCGCATGGCGTACCTTGCGATGTTGTGCATGCTACGCTTGCTCCCTTTTTAATTGAAAAATATTTCCCATGAATTCTCAAAGGCCTCAAGCTGCTTTGGGCTTACTCCCGGCATTTTCGGGTCATTGAGTCCAGGGTGAAACATTTCAGGAGTTTCGTGAAATACTTTTCCAGGCACAATGTAATATTGTGGTGGCGTTCCTGGTGAATTTAATATTACAAAAATATAAACATGGTTAATATTTATTTTGTTTGGTGATATTAAGAACCAATTTTTCTTTCTTAGTGACTTCACTTGAACATTAAATGTTTTATCTGTCGAAGAGTTGTAGGCAAAAATATCGATCGCTTTCGCATTTCCAAAAGTTAGTGATGTTTGAAGGTTTCTTTTTAGCAGTTCTGCTGCAACAAAAAATTCTCCTGACAAACCTGTTATCTGTCCATCTACCCTAGGTTTTTTTTCGGCTGCATTCATACTAATTTCTGTTATGGATTTTTCATCTCGGACAAGAAGTAAGTGATTTATTATATCCATCACAAGTTCTCTGTCTTTGTTGATGTCGGTGTTCTGGTATTGTTCATAGTCACGATTTACCCATGAATCAGTAACAGAAAATCCTATTTTTTTTGGCAATATTTGCAATTTATATATAAGAAACCCAGTCCAGCTGCGATGAAAATTAAGCCAGCCATTGGCGAAATATATAAACCACTTATCTTCCATCTCTTCGGGAATATAGCCTTCCTTTATTTTCAAAAAATCTTCAGCAGTGAAGTTTGCTTCTAAATCTAGAGGAATGCCTGACTGGGGCGCTGGTAGAATTTTCCAAGATGATTGAGTTGCAATTGTCATAAATGTCTAACGCGATAAAGTGATGGATAGCGATACAGAGGCATTAAATCTTTGTAATTAAGCTGTGAAACAATATCTAACCCGGCTTCATTTTTTAAATAAAATGCTTTTAATTTCAATTAAATTTGAATCAATTGAAAGTTACCATGTCAATTGCTTTTGTTAGTTGCGTGAGAGGATAAAAATGCACATCGACATATGTGCCATCAAAATACTGTCCTTTTACAACGGTTCCAATTTCGCCCCAGCGGGTAATCGTTGAATCTGTAATTTTTGTTTCATCTAAAATCCCAACCCGAAACTTATCTGAACTTTCTATGCCGGAAAGCATGTGCCTTCCTTTAAAATAAAATCGAACTTCTGTTTTTAATATAGCTATGTCTTCAATGGACGGGTGCCCCACCAGTTCACGAGCAATATCAATTAATTTCGGAGTTATGAGGTCGCCATTGCTATTGCAAGCAACGTCTGTTATGAAATAACCATCAATTTTTTTAATTATTTTTGGCTTTGTAGATTTATCTTGTTTGGAAAGCTCAATTTTTGCGGCATCAAGCAGTTCTATTCGCCCCTTGGCTGTGGCGTTGATGATTATATTTTCCAGCTCCTGCTTTGAATATTTTCCAGACTGAATTTTTTCTAAAAGATTACTCATGATCTACTCTGCTTAATTGCTAAAAGTACCTTTGAATGGGATGCTACTGTACTGTAATTACTGCTGAAAAACGATCATTTTTATAAAAACAGGGGAGTATGTGCCATTTTCGCCTTATTCTCAGCGTATTCATTGGGAGATTAAATATACTCCCCCCCAGTATTTTTTTCGGTTCTGTGGCGTAAAATCAGGGCTTGTGGGATGTTTTTTTGAGAAAGGATGCGCGATGACGACGCCGGAAAATACCGCTTATTCGGACAGCAGTTTCTGGGAAAAGCTCAAAGGCTTTGCGCTGAAAGCAGGGCGTGAGGTGATAGAAAAGGCGCTGTATCTGTACTATGCGGCGCAGCGTCCGGAAACACCGGCGTGGGCGAAGACGGTGATTTATGGCGCGCTGGCCTATTTCATTTCACCGCTGGATGCGATTCCCGATGCGATTCCTCTGGCGGGTTACAGTGATGATCTGGGTGCGCTGGCGGCGGCAGTGGCGATGGTGTCGCTGTATATCACGGCAGACGTGAAGGCGCAGGCGAAACAAAAATTGCAGAGCTGGTTCGGTAACGAGGCTGCTTCAAGCTGAAGCAAGTCGACCGTCTTCAGCTCATCCTCATACACTCATGGCTCAACGCATTTCTTCCCGAAAGTATTTATGAAAATTGGCATTGTCGGTACCGGCAACGTTGGCAGCACGGCTGCCTATTCACTGGTGTTGCAGGGCATAGGCAGCGAACTGGTGCTGGTTGATCATTTCCCTGCGCTGGCAGAGGCGCATGTGATGGATATTTTGCATGCGACGCCGTTTTCGTATCCGGTGAATGTGCATGGCGGCACGTTTGCCGATCTGGCTGGCTGCGCGCTGGTGATTGTGGCGGCGGGGGTGAATCAGCAACCCGGCGAAACGCGGCTTGCGCTGTTGCAGCGAAACGCAGAAATTTTCGCCGGCATTATTCCGCCCATAGTGCGGGCGGCGCGGGACGCGATTATTCTGATTGCGACCAATCCGCTCGATATCATGACGCAGATCGCCACCAAACTTGCGGTGCGCGAAGGGATGCCCGCATCCCGCGTGCTTGGCACCGGCACCATGCTTGATACCGGGCGTTTCCGCACTTTGCTGGGCCAGCGCTATAACGTGGCGCCGAGTTCTGTGCATGCGTATGTGCTGGGCGAACATGGTGATTCTGAGGTGCTGAACTGGTCGGGCGCGAGTGTGGCGGGCGTGCCACTCGAGCAATTTGCGCTCGCCAGCGGCCAGCCGCTGAGCGCAGAGATCATGCAGCAGGTGGATCAGGATGTGCGGCGTGCGGCTTATAAAATCATCGCTGGCAAAGGCTCTACCTATTACGGCATCGGTGCGGCGATTGCAGCACTCAGCCGCTGTATCTTGTTTGACGAGCGCAGTGTGTTTACGGCTAGTTCTGTGATGGCTGAGGTTGAAGGCGTAACGGATGTGGCCTTGTCGCTGCCACACATCATCGGGCGTAAAGGCATAGAAATGACGATATTCCCAACCCTTAGCGTGGAAGAACATGCGGCATTGAAACAAAGCGCGACCGTCATCAAAACGCATTTGCAATCGATACAGTATTAAGCCTGTATTGAGCTGAATACAGGCTGAGATTGAAGCTACCCTGAGCGTGACTGAATCAGCATGCGGGTTGCCGGGCAAAAAAGACTGCGAAAGCGCATGTTCATTGGGAGATAGCCGCGTCTGATATGCACATCTCAACAAAAATCACGGCTGCTGACGCTTAGCTCGCCCAGCAGATGCGACATATCCACCAGCCGCTTGGCGACCAGATGGCAGACTTCATTCTGGCGTTGCCATATTCCATAGACACCCAATAAGCGCGCGCCCAGCACCTCACGTCTTTGCTGCTCCAGCAGCGAGGGCCAGATGATCACATTCACCGGGCCGGTTTCATCTTCTATCGTCAAAAACAAAACGCCATTGGCGGTTCCCGGGCGTTGCCTGACGGTGACGATGCCACAGGCGCGGGCAAACTGATCTTGCTGAAAGGTGTTGAGTGTCTCTGCCGGCATAAATCGCTTCGCCAGCAATTGCGTACGCAGCAAGGCCAGCGGATGGCGTTGCAAAGTCAGCCCCATGCTGTGGTAATCGCTGAAAATTTCTTGTGCTTCTGAAGGCGCGCGCAGTTGTGGCGCGGTTTCCTGCAGCGTGGTCGGGCGCAGTAAATTTTTATCCGGCAAGGAACCAACTGCCTGCCACAAAGCCTGACGCCGATGACCGGCAAGCGAGGTGAGGGCGTTGCCTGCCGCCAGCACCTGCAAATCGTGGCGGCTCAGCTCTGCACGCCGCGCCAGATCGGTGACATCGGTAAGTTCTGCCGCTTCTACGAAAAAGGTCGCCAACTCGGTGACAAAAATTCCCCTTGGTGCCGTGCCGAAGTCGAATTCAAGTCTTCAGATCGAATCATTCCCTTAGATGTTCTCTTAGAACCATCTGCATATTTTGCGGGTGCGTATCCGTGTTTCTCTGAATTCTTCGATCAGGAACATGCCGCACGTCTTCAATTAAAAGAGAAAACAGCCAGGACAACGCTCGCAACTGCTGTCCGTGTTTTCAAACACCAATTCGGTAAATATCAATCGTTCTTTCGCGCATTGCATGGTGATGCTGCGTGGTTAGAAATGTCCTGCTCTGACGACAGAGACGCAGTACCAAAACGCCTTGAAGCTGTGATGTCTGGTTTCGGTAAAGCGGTTTCTTATATTCACGAAGGTTTCAATCAATCGGTCGTCAATCCTGACACTGATTACATTCTTGCTCTCGACGGTACGCGCCACGTTGAGAAAAAGCACATTCAAGCGGCGCATTACTGGGTGATTTAAATGGCTAAATTATTGGTCTTAGGTATGAAGGGCTCTAAAGGCGTCATGGACAACGGCAAGGCTTACGACAGTTGCACCGTGTTTGTTCAGACGCGCCTTGACGAATCAAAAGGAACAGCAAAAGGCTTCGCCGTAGGTGAATACAAATTCGGTGAAGCAAGTACGTTCGACAAGTACAAACATTTGCCGTTTCCATTTTATGCCGAGGTTGAGATTGACGTTGTTACGTCCGGCAAAGTCATGGCGCAAGTCATCGTCTCTTTGACGCCGTTGAAACCAGAACAGGCAAAACCAGAACAGCACAAAGCGGCTTAATCATGAGTGACGTTCGTGTCGGTTATGTCGTGCAGGATCTCGAAAGCTACATGTTTTTATGTGAGCAAGACGGGGACGTGGGCTATACACCATGCCTTCACGCCGCTGGCACGTTCCCCACTTGGGAAGAAGCTTTTGAGACCGGACGCATGGTCTTAAATGACGGCTACAAAATCACTCCTGTCATGGTGAAAAAGTGAGCCAGTGCGTAGACATTACTCAAAATCCAGACGGTTCGTTACGTTTGGAACCGAGTAGTTCAACAGATTTGCAAGCATGTCCGTACGTGCTTCAAAGCGGGGCAGAGGTAGGCAATTCGCCACTCTACCTATCCCCGGCTCAAGGAATAGAAATTAGCGCTGAGATTATCAGTGTTTGGGCTATTGCTTGGGCATTTAGACAAGTGGCGAAAGTTCTTTCTTCTGGAGATTCAAATGAAACAAATGAATAAATTGCGCCGCTTTGGTGCTGTTATTGCTGTTGGCCTGATGGCTGCTGGTTCCGCTTCTGCTGCTGGTACTGGTATCGATACTTCTGCTGTGACTTCTGCTCTCACTGATGCTGGTGCGGCTGTCGCGGTAGTTGGTGCTGCTACTTTGGTTGTCGTTGTCGGTACTAAGGTTTTCAAATGGGTTGCTCGCGCCCTGTAATTTTCGAAGTGATTTGAAAAAGAAAAGGGCGTATTGATCGCCCTTTTTTTATATCAGATTCAAAACGTCAAATGTGACGAATTAGCGGGGCGATATGGCAGGCAGAAAACGTATTTATGCGACACGTGCAGAACAGCAAGCGGCATACCGTCAGCGAAATAATTTAGTCAATTTGTGTGTGCAAATTGATGCTGGGCTTAAAAACGAATTTGAGCAATGGCTCAAGTTTAAAGACAGAGAAAAATCCGAAGTGATCGAGAAACTTTTGCGCACGCAACTCCTGCGCAAACGCTGATAAATATTGAAATTGGATTGGATATGAAAAATGGGAATTTTTGTTATTTTGGCGCTCTGTGGCGGTGCTTGGTTATTGTTCTCTGCTTGAGTTCACCGTCTGCGTTTGCGAATGAGGGAAAGCGTTGGCTTAACACTGCTCACCCGGGCTTAGTCAGTACAGACCCTAGCGGCGCCTGTCCATCTGGTGATTTGCGCAATCCTCGTTATTCTCTTGGCGGTGTCATCAATTATTACAACTGTTGGGGTGATGGTTCTGTCGAGTCTTTTTGCGCAGATGGTTTTCACTGGGATTCTGATCAACAAATTCAATGCTTTAAGGATTGTGTTTTTCCTCAGATTAACCACCCTGTTTATCCAGATCGTTGTGTCGATAAAGCTAACTGTAGTGTTACTGAGAATTATATTGCTGCAATAAATCAGTGTCGCCCGAAAGAATGTCCAACTGGTACGTATTTGGACGTGTTCGGGCAATGTGTTGTTAAGTCTGATGACGGTGATGGTCACGCCAACGGTAATCCTCCTGCTAATCCGCCAGACAATCCTAACGGCAATTCCGACCCTAAGCCAGACCCTAAGCCGAATGGTCAGCCTAATGGCAATCCTAATCCGAATCCTGACCCTAAGCCTGACCCGAACCCGAACGGCAGTGCTAATCCTGACGGTAGCACCAACCCTAACGGTAATTCTAATCCTGACGGCAGCACCAACCCTAACGGTAGCTCTAATCCTAACGGTAGCTCCAATCCCAACGGCAGCGCTAATCCGAACGGTAGCTCCAATCCTAACGGTAGCTCTAATCCTAACGGTAGCTCCAATCCCAACGGCAGCGCTAATCCAAACGGCAGTGCTAATCCAAACGGCAGCGCGAATCCTAACGGTAGTGCTAATCCAAACGGCAGTGCTAATCCCAACGGTAGTGCTAATCCCAACGGTAGCGCGAATCCAAACGGCAGTGCTAATCCGAACGGCAGCGTTAATCCGAACGGCAGTGCTAATCCGAATGGTCAACCGAATGGCCAACCGAACGGTCAGCCCAATGGACAACCGAACGGTCAACCGAATGGTCAGCCCAATGGAGATACTAAACCCAACGGGAATCCTAACGGCTCGCCTAATGGTGACCCATCCGGTGACGGAGACCCAGAGGCAAAGGATTTTTGTGAAAAACACCCGACACTGAACGTCTGCAAAAATTCAACGGTTAGCGGCAAGTGCGAAGAAACCACTTGCGATGGCGACGCTATTCAATGCGCTATGTTGCGTACTCAGCAAAAATGGGATTGTGAGTTACACGATAAAGAGAGTCCTGAGTATAAAAACGGGCTTTCTCTCACTGACGGCAACGACCCTATGAAAGACACTTTGCCCTCAAAGGACAAGGCGCAAGAAGTCGATTTGCGGAAAGATATTGATACGTCAGGCTGGGGCGGTGGTGGTTCTTGTTTTAGCGATAAGAGCTTTGAATTGATGGGTAAGACTATCGTTATTCCGCTGTCTGATCTTTGTCAGTATCTGATTTATTTACGCTACGCAATCATGTTAATCGCGGGCATTGTTTCTTACAAAATGGTTTCCGGTTCAATTCTAAGGAGTCTCTAAAATGGCTGTTATCTGGCAAATTGCTGGCATGATTTTATTGAGTATTTTTGCGTCAAGCATTCCCGCCCTTGTCGGGCGCATCCTCCTCGCGCTTGGCATTGGTTACGTTACGTACACGGGCGCGACGTATGCGACAGATCAGCTTGTCATGGTCATGAAAAACAGCTTCGGTTCTATCGGTGGTGAGATTGGCGGACTGCTCGGTTTTCTGTATATCGACAAAGCGTTATCGATGATCGTTTCTGCTTTTGCTGCTGGTCTTGCTGTTAATTCTGCCGCAAATGCTGTCACAAAAATGGTGATCAAAAAATGATTACGCTACTAACCGGATTGCCAGGTAACGGTAAGACGTTACGTGCGCTGTCCATGATTAAAGAGCTATCCGAGAAAGAAAACAGACCTGTTTTCTATGCTGGCATCAAGGATTTAATGCTGCCGTGGACTGAGATTGATGCGACTAAATGGTTTGAATGTCCCACGGGTGCAATCATCGTCATTGATGAATGTCAGACAGTTTTCCGTCCTCGCTCGATCGGCAAGGAACCGCCTGATTATGTCGCCAAGCTGGAGACGCACCGTCACCAAGGCATAGACATTTTTTTGATTACCCAGCACCCGCTTTTAGCTGATTCAGCGATCAGGCGTTTGGTTGGTCGGCATCTGCATCTAATCCGTATTTTTGGCACTCAGGCGGCAACGATTCACGAATGGGCAAGCTGTCGCGATAACTGCGATAAACCAGCTGGGCGCACGGATTCAATCAAGACGAAGTGGATATACGACAAGAAGGCTTTTGAGTATTACAAAAGCGCTGAATTGCACACGGTGAAAAGGAACATTCCGAAGCGCATGTATTTTTTCGTACTCGCTCCGGTTTTGCTGATTGCTGCGGTTTTGTATATGAAACACTTCACGCAAAAGCAAACGGAAAAGGGCGCTGCAACTGAGCAATCGACAGGCATTAAACCTGCACCGATTGCCGCGAATTCTGGCGCGTTAAAAAAAGCCGCCTATCGAGACGCATTAGAAGACGCGAAACAATACGTCTATGAAGACACACCACGTGTCGAAGGTCTTCCGCATACAGCACCCAAATATGACGAATTGACCAAGCCAGTAGAGGTTCCTGTTCCGGCTGGTTGCGTTGTCTCTCAGTCGCAAGGCTGCAAGTGTTTTACCCAGCAAGCCACGCCTATAAAGATGCCAGAAGCTATTTGCATGGACATTGTGAAGCATGGTTTCTTCGAAGACTTCGAACGCTCAAAGCGTCAGAAAAACGATAAAGCAGAGCAGCAGCAAATTGCGCAAGCGGCTCCGGCCGAGGAAGACGCAGAACAAAAAAGTCAGTGGTTGACGATAAAAAATAAACCCGTTGAACGTATGAAAACGAAGGCAGATAAATCATGAACACCATCGCATTAGAAAACAAATTTGACCTGACAAAAGTAGGGCGCTTCGCTCTCAATTATTTTTCAACGATGTTTATCATCGTTGTCGGCTTTGTGTTCTATACGATGCTGAGTAGCTATCACATGCGCAGTTTTGCGAATTTGTGGGAACCACAGATTGTTGGTCATTATCTTGGTTTGCAAATTTCTACCAAGGCGTTCTGGCGGTCTTTTGTTTACATTTATGCTGTTGCTCTGATTCCGTATTTCTTGGTCAATCATGATCGTTACGGCAAAGGCTTTCTGACGCTGGTGGGACTGGTGAAGTGCTTCACTAATCGATTCGGCATCGTCACGCATGAACAAAAACAGGCGATGTTATCAACGGGCGTTAAGTTCTTTTTTGTGCCGTTCATCCTGAATGCGTTTCTTGCGCATTGCCGGACGCTGAACTATAAAATTGTTGATCTGTGCCGCTGGCTAAAAATGGATGATTTTGACAAAGCGCACTTTATTGCTGACGTCTACGCGCTGTATTTTCAAATTGCGCTTGCTGTTCTTTACTTTGTCGAGATCGTGCCTTTTGTCGTCGGTTATCTGGTTGAGTCCAGGATGCTCAACAACAAAACTAAGTCAGTCGAGGATACTTGGTCAGGTTGGTTTTTTTGTCTTGCTTGTTATGCGCCCTTTAATTCTGCTGTCGCATCGTTTTTTACCACTAACTATTCAGAATATATACCTGCATTTCAAGGTCTCGGTCAGTTTGGGGTTGTGTTGCAAATAACGCTGAATGTTGCTGCGTTGCTCTCTGTTGCTGCATATGTCTCTGCGTCTGTCTCACTTGGTTGGAAAGCGTCTAATTTGACCAGTCGCGGAGTTGTTAAGTCTGGCTTATATAAGTATGTCCGTCATCCGTCTTATCTGTTTAAAAATGTCGCGTGGTGGTTGTTTTCAATAGGCTTCGCGATTCACTCCGTGATTGCTGAAAAACCTTTTGTCTGGCATTTGATCGCTTTGGCGGTTTGGAACTGGATTTATTACAGACGTGCATTAACCGAAGAATTGCACCTTGCAAGAACTGACCCTGAATACTTGACATATATGCAAAATGTTCCGTATCGTTTTATTCCTCGCATTTTATAGATGAAATTATTTTTAATTACGTGGTTTCATAGTTAAATACTATTGATAAATCATGGCACGAATATTGCCTAGGATGAATTAACATAAATCTAATAAAGTCAAATAGTAATTATCTATTGTCGTATTTTTTATCATTTCCTATTTTCTAATTTTTAATATATGCGACAGCTTGCGATTATTCTCTGGTTCATTTCCTCTTCATCATTTGCAGCGGTGCATGTGTGTACTGATGCTGACGGTCGCAAGGTTTTTACTGATGGCGATTGTCCTGCAAGTTCTGAAGTCAAAAAGCAAAACAATATAACTGTTGTTCCAACTTCGCCAGGTCATGATGTTGTCTCATCTGTTGTTAAACCTAAG
Source organism: Undibacterium sp. FT79W (assembly GCF_014284215.1). Classification (NCBI taxonomy): domain Bacteria; kingdom Pseudomonadati; phylum Pseudomonadota; class Betaproteobacteria; order Burkholderiales; family Oxalobacteraceae; genus Undibacterium; species Undibacterium sp. FT79W. The sequence continues at coordinate 8,223 of NZ_JACOGB010000007.1, read as the reverse complement.
GCAAAACCGACAGCGGTAGTTACCCTTGGTTATCCGTGTCCCGAGGGCTACGACTGCATTTATGAGAAGCGTACGCCTATGTCATTGGACTTACCAAAGTCTGTATACAAGGAACCACCTGTGGAAAAAGTAAAGCCTATTCCTGTGTGGTCTTCGGTCGTCAATCTCGGTCCTGTTACTGGCTTTTTTGTGTTCATCGGCTTTGCGTCTATTTGCTTCCTTCTGTTTTATATCGTCCTTGTTTTCCGTGATCGTATAACGCACAAGCGGCAACGCGAAGCGGGGCAAAATATCCAGCATGATTTACGGCAACACTGAACCCGTCCCGTTTCGAAGACGTGGAACGTGGAAGGCGCTAACCGCCAGTGCATCTGGATTTTTAGCGGGTATGCCGTGCCATCGTTAAAAGTTTGCTCTCAATCAACGAAAACCCCCACCTTATAGACCAACTCGGCGGCTGTTTATTTGTACAATAGTCAATTTTTAAACGATGCATCAGCTTGAGCTTTTCCCGTTCGTGCCATTATCTGTGCACGAAAAACAACAGATTTATAAAAAAATTAGTGACTATTATTGGTTCATTCGGAACACCCGAAAGACTTCAATTCATGATGCAAGGAGACGTAAATTTTACAGGTTGGTCGAGGTCGAAAAAAAACGCCTGAGATTTTCAGGCGTTTCAAAAGAAGAGATTTTAGAGTTTTTAAGTTGTTGTCGTTTGAAGTGCGGAAGAGTTAAACAGTGTCAATTTTGTAAAGGCGAGTTTCGTCCGATTTACGGTAGATTGCAGCACCTTTTGCCACCTGCGAATGCGACGAATGATTTCGCATAATTTATATTATGTAAAATGGGATGCTAGGATAAAAAGCAGGTCAATACAGACCTTTAAAAACGAAATATCATACCCCTCCCGCAATTTCCTGCAAGCCTTCAAATGTATCAACCTGCAACTGACCTCTTCGGTGAAGTAATAATTCTTGAATCTGATATTTTTGACTGGGTTTCTGCTGTCGCCCCGCGCTGGCTCACGCCTGAGCGATCTTTCCGCAACTACGTTCGCGGCTACAATGTCGTTGAGAAAATCCGTGTCGCAAAGCTGACCGGACGCTATGACGACATCATCAGCCAGCGGTATGAGCCGTGGCATGCGCGAATCGCGCTTTCTGCCATCCTATGAAAAAAGCCCGCTGATTTGCGGGCTTTGTTTATTTTGCGGGCTTCCAGAGTGGAATTTTAAATTTCTCCGCCTTCTTCACCAGATCAATATCAATGGCAGCAATTGGCACATCTAAGGTGACGGCCAAGTCAAAATAAGTGGCATCGTAAGCCTTGAGTTCCCACTTCATCGCCTTATCAATATTTTCCTCAATACTCATATTGGACGGTACAACATCTGATGTAACTAAGTCTATAAATCTTGCGGCCTGTGCCATCGTTTCTTTTGAAATATTTCCTTTGCTGACTGCCTTCATCAGAACATAAGGCACCTCAACAAAGAAGATGTCCGGCACGATAAACCTGATTTCGTTTTTCTTATATGCTTCCAGCAATGCTGATGCGTAATCTGCTCGTTCCCCAACTGGGTCAATAAACCAAGCTAAAGCTACTCCCGCATCTAATACGACAGTTTCAGCCACGCTCGTTCCTTGCTTCTTCCAGCATTACCCTTGAATTTGCACCCGTAGTTCTGTTTTTTGAAGCACTGAGGATTTCACCTGCTAATTTTCTTGCTTCTTCAGAGTTACCTTTTCTGTGAATGACCAAAATATCACCCCTGCCGATATTGATGTTTCTTGTGTGCCGTTCACCTGTCACTGTACTGCTAATTTTTCGTTCCGCAACGATTGACATGATTACCTCCTTTATCTTCTTTGATTATATACCATCGACATGTAACTAAATAAGCCCGCGATCTGCGGGCTTATTTATTCTTTGTCTGGTTTGCTAAGTATCGGCTTGCAGCATAGAGGATGACGCCACCTATCAGCAATTTTTTAATCATCACTGACCCGCTTATCTTCTAATTTCACCGTTACTTTGCGCAATCGATATACGGCCACCGAAAAAATAACATGCCGACGATTGTCAATACAGAATCGACTATCACTAATTCATGATTGGTCACTTTTACCCCCCGTTTCGACAGCATAAAATCCAGCTTTGTTTCCAGCTTAGTAAGCCTGTTTTCAGTCCGCATGAAGTATCCGATCAGGGCTATTAAATTAGCCCCCGATAAAACTAATTCGACTGTCATCAGCTATTCAATACGCCCGCAATTGCTGCTGATGCCGCAGAAATACACTGTGCAACCACCACAAATTCTGGCGGTAAAAAACTGACGGCCACCGATGCCAATACGCCAAAGCCCGCCCATGTTGAACCCTGTTTGAAACGTCCCATTTATTGCCCCTTATAAACCAAAGTACCCTGAAAATAATAGTCACCGTTCGGCGCTATCGCTGTGCCGTTGTCGAAATATCGCCAACCGTTTTGTTCGCCATTCGTGACAATTTCACCCACGTATTGCGAATTTGCTGCGCTGTTTTTGGCTCCCGCAGGTAATAGTTTTCTGGCGAGAATCACGCCAGCACCCACCACCAAACCCAGCAAAATAATGTCTTTTGAGTCCATCAGTAAATCACCGTCCCTTTGTCGTCTTTTACTGTCAATGTGTTGCCTTCAACCAGCGCCTTCACCGCTGGCACTCTGCTGATGACATACGCCGCCAGCAACGTGCCCGCCAACACAATAATTCCTTCCTTCACCACCTCATGCAGCGAAGGGATATAGCTTGAAATTTTCATTTAGTCGTACCACTCTGATTTACTCATACCGGACGAAATGCTGTGCCCATCTGCATCCGTCCACGTTTTATATTTATCAAAGCCGGGAGTGCCCGGCACATTTATAAACGGCGCTTGCGGGTTACTGATTGGTTCCTGTTTGTGAAAAAAATCATAAATATCAGTCCCCAATGTTCCATCGCTCCCCGTTGCCGATTGATAGACGTTTGTGAACCCTTTATTTATTACGTTGTCGTTGTTTGTCGGGTTAATTGCGTCAAACATCTGCCCCGCTGCATCGCCCACCGCATCCGCTGTTTTCTTCAACACGTACACCAGCACACCCGCCAGCACCGCCCCTGCCCCAATGATAAAAAGCGTTTTCTTTTCCATCAGAAACCAGACGGCAAAGGCGGGATGCGGTGATCAAATACGTCGCCAATCATCGTTTTTACATTGTCGTATTCTTGCGCTATCGGGTTGACAATCTGCGCCGTTTTTACTGGCGTAGCTGCTGACGTGTCGATCTTTCCGCCGTTTTTCATCAGGTCAATTTGCTTTTGCTGATGCTGCACGACGAACGCTAAACCGATGATTGCCAGACCGACTGCGATTTCGTAAAACTCTGCTTTTGTCATGCTAAAACGCCTTCCATTTGCTCCCCGTTCGCTGCAAGAATTGATTGCGCCCGCGAGTAAGTTAATGTTGGTTGTCCGTAAGGTGAACCTGGCAACGACGCCCACTCTTTATTGCATTTATCAATCGCTGATCTGAAACGACCCGCCAGCACGTCTGCCAATGCGCCACGGCCTTTAATCAGACCCAGCGCGGCAATATCCTGCGATTCCGGCGAAAAGTCGTGTAAATCGTATCGCTTAGAAATACCGTCCCACGTTGACGCCAGAAATTGATACGCGCCCGCCGCTGTGCTGGTGATTCCCGACCACGTGATTTTCTGTCGCGGATGATCTGCGTAACTGGTGAACAGGCCACCGCCAAACATGGTTCGATATAAATGCCTGTCGCCGTGTTGTAGTTCGCTGAATAGTTTGCGAGTTCCGCCGTGTTATCCACTGTCAAATAGTTGACCGCAACATCATTACCTCCCGCACTACCCGCCTAGTTATTGACGTTGAGAATCAGCGATTGCCCCGCTGACGTTGACGCCTTGATTAATGTCGTCATTTCAGCACCTGCATGTTTATTTTTTGCCCTGCTGCGTCTGCGATTGCGTACCACGTTGCAGCCGCGCCCATCGTGTCAATAAACGTGTCTCCAGCGCCCAGCACAATTGCCGCATTTGCCGCTGTGACTGTTGAGCCACCGAGATAAATATTGCCAGTCCCTACGCTGCGGAAAATCACCCGCTTTGCTGCCACATCTGCGATCACTGACGCCGCTACTGTTCCGACTGTGGCCTGTGCCAGCGTGGTGTTTGTTTGCAGTGCCTTAGGGCTTGTCACCACTTCAGACCCCGCCGCTAGCGCAACTGCTGGCAGTGTTCCGATATTGACCGACTGAGCCGCCGCAAAACTGACCGCTGGCAGTGTGCCAATGTTGACCGACTGAGCAGCCGCAAAACTAACCGCTGGCAGTGTTCCCACGTTGACCGAAGGCGTCACCGGAAAATATGTCGGCACAGGTTGACCAGCGACATTTTTTACCGTCATTTCACCCACGACAGGCGCAACCGTTCCGGCAAATAGCACGTTCACAGGGTCGCCCGTTGTGTTATTGATTCGCATGTCACTGGTTCCGATCTGCACGTCTTCATACGACAGAAAGAACCCGACTGTTACCGCGACATCAGCCGACATAATTACTGCGTCATAGTCTGCAATGACTTTGAACGCTGGTTTTCGTTTTGCTATCGAATGAATGACCGACCCATTTTTCAACAGTTTTACATTGACTGTTGACCCTGCGCCCTCAATCGTATCGATCAGAAACACGCGCCCTTGAATCGGGTAAGTGATGTCCTGACCTGCTGGTATCAGTTCCTTGATGTATTTCATTTGAACACCTTTACTGCAACGATAACAACGGCATCCATTCGCTGCTTTAACAGCGTTCCTGATGGACAATCGCCATCCGTGAAGAGCTTGCGACCGTCAGCATCCGTACACATGTGCACCGCTGCAAAGGATGTAGAGGAAATGAACCAGAGAATAATCGCAAGCTGTCGCATACCGCCGCCAGCGCGCGCATCGACACCATCTTCAGCGTCGATGCCAACGGCAAGCTGACCGGCGGGTCGATTCAGGAGCTGTTCGACGCTATCGATAAACCGCCTTTCCACCCGTCCCCCGAAGCTCAGAGCGTGATCGTCAGAGTCGACATTGTGGGTACTGCGGCGAGTGCGCGCATCGACTCCAACGACGTCTCTGGATTCTCGTTTAGCGACTTCTTCCAGTTGCTGAAGGTCGATGGAAAATGGACGATTGTCAGCAAAATCTTCTATACGCACGCGGCGCCCTGATTGTTGTTAGGCTGCACACGGATGCAGCTGGGCTCAGTTATATGACGAGCCCAGCTGCAAGCGCATCGAGTGCCACGTCTACAATTGTTCGGTTCGTGTGTGTGAGCAGTTCGCATGCGAGATGGATCCTCTTCCGAAGAAGCCACGCGCGCGGGCTAGTACCGAGTTCTTCCTGAAACAGTGCGTGAAGCCGGCTGATGCTCAAGCTTGCGAAATGGGCCATCGCTTCCGTGGACCATGGCAAAGCGGGCTTGGCCTCGACTTGGGCCAACAATGCGCTTAAGCGCGACGTTTCTTGTGGGAACCTCGTTGAGAGCGTATCAAAGAGTAATGGCATCCAACCGCGAATCAGGTCTGGTTGAGCCGTTCCTGCTTCGATGCACAGATGCATAAATTCAACCAGCTTACGCGCAGCTGGATTGATTATTGTAAAAGGCTTGTCGAGCAAGACTGCCCAGCTATCGCTCGTCAAAGTACGCTGTTCCACATCTAGAATGAGCGAGCGATTGGCAACGATGCTGCACTGGGAATGCCACGCACCAGCCTCCACGATAGCTCCGTGGAGTGGATCGAGTTTGCCCTGCTGTCCTTCGATGTCGAGCTGTACTAGCCCTGTGAGCGGCAGGACCAGCTGCGCGAAATCATGTCGGTCCGGTATCTGCCGTTCGTTGTAACTTCGTGCTTCTATGCCGATGAATGAAGGTTAGCAGGGCAGGCCGACGTAGACGTCAATTGGCCGCCATCTGCCCTCGCCCCAAAGCGAACCTCGCCCGAGTGCTCACAAAACGTTCAGTAAGCACAGGATGATCGTCAGTGAGCGGATTGTGAGAAAACGTTCATGACGGCAACCCCAGAGATGATCAGGGTTATACCAATCAACGCTGGAGCGTCTAATTTTTGTCCGAAAAGCAGCCAACCAGCCAGTGAGATAAGTACGATTCCAACACCAGACCAGATGGCATACGCAATGCCTACGGGAATCGATTTCAGCGTTTGAGAAAGGAAGTAGAACGCAACACCATACCCGATTAGTACGATGATGGAGGGGGCGAGCTTCGTAAAACCCTCACTTGCTTTCATTGCTGACGTCGCAACAGTCTCGGCCACAATTGCTATACCCAAGGCTATCCATTTGTTCATTTCATCCTCCAATTGACACTGGAGTATGTATACATATTGATATCTCGTCTAGTCTATGCGAATCGTAAAATCTGTGCGCAAATCGGACCACTCTGAGGGGCAACACTCGGCAGAACTACGCGGTTTGCGACGGTCTGCTTTTGGCCGGTTGTCGACCGAGTATCCGTTACGCTTCTCTATGCGTGAGTAGCGCATCGTCTTGGCTTGTGCCAGACAATATTTCACATCTGCAACAACGCTTCGATAAAATCAGCGTAAAGTAGTAACTCGGTTGGTGTGCACAACGATCGGATTTGGGACGATCCAATCAGCACTTCAAAGTGGCAATCATTGGACGCCTCGCGCGCATGTGCCACAGTATTTCTAAAGTAAGTTTTTACGGAGAATGTAGTGGATATTATCGTCACCCAATTGGTGGAATCTTTACACAGCGCACGCTCCACTGAACAATTGGTCAGGCCTTTACTTGAGATGCTCAACAACATTACGGGAATGGAGTCAACCTACCTTACGACAATTGAACTAGATAAGGGAAAACAGACCGTTAAATACGCACGCAATATAGGCACTCTGGCGATCCCTGAGGGTTTCGACGTCAGTTGGGCCGACTCGCTATGTAAACGTTCAATAGAGTCTTGTGTGACCACAACAAGTGATGTGGAAAATTTGTGGGGTGACTCCAAAGCTGCAAAAAAAATTAGGTATCTGTTCGTACATGAGCACGCCTATTGTTTTTAGCGATGGACGGCTTATGGGCACGCTATGTGCAGCAAGTTCGGTAAAAATACAACAGCCACAAAAGGCCAACACTATTCTTGAACTTTTCGGAAGCATCGTCTCTAATTTTTTAGAGCGTGAAATTCTCATTTCAGAATTAAGTGAGTCGAATAAAACTTTGCAACGTATTGCTCTCACAGATCCGCTGACCGACCTTCCTAATCGGCGAGCATTAATTGAGCAATTAGAACGTATGTTGGCGCACGCCATTCGCTCCGGGACATCAACATTCATTGGCGTAATTGATCTTGATAACTTCAAAAGTATTAATGACCAATACGGTCATCATATCGGCGACCTGTTTCTTAAGGAAATTACAACCCGCTTGTCTGATTGTCTGAGGGCGACAGACGTTTTAGGTAGACTTGGAGGTGATGAATTTCTTTACATTGGATTCGGGTCAAATTGGAATGATATCGAAAACGGACAGTCAGCTGCCGCACACATGCAGACACGCCTAACAAAAGCAACTCAGGGAGTTTTTCAGTTGGAGGAAATTTCACTGACTTACACCGGTGCGAGCGCAGCTGTCATTGTCCAGGGCCCAGAAACGACGACGTGTGAAAAAGCAATTCAGGCAGCGGATGACGCGATGTATCAAATCAAGTTACAGCGGAAAGCTGAATCTAGCCAGTGAAAGAATTCGCCGACATTACTGCTTTTCAAAAGTAAAAATGCTTTACGCAAAAGACATTAACATCAAGCAGGACGTCAATGTAAAAAGTCAGTCAGTCGGAGAGTCATTTGTTACTGATAATGGAAAGCACAAGTTGAACTGGTCACATTGCCTGCATTTCGGTGGTTGTAAATCAGGTTTACCCAGCCGCATGCCTAATTGAGTGTAAATGAAACGCTTCCATTTCAGATTCTGAATATTAAGAATGTAAAGTGGTTCGAAATATTCTTGTAGTAATGCCGATACTTCGTCACGATTAGATAAGCCTAAATCCTGCCAAAGATGGCGACTTCCCTGACAACCGGCGGCAACAGCACTTGCCAGCCAGTCAACGTGTTTTGCATTCTTTTTTGTTGAACGCAAATCTA
>NZ_JACOGB010000006.1:0-393839 GCF_014284215.1 Undibacterium sp. FT79W | reverse complement strand
GATTTCGATGAGCTTGGTACCCAAGCCATTGAGCAGTGCATACACCAGCACTACGTGAAACGCTATGACCAGCCCTATGCCCAGGAACTTCTTGCCCGGCTCTTGCTGGCGATCTGAAAAATCCATTAATACTCCTCCAACCCCACAAGGTCTACTATTGACTCACGTCAAAACGGTTCAAACAAAAACAATTATAAATACGCTATGCGGTCAGTAGTTTCCTACACAGAACGCACCGGTTTTTCTTAAGCAAAATAGAGACCAGAATTTCAATCCGTTATTCAGCTTTAACTACCGCAGCAACGACGATCAATTCTGCAATCGCAAATTCGCATTTAATCCAAGCGGATTACCGAGATCTGAATATATCCGAGCATCGGTTGCTCAAAACATTACACATTTACACGAATCAATTTATCAGACTGCGAAGTAAAAAAACCAACTTCGTGTAAATATTTTTGTCCAACGTAACTTGATGTAAATAAACTTATATTCTACAGAAAAATATGTAAATTTATCTGCCAAATTTTTCCGAAGGCGCATAAAACCATTTCTCGCCATCAACTGTCAATAGCTAGCAAATAGTATTCCACAGAAAAACAACAGCGATTATTCTGCCAAAAAAAGAAAAATAAAGGAAATGCATTAATTTGTGCCTTGCAGCATAAAATTAGTGCATGGCCCCCTCTATGAAAAACTTTCATAAAATTATTCGTTATTGAATACTCAGGGCTGAATAAAATTTACTTTCAATAGAAATAAAAGCTGAAATCCCACAAAAGTTGCGCCGGTTTCTCTTTGTTTTTTAATGCATGACAGCAAAAATTTTTTATTATCTGTCACTTAAATCGTGATCACTGTCTATAAATGCGCAAAATCGCACCATTTAAGTGCAATCAAAAGCAATAAAAATTTTCTTCCTATCTCCTTATTTCCAGAAACTTAAGATAAGGTTACGGCGCACTACTAAGAAATTCCTCCGCCTTTTCATCAGATTAACAAATGACTGCATCAGGTGGCCGGAATCAGTGCCACTGAGGTTGGTCATATCTGGAAGTTGGAGACATTGCTATATGAATTTTAAGTTCGCAAAAAACAAATCTGCCGAGGTCATGCATCTGCACGGATACAAACGGATGTGTGCCATCGGTAGTTTTCTCCTTATAGCTCTGTACTGCGGAACCAGTACCGCAACTACTCCGCCCAACAAAGACGCGGGTTTTGCCGATCCGACAAAAGTCTTAAGAACAATCTTTCCAGTTGCGGAAACCGGGTTCGATCCCGCTGCAACGCGCGACTTATATTCAAATACGATTAACGAAGTTGTCTTTGAACGCTTATTCAGCTATGACTATTTGGCCAGCCCTGCCAGAGTTATCCCGGAGACCGCTGCAGAGTTACCAGAAGTCTCTGCGGATGGAAAAAACTACACGATACGCCTCAAGAAAGGCATTTACTTCAGCCCGGATGACGCGTTCAAAGGAAAAAAACGTGAACTGACGGTGGAAGATTATGTTTACTCTTTCAAGCGCTTAATGGATCCGAAAATCGCATCAAGCCACCGCTGGTTGCTGGAAGATAAGATTATTGGTCTGGATGCTTATGCCGCCAAAGCGAAGAAAACCGGGAAATTCGACTACGACGTCAAAATTCCGGGACTGGAAATCGTCGACAAGTACACCTTACGTATACATCTCAGCCGCCCTGATTTCAATTTACCGATGATTTTATCGTATGCCGCGATGTCGGCAGTCGCACGGGAAGTCATAGAAAAATATCAGGACTTACAGGGCTTGGCGATGGCGAATCCAGTCGGCACCGGCCCTTATAAGTTAACAGAGTGGGTACGTGGCTCAAAAATGGTGCTGGACGCAAATCCAGACTATCGTCCCGTCTATTGGGACTACGCCGCCAGCGCAGATCCAGCGGATCAGCAAATTGTTAAGGCGATGAAAGGCAAACGCATGCCGCAAATCGGCAAAGTCATCGTCAACGTCATCCTCGAAGATCAGTCTCGCTTGCTAGCGTTTCAAAAAGACGAAGTCGACTTATTTCAGCTTTACGGCGGACTCGCCCCGCAAGTCATGAAAAACGGCAAGCTGAAACCGGAATTCGAAAAAAAGGGCGTGCAGCTCTCGCGCATTATCGATCCAGAGCTAACGATTTATTACTGGAATATGCAAGACCCTGTCTGGGGTGGCCTGAGTAAAGAAAAAATCGCCCTGCGCCGTGCGGTCGCCATGGCGCATAAAGTCGAGGACGAGATCCGGATTGTCGATAACGGCGAAGCGGTTCCCCTTGAATTTCCCATCCCTCCCAGCGTGGTTGGACACGATCCAAAATACCGCAGCAGCATTCAATACAACCCGGCGGCGGCAAACGCGCTGCTTGATCAGTTCGGCTACAAAAAAGGAAAAGACGGCTATCGCACCCTGCCAGACGGCCAACCACTGGAAATCACCTATACGGCGCAAACCGAATCACGCGGCAAATTACAAGCAGAAGTATGGAAGAAAACCTACGACAGCGTCGGCATCCGTATGAAAGTGGATTTCCGTCCTTTTGCTGAAATTCTGAAAGCAGAAAAGCAATGCCAGTTGACACAACGTATTTCGCCGTGGATTGCCGATTATCCCGACGGCGACAATTTTATGCAGCTGTTTTACAGCAAGAATATTCATATGAATAACAATGGCTGTGTTGCGATTCCTGAATACGACAAACTGTATGAAGCATCGCAAAAATTGCCAGCAGGCGAAGAACGTGACGCGCTGTATCACAAAATGGCGCGGGTAATGGAAGTCTATTCGGCGCAAAGAATCGGTTATGCACGCTATCGCAATATGCTCTCGCAAGCGCGGGTCATCGGTTATAAAAAGCATCCTGTGATGCATGTCGAGTGGACCTACATCGACATCGATAAAAACAAGTAATGCACCATCTTCTTCCGAATTACCAGGACATCTCATGACCGCTTATATCTTGCGCCGCTTGTGGCAAATGGCACCCACCATGCTGGGTGTGATTCTGCTGGTATTTTTTCTGTTTAACTGGGTCGGCGGCGATCCGGCCTACCTGCTGGCAGGCAAAATGTCTAACGTCGAACAAATTGCGAATATCCGCACCCAGCTTGGCATAGACCAGCCTTACTATGTTCAGCTTTGGATTTTTATCAAGCAAATTCTGACCTTTAATTTCGGCAATAGCTGGAGTACCGGTGAGGCGGTATCGTCGATTATCGGCAGCCGTCTCGGTCCTTCATTGACGGTGCTGATTCCACTGACGATCTTGGAAACACTGATCGCCATTGCGCTCGCGCTGGCCATTGCATTTAAACGCGGCTCGCTGACTGACCGTACTGTCATGATTGCGTGCACGGTTGGTATGTCCATCAGCATTCTGGTGTACATCATCGTCGGCCAGTACTTCTTCGCGTATCAGTTAAGTCTGTTCCCGGTACAAGGATGGGGCAACAGCTTTGGCGAAAATTTATTCAAATACTCTGCCCTGCCGATTTTGATTGCACTGGCGGTTGGTGTCGCGCCGAACCTGCGCTTATTCCGCAGTTTTGTTCTCGACGAAGTGAATCAGGATTATGTACGCACAGCGCGCGCCAAGGGCGTGCCTGAACGGCGTGTGAAATGGGTTCACGTGCTGCGCAATGCCTCCATTCCCATCATCACCCATGTGATGTCGAACTTACCTGCACTGCTGATCGGTGCATTTTTGATTGAACGCTTTTTCTCGATTCCCGGCATAGGCCGCGAAGTGATACTGGCGGTCGAACGCAGCGACTTTCCCGTCATCAAAGCAATTACCGTTTATGTCGCCGCAGCCACCATGATATTTAACCTGTTGACTGATCTGCTGTACCAGGCGGTTGATCCACGCGTGCAGTTAAAATAAGGATCACACAAGATGACTATGCAAACTCAGACTTCCCCGGGATTATGGACGCTCGCATGGCGTCGCTTGCGTGCCGACAAAATTGCCATGGTTTCTCTGGCGATCGTCACGGCATTTTTGCTGATGCTCATCCTGTCCGCCAGCGGCATGATTGCTGCCGACTGGGAGCAGGAAACCGGCGTCAGTTACGCACCGCCACACTTTATCGGCGCGGATGGGCCTGTAGAAAAAGCAGACGCTACTTATACGGCGCAGGCCAGCCCGGCGGAAAATCCGCTCGATCCTTTGAAAGATGTCTTGCGCGAATTGCGTCAGAAGACTTCCGGCCAAACTGAGTCACTGGATTTCTATGGCATCAGTGATCCGCTGGCAAAAGAGATGGCCGACATCAATACCGCACTAGCAAAGTCAGGCAAAGCCATCGTTGCAGAACGTGCAAGCACCCTCCCTTTTGGGGCCGACAAATGGGGGCATGACATTATCAAGAAAACGATTAAAGGCGCAGAAACCTCGATTGTGGTAGGTCTGGTTGCCGCCGTACTGGCAACATTACTGGGCACTTTATTCGGCGCATTTGCCGGTTATTTCGGCGGTCGCACCGATGATTTTTTTAACTGGTTTTACAGCATTTTCACGTCTATCCCTTACTTGCTGCTGGTACTTTCGGTTGCAGCAGTTTTACAGCAAAAAGGCGTTTCCACCATCATCCTGATTCTGGCCTTCACCGGCTGGACCGGTCCATTCCGCCTGATGCGCGCCGAATATATGAAGCACAAAGCGCGCGAATACGTGTGGGCTGCCGACGCCATCGGTGCGACCCATTTCCGTAAAATGTTCATCCATATTTTCCCGAATGTCAGCCACGTCGCGCTGGTGCAAGTATCGATACTGGTGGTCGGCTTCATCAAATCAGAAGTGATACTGAGCTTTCTCGGCTTCGGCGTTCCGGTCGGTACAGTATCGTGGGGCAGCATGCTCAATGAAGCCCAGAATGAACTAATCCTCGGTAAATGGTGGCAACTGGTGGCGGCGACCACCGCGATGGCGGTGCTGGTGACGGCATTTTCTATGTTCACCGACGCCCTGCGCGATGCGCTTGATCCTAAGCTGAAATAAGGAAGCACCATGACTCACTCTACTTCGCCATTACTTCAGGTCGAGAATTTACGCGTTTCTTTTCGTATCAATAAAAAAGACAGTGTAGAAACGGTCAAAGGCGTGTCATTCAGCATTCCTCATAACGCCACAGTCGCATTGGTGGGCGAATCGGGCAGCGGCAAATCGGTCAGCTCACTGGCCGTAATGGGCTTGCTGCCACCGGACACCTCCAGCATTGCTTCTGATAGCAAAATTCTGTTTGAAGGCCGCAGCCTGCTGGAACTCAGCACAGAACAACGGCGCGAGCTGTGCGGCAAAGACATCTCCATGATTTTTCAGGAGCCGATGACGTCTCTCAATCCGGTCTTCACGGTCGGCTTTCAGATCGCCGAAGTCCTGCGTCTGCACATGGGCATGAATGCCAAACAGGCACGTGCCAGAGCGATTGCACTGCTGGAAGAAGTCGGCATTCCAGACCCGCAATCCAAAGTGGATGCGTATCCCAGCCAGATGTCGGGCGGTCAGCAACAACGCGTGATGATCGCGATGGCGATTGCCTGCGAGCCTAAATTACTGATCGCCGATGAACCGACCACCGCGCTGGATGTGACGATACAAAAACAAATCATCGATCTGATCGACGCGCTGCGCGTGAAGCACAAAATGTCGGTGCTGTTTATTACGCACGATCTGGCACTGGTCGGTGAAATTGCTGATCACGTCATTGTCATGCAGCATGGCGTCATTCGCGAGGCCGGCACGGTGCAACAGATTTTCGAGCAACCGAAAGACACTTACACGCAGGCGCTGCTGCATTGCCGCCCTTCGCTCGACACCCGCCCGTGGCGCTTGCCCGTTATCGCCGATTTCATCCATCATCAAGGTGCCCTGCCCGCTCAAAAAGAACGACAACGCGGCATTCGCGGCGATGAAGAAATCATCCTCGAAGTCAATAATCTGGGGAAAAGCTTTTTTACACGCGATGGCTTTTTCGGCAAAAAAGAATTCAAAGCGGTCGAGAATGTTTCCTTCAAACTCGCCCGTGGCAAAACGCTGGGCGTGGTCGGCGAATCCGGCTCGGGTAAAACCACGGTGGGCTTAACGCTGATGCGCCTGCATCAGGCCACCAGCGGACAAGCGATATTTGACGGCAAAGATATCTTGTCGATGACGGACAAAGCGTTTTTACCGTACAAGCGCCGGATCCAGATCATCTTCCAGAACCCTTACGCGTCGCTCAATCCACGTTTCACCATTGGCCAGATCCTGATGGAGCCTATGCTAATACACCAGATCGGTGCCAGCAATAATGAAAGAGTGGCGATGGCAATGCAGTTGCTCGATAAGGTAGGTTTACCTGCTGCGGCCTTTCACCGTTATCCGCATGAGTTTTCCGGCGGCCAGCGTCAGCGGATTGCGATTGCGCGCTGTCTGACGATGAAACCGGAAGTGCTGATCTGCGATGAATCGGTATCGGCGCTGGATGTCTCGGTGCAGGCGCAGGTGCTGAATCTGCTGCAGGATTTGCAGGAAGAATTCGGCTTATCTTATATCTTCATTTCGCATGATCTGGCGGTCGTGAAATACATCGCCGATCAGGTCATGGTAATGAATAAAGGCAAGGTGGTGGAACTGGCTAATTCGGATGAGCTTTATCTGCATCCGCAACAACCTTATACCCAAACGCTGTTGCAAGCGATACCGCGCGGGCTGCAAGCAGCGCATGTTAACGGCGGCATCTGAGCAGACGATGGAGTAATGATGCCCCGGGCGAATCTGACCCGGCCCTCTGCAAATAATCTTTTTCGGGGAGTATGCTTAAAAACAGCTGAATAGTCCGAATAAACATTGGGCATTAAAAATATACTGGGGGGAGTATATTTAGAGTAAAAATACCAGTTGATCACGCTTATTTTTCTGTGCACATCAGCTGTGAAAAACGAAATCAAGGTATGCATGTTAGGCGAAGTTAAGCCAGTCTTTCGCAATAAAGAAGCATGGATAGGGGATGTTGTGATCGCGATCAGAAACAAAGGCCGCCCGCCGGTGCAGCATTAAAACATCCGGGCTTGCACTTGTCCCCGACTGATCGTCCAGATGCCATCATTTGATTGAAAGTTAGTATTTGCCCGATTTGCGCGAAGCATCTACAATTCCGACCTGTTGTTGCCACCCCGCTATCCGGAAAGCAACGAAAACCGGCTTAATAAGAAGCTGGTGAAAGTAATCAGTAAAGGAAAATTTTTAAAAACCTGCTTGAAAGTAAAACAGGCTTTTAAAAATGACCGAAAACCACATCGTAATATTGATGCGGCCTTTCAAGGCATTTTCGGCTAACAGCCGCATCCGCATTACGACAATACCTGGAGTCAACATGGCATTTCTGCAAGGCAAAAAAATTCTGATCACCGGCTTACTGTCGAATCGCTCTATCGCTTACGGCATCGCACAGGCATGCAAACGCGAAGGTGCTGAACTCGCATTTACCTATGTCGGCGATCGTTTTAAAGACAGAATTACCGAATTCGCAGCAGAATTTGACAGCAAACTGATTTTCGATTGCGACGTCTCCAGCGACGAACAAATCGACGCTACCTTCAAAGATCTGGCACAGCATTGGGACCGTCTTGACGGTCTGGTTCATGCAATCGGCTTTGCCCCGCGCGAAGCGATTGCCGGTGAATTCCTCGACGGCTTTTCACGCGAAGCTTTCCGCATCGCACATGACATCTCTGCCTACAGTTTCCCGGCTATGGCGAAAGCGGCCCTGCCTCTGTTGCGCGAAGATTCTGCCTTGCTGACGCTGTCTTACCTCGGCGCTATTCGTGCGATTCCGCATTACAACACGATGGGTCTGGCCAAAGCATCGCTGGAAGCATCTGTACGTTACCTCGCAGAAGATCTCGGCAAAAAAGGCATACGCGTCAATGGTATTTCTGCTGGTCCGATCAAAACACTGGCAGCATCTGGCATCAAAGACTTCGGTAAGCTGCTGGGCTTCGTGGCTGACCATGCACCACTGCGTCGCAATGTGACTATCGAAGATGTCGGCAATACCGCAGCATTCCTGTTGTCGAATCTGGCCAACGGCATCACCGGCGAAATCACTTATGTTGACGGTGGCTTCTCGCATGTGATGGGTCTGAATGTCGATTCTTACAACCATTAAGAAGCGCTATATACTGACATTTAAAAAGGTGCACTGGCTGCACCTTTTTTATCGCCTGTCGTATTGTCGTACGCCGTCAATTTCAACAAGAATCTCTCGTGATCGTTTTGCAATCGATTACACTTGGACAAAATCAACGTAGCACCACCCTTCGTCATACGCCACGAATTCACTCAATACTATGCGCGCCGTTTTTCAGCTTCCCACAAAACTGACTCAGCAACTGATAGTCCTGATGATTTGTCTGATCGGCCTTGCCAGCAGCAATCATGTATGGGCAGAGAATGACGGATGCCATCCTGCATGGCCGGCCTGGTCGAATTTCAAAAAAACATTTATCACCACCGATGGCCGCGTGATTGATCACAGTGGCAGCATTAAACCTACCGTCTCCGAAGCACAGGCTTACGCGCTGTTCTTTGCCCTGATCGCCAACGACAGGGACAGTTTTGACACACTCCTGCGCTGGACAGAAAACAATCTCGCCTACGGTGATCTGACCGCCCACCTACCCGCCTGGCAATGGGGCAAACGTGCCGATGAAACCTGGGGCATCATCGATAAAAATGCGGCATCCGACGCCGACTTATGGATCGCCTACACGCTTGGCCTGGCGGGCGATGCCTGGAATGAAAAGCGCTACACGGCGCTCTCAAAATTACTTGCGCAACGCATCCTGAACGAAGAAACGGCGAACATCCCCAAACTGGGCTTGACGCTGTTACCCGCGCCAACAGGATTTGCGTTAGCGGATAAGTCCTGGAAGCTCAATGCCAGTTACCTGCCGATTCAACTCTTGCGCTGGTTTGACAGCACAGATAAAGATCCGCGCTGGAAGCAACTGCTGGCCTCATCCATGCAAATTATTTCTGGCTCGGCTCCGCAAGGCTACGCCGCAGACTGGATCCTGTTTCATCCCGACCAAGGCTTCACCGCTGACATCAACGGCGCAGAAAAAGGCGATGGCGGTTACAACGCCATCCGGGTGTATTTATGGGCGGGAATGATGAACGAGCACGATCCTGATCGCGCCACCTTAATCAAGGCATTGTCACCAATGGCAAAACTGACTGAAATGAAAGGCTACCCACCGGAGTTCGTCAACATCTTGACTGGCGAAGTAAAAAGCCCGGGCTCATCCGGATTTTCTGCCGCACTGATACCCTTCCTGCAGGCTGGCAAAGCAAGTAAAGCGCTGCAACAGCAGGAATTGCGATTGGAAGCACAAGCCATCAAGGCCGACGCATATTACGATCAGGTCTTATCCTTATTTGCCCTCGGCTGGCGCGAAAAACGCTATGCTTTTTCTGCAAAAGGAAAAGCAGAAATGGCCTGGCAGAAGAGCTGCAAAAAAATCAGATAAGCCGCCCGCACGCGATGAAACTCGCCCTTTCAGCTAAGACAGGCCGCTGCAATTGTTAAAAACTGGTGCTAATTTTCGTAAAATCATGTATCATTTCGTTTTTGCACTGCAATAAAACGCAGTAAAGAAAACTGTAGCATCGCAAGCCTGTGCATCTCCGTACCGGAGTTAGCATGTAAAAGCCCTCCCGCCCTGCATGTCTGGTTACACCAAAGACATCATCCTGGCGCAAAGCTTTTGTGCCGAAATCTCATTGTCGTCCGTTGTTGGATTCTCTGTGTTTATTTCGTTTGGTTGGCGCTGCATTTTTGCGCGCGTTTGTTTCTCATCGCGCTAAATTTTTACGAAAGTATTCCATGAGTTTTGAAGCACTAGGCCTCCACGCCAACCTGATCCGCGCCCTGACAGATTCCGGCTATACCAAGCCAACACCAGTACAGGAACAAGCCGTTCCCGCAGCGATCAACGGACGTGACCTGATGGTCTCTTCCCAGACCGGCTCCGGCAAAACTGCGGCATTCATGCTGCCAGCCTTGCATAAATTGATTTCCGCTGAAGTCGTTACTTACGACAACAGCAAAACACCAAACCAAGAACGTCAATCCGCCCGCTCACGTGGCGACCGTCCTCGTTTCGTCGCAGCAAAACCAAAAATGCTGGTACTGACGCCAACCCGCGAACTCGCGTTGCAAGTCACAACCGCAACTGACAAATACAGCGCCTATTCACGCCGTATCAAAGCCGTATCGATTCTGGGTGGCATGCCTTACCCAAAACAGATGCAGTTGTTGTCGCGCAATCCTGAAATTCTGGTCGCAACTCCGGGTCGCCTGATCGACCATATGGATTCCGGCAAGATCGACTTCTCTGAATTGCAAATGCTGGTACTCGATGAAGCAGATCGCATGCTGGACATGGGCTTCATTGATGACATCGAAAAAATCGTTGCCGCGACACCCGCCACCCGTCAAACCATGCTGTTCTCTGCGACGCTTGATGGCGTTGTCGGCAACATGGCAAAACGCATCACGACAGATCCTATGGTGATTCAGATTGCAGGCTCTGCCAGCAAACATGAAAACATCCAGCAAAAAGTTCACTTCGTGGATGATCTGTCCCATAAAAATCGTATGCTCGACCATTTGTTGCGCGACGAATCCATGGATCAGGCCGTAGTATTTACTGCGACTAAACGTGATGCAGATACGATTGCAGATCGCCTCAATATCGCTGGCTTTGCCGCTGCTGCACTGCATGGCGACATGCATCAGGGCGCGCGTAACCGCACACTGGACGGTTTGCGTCGTGGTCAGATCCGCGTATTGGTCGCAACTGATGTTGCTGCCCGTGGTATCGACGTACCAGGCATCACCCACGTATTCAATTACGACTTACCTAAATTTCCTGAAGATTACGTACACCGCATTGGCCGTACTGGTCGCGCAGGCCGTAAAGGTCTGGCAGTATCGCTGGTCAATCACGCAGAAGGCATGCATGTCAAACGCATTGAGCGCTTCACAAAACAATTGATCCCGGTCGATGTGATCGAAGGTTTTGAACCGAAGAAAACAGCATCTGCACCACGCTCTGCCGCGCGCAAACCAGGTGGCTGGAAACCGGGCGACAACCGCAAACCAGGCGGTGGCGGCTTTGGTAATAGCAAACCAGGTCAACGCTCATTCAGCAAACCAGCTGGTGCAGGCACAGGCGCTGCGCCACGTAAAGAAGGCAGCGGCGGCTATAAAGGCAATCGTTCCAGCGAAGGCAGTACACGTCGTTCATTTGGCGACTATTAATCGTCTGCTGGACGAAGCTGAACAACGGACGGTGCGGCTTCATTCTGCTGCATAGTACGTCGATATAGCTTTTGCCAGATAAGCAATATCACAAAAAAGCGATCACTACGGTGGTCGCTTTTTTTATACTGAGCGCCCCGGCGTATAATCATTAACTTGATGAACGCACTATCCTGATGATCTATGACCACCAACATTGAACCTGCTGTTCGCCTGACATCGTTTTCCCATGGTGGCGGTTGTGGCTGCAAAATCGCTCCCGGCGTCCTCGCTGAAATTCTCAAAAAATCAAGTGGCTTTCCAGTACCACCCGCTTTAATGGTCGGCATAGAAACGGCCGATGATGCTGCGGTGTATAAACTCAATGACGAGCAGGCGTTGATCGCCACCACCGACTTTTTTATGCCCATCGTCGATGACCCATTCGATTTCGGGCGCATCGCCGCCACCAATGCCATTTCCGATGTCTATGCCATGGGTGGCACGCCCATCATGGCGCTGGCACTGGTAGGCATGCCAGTCAATCAACTGCCGCTTGATGTCATAGGAAAAATCATTCAGGGCGGAGAATCCATTTGCGCCGAAGCCGGCATTCCGATCGCCGGCGGCCATACGATAGATTCGGTTGAGCCGATTTATGGTCTGGTCGTCATGGGCCTGATACATCCATCAAAAGTGAAACGCAATGCGGATGCCAAAGCTGGCGATAAGCTTATCCTTGGTAAACCTATTGGCGTAGGCATCTTGTCTGCCGCGCTCAAAAAACAAGCGCTGGATGACGCGGGTTATGCCAGTATGATCAACAGCACGACCAAGCTGAATCGCCCGGGGCAGCAGCTATCCCAACTCGACGATGTGCACGCGATGACAGATGTCACCGGTTTTGGTCTGCTCGGGCATTTATTAGAAGTCTGCCGCGGCGCCAATGTCACCGCCAGACTCAGCATGCAGGACATCCCTTTGCTGGACAAAGTAGAGCAACTCGCCACCGAGGGTTTTATCACCGGTGCCTCTGCCAGAAACTGGGCCGCCTACGGAAATGAGGTCAGACTGAATGCCGGTATCAGCGCTGCGCAACAGGCATTGCTGACCGATCCTCAGACCTCCGGGGGATTATTAGTTTCCTGTGAGGCGTCAGCAACAGATGCTGTTTTAACGATTTTCCGTGAAGGTGGCTTCTTTGAAGCGGCCGTCATTGGTGATATTGTTGCAGGCTTACCTGCAGTTGAAGTTAACCCCTGATTTTTTTGAATAGCCCGAAGATATGAATCAATTAGAACAACTGAAGCAATATACGACTGTCGTTGCCGATACCGGCGATTTTCAGGCAATCAAGGCCTACACACCGCGCGATGCCACCACGAATCCATCGCTGATTCTGAAGGCTGTTCAAAAAACAGAATATAAACACTTGCTGGAAAAAGCAGTCAAAGATACTGCAGGCAAATCCATCGATGAGACGATCGATCATCTGCTAATCGCCTTCGGCCTGCAAATTCTGAACGAAATTCCCGGTCGTGTTTCAACTGAAACCGATGCCCGCCTCTCTTTTGACACCGAAGCAACCGTCGCTAAAGGCCGCCAGTTAATCGCGATGTATGAAGCCGCTGGCGTATCACGCGAACGCGTATTGATTAAAATTGCCTCAACCTGGGAAGGCATACGCGCCGCAGAAATACTCGAGAAAGAAGGCATCCGCTGCAATATGACCCTGCTGTTTTCACTGGCACAAGCGATTGCCTGTGCAGAAGCTGGCGCGCAACTGATTTCACCATTTGTCGGGCGTATCTACGACTGGTACAAAGCAAAAACCGGTCAGGAAATATTTGGCGCTGATGATCCAGGCGTGTTATCCGTCAAAAAAATCTACACTTACTATCGCAAATTTGGCTACAAAACCGAAGTCATGGGTGCCAGCTTCCGCAACACCTCGCAAATTCTCGAACTGGCGGGTTGCGACTTATTGACGATCAGCCCGGATTTACTGCAAAAGCTTGCTGATACCAACTCGGTAATCACACAAAAGCTGAGCGCAGAAGCGGCAGCCTCTTCTGATCTGGAAAAAGTCAGTATGAATGAAAAAATATTCCGCTTCCAGCTTAACGAAGACGCGATGGCAACCGAAAAACTCGCGGAAGGCATACGTGCGTTCTGCACAGATACAGTAAAGCTGGAACAAATGATTGCAGCACTAAAATAAGTGTCACTGAACACGTCAGCGTATTCAATCACATTGCACGCACAACGGCTGCACGATTGCTAAACAATTGCGGTAGCGCTGTTGTTCATTTTTGATCTGCAGCACAGCAACAAAACCATCGCAGGGATAGAATTTTCTATCCCTGTTTTTATATCGACATCCGTATGAAAAAAGTCATTAATCTGACAAGCTGGAACCGACGCGAACACTTTGCTTTCTTTTCCCAATGCGACGAGCCATTTCACGGCATCGTCGCCAATATAGACTGTGACGCCGCCTATCAATATTGCAAGCAAACAAAAACGTCTTTCTTTCTGTTTTATCTGCACCGCGTTTTACAGGCGATCAATGATACCGAGGCAATGCGCTATCGCATCGAAGATGGTCTGGTCGTTGAATATGCGCGGATACACGCGAATGCCACCATCAGCCGCGCAGATAACACCTTTGGCTTTTGCCCGATACAGTTTCACGAGGATTTTTCCGTATTTTCAACAGATGCGAACAGTGCGATGGTCAAAGTAAAAAATGACACAGGTCTGTGCTTTACCGATGAATGCAAACGCAATGATGCCATTCATTTTTCTGCGATGCCGTGGATTAATTTTACAGGTATCACGCATGCACGCCGTCATGATGGCATGGATAGCGTACCGAAAATATCAGCAGGAAAATGTCATCTGCAAGATGGAAAAATGCAGTTACCTGTCGCCAGCTTCGTTCACCACGGACTGGTTGATGCTTACCACATCCATCAATTTCTGAGCCGACTGCAACAGAGCATGAACGAACTACCAGAAGCATAATTCTGGCATGCCCCACAGCCTATATTCCATGCGGGCTGGCAAGGCACAAGCCAGCCCCCACCAACACCAGCGTCAACACTGCAGCATAGAATAGTTTGAAGGTGAAATACCCTCAAGCCCCGCCAGATAAGACCAGATCAACGCCGCGATTGGCTAACTGATCAGCGCGTTCATTGCCTGGGTGGCCTGTATGCCCACGCACCCAGCGCCATTCAATCTGATGCGTCAACTGTGCCGCATCAAGTTCCTGCCAGAGATCGACATTCTTGACCGGGGCCTTAGATGCCGTTTTCCAGCCTTTGGCTTTCCAGCCAGTAATCCACTCTGTAATTCCCTTCAACACATACTGACTATCAGTATGTAAAACGATATGACATGGTCGCTTCAGTGCACCCAGCGCGCGGATTACCGCCATCAACTCCATGCGGTTATTAGTGGTTTCCCGTTCACCGCCGAATAACTCTTTTTCTTTCGTTCCTGCAACCAACAGGGCACCCCAACCACCGACACCAGGATTGCCCTTACAAGCACCATCTGTATAAATTTCTATCTTATCCATATTTATTTTTTTGCTTTATTTGCGACCGGAATGGCGGCACCGCGTACAACACGCTTCTGCTTCAATGCAGGCCCTATCATGCGCATGCCCCGCACCCGTTTAATTGCCTGCATGACGTAGACTGAGCCGAAATACGGCCACCATCGTTGTCCGGCTTTTTCCATGAATTGAAAACGATGCAACCATTTTTCAGTATGGCAAGACGGCGCGTAACAGCCGAAATGAACTTGCCCGATTTCCATATTTAATAATTTCAGCCAGTCTTTCAAACGGGCCGGGTTGATGAACTCACCGTCATGCGGCAGATAATAGTTTTTATTCAGCCGCCCGACAAATTGTCTTGCGCCCCACAAACTGGTCTGATTGAAACCCGTCACGATCAACCTGCCTTCAGGAATCAACACCCGTTCTACTTCGCGCAACATCTGATGCGGCTCCGCAGCAAATTCCAGTACATGCGGCAAAACGATGAGGTCTATGCTCTGCGTTTCAAAAGGCAGTTCAGAAAAATCATGCGTCACCACGACCCGGCTCGCACTTTCTTCCGTCAGATTCGTTAAATCCGGATTTGAACACCATCGATGCGGCATACGACTCGCCGCCAGTGCGTTAATCTGCGGCAAGCCGATCTGCAACGCATTAAAACCGAATATATCGACCGTGATCTTCGCCAGCAAGGCTTCTTCCCAGTCGCGAATATACCGTCCCGCAGGTAACTCCAGCCAGGTATCGAGGTCTATAATGTTCTTTTCCACAGCTTCCATACGTGTCTATGACGAATTCTCTGAGTATATTGACTGTGCCCGCTTTTGACGACAATTATCTGTGGGTCATCCACGACGGCAAACATGCGGCAGTCGTAGACCCCGGAGATGCGGCCCCTATCTTAAAGACGCTTGAAGCACATCAACTGACATTGTCAGCCATTTTACTGACGCATCATCATAGTGATCATATCGGCGGCGTTCCGGCGTTATTGCAGCACTTTAACGTGCCAGTATATGGCCCTGTAAATGATGGTATTCAGGCGGTCAGCCATCCCTTAGCAGAAGGCGACATCGTTGATATCCCTGAGATGAGCTGGACGCTGCAAGTGATCGCGGTACCGGGTCACACGCTGGGGCATATCGCCTATTTTGCATCAGCGCAGCACTGGTTATTTTCCGGCGATACACTCTTCGCCGGTGGTTGCGGGCGCGTGTTTGAAGGAACGCCCGCACAAATGTTGTCTTCACTTGATAAACTTGCTGCCCTGCCCGACGATACGGCGGTCTATTGCGCGCATGAATACACGCTGTCTAATTTGCGCTTTGCCAAAGAAGTTGAACCCGATAATCAGGCCATCGCAGAACGTTTACTCCGCGAGCAACGCAAAAGAGATGAAGGTATACCGACAGTGCCGGGACAGATAGGACTGGAAAAGCACAGCAATCCATTTTTGCGCAGCCGCGAACCTGCTGTTATTGCACGACTGCTAAGTGCAGGAAAAATATCTGCACATCAAGATGATGCTTCCACTTTTGCCGCCTTGCGCGAGTGGAAAAACAATTACCGATAATATCGAGAAGCCGCATCTGGCCCTCAGCACGGCTTCAACAACGTTACTGATTTTTTCATGTCTGAACAAGTTCAATCCTTAAAATCCCTGACCTTATTTTGCAAGGTCGTCGACAACTACGGCGACATCGGTATCTGCTGGCGTCTGGCAAGACAACTGGAGCGCGAACATCACATCAACGTCCACTTGTGGGTAGATGATCTGCGCAGCTTTCAGCGGATTTGTCCTGACGTAAAACTGAATATCGATACGCAGAACGTCGCCGGAGTCACCGTACATCACTGGCGCGACCAGAACGGTACATTTACGCCGGAAGATGTCAGCGACATCGTCATTGAATTTTTTGCCTGCGACATTCCACCCTCCTACATTCAGGCGATGGCGCAACGGCAGCCTCGTGCGGTATGGCTGAATCTGGAAGGTTTAAGTGCGGAAGCATGGGTGGAAGGCTGCCATACGCTGTCATCGCCTCACGGCTCACTGCCACTCACAAAATATTTTTTCTTCCCAGGATTTAACAGCAAAACCGGCGGACTCCTGATAGAGTCAGAATTAGAGCAGCAGCGTCAGCAATTTATATCAGACCCGGCGGCAATCACTGCGTTTCTCTCCGGCTTAGGATTAACCACAGACGAAATTAACTCGCTGAAGGTTTCACTTTTCTGCTACCCACATGCCCCGGCAGCCGCCTTGTTTGATGCATGGAAAAATAATGCAACGCCCATCACCTGCCTGGTGCCGGAAGGTGTTGCTGAGGAAGCGGTTAAGGCGTTCACAGGCAAACCCGCAACTGCTGGCAGCGTTACCACGATCGGTGCACTGACCATACGCGTACTGCCGTTTGTACCGCAACCTGACTATGACAAACTGCTGTGGGCGTGCGATCTGAATTTTGTCCGCGGAGAAGATTCGTTTGTCCGTGCGCAATGGGCAGGCAAACCATTTATCTGGCATATCTATCCGCAAGATGAAAATTTGCATCATGTAAAGCTGAACGCGTTCTTGCAATGTTACGGAGTTAATAGCAACAAGCTTGCGGCGATGATGCTCGCCTGGAATGCTGTGACGCTCCCCCCTATTCAGTGGGAGACCGTATGGCATGCATTGGCAGCAGACATGCAACAAATGACTGATCTGGCATTGCAATGGCAGCAGCAACTGATTGCCAATGGCGATATGACATCAAATTTACTGAAGTTTGCTCACACAGTTCATCAGCAAAGTGTAAATAATGAATAAAAATAAGGTAAAATACGCGGTTAATTTTTAATGTGTTTTTCAAATTGAATCAAACGGGCTTGCGGGGCGTTCTGCCAGTAGGCGACAGATGATTTTTATGCAACCTACTTTTTATAATTATTCGCTATGAAACCTGCAAAAGAAATTCGTGTTGGCAACATTATTATGGTCGATAGCAAGCCTATGATCGTCTTGCGCTCTGATGTCAACGGTTCAAGCCGCACAGGCTTCACCTACAAATGGAAGATGAAAAATCTTCTGACAAACAGCCCACAGGAAAGTGTTTTCCGTGGCGATGACAAATTTGACGTTGTTGTCCTCGACAAAAAGCCAGTAACTTATTCTTACTTCGCTGATCCATTGTTTGTATTCATGGATGCTGACTACGAACAGTATGAAATCGAAGAAGAAAATCTGGGCGATGCATTGCATTACCTGAAAGACGGCATGGAATGCGAAGCTGTTTTCTATGATGGCAAAGCGATCTCTGTTGAATTGCCAACAACGATTGCACGTCAGGTTGTGTACTCTGAGCCTGCAGTTAAAGGCAATACTTCCGGTAACGTATTGAAAGAAGCGAAGATCGAAAATGCGATCGAAGCGCATCAACATACCGTACAAGTGCCGCTGTTCGTCAGCCAGGATGACGTGATCGAGATCGATACACGCACAAACGAATACAAACGTATCGTTCGCAACTGATTTCATCAGAATCAAAAAAAGCTACTCACTGAGTAGCTTTTTTTTCGCCTGCTTTAACTGACTTCAGCATCCTCGTCCGACCAATTTAAGCATGTGAACGAGGAAGTGGAGGCAACAAATCAGAATGCAGGAACAACAGCACCTTTGTATTTTTCTTCAATGAATTTCTTCACTTCAGGAGAATTCACAGCTGCAATCAGCTTTTTAAATGCCGGGCTGCTTTTATTATCGTCACGTGCCACCAGCAAATTTGCGTACGGAGAATTGGCATCTTCAATGAACAAAGAATCTTTCACCGGATTCAGCTTTGCTTCGATAGCGTAATTTGTATTGATCAATGCCAGATCAACCTGGTTCAAAACGCGTGGCAAGGTTGCCGCTTCCAGTTCTTTGAATTTCAGATTTTTCGGATTCTCAATAATATCTTTTTTGGTTGAAGAAATATTACTTGGATCTTTTAATTTCAACAGTCCCTGTTTCGCCAGTAACAACAAAGCACGCCCCGAATTTGACGGGTCATTTGGAATAGCAACAGTCGCACCATTCGGAATATCCGCTACTTTTTTGTATTTAGAAGAATAGGCCGCGAATGGCTCAACGTGCACTTTAGCGACGGGCACTTCGATATCGTTTTTATGGCTCTTTTTAAATTCATTCAGATAGGGCTGATGCAAAAAGAAATTTCCATCCAGATGTTTTTCGTTGACCTGAACAGCAGGCTGAACATAATCAGTGAATACTTTGATTTTTAAGTCCACACCTTCTTTCGCCAGAAGTGGCTTCACAAACTCAAGAATTTCCGCGTGCGGAACCGGCGTTGCTGCGATAGTCAAGGTATCAGCAGCAGATGCTGCGCCGGAAGCAAGCAAAGCTGCTGCGCTGAAAGTGCTTGCCAACAAGCTAGCTAAGTGACGTTTAAAAGAGAGAGCCATAATTTATTATCCTTAAATTTATATAAATGAAATTACTTACGGGTAAATCGCAACACCAACTTGTCTCCGAAGAATTGTAATAACTGCACCAGCACTATCAGTATCGTTACCGTTACGACCATGACGTCCGTCTGAAATCGTTGATATCCAAAACGCAGCGCCAGATCACCAAGGCCACCGCCGCCTATCACACCAGACATCGCGGCATACGACACCAGGGCGATTGTCGTTACAGTTCCCGCCGCCAGCAGGCCAGGCAAGGCTTCAGGTAGCAAGGCGTGAATAATGATCTGATGCGTTTTCGCTCCCATCGCCTGACAAGCTTCAATAATGCCGCGATCCACTTCACGTAAAACGTTTTCTACCAGACGCGCAAAAAAAGGCGTCGTCCCGATGACCAGCGGAGGAATAGTGCCCGCGACACCCAGTGATGTACCCACCAGCAACAAGGTGAACGGAATCAGGACAATCAGCAAAATAATGAAAGGAACCGAGCGAAGAATATTCACCACAAACGATAACAACGCATAAATACCGCGTTGCTCTAACAGCTGATTTTTACCGGTAAGGAATAGCAATACACCCAAAGGCAAACCCAGTAGCACCGTAAAAAATAAAGAGAAACCCGTCATCGTCAAGGTATCCAGTGTCGCCTGTGCGATGTCTTCCCAGTCTATGTTTGAAAAATCCATCAGTGCGCTCCTTCAATGATTTCTGTACGCACATCGAGGTCCCGCAACAAATTCAATACCACCGCAATTTGATCCGGCGCTCCCGACAATTCCACTAACAGTTGGCCATACGGCGTGTTCTTGATGCGGGAAATTGTTCCCTGCAAAATCGTGATATCCGCTTTAGTCTGCGCTGCGATACGACTCAGTATCGGTTCATGCGTCGCCGCGCCGACATAGGTCAGACGCAGCAACTGGCTGTTTTCATGACGCTGAATTTTCTGCAACAGGTCGAGATCAAGCGCCTGATTTTCTGCGACCAGACTTTGCGTTACCGCATGCTGTGGATGCAGGAATACATCGGCGACATCGCCACTCTCAACAATCTCGCCAGCGTCGATCACCGCAACCTGATCGCAGATTGTGCGTATCACCTGCATCTCATGCGTGATCAGCACGATCGTCAATCCCAGTTTCTGGTTGATGTCTGACAGCAAGCGCAGAATCGCCTGCGTCGTTTCAGGGTCAAGTGCTGACGTTGCCTCGTCACACAACAAAAGATGAGGGTAATTTGCCAGCGCACGGGCAATACCTACCCGTTGCTTTTGCCCACCCGACAATTGCGATGGAAATTTATGCCGCTGATCACTCAGTCCGACCAATTCCAGTAACTCATCGACGCGCTGCTGACGCGCATCTTTACTGTAAGTACCGGCGAGCTTGAGAGGGAAATCTATATTTTCAGCAATAGTTTTTGCGTTCAACAAATTAAAATGTTGAAACACCATGCCGATACGTTGCCGCAAGCTGTGCAACTGTTCTGAATTAAACCGGGTGATGTCTTCACCTTCAATCAGAACCTTGCCGCTGCTTGGGCGCTCAAGTAAATTCAACGCTCTCAGCAAAGTACTTTTACCGGCTCCTGAGCGTCCGATGATGCCGAAAATCTGCCCCTTGCGAACAGTCAGATGTATGTTGCGTAGCGCATGTACTTCACGCCCGCCAACCTGATAATGCTTTTCTAATTGCTCAATATGAATCACTGAATCTCAAACCAATAAATAACGAATGATGGATTTTATCGAAGATACCAAATTCGTTCCAATCATATAAAGTAACTTGTATATACAAAAATTCGTATAAGCGATGCAATGCGTGCATCCAGCACTTCAGAAAATCTCATTCATGATTGTCGGGGCAAAAAAAAATGCGGCCTCAGCCGCATTTTTTCTTCGATTAATGAGAATCAGGATTTCGACAAGACACCCTGACAAGTCGCCTTCTGGCCACCGTTTGCTGGTAATTTTGCACATATACTATCTAGCTGTGCATGCACTTTCTGGAAAGTCACCTGGTGCTTTCTATCTTTGTTCCACTCGCCTAATTTCTTGCCCATTTTTTCAAGATAAGCATGATTGCGCTGATAAAAAGCATTTTCTGTTTTCGACAATTCAGCAAAGACACCTGAAACTGCTTTTTCAATACGCGCATCGTCTTCTGGCGTCAGTTCGATCAGACCGACCACATAATTCGAACCCCATTGCAAGCGGGTTGCAGGCCCTTTTGCTGCGTTATATGCCTGTTCATACCAATTCACTGCAGCCACTTTATCGCCACGCTTCTTCGCGTTCGAGCCCAAGGTTGACATGAAATAATACGGCGAATGCGAGCGTTTTAATTCTGCTTTCAGCAAGGTATCCGATGCATCCAGCAAATCCACATTTCCTAATGCATAGGCAGCGGAACTGACCACCGATTGCCGCTCATACGCGTCGCTAGTAGCCTGCTCGATTTGCGACACACGCTTCTGCACGTCTTTTTGCAAGGCTGCCGACGGTTTAGCATTATCAAGCTTAGCCAGCGCGATCTGCGCAATGATGGCGCTCAGTCTGTCTGTTTTCGATATGCTGTTATCGTCAGCGAGCTTACTCAGGGCGACATTCCATGCCGCAGTGAGTTTGCCACGCTGCTCTGATTTTGCGGAAGTTAAAAATTCCGTCAGCTCCGCCGCCGAACCAGCGACAAGATCAAGGTTGTCACGTGCAACTTTCGCATCTGCAAGTGACTTGATTAAGCGCTCAGTGGCCTGCTGTTTGTCAATGGCAGGAACTGTCTGCCCGGGTCTGGCATTGGCAGCCGCAAATAAGGCTTTCAAATACAGACGCGTTGCATTTAATCCAGCTGGACTTAACTCGGACAAACGCAATAACGTCGCTGGCAAATCTTTGTTGTTCACCAGCTTTTGCTGAGGATCATCCCATGAATAATCCGCCAACAGGCTCCAGTCATCCTGCTTCAGCGACTTATTCCCCGCTAAAGCCAGCTTTAAGGAATCAGCCACCGATGCAGAGGTATTCAATGCCAGCGTCAGCACCTGCAGATAGCGCTCAGAATCGACCTCGCCTGGCAAGCGGGTAATTTCAGTTCCATCCGGCTTGAACAATATCATCGTCGGGTAACCACGCACTTTGAATTGCGCCGCAAATTTCTGCGCCCCCGGGCTATCGCCATCCAGATACACAGGAATGAAATGCCGTGACTTATCAATGAATTCCTGACGATTGAATATCGTTGCCTTGACTTGATTGCAGGGCGGGCACCAGACCGCTCCCCAGTAAAGAAATAACGGTTTATTGGTAGACTTTGCTAAGGCGAAAGCCGCATCCACATTATTATCTTTGCGCCATTCGATACCACCCGCTTGCGTAGCATGTGCAGAAGCACTCGCAGTTTTATCCAGCGCGACGGCCAACGGTGCAGCCAACGTACCCACTAGCAGCGTTACCAGCAGGCTCGCAGAGAAAGAAGCATTTGTTTTCATAGAGTAAGTAAAAATACAAACAAGGGATTGAGTGTAGCAAAATTATGTCTGCGAATACGCCTTCTGGAGCACATCACTTAGATTGTTTTCACGCAACGATATACAGAAAAATTATTGTTTCATATTCGATAAATGCATTTTTCATCTAAGTAAAGAAGAATACTATCGTTTCCTTCTGCGCTTAATTTATGGAAGATAGCGGTAACTTATATTTGGGAGATCGCACATGAAAACAAACTCAGGTTTGCAAGCGCAACGTCGCTTAAGCATTGTCGGTATCGTTGCACTGATTGGTGCCAGCCTGCTT
The DNA here is from genome assembly GCF_014284215.1 of Undibacterium sp. FT79W. Lineage (NCBI taxonomy): Bacteria > Pseudomonadati > Pseudomonadota > Betaproteobacteria > Burkholderiales > Oxalobacteraceae > Undibacterium > Undibacterium sp. FT79W. Next base: position 370,712 of record NZ_JACOGB010000006.1, on the reverse strand, counting down.
GCCCCCTCGCTCACTGCTCAGGCTGCCGAGCCGCTGCTGAATGCGTCTTATGATGTCACGCGTGAATTATTCAAAGAAGTGAATCCGGCTTTCGTCGCGGAATGGAAAAAGAAATCCGGAGAATCCATCACGATTAATCAGTCACATGGCGGCTCCAGCAAGCAGGCACGCTCTGTTATCGACGGTCTGGCAGCATCAGTAGTCACGATGAATCAGGCAAACGATATCGATATCCTTGCGGAGAAAGGTCTGGTTCCGCAAGACTGGGCGAAATCATTCCCAAACAACTCTGCGCCATTTTATTCGACCATGGTGTTCCTGACGCGCAAAGGGAATCCAAAACGCATCGCCAGTTGGGATGATCTTGGCAAACCTGGCGTCAAAGTGATCATTCCCAATCCCAAGACTTCCGGCAACGGACGCTATTCCTACCTCGCTGCGTGGGGCTCGGTTATTAAGAGCGGGGGTAACGAAGCACAAGCGCGACAATTGGTTGATCGTCTGTTTAAAAATGTTCCGGTACTCGATGCCGGTGGACGCGGCGCGACCACTACTTTTACGCAAAGGGAAATCGGTGACGTCTTAGTTACTTTTGAGAATGAAGTGCAACTGGTCAAGCAGGAATTTGGCGACAACTACGATGTCGTTTATCCGAAAACATCGATACTCGCAGAATCACCGGTCGCCGTTGTCGATAAAGTTGTTGATAAACTCGGCACACGCAAAGTAGCAACAGCGTATCTGCAATTTTTGTACAGTGAACAAGGACAGGAAATTGCCGCCAAACACTTCTTCCGCCCGCGCTCGGAAGTCGCATCTAAAAAATATGCAGCCAACTTCAAAGCGATCAATCTCTTCACTGTCGATGAAGTTTTCGGTGGCTGGAAACAAGCACAGAAAAAGCATTTTGACGATGGCGGTGAATTCGACAAACTATATCAAGCCAAAAAATAAATAACACTCGCCATGTAAAAAAGCCCTGTTGATACAAACAGGGCTTTTTTTTATTGATGAAATGCGGGTGAAAAGTGTCACTTCTTTTGCAGATACACTTTAATTTCCTTATCGGAGCGGCGGATATGCAAAGACAACCAATCCCGTAAAACAGACGAAAGCTGCGATGCTACGGTAATGCTTCCCGCTTCGTACTGGCTCTGTAATTTATTCAGTCGTTCCGTAAATTGATGATGTCCCTCTTTGTGCCGCTCCAGATTTGGAAATTTCAGTGTCGCCATCGCTTGCTCTTCACGAAGAAGATGATCTTTTGTGTAGGTGATCAGTTCACTCATGATTGCCTCAATTACTTCCTGACCGCGCCCGACACTGGTCGCTGTATGCAACTCATTGACCAGATTGACTAGTTTTTTGTGATCTTCATCAATCGGCCCGTTATCGATCACCATGTCGTCGGCCCACTCAAAATATGCCATGTCCGTATCCAGATTAAACGTTGAGTAACGCAGGCGAAGCGCGTGAGAAACCAATTGATGAATTTGTCGTACCTAACTTAAAAATACTGACAGCCTGCACCAGAGAGTTTGCCTGATGATCCAGAGACTGGGTTGCGGCCGCGGCCTCTTCTACTAATGCGGCATTTTGCTGCGTTACCGTATCCATTTGAGCGACCGCTTGATTCACCTGTTCAATGCCAGTCGTCTGCTCTTTACTTGCGGTCGTAATTTCTCCCATCAGATCCGCCACACGACGCACGTGTACCACGATCTCATCCATGGTGCTACCTGCCTGCTCCACCAGTCGGCAACCATCACTCACATTACCTACCGAATCAGAAATCAGCGTTTTGATTTCCTTCGCGGCATTCGCAGATCGCCCGGCAAGCGAACGAACCTCGGATGCCACAACCGCAAAGCCGCGCCCCTGCTCACCCGCGCGGGCGGCCTCAACTGCCGCGTTGAGCGCCAGTATATTAGTCTGGAACGCAATACCATCAATGACGCCGATAATGTCCGCAATCTTGCGCGAGGAAACATTGATTGCTTCCATCGTCTGCACAACTTCACCGACGACGGCACCACCTTTAGCAGCGACCTGAGCCGCTGATTCGGCAAGCCGGTTGGCATGCATGCCCGACTCAAAGTTATCTCTCACCGCTGATGCCAGTTGCTCCATCGAGGCCGCAGTTTGCTCAAGTGCGCTGGCTTGCTCTTCGGTACGAGAGGAAAGTTCCATATTGCCGTCTGCGATTTCATGTGTGGCGGCAGCCATCAAGTCTGTACCGCCGCGCACCTGATTTACGATGTGCACAAGGCTGTCGTTCATTTCCTGCATGGACTGCAATAACTGACCACACTCATCTTTCGTGGTGATCTGCGCTTTCGTCGTCAAATCACCCGAAGCAACGGTACGGGCAATATGCACTGCCTCACTGAGTGGTCGCGTAATTGAGCGCGAAATAAACCACGTCAGCCCGACACCAACGAATAAACCTGCGATAGTCAGCACAATCAGCAATGCAGTGGCCGAGGCAATACGATCCCGCACTTCCCCACTACTGTTAACAACAATTTTTTTCTGTAAATTTGTCAGGGCAACGATAGGTTCTTGCAATGCATCCAATGCCGGTAATGTCTCGCTGTTCATCGTCTGAATTGCGCCGGTTTTGTCTCCGGCATCTATCTGTTTCAGCACTTTTGAAAACGAAGCGACATACGCTGTCCGTCGTTCGGTCAAGGTCGCCAGCAAGGCCTGACCTTCAGGTAAATAAATCAGCTGTTTCAGAGTGTCTAAGGCAGCACTGATGACCTGCTTATTCGCCTCAATCGATTGCTTGACTCTGCCGGCCTGAGTGGCGTCATCCGCAATCAGAAGCTCCATCGTATTCCGCGCATTGGCCCGGGTAGTGGCGTTAATGACATTCGCTGCCTCGGCTTTTACCCAATCCTTTTCAATGATTCTGCTGTTCACGGCATTCACTTCTGCGAAACGTTGCAGCCCTGTGCCACCCATGCCCAGCGTCATTAAAATCAAAATACCAAAACCGATCGACAAACGAACGCCTATCTTTAAATTTGCAAATGCGTGCATCGCTCATCTCCTTTTTTCCAGATAGCTTCACGGCAAAACTCTCAATACTACACAGGCGATTTTAATGGGGCGAGATTGCGCATGATATACATCAATAGAACTACTCCAGACAATTCATCGAACTACGCAGAGATTGTTTTATCAAGATGGAGATTTTCACCCACAGTAAACATGGCTATGCGCAGGTGAGCAAGCGGCAACATCATGCAGCTTAAATCAGATGAAGAGGGTCTCGCTGTATTGCTTACCAATATGCGAACTGGGGCGCGCTGCCTTACCGATAATTTTTCATTGAGTGATAAGGCAGAACACAAGAATAATGCAGCTCATGAATGTATCCCGACTTCAACGAGCAAAACCGACATCACAATAAAAAAAGCCAGCTTAATAAATTAAGCTGGCTTTTACCTGGCGTCCCCAAGGGGATTCGAACCCCTGTACTCACCGTGAAAGGGTGATGTCCTAGGCCTCTAGACGATGGGGACATATTCTGTCCTTGTTACTGACCTGCACTTACCTGACAACCGGAAGTGGATTTAAAGCTGGCGTCCCCAAGGGGATTCGAACCCCTGTACTCACCGTGAAAGGGTGATGTCCTAGGCCTCTAGACGATGGGGACATATTCTGTCCTGGTTACTGACCTGATACTGCTTTACTTGCTGCCCACAATAAACATACTAAATTTATTGGCGTCCCCAAGGGGATTCGAACCCCTGTACTCACCGTGAAAGGGTGATGTCCTAGGCCTCTAGACGATGGGGACAGCAAGTATTTTCTGTTTCGCATACTGCCTAATGGCAGTGCACTTTTTTGGTGGAGGTAAGCGGGATCGAACCGCTGACCTCTTGCATGCCATGCAAGCGCTCTCCCAGCTGAGCTATACCCCCGACACAGAATAGAAGCGAGATTATAGGGGATGAACGCTTTATTGTAAAGCCCTCACCCGCTCTCGCTATCGATTAATCAGCAGCAATCACAGCAAGGCGCTGCAAAACAACTTCGCGACCAAACAATTCGACAACCGCATCAATTGATGGCGTCTGCAACTGCCCGGTTAACAGCAGACGTAATGGCATCGCGAGTTGCGGCATCTTCAACGTATGATCTGCCAGCACCTGCTTCAGTGCAGCAGACAAAGCGGCTTTATTCCATTCGACTGTTTTGCAAGCTTCTGCGTATTGGCGCAATGCTGGCATCACTGCAGCAGTCACATGTTGCGTCAGCAAAGCAGCATCCGCCGCTGGCTGACGATAAAACAGCATGGCCGCCTGCCCCAGTTCCACCGTCGTATTCGCGCGCTCTTTCAGCAAAGCAATCACTGCAGGTAAGGCTGGCGCGTCGGTGAATACGGCGCCATCTTTTTCCATCTGCGCACGGATTAAATCGGCAAGACGCTGATTATCAGCAGCTTTGATGTAGTGGTTATTAATCCAGGCCAATTTTTCAGGATTAAATTGCGCCGCAGAACCGGATAAATGGGTCAGATCAAACCAGCTGCACATCTGCTCCATAGAGAACAATTCATCGTCGCCGTGACTCCAGCCCAGACGGGCAAGATAGTTCAGCATCGCCTCGGGCAGATAACCTTTGTCGAAATAATCCATCACGCTGACCGCATCGCGGCGTTTGGACAGCTTTTGACCATCCGTGCCCAAGATCATAGGCACATGCCCGTATTGCGGCAGCGTCGCGCCAAGCGCATTCAGAATATTGATCTGACGCGGCGTGTTATTCACGTGGTCGTCACCACGAATCACGTGGGTAATCTGCATATCCCAGTCATCCACCGCGACGCAGAAATTGTAAGTTGGCGTGCCATCCGGACGCGCAATGACCAGATCGTCCAACTCTTTATTGCTGATCGTGATCGTCCCCTTGACGACATCGTGCCAGCTAACGTCGCCATCCAGAGGATTCTTAAAACGGATCACTGGCTTACGATCTGCAGGTACCGCTGGCAGCGTTTTGCCGGCTTCCGGGCGCCATGTACCGTCGTAACGCGGCTTATCGCCGGCAGCACGTTGACGCTCGCGCATCGCCTCGACTTCCTCAGGTGAGGAATAGCAATGATAGGCACTGCCATTAGCCAGCATTTCCGCCAGCACTGAACGATAACGTTCCATACGCTGCATCTGATAAAACGGGCCTTCATCATGCTGCAAACCCAGCCAGTTCATACCATCCAGAATCGCTTGCACCGCTTCCGGGGTGGAGCGTTCAAGATCGGTATCTTCAATACGTAAAACAAATGTGCCGCCATGATGGCGCGCAAACGCCCAGCTAAACAAAGCGGTACGGGCACCGCCAACGTGAAGATAGCCAGTCGGGCTGGGAGCAAAACGGGTACGAACGACAGTCATGAGATGAATTGCACCGCGTGCTGCGTCAGCCTGTAGCAGAAGCAACACCAGTATGCGGGTAAAGTTAAAACCAGCATTTTACCGTTTTCAGCGCGGCGAGGATACCGACTACGCCTGCACTGTAAAAAGCTGAAGAAAGTGAGCGTCAGACAGAAACCGAAGCTGGCGTTGTTTCAGCAAACAACTCTGGCTCGAACTCAAGACGCTGCGGATGCGTCAGCAACAGAAAATGTCGCCCTGTGCAACGGGAAAACAGGCTCATGCCTATCTGCGATGCGACCTGATGCCCCATCTCGGTAGTACCTGAGCGCGACAATAAAATGGGAATGCCCATCTGCGCCCCTTTTATCACCATTTCAGATGTCAGGCGACCGGTACTGTAAAAAATTTTGTCGCCACCATTAACGCGATCCAGCCACATTTTTCCAGCGATCGCATCAACGGCGTTGTGACGACCGACATCTTCAACAAAATATAACAGTTCACCCTGATTTGAAAATAAAGCGCAGCCGTGAACCGAGCCGGCTTTTTTATATACCGACTGCTGGGTACGGATGGTATCGATGATTTTATACAGTGCGGACTGGCGAATACGGGCATGGTCCGGCAACACAATCTGATCAACCTCATCCATCAGACCACCAAACACGGTGCCCTGACCACAACCCGTGGTCACAACACGCTTTGAAGTCCGCTCTTCAATGTCAGTCACACCGGTATGCGTGACGACCGCGGCCGCAGACACTTCCCAATCCACCTGTACCGAAGCGATATCGGTGATCTGGCGCAGCAGACGTTGATTGCGCAGGTAGCCAAGTACCAATGCTTCCGGGTTGCCACCCATGGTCATCAGCGTCACCAATTCACGCTTATCAAGATAAACAGTTAATGGGCGCTCTGCAGGAATGGAGATCAGATTAACGCGACCACGCTCATCGGTGACCTGCACTTCTTTGGTCAGCGCGACTGAGGATCTGGACAGCTCTGGCATATACGGAGAGTCAGGCATTATTTTTTCCGGCCAGGAGGGCATAAATCGGTGAAAATATACTCCCCCGGAGTATATCTGGCAGCCCAATATCTACAAGGAGATTAAGGGTGAAATGCCATTTTAAGGGGGGAGTATGTGTGTTTTACGAGGGTAGAACTTACTTTTTCGGCACGACAGGCGCATTGCCTGCAGGCGTTGTTGCGGCAACAGCTGACGCAGCCGAGGCACTAGCAGGGGTTGCGGCGACTTCCGGCACATAAGGGCCAGGGTCGGTGCATGCCGGCGTTGCCACCACCGCTTTGGCGTCTTTTCCCTTCAGATAAGCCGCCGCCACTTTGTCTTGCGATTTGCAAAGCTGATAGGCCGCTACTTTATCCGACCAGGCTGTTTTTGCTTTGGCTTCCGCCGCCTTTGCTTTTGCTTCCGGTGTCGGTTCCGGCAATTTAGCGAAGCTGACCGTTGCAAACAAGCCCGACAGCAACGCTACGCACACCGATGTCACCGACCATAAATTCTTAGATTTCATTTTTTCTCCAACTCAACTAGGCGTTGACCACGGCTACTTTGGATTCCGCTGTCGCCGTCGTACTGCGCACACGCGGAATTTTTCCTTGCTCAATATCGGCATACCAGAGATCGTGATGCTCTTTCGCCCAGACGTCGTCAACATAGCCGGTACGCATGGATTCATAAGCACCTTCCATCCCTATCGTACCGAGATAGATATGACCAATCACCATACCAGCAGCAAGCATCGCAGCAGCAATATGCACAATACTGGCAATCTGCATGTAAGCACGGCTGTATTCGAACCCCGGCACCAGTTTATCGAGCACAAAGCCGGATGCACTGACAATCAAACCCAGGCCAACGACGCCACCCCAGAAAATTATTTTTTCACCGGCATTGAAACGATGCGAACTCACATGTTCACCACTGAGTAACCCACCGAATTTCGCCATCCATTTAATATCCGATGCCGACGGCAAATTATCGCGGGCAAATTTGATAAAGAACAGAATGATAGACACCGTGAATATCGGGCCGACAAAGTTATGAATGTTCTTGCATAAAAATGCCAGCCAGCCGAACAGCGTCAGACCGAAGAATGGCAACAGTATGTGCTTACCGAACAGCATCACAATACCGGAGCTTGCCAGAGCAACGAAGCTCAAGGCCATACTCCAGTGCAGCGTACGTTCAGTCGGCGTGAAACGCTCAATCAGACGGCCAGTGCGCGGACCATCGAGACGAATCTGACCGCGAATCAGATACATCGCCGCCACTGCGGCTAACGCCGCCAGCAAAATGCCACCGCCTATCATCGTCAGCGGGCCATTCCGATATTGACGCCATGCCTCACCTGCTGTCGTCGCGCGTGCCTGACCGGGAAATTGCGTTTTCCCCTGTATCAGCACGCCCGCCTCCAGCGCTGGCAAGCTCGAATAATGCTTGGTGCCATCCGCCACCAGACGATATGTTGGCGCCAGATTGCCGGGTTGTGTTTGCGTGCGCTCGGCCTGATTTTGTTTCAGGATATCGACCGACTCAACGCCTGGCAATTTTTCTGCCGGAGCCGTAGTTGCCGCCGCATTTGCCGGTGCTGCAGCCTGCCCGGCATTCTGCGCAGATGCCAGTGCCGCGGTCAGTGCCAAGGTCAGCGAAAGAATCAAAGATCTCATGTCAACTCCTTGGATTAATTGGTTTTGACATACTCGTTCTGGTATTGATTACGAGCACGGATCTGGTTTTCCCATGCCGTTTTATCGCCGGGAGTCCACTCTTTCACAACGAAACCGTTGTGCGCGCCCTTCCATGCTTTTTCATCGACCAGACCACGTTTGGTTGTGCTTGCCTGATCACGTTCGCCACAGGCGGACAAACTCATCAGCGCAAGCAAACCTGAAATAATCAACATTGTCTTTTTCATGATTTATTTCTCCGTGGCTGGCTGCAGCTCAGGCTTTGCCTCTGGATTAGTTCCCTTGCCATAGGCAGTACCCCAACCCCAGACTTCACTGCCCTTACCACGCTTGACCACGCGGGTACGGAAAATATCGGCGATCACATCGCCATCGCCACCAAGCAGCGCTTTGGTCGAACACATCTCAGCGCACAAAGGCAACTTACCTTCGGCAAGGCGATTGCGGCCATATTTTTCAAACTCTTTTTCAGAGCCATCTTCTTCTGGCCCACCGGAACAGAACGTACATTTGTCCATTTTGCCGCGCAAACCAAAGGTTCCGTTTGAAGGGAACTGCGGCGCACCAAATGGGCAGGCATAAGAACAGTAGCCGCAACCGATGCAGATATCCTTATTGTGCAAAACCACGCCTTCGTCGGTACGGTAAAAACAATCCACCGGACAAACCGCCATACAAGGCGCGTCAGAGCAATGCATACAGGCGACGGAAATCGATTTTTCCTGACCAATAACACCGTCATTGACAGTCACCACGCGGCGGCGATTAACGCCCCACGGCACTTCATGTTCGTTCTTACATGCTGTTACGCAGCTGTTGCATTCGATACAGCGCTCTGCATCACAGATAAATTTCATTCTTGCCATTTTCTTCTCCTGTGAAATTACGCTGAGAACCGTTCGATATTACAAATCGTGGTCTTGGTTTCCTGCATCATCGTGACCGAATCGTAGCCGTAAGTCGTTGCGGTATTCACTGCCTCACCGCGCACGATAGGCATCGCACCTTCCGGATAAAATTCTTTCATATCCTTGCCCTGCCACCAGCCTGAGAAGTGGAAAGGAATAAACGCGGTATCTTCCGCTACACGTGGTGTCACCAATGCTCTGACTTTGATGCGCGCACCAGTCGGCGTAGAAACAATCACATATTCACCATTACGGATACCGCGGTCTGCCGCCGCTTTAGGATTGAGCTCGACAAAGTTTTCCTGTTGCAATTCCGCGAGCCACGGGTTGGAACGGGTTTCCTCACCACCACCTTCGTATTCCACCAGACGTCCGGAAGTGAGGATGATAGGGAATTTTTCGTACAGTTTTGCTTCGATGTTTTTCTGCTGCACTGACTTGTACAGCGTAGGCATACGCCAGAACGCTTTTTTGTCATCGTGAGTAGGATATTTCGCGACCAGATCAGGACGTGTGCCAAACAAAGGTTCACGATGCTGAGGAACAGGATCAGGGAAATTCCAGACGATTGCACGAGCCTTCGCATTACCAAAAGGATGGCAACCATGCACTTTCATGACCACGCGCTGAATACCACCAGACAAGTCAGTTTTCCAATTTTTACCTTCTGCCGCTTTCTTTTCTGCCTCGGTCAGATCATCCCACCAGCCTAACTTTTTCAGTAAAACGTGGTCAAATTCAGGATAGCCAGTGGTGATATCAGCGCCGAGAGAATGGGAACCATCTTCTGCCAGCAAACTGACACCCTCACGTTCGACACCGAAGTTCGCACGGAAGTTGCCACCACCATCCATGACATGCTTGGAGGTGTCATACAAATTAGGAGAACCCGGATGTTTGAGTTCTGGCGTACCGTAACAAGGCCATGGCAGACCAAAGTAATCACCCGTCATATCGTAACCACTGACAGGATCTTTGCCGCCTTTGCATTTGAGCGTTTTCACATCAAACAGATGCATGTTGCGCATATGCGCTTTCAAACGCTCAGGAGATTGACCGGTATAACCTATCGTCCAGGTACCGCGATTAATCTCTTGCAACATGGATTCTGGCTCTGGCTCCATCATGCCGCCTTTACCCGGCACCATTTTCAGCTTTGCCACCAGCTCTTTGGCAAAACCGAGTTTTTCTGCCAGCTGATACATGATCATGTGGTCGGTGCGGGATTCAAACAGCGGCTCAATGACTTTTTCACGCCATTGAATTGAACGGTTCGACGCAGTAACCGAGCCCGATGTTTCAAACTGCGTTGCGGCCGGCAACAGGTACACTTGGCGCTTAGGATTGAGTTGCTGATCTTCCGTTTTCATCGCGGCCATCGCAGCTGTCGCCGATGGATAAGGATCAATCACCACCAGCATATCGAGCTTATCGAATGCTTTTTTCATTTCCAGGCCGCGCGTCTGCGAGTTCGGCGCATGCCCCCAGAACACCATCGCCTTGACGTTGTTTTCCTGATCGATCAGTTCATTCTTTTCCAGCACAGCGTCAATCCAACGCGATACTGTCGTGCCTGATTTTTCCATCATCGCTTGGGAAGCAAATTGCTTCTTGACCCATTCGTAATCGACGCCCCAGACATTACACCAGTGCTTCCAGGCGCCCGTTGCCAGACCAAAATAGCCCGGCAGTGAATCAGGGTTCGGCCCCACGTCAGTTGCGCCCTGCACGTTATCGTGACCACGGAAAATGTTCGTACCACCACCGGATTTACCAATATTACCGAGCACCAACTGCAGCAGACACGAAGCACGCACGATCGCATTACCTATCGTGTGCTGGGTCTGCCCCATGCACCAGACCACTGTCGATGGGCGATTCAAAGCCATTGTCTCAGCCGCCTTGTAAACCTGATCTTCAGGTACGCCGCAAGCCTCTTCTACTTTTTCCGGCGTCCACTTCAGCGCTTCTTCTTTAATTTTTTCCATGCCGTACACACGGTCATGGATATATTGCTTATCTTCCCAGCCATTTTTGAAGATGTGATACATCATGCCGTACAAAAACGGAATGTCTGAGCCGGAACGAATGCGGATATATTGATTTGATTTTGCCGCAGTACGCGTGTAACGCGGATCAACCACAATCACTTTGCAGCCGTTTTCTTTGGCGTGCAGCAAATGCAGCATCGACACCGGATGCGCTTCCGCCGCGTTCGAGCCGATATACAGCGCTGCTTTCGCATTCTGCATATCGTTGTAGCTATTGGTCATCGCACCGTAGCCCCAGGTATTCGAAACACCGGCAACAGTGGTGGAGTGACAGATACGCGCCTGATGATCGGTATTATTTGTGCCGTAAAAAGACACAAACTTACGCAACAACATCGCCTGCTCATTATTGTGTTTCGATGAACCGACGAAGAACGTCGAATCAGGGCCAGACGTCTTTTTGATATCAAGCAGCTTGTCGGCAATTTCAGTCAAGGCCTGATCCCAGCTGATACGCTGATACTTGCCGTTGACCAGTTTCATCGGGTATTTCAGACGATATTCACCGTGACCATGCTCACGCAAAGCAGCACCTTTCGCGCAATGCGCGCCAAGGTTGATTGGTGAATCAAAGACCGGGTTTTGTCTGACCCAGACGCCATTCTCAACGACGGCATCGACTGCACAACCAACGGAACAGTGCGTGCAAACAGTACGGCGTACTTCAATTTTTCCGCCAGTTGCAGCACCGGACACGGAAGCTTTTGCTTTTTTAATCAGCCCTAATTGCGACGCCGCGATACCAGCGCCAACACCAATACCCGAGCGTTTCAAAAAGCCACGTCTGTCCATGGTCGGCAGTGCACGTGCGAGCGACTCCGCAAGTCCGGATGAAAAACGTGTTTGTGCACGCGACGCAGCGTCACCTTTACGAGTTAACAACATATCTTCACCTCAGAATTAAATAGTGGTGGTACGGTAGTATTTCTTCACGTGCTCAGTCAGGCGATAACCTGTGCCCTCAGGCTCTGCTGGAGCTGCCAGCGTTTCAATTTTATCCTGTACCACAGGCGCCGCTTTCAGCGCTAACAAGCCTGCAGCAGCCACACCTAAACCACCCAGCAAGCTACGGCGTTTAATTTTTTGATCCATGTTCGTCTCCGATGTCGACAACTAAACCTGGAGACTGATTGAAAAGCGATCAAGGATTGATCGCTGAAACCGGTATGGTAAGTATGGTAAAACACTCAAACCAGTTTCGCAGCTTATTTCCTCTCTGAAAAGGAGGAAAGCAAGTGCGCGCGTCTCCGAACTTTCAGCAGTCTACTCCATTCAAAAAAAAGATTCCCGACAGGAAAATCAATATTTAATACTATTTAACATTTGCAGAACAAAAACTTTTGATTACAACAAAAAAATAAGTAGTAACCCTTATTCCATATCAAAAGATTGCATTTCCACATCAAAGAAAACTTTTGCCAACTGTGCCAGGCTTGCATAAAAAGAAGCCTGCGGATGCGCAATAATCGCGTCGCACATCGTTCCTACCCAGCTTTGCATGTGTGTCGCAAAGAACTGTTTTTGTGTTGCCAGATTAGCTTGCAAAATGTCGTCCGATGCGATCAGGTAACGCATCACCTCACACAGCGAGGCAATATGATCCTCAGACTCGACAATATGTTCCGCACGCTCCAGCCCCAGATTCTGCAAATCAGTCCGCAATGCTGCCAGCGGCTTTTCCATCAGAAAGCCACTGAGGTAATACGAACCGTACAGCAAAACTTCAGGCTTACCGGTGCCGACAAAAAGCTGTTCATATTCATCCCGAACCAATTCTGCGTCGGACTTTCTTGCTGTCTCTATGAAATGCGTCCAGGCCTCACCCAACACACCCTCGCCATTGGTTTCTGCGCCGCTCAGCACTTGCAGCAAATCCTTTGATGGCGGCGCATACATCAGGGTAGCAAGCAGGCCGTATAAATCCGCGCGCGCCGTTTCTTCGCCCTGATCGGCAGTTTCAAATTTAATCTGTGTTTCCATTTTTCTGTATTTCCGGTAATCGTCTTAGTGCGGACGCTGCAAATCAGCAGCACTCATCATATCGACAACGCGACAATCAGGGCACATACGAATGCGATCGAGATGTCCTGCAAATGCACTATGCGCCCCAAGTTTTTGCACCATGGTTTCTATCATCTGCGCTGTCGCAAACGGCTTGCTGCAGCGTATGCAATGAAATGGCTGCGCTTCATTTAACACACGTACCTGTTTGGCGGCATCGTTCAGCAATAACCTTGGGGTCAGTGTTATTGCATGTTCCGGGCAAGTATCCTCACACAAACCACATTGCACACAATTGCGCTCGATAAAACGTATCTGTGGAGAATTAGCGTTATCCATCAAAGCCGAACTGGGACACGCACCTACGCATGACATACACAAAGTACAGACGTCCTTATTGATCGCCACTGATCCATATAAAGATCCGCTCGGCAAAGCCACTTCATCGACCGCGGCCGGTGCATGCCTGAGTAGATGATCGAGTGCAAAGTCCATGCTGACGCGCTTATCTTGCGCAACATTGAACAATGCTGGCGGTGGCACTTGCGCAGGCTTTAACGCATACAAAAACGACGACAATTCGGCGGATGAACCTGTTTCCAACAAATGAATATGCTGCCCCTGATAACCGAGTCCTGACAAAATCGCCTGCGAAATCTGTATCTGTTTTTGCAGAGCAAGGCGATATTCTGGCGCCTCTTCATCCGTCAATAAAATCGCGACAGAAGCAGCGCCATAACAAATCGCTGACAACCAGATTTCTATGCCTGTCGATGCCGTATGATGCAGCGCCATCGGAATCACCCGGGCAGGCAAGCCACGCCCACCCGCCTGCGCAGACTGACCTGTCTGCTGAACTAAAGTAGCGCCAGCTTCTTTGCTATGGAAAAGAATTGCCGGCGCCTTACCACCCGCTTTTGCATACGCGGACAACATTGTTTTGATGTGCAGGCCGGTGTCGGGTGCGCGCATATAGGCGTAGCTCATCGCACCGGTAGGACAGACCGTGGTGCAAGCACCGCATCCGGCACATAAATTTGGATTGACCAATACCTTGTCGCCCGCAGCTGATATTGCGTCCGTAGAGCAAACATCCAGACAGGCATTGCATCCCAACTTGCCGCTGCGACTATGGGCACAGAGTTTTTCTTTGTAGACAAAAAACTTAGGCTTCTCAAACTCACCGATCAACTGTGACAATTTCAACACCGCATCAAACTGTGCCGCCACATCATTGCCCGGCGCAAAATATCCCTGAGGCTTATCCGACATAGAGAACAAGGCTTGTCGTGACAAATCCAATATCAGATCACACGCGGTATCACGAACAACCGCCATACGCTCAAAATCAATCGCGCCGATCACACCGCAAGCCTTGACGCAATCACGGTGATTACTGCATTTATCCAGATCGATCTGGTAACTGAAGTCGATCGCATTTTCCGGACAAACATCAATACAGGCATTGCAACGGGTGCAGGTTTCCAGATCAATCGGATTGCTTTGCTGCCAGCTCACTTCAAACTGCCCGAGGAAGCCGCGCAACTTGATCGCACTACCAGACCAGACGGGGAACGTCCGGTCTGCCAGTCGCTCACCATGTGCCGCGCCCTCTGTCAGTAAAACGCTTACCGCCATTTGCGCAGACAAGCGATGCGCCCACGGCAGGGCAACATCTGCGGAACCGATAATCAACAGATTTCCCTGCGACTGATAATTCACCGTGGGTACAGGTTCGGGCGCAGGCAAACTGGCCGCGGCCAGCAAGGCTGCCATTTTTGGCAGGCTTTGCTTACGCTCCTCAGACCATCCGGCACTCTCACGTAAATTCACAAATTTTATTGGCGCAACACTGGTTTGCGCCAACTCAGAAAACAAAGCACGCTCCTGGGTACAACCGACGATCACGTCATCAACGCCTTGCACTGCGCTTAAAAAATTTCCCACTTCGCGGCGACATAACATATCGCTGACCTGCACATGTTCCGCACCAATTGCCTGCGCTAATTGCGCGGCTGCAGCAGCATTTAAAGGCAGGGTTTTATTACAACTACAAATTTTTATTTGCGGATTCATTCTGATCGCTCTCATCATTATTTTGCTGCATTATTTTGCTGGCCAATTCGGTACTCTGCGGGACTGGTGACACCTGATCTGACAACGGCAATTCCACCAGCGCAGGCTCAGCCACAAGTTCTGCAGCCAACGCACTTGGTCCCGCTTCACTGTCAGTGCTCGTTGCTTCGCCCTCAACAGGAACAGGATCAGGATCGAGCAAACGCTGCAAACCTTGCTCCAGATGTGCCAGCGGATTCAACAAGGTCTTGGCATGCAACAAAGACTCCAGCATTCCAGGCGGTAATGGGTCGGCTTTACCGTAATCATCAATATAAATATCCAGGCCATCCATGACATTGAAGTGAGGATTGGAAAACAGTTTTTTCATCGCTGAGCGACGCACTGACTCATCGACATCTTTCGCCATAAAGCGTGAAAAATCAGATTCATCACGCAATGCCGCCACGTCAGCCATGTCCGGTGCTTTATCTGGATTTTTTTCAACATCACTTGTGTCAACAGGAGTCACGACAGCCAATTGCTCCGGGCGCGCATCAGATACGGCTTCCGGAGTCATATCCTTTTCAGCGCCACGTTTACTCCACCGGCTGAAAAAATCGCTGGCTGCCATATCAGTTTGTCTTCCTGTTGACCGATGCTTCAGCAAGCGCCATTTTCTGAACGCCTTCGCCACCCTCGAAGGATGGACGTTTACGAGGTTTTTTACCTTCATAGCGGAAATACTGCTGCGTGTATTCGGCAAGCCAGGCGGCAACGTCTGTCGATAAAGGCAAAATATCGACTTGTTCACCGCCGTCTATTTGCCGCGCCGCCTCGTCATAAGAGAGCGAGACAGATTTAGGTACGGCCAACTCGACGCCATCAACTTCTTCCATGCGCCACATCACGAACCAGCATGGTGTTTCAGAGCTGAGATTCAGAAAGTAACCAGGCGTCTCATCGACATGCAAGCTTGCAGAAAAGCCAGGGAACAGCCAACGCTGCTCACCATCACCATTCATCAACTGATGTATTTTGGCATCAGGGGTATCAGCCAGAATTTCCAGTGGCTTCCATTGAAATGGCTGCCACCGGTTATTCATCGGCATACGCTGCATGATCACACTCAGCGTAAAGGGTAGCTCGGTATTTTTTTCCATCGTGCTGGTATTATAGAGAAACAGAGTTAAGTTTCGAGAATAAGAATCCACCATCTCCCATGCAAGCCCCCCTCCCCGTGCGCGATGGCATCGCGCCAAGTTATTTATGGTTACCTGAAGGCCAGTGGAGCAACATGATCAGCTTCCTGACCTCGCATTTCCCAGATGTCGGAGAAGCGACCTGGCTTTCTCGCATGGAAAGAAATGAAGTAGTCGATGCGCATGGTAACCCATTACAAAAGAACAGTTTAGCCAAGCGTGGAATGTGTATTTTTTACTATCGCGAAATCGATAGTGAAACCATTATTCCATTTGAAGCGCACATCCTGCATCAGGATGATCACTTACTTGTCGTCGACAAACCGCATTTTTTACCGGTCACTCCCGGCGGACGCTTTTTGCGTGAAACACTGCTAGTCCGGCTAAAAAAGAAAACCGGCTTGCAACAGCTAACCCCGATACACCGCTTAGACCGGGAAACAGCGGGCGTGATTCTGTTCTCGCATAATCCTGAAACCCGTGGAAAATATCAGGCGCTATTCCAGAAACGCAGCATAACAAAGACCTATCATGCTCTGGCACCGGCCTTACCCGCGCAAACATTTCCTCTTATCCACCGCAGTTGTATGACCGAAGGTGAGCGTTTTTTTACGATGCGTGAAAGCGATGGCGCAATCAACTCCGAAACCCTGATTGAGATTGCAGAACAACGCGGCGATATGAATCTGTATCGGTTAACACCCGTTACAGGGAAAAAGCACCAACTGCGGGTACATATGGCGAGTCTGGGAGCACCGATAGTAAACGACAGCTTTTATCCCATCGCACAAGCGTGCAAAGGCGACGACTTCAGCGCACCTTTGCAATTACTGGCAAAGAGCATCGCTTTTGATGATCCACTGACCGGCGAACGTCGGACATTCTCAAGTCATCGCGAACTTTAAGCATGCAACGAATAGTCGCTCAGGGACAAATCTATTGACATCAAAGCGTCATAAGGCTAATATGTCGGTCTTCGGAGTGTGGCGCAGTCCGGTAGCGCACCTGGTTTGGGACCAGGGGGTCCAAGGTTCGAATCCTTGTACTCCGACCAGAATTTTAAAAATCATATAATTGATTTTTCATCTTGAAGCGATACTATTTAAGTATCAGTGAAAAGATAAATGCAGTTTAGTTTTTCGGAGTGTGGCGCAGTCCGGTAGCGCACCTGGTTTGGGACCAGGGGGTCCAAGGTTCGAATCCTTGTACTCCGACCAGTTTAAAAGGATCGTTGATTTTCAACGATCCTTTTTTCTTTTTGCGTCAGCTTATATATCAATTGCCACATATCCCCGCTCAGCAATTCACTTGCCGGATAAAGCAGAAACAAAACAAGTCTGCGGTTATTTGGAGAATCTGGCCAGCAGCCGTACATCGCTGCCCACTTTCGCTACATCATGCAACACTAGTTGCTGCGCCTGATCAACATGCGTCAACAATGGCAGCACGAACATACCGGCCCCCTCTCCCAATAATTTAGGTGCCAGATAGATCAGTAATTCATCTACACAACCGGCAGCAATCAATGCGCCATTGAGTGTCGCACCAGCTTCCACATGCAATTCATTGATTTGCCGTCGTCCCAGCTCAAGCATCAACAATGGCAGGCTAAGCCGCTCACTAGAATCAGGCAAACAAAGCACTTCCGCCCCCAACGCCTCCAGCGCCAGACGCTTTGGCAGGTCGTCAACCGCACAGATCACTAAAGCACCGCCACCTTGCAGTATTTTTGCAGATACGGGGATTCTTAAATGCGAATCCAGCACGATGCGTAAGGGCTGACGCCGCGTATCAATACCGCGCACATTCAGCAAAGGATCATCTGCTAATACCGTGCCGATACCTGTCAGTATCGCATCTGCGCGGGCGCGCCAGGCGTGACCATCGTGTCTGGCCTCTGCGCCGGTTATCCACTGGCTCTGACCATTTGGTAATGCAGTTTTTCCATCAAGACTCGCCGCTGCTTTCATGCGCACCCACGGCTTGCCAGTTTCCATGCGGGTAAAAAAACCGATATTCATCTCGCGGGCGCGATCCGCCAGATCAGCGTGGGTCGCACACGCTACTTCGATACCCGCCGCCTGCAATATCGCCAATCCACGTCCGGCGACTTGTGGATTGGCATCACCAACAGCCGCCACAACCCGCTCCAGCCCGGCATCGACCAGTGCGTTTGCACATGGCGGCGTGCGCCCATAGTGACTGCAAGGCTCCAACGTCACGTACGCGGTTGCCCCCCGGACATCCATACCATTGGCAGCCGCATCACGCAGCGCCTGAACTTCTGCGTGCGCCTGCCCCACCGGCTGGGTCCAGCCACACCCGATGGCAACACCGTCGCGCACAATAACGCAGCCGACTTTAGGGTTCGGCGAAGTCTCGATGGTAGCGCGGGAGGCGAGCTCCAGCGCTACCTCCAGCCAATGACGATCTGCTTTTTTATCTACGGAAGACATCCATATCCACCAATGTGATCAGGTGTGCTGAATACTGATACTCGGAAATTTACTGGTCATGTCTTTCGCCTTTTCAGCGACTTTTACAGCCAGTTTGCGGGCAATTTCTTTGTAGATTTGTGCAATTTTTCCATCTGGATCAGCAACCACGATTGGCTTTCCGGAATCAGCCTGTTCACGTATCGCCATCGTCAATGGCAAACCGCCAAGAAAATCGACGCCGTAATCCGCGCACATTTTCTGGCCGCCACCCTCACCGAAAATCGCTTCCGCATGTCCGCAATTGGAGCAGATATGCGTACTCATATTTTCAATGATGCCCAGAATAGGAATGCCGACTTTTTCGAACATTTTCAAACCTTTGCGCGCATCGAGCAACGCAATGTCCTGCGGCGTCGTCACTATCACGGCACCAGTCACCGGCACTTTCTGCGACAAGGTCAGTTGCACGTCACCAGTACCAGGCGGCATATCGACAATCAGATAATCCAGATCGCGCCAGTTTGTCTGCTCCAGCAATTGCTGCAAGGCCTGCGTGACGATAGGGCCGCGCCAGACCATAGGCTCGTCCGGATCAATCATGAAACCGATGGAGGACACCTGCAGCCCGTGATTCTCCAGCGGCTCCATCGTTTTACCATCCACAGTCTCTGGGCGACCATTAATCCCCATCATCATTGGTTGCGACGGGCCATAAATATCCGCATCCAGAATACCGACCGCAGCACCTTCAGCGGCCAGCGCCAGCGCGAGGTTTACCGCTGTCGTCGATTTGCCGACACCGCCCTTACCTGACGCTACCGCAATAATGTTCTTCACATTCGGCATCAGTTTGATGCCGCGCTGAACTGCATGCGCGACAATTTTCGATGTCACATTGACGCTGACATTACCCACGCCCGGTAATGCACGCACAGCGGCAATCACACTCTTACGTATCAGGTCAAACTGACTTTTTGCCGGGTAACCCAACTCCACATCGAGGCTGACGTCATCGCCATCGAGCTTGATGTTTTTCGCGGACTTGCTCTTAATCAGGTCAAGCTGGGTATTAGGATCAATCACTTTTGATAAAGCATTTTTAATATCGTCAACGGTCAGTGTCATGTCATTCTCCATTCAATGTCCGCAAGTCTAGCGCAAAACGTGAAAAGACTGCGGATAGCCCTGCGCAAAGACTGAGTTTTAGCCCGCACTTCAAATGCAATTCTGATGATGAAAGTCTGAAAAAAAACAAAAAAGGAAAGATAAGGCTGGAACTCATCTCAAGGACGAACGAGCGATGCCTGCAGATATCGCCGATCACAGGTATGCTGAGAGCATTCCACGCATTGCATCGTTTTCAAAGAAAACCTTATGAGCAATTACCCGCTGACCTTGCTATACGATGAATCCTGCCCGCTATGCAAACTTGAAATCGATAATCTGAAGGCACGCAACGATAAAGATTTGCTGAAGTTTATTGATATTTCTGGCGAACAGTTTGACACCAGCCCCTACGGCATACCGCAGGCAGAACTGATGCGCATCATCCATGCAATCAAACCCGATAACAGTATCGTGACCGGTGTCGCCGTTTTCCGGCTGGCTTATGAAGCCATCGGACTAGGCTGGATCACAGCGCCAACCGGATGGCCGCTGCTAAAGCCCTTGTTTGACTGGCTTTACATTCGCGTCGCTGACAACCGCTACCGCCTGTCAAGCCGCGTGACCGGATACTTATTCGAGGTGGCAGCGAAACGCGCGGAAAAACGCAGCCGCAGATGCAAAGATGATCAATGCTCTGTGAAATAGTGCTAGCGATGACAACACAAATTCAAGGCCAGGAACATTGATCCACACGGGCATCAACAGCCAGGCGTACGACGGAGAACCGGCGAAAAAACCGCCACCGCATACAGCAACACGCGACCCCAGAACGTCGGGCCAATAATTTTTTGCTGCATCAGCCCTCTGACACGCTGCCAGCGTGAGAGATGATCAAACTCGGTCAGATAGGTGAGCGTCGATGAAAACTTTGCAGGAATAACTGGAAATTGTGCAGTGAACAGTTTTGCCTGGCGTATCGCATCCTGTAAATTTTTACGGGCCAGCTGTAATTTTCTGCGTGGAGAAAATAGCTTCTCCCAAAAACTGCTGACACTGGCACCGACCTGATTATTGTCATGCTGACGATAAAACATGGTCGCCTGACCGACATGACCGATATGCCCGAAAACACCGGCTACCAGCATCAGCCACCAGTCATGCATCACAGCGCCACCAGGCACCGGCGATGCCATTTCCAATAAGCGACGGTTCAGCATCATGGTGCAACCGGGTGCGACGTTATACAGAAACATGGACTCTGGACGGACGTAACCAACCGGATCAATTTTCTGATACGCAAAAAAAGAAGAAGAAATGACAGCGAGCTGATGATCCGTGACCGCCAGATCGGTGAACACCAGCAGTGGCACTTCCGCCCCGAATTGGCGTTCGAGCTCCTGCATTTTCTGAAAACTCAGGGCGATTTTATTGTTGTGCCAGACATCATCCTGATCAGCCAGCATGACGTAGGCAGCATCCGTGTGCGCCAGCGCATGATTAAAATTGTGAATGACACCGCGCTGGTGATTGATGTGCAATTGCACCTGAGTATGTGTGTTGCAGATATTTCTCACGATCTCTACAGTCGCATCTGTTGAAACGTTGTCGGAAACAATCAGCTTACCGAGCGAGGCACCAACAGCAGACAAGTCATTGGCAAAAATCGAATCGATCTGAGCGGAGATGTATTTTTCTCCGTTATATGAAGCTAAAGCAATATCTATCGTCGGCATGGGGTGGCGCGGGAAAAAGTAAGATCAACAAGTAACGGTACAGACTACGGTGAAGGAATGCTTAAAAAAAATCACCATAAAACAATACCTTTTTTTCTTGCTGCGATAATCATTGCGACGGTAATCAGCATTTCCGTTAAATACAGACTAATGATCAAACCTGTCGATTGATAACGATACGTCAGATAGCAGGCATACAGCGCGTGCAGCGGCCCGGCAACCAGATAGATTTTACTCAGTATCCTGCTTTCACCAACAGCAAGAAAACGCCACTGAGAAATAATCGTCGCAAAGCCAATCACCAGCGGCAGAAAAGCAAGTGCCTTCAGATACATTGCTGCTGGAGCAAAACTTACGCCAAGGTAGCGCAATGCAATAACATCGGCAAAACAAAACAGGACAAGCCCACCCGCTAACTGCACACCTAACAGTATGTAGGAACCACGCCGGATCAGCGAGCGTGACTCGTCGCTTTTATCGGACTCTTTATGTAGTGCGGCGATACGGGGAAACAAGGCGGCGGCGATAGGCTGAATGAAACCTTGAGCAGCGACGCGGATTTTATCGGTCGCTGCAAAATAGGCGACCTGATCGGCACCGGCAAATAGCTTCAATAAAATGATATTGATCGTCGTGTAAAAACTGGTGGAAATATTCGACAAAAAGACTGGCCACCCCTCTTTTAACATACCCCATATGCTGCGCAAACTGATACTGGCACGCACCAGTATCTTAGTTTGCCTCGCGTAGTAAAACGACATCACAGCGGCGACAACACCCGGGATGTTTTGTAGCACCGCTGCCATCACCAGATCATCTGTCGTTTTAACCAGAACAAAAACCAGCGGCAAAGGCAGCAGGCGCGATGCGGCTGTAATCAGGGCGAGCGCCCGCATTCTCTCTAAGCCCTGAAATAACCAGGTCGGAAAAAGTGCATTGCCTAAAACGCCGATAAAGCATGCGAGGAACAACACTGCGTGCTGCTGCACGTCTGCAAAAACGGCAATCAGCAACAGACAGGCCAAGCCGCCTGCGGCAGACAAAATCAGTTTCACGGCCAGCGTATTCGCAACGACGCCGGAAACAGCAAGCTTATCTCTACTATTAATCGCAATCAGTCTGGTTGCCGTAATCCCGAAACCATAATCCGTAATCAAAATAAAATACTGTATCACTGCCTGGGCAAAACCCAGAGCGGCAAAGTCCGGCACACTTAACACCCGCGTCAGATAAGGGAGAGTCACCAGTGGTGCCAGATAAATCAGGCCCTGTACAAAAACGAGGTAAAGAATATTTTTTGTTATCGATGTCATTATTAAGATTAGCGTCACCGGGCTATCACCGATCTCTCGGCACATGAGAGACGTGATCATACCTTGTCACAGTGCCTGCAATATTGCTCCTGGAAAAAAAACTGCCATTTTTTTCTTCCACTGAAAAACTTTACATCGATTTGTCCCAAAGCAAAGGAAAAAACGGCCCGGGCTCAGGCAGCTTGTTAAAATACGGCCTTCCTTCGCATTTAGTCCACCAGGCGCATGAATACCTACCTTGTGGCCGCTACCAATCTATGTCTACGCCTTCCAACCTGTCGCCCTCCCTGCCTACCATCGTTGATACGGCTGCAGGTCATTTAAAAAACATACTGCTCACAGCGTTTGAGCACAGCCCGGAAAAAACTGCCGTCATCGTCTACGATCAGAACTCACCTCTGGCAACGATATTGACGGCGGCTTACCGCACTTGCCTGCCAACGGCCACCTTCATAGACTTTGATGCGGTTGCACCGGCATTCATTTTACAAACGCTGGAGCAATTGCAAGCGTCAGATCTGGTCATACTGATTCAATCGACGAATTTCCGGCTTGAAGCTTATCGTTTGCGTGTGGAGCTGTTTAAAAAAGGGCTGAAAGTAATAGAGCATCCGCATCTTGGCCGTATGGACGGCAAGGAAGTGGATTATTACATTGACTCTCTGGCATACGATGCTGGGTATTACCGGGTTGTGGGTCCAGCGCTCAAAGCAAAAATTGACAAAGCCAGCAACGGCGTTATCGACAGTGGTGGCGAACAGCTTATTTTCGGCGGCAAGTTTGAATCCGCCAAGATGAATATCGGCGACTATCGTGAAATGAAAAACGTCGGTGGCCAATTTCCTATTGGTGAAGTGTTCACCGAATCCGTTGATCTCGAAGCGGTGAACGGACGCGTGCGGATTTTTGTGTTTGGCGACACCACATTTACTGTCAATCGACCGGAAAAACCGATCACACTGATTGTCAGTAAAGGCCAGGTCGTCGATGCGCTTGATTCCACGCCGGAATTTGACCGCGTGCTGGCCAATATCCATGCGGATGATGGCGTGATCTGGGTAAGAGAACTGGGGCTGGGAATGAACCCCGCGTTTTCCAAAGACCGTACCGTACGTGACATCGGCACCTATGAACGCATGTGCGGCATTCACCTGTCACTGGGTTCCAAACATGGCAGTTATGCGAAACCGCATATCAAACGTGGCGAAGGTCGACACCATGTCGACGTCTTTGCCATCACTGAATCAGTCAGACTTGATGACGAGGAAGTCTATCGTGATGGCGCATGGGTCGTCTGACACAGGCGATACTCGATTAACTCTCTATTAACAACAAAAATCCGGCCAGCCCAGGGGCAGTTATCTGACTCAGGGCGACGTTACTGTGCAGGGTAAGGTAAAAGAACGCGAAAATACCTGCTCGCTCAGCACTCATTCCAGCAAACACACTTTCAGCCAGAGTTTCGCTGGTAGAATAATGCCCTTGTCCGTAAATAAAAAAGTGCATCAACCATGACCCGCAAGCTCTTCGTTACCACCGCCCTTCCTTACGCAAATGCTCCGTTCCACCTCGGTCACATTATGGAATACATCCAGGCTGATATCTGGGTAAGGCATCAGCGAATGTCGGGTAACGAAGTACATTTCGTCGGTGCGGACGATGCGCACGGAGCGCCGATTATGATTGCGGCAGAAAAAGCCGGCATTTCTCCACAAGAGTTCGTTGGGAAAATAGCGGCTGGTCGCAAGCAATATCTCGATGGCTTTCATATTCAGTTTGACAACTGGCATTCGACCGATGGCCCGGAAAATCATGCCTTGTCGCAGGATATCTACCGCAAACTTAAAGCAGCGGGCTTCATCACCAGCAAGACCATCGAGCAATTCTATGATCCGGTCAAAAACATGTTTCTGCCGGATCGCTACATCAAAGGTGAATGTCCTAAGTGTGGCGCAAAAGATCAGTATGGCGATTCCTGCGAAGTCTGCAGTGCCGTTTATGCGCCAACTGAACTGAAAAACCCGTATTCAACACTCACGGGTGCTACGCCAGTGATGAAGTCATCCGAACATTTTTTCTTCCAGTTATCGAACCAGAAATGTGTGGACTTCCTGCGTGGCTGGGCACTACAAGACAATCGCCTGCAATCGGAAGTTGCCAATAAATGTAAAGAATGGCTGGAAGGCGACGGTGGTTTAGGTGATTGGGACATCAGCCGCGACGCCCCTTATTTTGGTATTGAAATTCCTGATCAGCCGGGCAAATATTTCTACGTGTGGCTGGATGCGCCAGTCGGTTATCTGGCATCGTTAAAAAATTACTTCAATAAAACCGGTCGCGATTTCGATGCGTTCATGGCGGACCCGACCACCGAACAAATCCATTTCATCGGTAAAGACATCACTTATTTCCACACCCTGTTCTGGCCTGCGATGCTGAAATTTTCTGGCTACAAAACGCCGGATAACGTGTATGCCCACGGCTTCGTCACTGTTTCCGGCGAAAAAATGTCGAAATCGCGCGGCACAGGTATCTCGCCACTGCGTTATCTCGAAATCGGCATGAATCCTGAATGGCTGCGTTACTATTTCGCCGCCAAACTGAACGCCAAGGTAGAAGATCTGGATTTGAATCCGGATGATTTCGTGGCGCGCGTGAATTCTGATCTGATCGGCAAATACATCAATATCGCCAGCCGCGCTGCAGGCTTTATCACCAAGCGTTTTGACGGCGTTGTTACCAGCGACTGGGCGACAGCAGATGACGCGTTTATTCAGCATCTGCGCAATGCTGCGCCAGAAATCAAAGCGCTGTTTGAGTCCCGCGAATATGGTAAAGCACTGCGTGCTGCGATGGAACAAGCCGATTTGGTTAACGCGTATGTCGATGCAAACAAGCCTTGGGAACTGGCAAAGAAACCAGAGAACGATGCAAAATTACAGGAAGTCTGCAGCCGCTTGCTGGAAGCCTTCCGCATTCTGACGATCTTCCTGAAACCAGTACTGCCGCAACTGGCAGCGCAGGTAGAGGCGCAATTGGATATCGCGCCTTTGCAATGGGCAGACGTCAATACCCCGATTCCGTATCAACATAAAATTCATCCATACGCACATCTGATGCAACGTGTGGATATCAAGATTTTTGATCAGTTATTTGATGCACCTGTTGCAGACGCAGCACCTGCAACAGAAGAAAAAACGTCAGACATCGAAGCACTCGCCGAAGAAATCAAAATTGATGACTTCGCCAAAGTGGATCTGCGCATCGCGAAAATCGTCAATTGCGAACATGTGGATGGCTCTGACAAATTGCTGCGTCTGACGCTGGATGTAGGCGAAGGCCGCACCCGCAACGTATTTTCCGGCATCAAATCAGCTTATCTGCCAGAACAGCTGATAGGAAAATTCACGGTCATGGTGGCCAATCTTGCGCCAAGAAAAATGAAATTCGGCATGTCCGAAGGCATGGTACTGGCAGCCTCAGCGGCCGACGAAAAAGCCAATCCCGGCCTGTACATTCTTGAAGCCTGGCCAGGGGCTCAACCAGGAATGCGCGTCCGTTAATTTTTCTGCCAGCATGAATATAGCTCTACGCGAAGCAGTCCCCGAAGATGCGCAACTGATTGCGCATCTGACCCGCAGTTGCTGGGCAAATAAAGTTGCCGCCAGCTCTGCCGGGCACCATGAAAATGCGGACGATGTTATTGCCGACTTATGTCAGGGCGGAGGCTTTGTGCTGTTGATCGACGATATGCCAGCTGGCTCAGTCCGCTGGACCGCTCTCGACACCGATGCGAATGTGTGGGAAATACGGCGCATGGGCATATTGCCGGCCTTTCGCAATCAGTCGCTATCACAACATCTGCTGGAAGCGGTCATCCATGCAGCGCAAAATGCTGGCATCACGGAACTCAGGCTAGGAGTCAGGACCGATCAACCGCGCTTGTTAGATTTATACACCGCATACGAATTCGAACTGGCTCCGGAACTCGACTACGCCCACGCCAATCCCCGCGAACCAGCACCTTATGTCATGCGTCGCGTTCTGAAGAACTGACCTGTCCGTTGATCCTCATCTGATCGCATTGCACTATGCAGACAAAGAACTTTTACCAAAATCTGATGTCTTGATACTCTCCCTATCCGGAAATAAATTCATGAACAGCATAACCAGCACAAGCAACGCCAACGCAGCGTCCGCAATGATTACCCCTATTCCAGCCCGGCTACAGCAACTCCGTGCAGCCATGAAGGCGCATAGCCTGGATGCTTACATCATCCCTTCTGCTGATCCGCATTTATCCGAATATCTGCCTGAACACTGGCAAGGACGTACGTATCTTTCAGGCTTTACTGGCTCGGTCGGCACGCTGGTGGTGACGGCTGATTTCGCTGGTTTATGGGTGGATAGCCGTTACTGGAGTCAGGCCGAAAAAGAGCTGGCACCAACGGGCATACAGATGATGAAAATCGCTTCTGCTGCCGCGACCTTACATATCGACTGGCTGGCACAACATCTGACGAGCGGGCAAACCGTCGGTGCTGATGGCTTCGTACTCGGTCTGGCAACCGCCCGCGCACTGACATCTGCGCTGCAAGCAAAGTCTGTCAGGCTCGATACCAGCAAAGATCTGCTGCAAGATATCTGGCAGGATCGCCCCAGCTTGCCACTCTCTCAGGTATACGAACACAAAGCACCATTTGCTGTCATCAGTCGCAAAGATAAGTTGACGCAGGTACGCGAACAAATGCGATCAAAGGCTGCCGATTGGCATTTTGTCTCCACGGTGGATGATATCGCCTGGATATTCAATTTGCGTGGTGCCGATGTCAGTTACAACCCGGTGTTTGTCGCACATGCGCTGATCAGCGCAGACAAAGCGACGCTGTTTGTTTCCAAAGGAAAAATTGACCAGGATCTCGCTGCGGTTCTGGCTCTGGATAAAATAGAAATTGCGGATTATTCAGAGGCGCAAAGCGCTCTGCGACATTTACCGGCAACAAACAGCATTTTAATTGATCCACGCCGCATTACTTACGGCTTTCGTGACACGATTCCTGCTTCAGTCCGCGTCGTTGAGGCGATCAATCCATCCGTGTTTGCCAAGTCACGAAAAACGGCGGAAGAAGCTCAATTCGTGCGGGAAGCGATGGAGCAGGACGGTGCCGCTTTGTGTGAATTTTTCAGTTGGCTCGAAGCCAGTCTGGGCAAACAAGCGATCACAGAAATCACGATTGATGAGCAAATCTGCGCAGCACGTGCTCGTCAGCCGCATTTCATCTCCCCCAGCTTTGGCACGATTGCCGGATTTAATGGCAATGGCGCGATGCCACATTATCGCGCAACACCAGAATCCCACGCCGTTATTGAAGGCGACGGTCTGTTACTGATTGACTCTGGCGGGCAATATCTGAATGGCACCACGGATATCACCCGGGTGATGCCGATAGGAACGGTGTCGGAAGCGCAAAAACGTGATTTCACGCTGGTGCTCAAAGGTATGATCAATCTGTCGCAGATGCAGTTTCCGCGCGGTACGCCATCACCTATGCTGGATACCGTTGCGCGCGCACCGATATGGCGGGAAGGTATCAATTACGGTCACGGAACGGGCCACGGCGTTGGTTACTTCCTGAACGTCCATGAAGGCCCACAGTCGATCTCAGGAGCACTAGCGGAAGCCCATACTGCAATGGAAGCAGGAATGATTACGTCCAATGAACCTGGTATTTATCGTCCCAATCAATGGGGCGTGCGTATCGAAAATCTGCTATTGACCGTGCCTGCAGTGACAACGGAGTTCGGTGACTATCTGAAATTTGAAACGCTGACTTTATGCCCTATCGATACACGCTGTATCCTGGTTAATTTGTTACGTGATGACGAAATTGACTGGCTGAATACTTACCATGCAATGGTGCTGGC
Organism: Undibacterium sp. FT79W; assembly: GCF_014284215.1. Lineage (NCBI taxonomy): Bacteria > Pseudomonadati > Pseudomonadota > Betaproteobacteria > Burkholderiales > Oxalobacteraceae > Undibacterium > Undibacterium sp. FT79W. The sequence continues at coordinate 341,880 of NZ_JACOGB010000006.1, read as the reverse complement.
ACGGCTGACGCCAAGAGTCACTGGCGCAGCGCTGAGCTGGTTGCAGGAACGCACAAAAGCAATCAGCAAATAACAAAGCCGCAATCTGTAGGAATGATTAAACGAAGCCACATCCAATCAAGATGTGGCTTCGTTTTATTCGGGTCGCCATGCACGACAAAACTGCAAAAAATCCTGTATATGCCGGGACAATAGTTTATGCGGACTATATATCAGATAAAAATGACGCTTCAGTGGCGGAAGTTTTGTTTCCAGTTCATGTAATTTCCCCAGCGCCAGCAAATCCGCAACTACCACACGTGACAGGCAAGCGATCCCAAGACCCGCAGCCGCCGCGTGCATAATCGCTTCCGATGTACCGAACTCGCCCGCCAGTTTTAAGTTTTTCAGATGTGGCAACAATACTTGCTCGACATTTTCACGCGTGCCGGAACCGCGCTCCCGTAACAACCAGGACGCGGAACGCAACTCCCTGATACCAATGCTGCCATTCTTTTGTGCCGCATACGGATGTTCCGGTGAGCAAACAATGACCATTTCATCCTCAAACCACGGTTCAACCAATAAATCCGTGCGATGGCAAGGCCCCTCAATGAAACCAAAATCGACTTCGTAATTCGCGACAGCGCTGACAATATCAGCCGTATTCGCGATGGTCATCTGCGGATGAGATATGGTGTGCTGAGCAGAAGCAGTCAGTTGTGAATCAGTTACTGGACTGGCAGCCAGCAAAGCCGGCAAGCAATAACTGCCTATCGTTGTACTGGCACCGATCCGGATACACGACCAGTTGGCATCCCCCGACGAAAACTGCAGTTCTATCGAATTTGCAGCATCGAGTATCAGGCGCGCCTGCGGCATTAATAGACGACCATTGTCGTTTAACAGCAAACGCTTACCGACACGGTCAAATAACTGCGTGTTGAGCATATGTTCCAGCTCATTCAGTGCGGCACTGGCAGCCGATTGTGAGAGTGCGACGACATTCGCCGCAGCCATAGTGCTGCCCTGCTCTGCCACTGAAACGAATACTTGCAATTGACGCAGACTGATTTTCATAAATTAACCTGTTTTTTAGTTTAATTATACAAAATTAATTCGTTTTATTAGTTTAATAAAAAACGATATTCTGCGCTCATTCACAAAAAACAGATCATTATGATTCGCACCGATTCAACCAACTCACCCAAAAAAATTTCTCTGGGTCGATATGCTCCCGGCTTACTGTTATGCGCAACACTGGCGACAATCGCTATGTCGCTCAGCAAGTTAGTCTGGATGCAAAACCATGGATTAAGTAATCTGACTACCGCAATATTGTTGGGTATGATCGCGGGCAATAGCCATGCCATATTTCAGCATCGCGGGCTGGAGCAAGGCATGATGATTTCCAAACAAACATTGTTGCGCGCTGGGATTATTCTGTACGGATTACGCCTGAGTTTCAGGGACATTCAACAGCTCGGCGGCACAGCATTCGCTATTGACGCGCTCGTCCTTGGTACAACGTTCGCCATCGCTTTATTTCTCGGAAAAAAAGTCTTTGCGCTGGACGACAAATTAACGGTCTTGATTGGGGCGGGAAGTTCTGTCTGCGGTGCGGCCGCAATCATGGCGACGAGCCCAGTCATTAAAGGAAAATCAGATGATGCCAGTATTGCGATCTCTGGCGTGATGATATTTGGTACCATCAGCATGTTGATGTATCCACTTATTTTTGAATGGAACAGGCATGTCCAGGTCATTCCGCTTTCGACATCTGGCTTTGGTATTTACGTAGGTTCGACCATGCATGAAGTTGCGCAAGTAATTGTTGCCGGCAAGGCCGTGAGTGACTCGGCGGGCGATGCTGCTGTCATCACAAAAATGCTCAGGGTCATGATGCTGGCACCATTTCTGCTCCTGCTGCCATTCGTATTGCGCTTACTTAAAAAACACAATACGAAGGTAATACGACCAACTGATAGCAGCGAAAGCAGAATAGAAATTCCCTGGTTTGCCTTCATGTTTATCGGCGTCGCTGCAATCAACTCCGTATTGATCATTCCAACTGAAATCAGAACCGTGTTGACGAACACCGATAATTTTATTCTCTGTATGTCTATGGTTGCTTTGGGCTTAAGTACAAAAATCAGTACCTTGCGACAAGCAGGAATAAAACCAGTATTGCTCGCCATGAGCTTGTGGCTGTGGCTGATCTTTGGCGGGGCTGCAATCAACTATGTGTGTAAATAATGTTCAGCTTTTGCATCAGTTTGTCGCCAAAAACTTTTTCAAGGCAGTATTCATCTGATCCAGTTGAGTAAACAATTCCACTTGCTTTGCCGCGGCCATACTCAAATCATTCGTCTTACCGAAATGCTCTAATTCCCTCGCCAGCGACTCAACCGGAACCGCGCAAAAATTACCAACCAGCCCCTTCAGTGTGTGTGCAGAACGGTACAGTAACTCGCTGTCTTGTCGCGCCACGGCATCGGCAATTTCTGCCTTGTACTGGTCACAGGCGTCAAGAAAAGAATGGGCGATAATGTTGACGATCTCCGTGTCGGCATTCAGTAAAGCCGCCTCATAATCAAACGATGTGTTTTCTGTCGGCATATCTGTCTTTGAAGGTAGGTTATTCATGTCAGTTTTCGCACTTTGCAGTGCCTGCTCTGCGGTCACTTTGGTATTCTGCGCCAATTGTTTCAGTAATTCTCTCAACAATTCCGCCCTGATAGGCTTGGATAGATAGTAATCCATACCCGCTTCATGACATCTTTCCCAGTCGCCGGGCATGGCGTTGGCCGTCATTGCAATGATAGGGGTATGTCGGCCATCGCCATGTGAATTTTCAGCGTCGCGGATACGTTGCGTTGCCTCGACACCTCCCATTTTCGGCATCTGCATATCCATCAGAATGGCATCAAACGGCTGTCGTGAAAACTGCGACAGCGCGTCCAGACCATTTTCTGCCACAGTAGCAATATGACTCCATTTATTCAAGAGCGCGAGAATCAGTTTCTGATTCACCGGATTATCCTCGACAACCAGAATGCGTAATGGCGGAGAAGAATATTTCGTACTATCCAATTGATCCTGAACACCCGGCGTCGTTTTTTTATTCTCACCGTTCACGACGGTACTGATGGCATCGTAAAGCTCGGACTGACTCACAGGTTTTAAAACGTAGTTTGTCATGCCTAATCCCTGGCAATCCAGGAAACCCTCACGCGAGCCTGCGGATGAAAGCAACACTGTTTTAGACTTTAATTCTTCATATTCTGAAGCAAGCCGGGTCAAAAATTCAAAGCCGCTCATACCGGGCATACAGACATCAAGCAGAATCACATCGATATGTTGCCCATCAGATTGCATCTGCGTTAGCAACCGTAGCGCCTCGTCTGCAGATGTAGCAGCAACGGGCTTTATCTTCCATTTTCTCAGCGTATCGGAAAAAAATAAGCGATTAACAGCATTGTCATCAACAATCAGCGCAGTCATGCCAGCAAAATCCATCACTCGTTTTGAAGCGCGATCTTTTTCAGTTTTTGCCAAGCTGATCGTAAAGTAAAACGTGCTTCCTTTCCCCGGTTCGCTATTGAGCGCGAGCAAGCCGTTCATACAATGAACCAGTCGAGATGAAATTGTCAGGCCAAGGCCAGTCCCCCCATATTTACGCGTCGTTGACGTGTCCGCCTGACTGAATGCATCAAAAATACTGCTTTGTTTTGCTTCCGGAATACCGATGCCGTGATCCGTGACAGCAAAATAAATGCCGAGTCGTGACGTGTTTTCATGTGCCAGTTGGACATCAACAATCACCTCACCTTTTTCACTGAATTTAATCGCATTTCCGACCAGATTCGTCATGATCTGACGCAGGCGCCCAGGATCACCGATCACGATTTCTGGGATAGCCGCATCTATTTTATAGACCAGTTCTATGCCTTTTTCCGACGCTCTGAGCGACAGCGCCCTCAAACACGAAGCAACCAATTCCCGTAAAGAAAACTCGATTCTTTCCAGCTCTATCTTTCCGGACTCAATTTTCGAAAAATCCAGAATATCGTTGATGATACTCATTAAAGATTGGGAAGATAATTTAACCAGTTCAAGATATTCACGTTGTTCACCACTGAGATCGGTATCCAGTGCCAACTCCGTCATTCCGATGATGCCATTCATCGGCGTTCTGATTTCATGGCTCATTGTCGCCAGGAACTCGCTTTTTGCTTTATTCGCTGCCTCTGCATCATTTTTTGCCTGAAGCAGATCGGACTCAAACCGGAGTCGCTCAGTGATGTCCCTGCACGATCCATAGATGCTGCCATCAGGCAAAAGCGCGGCATTCAATTCAACCGGGATGGTATCCCCATCTTTTTTCAGCAAGGTAATCTCGGCACGGAGATGCTTCTCCTCCAGGATATGACACAAAAAATTGCGCGTCGCCAGCTCCCGGTCTGCTAACGGCAATAAGTTATACATACTGCTGCCAAGCAGCCCGACTCTGGAGTAACCCAGCATATTAGCGGCAAGATCATTCACATAAACCAATTGCTGACTCGTGTTCGCAACAAACACCGCATCAGCAGCATTGTCGAGCAACATCCTTTGTCTTGCCTCACTGTCCCGAAGCGCCCGGTCTGTTGCTAAACGGTCTGAAATATCTTTAAAGACAGCGACGGAACCAACTATCTTGCCATGATCAATAATTGGCGATGCGACTATCGACACAGGAAAAAGACTGCCGGACTGATGCTGGAAGTATTCGAGATCAGAACGAAATACTTCACCGGACATGATTGTTTGATGTATCGGACAATCCTGATTCTGAACATGCGCACCATCCGGACGTATAGAGTGCACCAGATCGTGAAGTATTTTCCCTTTCAAATCAACCAGATTTCGCCCCAGAATTCGCTCTGCCTCAGGGTTAAGAAACGTACATACCCCTTGTGCATCCAGCGTGTACACACCTTGTCCGAGGTTATGCATCATGTTTTGCATCAGCGTCTGATTGGATTCTATCTTTTCACGTAAGCGCCACTGTTCCGTGATATCAGTGCGAATGGAAATATATTGATATGGTCGCTGATGACTATCCAGAAAAGGAACGATAGTCGCATTTGTCCAATAGTAGCTACCATCCTTTGCCTTATTACGAATTTCCCCGTGCCAGACATGACCACTGGTAATCGTGCTCCACATATTCTGAAAAAAAGCCAGCGTATGTAATCCGGAATTAACGATACGATGGTTTTGCCCTATGAGTTCAGCGGAACCGTACTTACTGATCTCGCAAAATTTTTCATTGACATAAATGATCGTACCACTGGAATCTGCCACACTGACAATGGCATGCTGATCTAATGCAAACTGCTGTTTTTGTAGCGCCGTCAACGCTGACTTCAGCTTATCTGAACTGATATTTTCATCAGAACTTTTTCCCGATGAAAAAAATAATTGATCGTTCGTCGCTTTCAAGGTCGGCGGAATTTGATTGCCGCTTTCACACTCCTGCTGCAAGCTGGCATTTGCGTGCGATAACGCATCTGAATTTGGCCTGAGACGCTGCTTGTACTCAGCCAATTCACTATCTGATCGCTGATAGTCCAGATCGATCTGGGCAAAAAAATGCCGCAGGCCACGTAGCACCTGTCTCGTACTGTCGCTCATCGCTGGCAGGTCCGGCAGTTGCGTCAATTGCTCCAGCTCTCCCAGCACAGTTTCTAGCTGCTCCACACTGTGTATACCAAGCGAGTTACTGTTTTGAAGCAAAGATAATATATGTCGCATCAAATACTCTTTGCAGTCGCGGTATTGATCATGATCTGATTATCTATCGGCAGGGTTTTGATTGAAGGGGGACAGCAGCACGTTTCATACGAAAAATAATATCTGTTTTTTGTACACAAACATGCCAAACCGCTATGGAAAAATCATTTTTTATTAATTCTAATCATCCTTGTACAGATTTTTGACCGCCAATATCCTATCCAACCCGGCAAAGAAGGCATCGACGCATAAAGGGTCAAAGTGCTGACCAGATCCATCACGTAAATGGGCAAGCGCATCTTCGTTATTCCATGCTTTTTTATACGGACGTTCAGATGTCAGGGCATCAAAAACGTCAGCAACGGCGACGATTCTCGCAAACAAGGGAATTTTTTCACCAGCCAACCCGTTCGGATAACCGCTACCATCGAATTTTTCATGGTGTGCCAACGCGATCTCCGCACCAGTCGTCAGCAGATTGGACGAACTACCCGCCAGGATTTCATAGCCAAGCAAGGTATGCTGCTTCATCACAGAAAATTCATCTGGTGTCAGCTTGCCAGGCTTTAATAAAATGCTGTCCGGGATGCCCACTTTACCGACATCGTGCATCGGTGCTGCCTCCAGAATTAAGCGTTGATCCTCTGACGATAAACCTAATTGCTCGGCGATAATCTTCGAATAGTTGGCCATGCGGAGAATATGGGCACCGGTTTCCGGATCTCGTGACTCGGCGGCTTTTGACAAGCGAAAAACAGTTTCTCTTTCCCGCTCTAAAATTTCAGTAGTCGCCTTTTTTACTGATTCATCAAGCCACATCGCCTTGTCCTCGAGAAAACGCTGGCTTTTACGCAAAGCCAGCATATTCCGGGTTCTTGCGAGAAACTCAATTTTATCGATAGGCTTGATCAGAAAATCATTCACCCCGGCATCAAGTGCCTGGTAACGTAATTCGAGTTCATTGTTGGCGGTGATCATCAGGACGGGAATGTCGTGACACCCTTCCAGCTCACGAAAACGCCGGATAAATTCAATGCCATTCATTGCCGGCATCATGTAGTCGACCATAATCAGGTCGGGTACATTGTTGGCGCACCATGCGAGCGCCGCCCCCGGCTCACTGAAACTTACCGACTTACATTTATCTATTTTCTTTAATAGCAAACACAGCAATGTAACGTTGATTTGTGCGTCATCCAGCACCAATACGTTCATTTCCATTAAACATCCCCCCAGAGTACATCTGGTCAGCAAAACCTCTGCACAACTTCTGTCAGCAGCAATGGTTTTGAGTTTAACTTATCTGTATTCAGGAGAAATAGGGAATAACAAAATTTATCCTTTCACCGGATAAATAATGCCATAGACAAAAGCAAGCAGAACACTACTCTTCGATAGCGATATTTGCGGGGAATTGCACGGTGAATTTGCTGCCAACGCCGGGGGTCGATTCGATCAGCAGTTGCGCTTTATGTCGCAACAGTACATGTTTAACAATCGCCAATCCCAAGCCGGTTCCCTGTGTTTCACGCGAGCGACTTTTATCGACCCGGTAAAAACGCTCCGTCAGACGGGAGATGTGCTCAGGACTGATGCCTATGCCGTTATCCGTGACAGAAAATTTTGCCCCGTGAGGAGTGTTGATCCAGCTGATATGAATTTTTCCTTCTTCTGGTGTATAGCGGATAGCGTTTGTCACCAGATTAGTCAGTGCACTGCGTATTTCATCCTTGCTGCCACGGATGTCGGGACCATCGATTTCCAGTGTAATCAGGTGGCGTCCGGCGGAAAGCGCCTCTGCTTCCTGCAAAATTTGCTCCAGCAAGCCGCGCATATCAATGGTTTCAACACGTAACAAGTGATCCATGGATTCAAGGCGTGTCAATGTCAGCATATCCTCCACCAGGCGCTGCATACGCTCGCCCTGCTCCGTCATCAGTTTCAGATGCGAATGGCGGATTGTGATATCCAAATCCGGTTGTAAAGAAGCAATTTCCAAAAAGCCGTTAATGACCGTCAAAGGAGTGCGTAACTCATGGGATGCATTCGCGATAAAGTCGCGACGCATCATATCAATACGTTCAGATTCTGTAATGTCGTGCGTCACCAGAATCTGACGCCGGTTTTCAAACGGAATAATATGTGCGATCAGCTTACGGTCACGAAATGACAGCGTCAGTGGCGTTTCATAGCGCCCCAGAATAATGTAGTCCATAAACTCGGGCGTGCGCACCAGGTTTGTGACGCGCATTCCTTTGTCTTTTGCCAGACTCAGCCCCAGATGACTTTCAGCTGCGGGATTACACCATTCAAGAAATAGGACGTCATCCATGATGACGACGCCATCAGGTAACAATGTCATTGCCTGACGAAAGCGTGCCAGCCATTCAGTCAGCTCTGCCTGATTTTTTTCATCTCCCCTGCGCGATTTATAAAGCCGGGAAAAAATATCCGTCCATGCGCCCCAGCCATCCGGCAAGCGTGAACTGGCGGGATTATCCAGCCAGTCCGCCAGTCTTTGCAGATAAAAAAGCTGTAACAGAACCAGCCCCGACATCGCAATAAAACCAAGCAATAATCCGGTTACAGCCCCCCACAGATACGCGGCGATACCGGTAGCAATGATAATAAGCAAGGCGCGAATAGAGCTGGAAACCCAGAAAACAAGACGTGGAGACATGAAAATCCCTGATATTTTTTTAATTTTGGGTAGAAATGATGGTACACAAAACCGGATTGACTGAGAAACAATATTCAATGCCGATCAAAACAAGTACCGATACTGATAACACTACTTTCAAATATAAAAAAACAACCACACTCATACTATGTTGAATGTGGTTGTTTTTCATATTTCAGTCTGGCTGCCCACAACGAGAGCCCATTACTTTTCGGACAGCATATAACCAACGCTACGCACTGTTTTAATCAGCGACTCTGCAGATTTCAAGACTTTACGCAGACGCAGAACGTGCACGTCAACGGTACGCTCCTCAATCACGACGTGATCACCCCATACTTTATCAAGCAATTGGCTACGTGAAAAAACGCGCTCGGGGTGTGCCATGAAAAACTTCAGTAATTTATATTCTGCATGACCAATATCGACCTTCTGATCATCAATTTTGACGGTACAGCTAATCGGATCAAGTACGACATTACCTGCCGCCAATGCGGTCTGTGCGTGTTCAGGACTCTTGCGGCGGAGTAAAGCCTTCATCCGCGCAGTCAATTCACGAGGAGAAAATGGCTTTGTGATGTAATCATCTGCGCCATGATCCAAACCAGCAATTTTATCTTCCTCCATACTTTTCGCGGTCAGCATAATGACGGGAATTTCATTAAACTGGCGGTCAGAGCGAATTTTGGAAAGCAATCGTAATCCGCTCTGGTCAGGCAGCATCCAGTCGAGCAGAATCAACTGCGGAGTGCGACGTTGAATAAAATCCCACGCCTCAGCAGTATTATTGACGGCGAAAGTATTCCAACCTGCAGCACGCAGGGTAAAACTGACTAATTCAACAATCGCTGGTTCGTCTTCGACAATTAATATTGTGGTATCAGCAGCCATTATCTGTATTTGATTTTTTAGTGTTTCTGATCTTGTTTGACAGCGACATAATCCGAATGACGGATATCTTTGCCTTCAACAATGTAAACCGTATATTCGGCAATATTTTTCGCGTGATCAGCTATTCGTTCTATCGCTTTTGCGACCCATAAGGTGTCGAGCGCTGAAGAAATCGTACTCGGATCTTCCATCATAAAGGTAATCAAATTACGCATAATGGAGCGGAAATCATTGTCAATAATTTCGTCCTGGGCAATCAACTGAACGGCTCGTTCACCATCGAGCCGGGCAAAAACATCCAATGCCTGGTGCAACATATCGGCAACGCTGGCGGCCAATACACGAACGGTGTCATGGCCGTTAAACATAGGGATGCTGCGCCGATTGAGTTGACCTTCTTTCGCAATACGGGCAATTTTGGTTGACTCATCACCAATACGCTCAAGGTCGGTAATCACTTTCCCGGTCGCGACAACTGTACGCAAATCATTTGCGGCTGGCTGACGTTTCACAATCAACTGGCTGCACATGTCATCGAGTGCAACCTCTAACCGGTTCACTTCCAGATCAGACTGAATGACGATTTCAGCCTGTTCTGCATTGCCTGTACGAAAACAGGACATCGCATCATGGAAATGGCTTTCTACCAAACCGCCCATCAACAAGACCTTGGAACGTATCGTTTCCAGATCACTGTCGTATTGTTTTGAAGAGTGTTCGCCTGTCACAGGTTTCTCCTGAATTCTTGTAATCGCGATAAATATAATTAACCGAAACGACCGGTAATGTAGTCTTGTGTTTCTTTTTTGACCGGATTCATGAAAATATGATCCGTCTCGCCAAACTCGACCAACTCACCAAGATACATATAGGCGGTATAGTCGGAACAACGTGCCGCCTGTTGCATGTTATGCGTAACGATGGCGATCGTGTATTCCTCTTTCAATTCATTAATCAGCTCTTCGATTTTTACGGTCGAAATCGGATCCAGCGCAGAAGTTGGCTCATCCAGCAAAAGCACATCCGGCTTCACTGACACACCGCGAGCGATACAGAGGCGCTGTTGCTGACCGCCAGACAGACTTAAGCCACTTTTATTCAGTTTATCTTTGACTTCAGTCCAGATCGCCGCTTTTTTCAGAGCCCATTCAACGCGCTCATCCATCTCGCCCTTAGAAAGATTTTCATACAAACGCACACCGAATGCGATGTTGTCATAAACGGACATAGGGAAAGGCGTCGGCTTCTGAAATACCATACCGACTTTGGCACGTAGTAAATTAATATCCTGATCGGCATCGAGAATATTTTTGCCGTTGTAAATAATCTTACCTTCTGCACGTTGGCCAGGATATAAATCGTACATACGATTTAAGGTGCGCAACAAGGTTGATTTACCACAACCTGAAGGACCAATAAAAGCAGTGACTTTTTTATCGAAAATATTCAATTTGATATCGCGCAGGCTACGGGTAGTACCGTAGAAAAAATTCAGCCCGTCGATCTCGATCGCTTTTTTCTGTGTATTTGCTGGAGTAGTAGTCATATCGATGCTCGAATTAATGCTGTGTTTTTTGGTTAAACAAGGTACGCGACAAAATATTCAGAAGCAGAACACTGAAGGTAATCAGTAATGCACCGCCCCATGCCAGTTCACGCCAGTTATCGTAAGGACTCATCGCATACGAATAAATGACGACAGGAAGATTTGCCATCGGACTATTCATGTTGGCACTGAAAAACTGGTTGTTCAATGCGGTGAAAAGCAAAGGTGCTGTCTCACCGGAAATCCTGGCCACAGCAAGCAAAATACCTGTCACCACACCGGCTTTGACTGCGCGCAATCTCACCAGCAGTGCAACTTTCCAGCGAGGTGCACCCAATGCAAATGCAGCTTCGCGCAGACTTGCAGGAACCAGCCCCAACATATTATCGGTAGTACGGACAACGACAGGAATCGCAATTAATGAAATCGCCACGCTGCCTGCCCAACCGGAAAAATGTTTGACGTTAGCCACATAAATGGCATATACAAACAAGCCGATCACGATGGAAGGTGCGGACAACATAATGTCCGTCACAAACCGGGTGATACCGCCGAACCAGCTCTTATCGCCGTATTCAGCAAGATAAATGCCCGCCAGAATCCCGACCGGAGTAGAAATCAATGTTGCGGAACCAACCATCAGAAAACTACCGACGATCGCATTCATCAAACCACCGCCATCACTGCCCGGAGCCGGCGTTGATTCAACAAACATGGCAAGATTAATCGCAGAAAACCCTTTAATTAACAAGGTAAAGAGGATCCACATCAGAAAAAATACGCCAAACACCATCGCAATTGAGGATAAGGCGATACCAAGCCGGTGTACCAGCAAACGGCGGCGATACACTGGATTTTGCGCTGCCTGAGCTTTAGAAATATCCATTATTTTGTACCTTCTTTTCTGCTCAAACCGAGCAACATCAATTTAGCGGCAGATAACACTATGAAGGTGATCACAAATAAAATTAAACCTAACAGGAATAAAGATGATGTATGCAAAACTGTTTCAGCTTCCGCGAATTCGTTCGCAAGCGTGGAGGCAATACTATTACCCGCAGCAAATAAGGACCAAGACAGTTTATGTGCGTTACCAATCAGAAAGGTCACCGCCATCGTCTCACCCAATGCACGCCCCAGGCCCAACATAACACCACCAACAACGCCGATTTTTGTGTATGGCAAAACAATTTTTCTGACAACTTCCCACTTAGTACATCCCAGACCGTACGCCGACTCTTTCAGCACTGGTGGCACGACTTCAAAAACATCCCGCATCACGGAAGAAATGAAAGGAATAATCATAATCGCGAGAATCACACCCGCCGATAAAATGCCCAGCCCTATCATAGGACCAGAAAACAAAACGCCTATCACTGGCAATTTACCCAGTGTAGAGGCCAGAGCCGGTTGGATATATTCGGAAAATAACGGAGCAAAAACAAACAAACCCCACATGCCGTAAATAATGCTCGGCACCCCCGCCAAAAGCTCGATGGAAGTTCCCAGCGGACGCTTCAGCCAAGCCGGGCAAATTTCAGTAAGAAACAGGGCAATGCCAAAACTGACGGGAAAAGCAATCAGCAAAGCAATTACAGAAGTAGCGAGCGTTCCGACGATCGCGATCAGACCGCCGTATTTATCATTCACCGGGTCCCACTCTATTGTGGTAATGAATGCAAAACCAAATTCTTGCATCGCAGGAATCGCGCGCAGGAATAACGAGGCAATAATACCCAGTAGTACAACTAAAACAAGCGCTGCGAAACTCAGAGTCAGCTTGTGAAAGAAAAAATCTTGCCAGCGTTGACGACGCATCACTGCCGCCATTCTTGCGGCACTCAGTTGTGCGGGCTGAGTGTTCTCAGCGTTCGATATATTCTGGCTTGATGATGGTGCTGTCATATTGACGGAAAACGTTGGTGTAGGCATAGGTGTCTTTCCACCGAAAGGCGACTCAGGACACGCCTGAATCGCCTCACTTAAAATAGCTCTGCTAATTCATCAATCGAATCAGTGAACCGTATTTACTTCGCATTTACTTCATTTATTACTTCAATTACCAAATCGCTTTTGCAGACGCGTCTTTGATTTTTGCTTTCCAGCTTTCTTCAATCAACTTAACAACCGGTGCTGGCAAAGAAACGTATTCCAATTCAGCAGCCATTGCACCGCCATTTTTAAATGACCAGTCGAAAAATTTCAGAACTTCCTTACCCTTTGCAGAATCAGCCTGAGTTTTGTGCATCAGAATGAAGGATGCACCAGTGATAGGCCATGTGATTTTACCTGGTTGATTTGTCAATACCAGATACATGCCAGGCGCTTTATTCCAATCAGCGCCAGCAGCCGCTGCTTTGAAGTTTTCATCATCAGGTTCAGCAAACTGTCCATCCGCATTTTTCAATGTGGTGTAAGTCATTTTGTTCTTTTTAACGTAGGCATACTCAACGTAACCGATTGAGTTTTTAATACGTTGAACGTTGGCAGCAACGCCTTCATTGCCTTTACCGCCCAAGCCTACAGGCCATTTAACCGCAGTAGAAGAGCCCACTGCTGTTTTAAACTCTGCATTCACTTTACTCAGGAAATCTGTCCACAAGAATGTGGTACCAGAACCATCAGAGCGATGAACAACAGTAATATCTTCCGCTGGCAATTTTACGCCTGGGTTAATCGCGACGATTTCCGCTGCATTCCATTTAGTAATCTTACCCATGTAGATGCCTGCGAGAAGATCCCCGGTCATCTTCAATTTACCTGGAGCGATACCTTCGATATTCACGACAGGAACAACACCACCGATAATCGCAGGAAACTGCATCAACCCTTCAGCATCCAACTCTTCGATTTTCAAAGGCATATCAGAAGCACCGAAATCAACAGTTTTCGCCTTGATTTGCTTGATACCGCCACCGGAACCGATGGACTGATAATTCAGACCGTTGCCAGTAGCTTTTTTGTAAGCTTCAGCCCATTTTGCGTAAATTGGGTAAGGAAATGTAGCGCCAGCACCAGTAATATCAGCTGCGTGAGCAACAGAGAATGTAGCAGCCACACCAACTGCTGCGACCAGGGATTTAATGACACGATTGATTTGCATGTTCACCTCTAAGGTTAAATAACAGGTATTCGTTACTACGAGACGGACTTTACAATCGAATTATGACAAGATAATGACTTACCAAAACAACCCTGAAATATTTAATTTCATAATGATTTTTTGTCATAAACTTGTCACACCACATCACTAAAATAGTGAGTTACATATATATGACAGTCTTTATGACACGCAAACACATATGCCGAATCAAGATGTAATGAACTCCGCAACTGACAGTGACGCCAAAGAGGATAGCTTAGGCGACACGCCTAAAGATGCCGCCCAGGGTGTAAAGCAGGCCAGAGGCACCAGTTCGAGTAAAGCAAGTTCCACAGAACCTTCCAGAGCCGCCATTTTTCTTGACCGGGAAATGTCGCAGATCGCATTTAACTGGCGTGTGCTGGCTCAGGCTGAAGACAAAAGCATTCCATTACTTGAGCGGCTTAAGTATTTATGTATTGTTGGCAGTAACTTAGATGAATTCTTTGAAGTCAGGGTCGCCAGTCTATTGGCACAGAATACAATTGACGGAGAGCTGGTTCAGCACCCTGCTTTTCTGTCAACACTGAAACGGATCAGCTCTGAATGTCACCAGTTAACTGAACGTCAATATGAACTGCTGAATCAGGAAATTCTGCCGCAGCTATCCAAAAAAGGGGTGCATCTGCTGCGTCACTCTGAGCGGAATGACGCACAAAGAGCCTGGGTTAAATCTTATTTTGAACGAGAGGTGCGGCCTTTACTGACGCCAATCGGTTTGGACCCTGCACATCCTTTCCCGCAAGTCGTTAATAAGAGTCTTAATTTCATCGTATCGCTGGCAGGAAAAGACGCGTTTGGTCGCGGCACTGCAATCGCGATTGTTAAAGCACCCCGGGTTTTACCCCGCATCATTAAACTTCCAGATGAGTTATCAGTAGACGGTCAGTCTTTTTGCTTACTTTCATCTGTGATTCACTCTCACATTGCAGATTTATTTAATGGCAGAGATGTCATCAATTATTCGCAATTCCGCGTCACCCGCGACAGCGATTTGTGGGTTGACGAGGAAGAGGTAAAAAACCTGCGTCAGGCATTGCAAGGCGAATTACAAACAAGACAATTCGGAGCCGCAGTACGGCTGGAGGTCGCAAAGAACTGTCCAGAAGATTTGTCGCGCTTCTTATTGGAACAATTTTCTCTCGATCAGGACAGACTGTATCCCGTAGATGGCCCCGTCAATATGGTGCGCCTCAGCGAAATTGTCGATCATGTTAAACAACCGAGTCTGCGCTTTCCGCCTTTCTCGGCAAAAGCGATCGGCAAATATTCACACACCGATATCTTCACCTTGTTACGCAAGCAAGATATCTTGCTGCACCATCCGTTTCAGCCGTTCCAGACCGTCATCGACTTTATCCGCTCAGCGTCGCTGGATCCAAACGTGGTTGCGATCAAGCAAACCATTTACCGCACCGGCATGAACTCTGATCTGATGGAGTCACTGATTACCGCTGCCCGCTTAGGTAAGGAAGTCACCGTCATCGTCGAGTTAATGGCGCGTTTTGACGAAGAAGCCAACATCAACTGGGCAGATAAACTGCAACGTGCCGGCGCACAAGTCGTCTATGGCGTAGTGGGATTAAAAACACACGCAAAGCTTGCATTGGTGATACGGCGTGAAGAAGCGGGCGTTCTCAGACATTATGCCCACTTAGGAACAGGCAATTACCATCCATCGACTACCCGTTTCTATACAGATTTTGGCCTGCTGACAGCTCATCCCGGTATCGCGGCGGAGGTGAACGAAGTCTTCATTCACCTGACAGGTCTGACCAAGCCCAAAAAACTGGAATACCTGTGGCTGGCGCCATTTGCATTGCAACCGCAAATCATCAAAGCCATTCGTAACGAGGCTCGTATTGCACGTGAAGGCCGGCCAGGTCGCATTATTGCAAAAATGAATGCGTTATTGGATGAATCGGTGATTCGCGCTCTGTACGCAGCGTCTGCGGATGGCGTAAAAATTGATCTGATTATCCGTGGTGCATGTGCCTTGCGTCCCGGCGTACCCGGCTTATCAGAAAACATACGTGTCCGCTCGGTCATTGGTCGTTTTCTCGAACATAGCCGGATTTATTATTTCCGCAACGACCTCGCACATGACGTGCATCTCGCCAGCGCCGATTGGATGAATCGCAATTTATTCCGACGGATCGAAGTTGCTTTTCCGGTATTGGAGAAATCCCTCAAGAAACGCATCATTTCTGAAGGGCTGGATCCCTATTTGAAAGACAATGTCAACGCTTGGGTACTTGGCTCTGATGGTCAATATGAACGCAAAAAAGCGCGTAGCAAACAGGCCAGCTTCTGTGCACAACAATATCTGATGCAACAACTTGGATCATTGTCAGCTTCGGAAGACGAATAATGGATTTAATACTCTGGCGCCATGCGGAAGCTGAACCGGCAACCGAAGAAATAGCAGATGAATTCAGAAAGCTGACAGGCAAAGGGGTTAAACAGGCTGGCAAAATAGCGTACTGGCTGGATAGTACGCTGCCTGAAACATGCCGTATTCTTGTCAGCCCGACGATACGCACCAGAGATACTGCCGATGCCCTTGTTGCTTGCGGCAGAAAAGTCAAAATTGTTCCTGAACTGGGACCACAGGCATCAGCGCAAGACATTCTACGGATTGCCAACTGGCCAAATAACCGCGAGCCGGTCGTCATTGTAGGTCATCAGCCATGCCTGGGACAGGTCGCCGGACACTTACTCGGTCACGTCTCGCAGGGATACAGCATACGAAAAGGAAATGTATGGTGGCTATCGCAGAAACAACGCGAGGCGGAAGAGGTAACAACCTATCTTAAAGCGGTGATGTCACCTGATCTGGTTGTCAGATAACGGCAATTACGAAGGAAATAACATTTCCGGTCATTTCCAGTAGAACCCAGCTCGCAGCTATAAAGTCCAGGAGCGATCAGCAAGGCCGGGCTTCGCAAAAATCAAACCGTGACGCTCGTTGCGCTGACATCAAGTTGAATATCAGCGATATTGTCAGCCACATCATTATCAGTCGGATGCATCACGTCATGCCAGGTGATCAGACGTAATTCACCTTTTGCATCTTCGACTAACGCAGATAAGCTCTCAACCCAGTCACCGTCATTGCAATACAGGATGCCGCCGATATCACGTATTTCTGGTTTGTGAATATGCCCGCAAATAATGCCATCAACCCCGTTTCTACGCGCCTCTTCGGCCAGCGCATCTTCAAACTGAGTGATATAACTGACCGCATTTTTTACCTTTAATTTCAGGTATTGCGACAGCGACCAATATGGCAATCCGGCTCTGGCGCGCCAGTTATTAAACACCTGATTGAATTTCAAAATCACGGTGTACAAACTATCCCCAACATAGGCTAGCCATTTGGCGCAGGCGATCACACCATCAAATCTGTCACCATGCAATACCAGCATACGTTTACCGTTTGCGGTTGTATGCACCAGTTCGTCGCGCACTTTGATACCGCCAAAATCCAGGTCGATGAACTGGCGGATCGATTCGTCATGATTCCCGGGAACAAAAATGACATTTGTACCCTTGCGCGCTTTTTTCAATACTGTCTGTACTACATTATTGTGCGTCTGATCCCAATACCAGCGCCGTTTGAGCTGCCAGCCGTCGATAATATCGCCAACCAGATAGAGTGTTTCCGATTCTGTCGCTTTTAAAAATTCCAACAGTTTTGCAGCCTGGCAGCCGCTGGTTCCCAAATGCAGATCTGAAATCCATATCGTCCGGAAATGCGTGATATCACGCTTTTTCGTATGATGTAATTTCTTATTCAGGAACTGGTCAGCGGGCTTCAATCTGCTTACTCCTCAGTGCCGTAATGACGTGCATAGCGATTATCCAGATTAGACAATGGCAGCATCACAAACAAATCCGCACTATGGAAATCAGGATCCCAGGCGGGGTCTCCACACACCCAAGCGCCGGCTCGCAGATACCCTTTGAGCAAAGGAGGAATTCTGGCGACAACATTGCTGGTATCGATTTCGTCTAAGGGAAAAGGTACGTGTGGTGTCACACGATATTCCAGTGGACAAAAATCACTCGCCGATAAACTACGATAAATTGCCGCAGCATTTTGACCACCATCAGTCAGACTGATACTGGCGCAGCCAATCAGATGCGAACAACGTTCACGACGCATGTAAGCGGCCAGGCCAGCCCACAGCAGCATAATGACGGCACCACTGCGATAATCAGGATGGATACAGGCACGTCCGGCTTCGGCAACACTACCGCGAATATTCTGTAACCGGGATAAATCAAATTCAGTCTCAGAGTAATAACGTCCCATCTCGCGCGCAGCATTTGGGCCAAGAATTCTGTAGGTACCGACGACTTTCAGCGTCTTGCTGTCACGAACAATCAGGTGATCACAATAGGTGTCGAACTCATCTTTATCCAGCCCCTCAGGATTGGACAGCGCCGACAGGCCCATACTTTCTATGAACACCTTATAACGCAAACGTTGAACTTCTTTGACCTCTTCTGCGGTCGTCGCCAAACTCAGATTGAGTTTAGAAAAACTGGGATTAGCATCCGCTGGTATCGTGAGTAATCGCATTCCTCGTCCTTGTGTAGTCTCAAGATGTCATTCATTCGACGAACGAAGAATAGAGGACGATTACTTCAACAAGATGACAGTTAGATGTCGGTTTTATGACAGACAAAAATACAACGGCGCTGAAGATCCAGAAACGGTCTTCAGCGCCGCAATAAGTCAGAACGAAGGGAAAATCGTCTGCCTGGAGCAGAAATTACTTCTCTTTTTTAGGGCGTCCAGCCTTGAGCGGAGATAAATCGTTGATTAGTTTTCTGAGATTGGGAATATCTGTGTTATTGAGCAAAACCAGGCCTATTCTCAATAACTGACTCTTTTTGACTTCGATACCAGCCTTCAGGCAAGCTTTTTTTACCTGACCAAGCACGGCATATTCCGCTTCAGGCATGGTAAAGCTGTCACGTACCAATTTCGGCTTTTTCAACTTTTCTTCCGACTGCGGAAGCGATTTCGCGGTTGATGGTTTTCTTGCCGATGGTGTTACTGCAGCTTCCACTTTGGCGACTGTTTTTACACCCACCGTTTTCTTTGCTGTTGACGCAGCAGCGACCTTTTGTACCGGGACTTTCTTAGTAACAGACGTTCGCGGAGTACTTACTACTTTTTTAGGTGTAACCGTAGCCATTTCAGCCCCCAATTAAAAAACTTAGAAATAATATAAACAATATATCGTTAAACAACAAAGGTAAAGAATAACTTCAAGACATGACAAGGGCATTACCAATACGCAACAAAGCATACATCCGCCCTATTCTTTTTAATCGATCACCACAATCAACTGCGTTAAATCAATTCTGTCGATATCAGGCCAATTTTTATTTATTGAGAATGCAGATTCAGGCTGAAAAAGAGAATTCTTCTGGAGTTGTCTGGCTATTTCTTCGTAGGGCTATCCGGCATGATCACCTCGGGCATGGCATTCCGCCATTCTGATGGTGTACACAACTCCCATCTGACATTCGGCGCATAAAACAAAGCCGCCTGAGTTCTGGACAGATGATAAAAAGATGGTTGCTGAACCACCTTCACAACACCGTTACTGACAAAATATTCCAAAGAAAATCGTGGATAAGCCATCACCAATCCACCACTCACAAATGACACGTCTTCTGGCTTGATAATCTCTGCAACCTCAGCTTCACTTGCGCCAGTCAGCACATTCTTTAAACGTAACAAGGTTTTTTGGAAATGATCCCGGTCAACCGAAGAATCCCAGGCAGAACTCAGTTTTCTAAAAATACTCAAAGGGTTCGTCCCCATATCGACCAGAGAACTGACCTGCGACAGCGTAGGATCATTGACTACTTCAACAATGCTACGCAAACCAGATTTACCGGTGAAGTGCAGATCAACGTCGCTTATCGGAACACTGGCGTCCAACAAGGTTTCTGTCCAGATATCAGCATCCTTGGCCCAATGATGCTGCACCGCAGTTGCATAACCTCGGCAACTGTAAAATGCCATCGCATCTTGTTTTGACACTTGTGCAGTCAGTTTATTTTCGACAAAAATCAAACCGCCGATATCACCTTCGGTGAAAGCCATATATACAATGGTACGGCCTTTCGTATCATTGGCTTCAAAGCGTTCGCGCAGAAATTCTGCCGGAATCGCACTGACAATCTGACGTGCATTCAGCGTTGTATCAAGTCTGATTTCCTTACCGCTAGCACTGGAACGCATTACGCCGACCTGATCAGCGCTTTCCGCGTGCAGACAGGGGCTGAAGCTGGTCGCCACGATCACCACTATTGCCGGGGTAAACAATGAACGCCGCATACTCATTTTTCTGTCAAGGTTGCAGGCGAAGATACAAGATTCATTTTTTTACATCGCCAGATATTAAGGTTGATAAGGTGCTTGGCATACGTCAATCCATCGGCACAGTTCTGTAATGATTGACCTCTGCAGCAGTCACGAATGCAGCTTTGTTCCCCCAGCTGTTTCTGATGTAGCTAAGCAAGATAGCAACCTCGCCGTCACTTAATACAGGTCCAAATGGTGGCATGCTGTAAGGTCGGGGATTTAATTGAGTTGCAGGAGCAAAACCTCCTGCGAGTATTATCCGCAAAGGATTAGCAATTGAATTCATCTGCAAGCCAGGATTCCCTTTGAGAGCCGGGTATACAGAGACAAATCCTTCGCCCTGAGTACCGTGGCAATCCATGCAATGCGTTTTATACAGCACAGCGCCTTGCTGCATCATTTGCTTTTTCGTTTGTTCATTGCGATCAGGCTCGCTCAACGCCTGATCAAGCGCACTGACGCTATCCGCTTTCGTTACTGGAATGGCCTGTAAATAGGTGATCATTGCGCTGATATCAGCATCGGTCAGATATTGCAGGCTATCAAAGACCACTTCTGCCATCGGCCCGCTCATGACAGATTTGTGGTTAACGCCCGTTTTGAGTAAAGTCGCGGCCTCATTTTGCGTCCAGTTCTGCAAGTGCGCTTCATTGGTGTGCAACAAGGACGGCGCATACCAATGACTCTGCGGAAGTTCCCCGCCAGAAAAATCACTTACCCCATCATTCGCACCGAAAACATTACGCTGACTATGACACGCACTGCAATGTTCCAAACCCTTTACCAGATATGCGCCTCGATTCCACTCAGGAGATTTTGTTTTGTCTTCTGCAAATACTGCAGGTTTGAAATACATGGCACGCCAGAATGCCAGCAAACGCCGCTGGTTATAAGGAAAGCGTAATTCATGATCCGGATTTTTCTGAGAGATCGCTGGTATCGTCTTCAGAAAGGCAAACATCGCCTCTGCATCCGCTCTGCTTATCTGAGAGTAATTAGGATACGGGAAAGCAGGATATAAGAGCCGCCCGTCCTTTGCCTTACCAAAATGCAAGGCAAGCCAGAAGTCATTGAAAGTCCAGCTCCCAATACCGGTGAGACTATCCGGGGTAATGTTTGGTGAAACAAAATTACCATATTCCGAACGCAATATCCTGCCGCCAGCGTAGGCAGCACCGCCCTTGACCGTATGGCACCCAAAACAGTTACCCGCCCTTGTCAGATACTCACCGCGACGGATGAGTAGCGCCCTGTCGGTCGACGTAGCGACAGACACCAAAGACGCATTCCCATCAACCCTGTAACCGACAAAGTAAGCGTACTCACTGATACCCGTCAGCAGGAATAGAACGACAACAAAAAAACGGATAAGCATTTTCTTCATACAGAGGTCGTCTCCAGAACAACTCGCATCGCATTCATCATTTTCCGATCAGCTTGTCGCATCTTATGATATTCAAAGTGGCAAAACTTTACTTACGTCATTTCAATGATGTATGAAACAGCCAGACCGATAGCCATCAAAATCCACAAGCCCAGATAACCAGGTTCTGTTATCTATTTAATTTGCTTATCCTCAGAAACGCTGCCGCATTGCAGAGGTAAGCGAAAGCGAGGGATATCCTTAGCGCTGACAGCAATCCCGTTGTCCGGCACCATTTGTGAGGCCAGCCAGGCGGATACGGCAGCAATATCCGCAGGTGCCAGCCTTTGCGCGACCTGCCGCATACAGTCAGGCGCATGCGCGCGCCGACTGCCGGTCTGCCAGGCACCCAGCTGAGCAACAATATAGTCTCTTGGCAAGCCGAGTACGCCCGGAATAAAAGGAGCAACTCCGGTCATTTTTTCGCCGTGACAAGAGATACATGCCGGTAATTTTTTCTGCTGATCCCCCTCCATCACCAGCTCACGCCCACGCGCCAATATTGCCAGGCTAGCCTCAGTTGGCTGTGGAGACGCATAAGGGGGGTGCTGATCAGCAAAGAAAGCCGCAATTTCCTGAAGATAGGCATCACTTAAGTTACTGAGCAGAGAATTCATCAGTGGATACCGGCGTTGACCATCCCTGAAGTTTTTCAGCTGATGCAATAAGTATCCTTCTGGTTTTCCGGCGAGGCGAGGGTAATAGCCATCGCTCGCCGCCCTGCCCTGCACCCCATGACATGAGGTGCATGCTTTCAAACGCTGCGCCAGCGTATCGGGAATATTCTGCGCCAGCGAAGGCAAAGCAAATATTCCCCCCGCCAGCAAAATACAGTTAAAAAAATTACGATGATTGAGCATGGTGCGTCTCAGAATAAATTAGCCATCTTTTTTATAAAAGCCGAATGCCTGCGACATCTCATTTCAGCTCAAGCACTGCGCGGTTCTATCTCCATCTATTATCGGTATTAATTAAAAAATATGCATAATTTTTCCATTCCGATTTTACTCGTCCGCCCGCAAAGCCTTTAAACACAAGGTTCTCCCATGAGGCGCGAATTAAACGCTACAATGCGCACCTCATTTTTATTTTCAGGAAACGCATACAAAACTTGTCAAGCGGTGCCAAGCCGAGGATAATCTCGCCCTCGCGTCTCTTTCCGAGAACCAGTTTGAGCAAAAAATGATTGAATCGCTTTCACCAGCGTAGCCCGCTTTTACCAGCGGGCTTTTTCATCCGTGATACCGTTGATCGTCAGTGCAGACGACCAACAGATTATCACCATTGCCATCGCCATACACTATTGACAAGACTTTGTTGTCGCACTCGACTTTGTTACATGAAAACCAGCTTAACTGACTCAACTATTCCCGCTCAAAAAACTGGCGCCACACTCACTCTGGGTAAAAAAACCCTGCAGCTGAATCGTGCTGCGGCAGCTGCGCCATCCAACGCAGAAACGCCGGCAACGCCAACAGCGGAAAAAATGGAAGAATCTCAAATTAGCACACCAGCAGCACCCGTCATGGTCGTGACGAAACGCCGTTCACGCATGCAGCCCGTCATGGCTGAAGCGATCATTGCTCCGGCAAAAGCGTTAACAGCGGAAGACATCGAAGCAATGAGCAGTATGCCTTTTGATGAAACCGAACTGGTAGTCGTCGATAGCTCCAGCATCGCGGCAGAAACACTGCCGCCCACTGACAACGCAGAAGCACACGCCGAGCAAACAGCTGAAGTGCCTGCAAAGCCAGAAGTAAAAACAGAAATTCGCGCTGATCTGAAAGCGGGATTGCAAACTTTATCCGGCGCAGACATTGCAAAGCCGCGTGCCGCCGTTATCCGCAAAACAGAACCCAAAGTCGCAAAAAAATTACTTCTGTCAGATCAACTTGGCGCGAAACCGGCACCGACGACGGTAAAACGCGAAGCACGCATAGGCTCAGGTAAATTTGCACCGGCAGCACCCGTCACAACACTGAAACCAGTAGCTCCAGTTGCTGCCCCAGTCAGTGCTTCGTTGCGCACTGCCAGCATTGCTGATAAACCTGTATTTGCAGACGCGCCGCGAGCACCAGCGCTGTCAACACATGTGACGCCAGTGTCGACCACTCCGGTTCAGGCAAAAGCCACAACGACCGTTGCAACTCCGGTTAAGTCAGAGCCGGTAGCGAATACAGCAGCCGCGTTCAGCAATATCGATACGTCAAACTATGTCTTATCCGGTAGCAAGGAACCTGCAAAACGTGGTCGGAAACCATCGGAATTTCAGTTTGAAAACGACGAAATACAAGCACTGAATGCCGCTGAATCTGCAGAACTGAAACGGGCAGCCAGAGCAAAAAGTAAAAAATCAAGCGGCGCTCTCAATGAAGAGCAACTGGAACAATATCGCAAGCAATTAACAAAGTTAATCCGCCTCGGCAAAGACCGTTCGTATCTGACCCATGCTGAAATTAACGATCACTTGCCGGAAGAAGTCGCTGACCCGGAAATGATTCAGGACGTTATCAGCACGCTCAATGACATGGGCATTGCGGTGTACGATAAAGCGCCCGATGCTGAAATGATGTTGCTGACCGATAACGTCACAATTGTCGTCAGCGATGACGAAGCTGAATCCGTTGCAGCGGCGGCACTGGCTACTGTTGACTCTGATTTCGGTCGCACGACCGACCCTGTGCGCATGTATATGCGTGAAATGGGTGGCGTCGAACTGCTGACCAGAACTGGTGAAATCGAAATCGCCAAACGCATAGAAGACGGCCTGAAAGACATGGTACAAGCGATCTCCGCATGTCCTGGTACGATCAGGGAAATTCTGCTGATCGCAGAAAAAATTGAAAAAGATGAAGTACGCATTGATGACATCATTGATGGTCTGCTCAATCCTGAAGAAAATGATGTGTCGGCATTATTGCTAAGTGATGGCGACGACACGGATGAGGTTGACGACGACGATGACGCTGTCAGCGATAACGTCGGCGGCATCAGTGATGAACAATTACAACAGTTAAAGGCAGGGTCGCTGCAAAAGTTTGCGGTTGTCGCTAAGCGTTTTGATGACATGCAAGCTGCACGAGCCAAAGATGGCTACGGCTCAACCGCCTACGTGGCCGCACAACAAGCGATTTCCCGCGAATTGCAAGGCATGCGTTTCACGGTAAAGACGGCAGAAAAGCTTTGCGATACTTTGCGCAAACAAATGAAAGATTTGCGCAACACTGAAAAGCAAATGCTGGAACTATTAGTGAATAAATGCGGCATGCCACGCGCCTATTTCGTGGATATGCTGCGCACACATGCAACCAATACGGCGTGGCTGGAACATGAAATGCAATCGGTTCAGCCTTATGCTGCAGTCCTGTCACGCCAGATTCACGCGGCACGGGAACTACAACAGAAATTCATCCAGCTGGAAGAACGTGTTGAGCTGCCGTTAAGTGCTTTGCGCGACATCAATAAGCAAATGATCGCCGGTGAAAAACGTTCCAGCGAAGCAAAGCGCGCGATGACGGAAGCGAACTTGCGTCTGGTGATCTCCATTGCAAAAAAATATGTGAACCGTGGCTTACAATTCCTGGATCTGATTCAGGAAGGTAATATCGGCCTGCTGAAAGCAGTAGATAAATTCGAATACCGTCGCGGCTATAAATTCTCTACCTACGCAACATGGTGGATACGTCAGGCGATTGCCCGCGCTATCGCGGATCAGGCGCGTACGATACGCGTGCCGGTACACATGATAGAAACCATCAACAAGATGAACCGCGTCAAGCGCCAACTCCTGCAGGCAAGTGGTCTCGAGCCTGAGCCAGCCGCGATTGCCGAAAAAATGGGCTTACCGGAAGTGAAAGTACGCGAAATTCTGAAGATCGCAAAAGAACCAGTTTCTCTGGATGTGCCTATCGGTGATGATGGTGACTCGCAGCTCGGTGATTTCATTGAAGACAGTATGACAATGTCGCCGATGGCTGCCGCGATGCAAGCCTCGGTTCAGCAAAAACTGAAAGAAGCACTCGACTCATTAAGCCCGCGCGAAGCGAAAGTATTGCGCATGCGTTTCGGTCTTGAAACCGCGAGCGAATTTACCTTAGAAGAGGTAGGTAAACAATTTGAAGTGACGCGCGAACGGATACGTCAGATCGAAGCGAAAGCAATGAAGAAATTACGCCATCCGGGTAAAGCTGATCATCTGAAAGGCCTGATGGAAAATCAGTAAGCAGAATCAAGCTTCGATGCCGATGCTGTTTGCATCACACAGAAAAATGCCGCTGGTCTCAGCGGCATTTTTTATGTCATCAGAAATGTTAAGGCAAACTCTACCTGTTCTACTCGCTGTGCAAGACTTCCCTCTATCAGTAAATGAGGAATTTCACGCTCTTCAAGCTCCTCCAACACGCGCTCATGAATTGCCTGTCGCACTGCAGGCGACTCTCTTTGCAGGCCATCTGCAACCCAAGGCAGATCAGGTGCCGTCACCACGGTGAAGTCATAATGATGCTGATCTGCCAACGCCATCAGCTCATCACCAGCTGAAGAAAAATAATAGTCGCTATAAATTGCAGTCATCAATGGTGTGGTATCGCAAAATAACCATTCATTCGCCTTCGGCGCCATTGCATCCTCGCGCTCTAGCTGCGTGCGTGCAATCATCACTTGCTCACTTTCACGCGGAACACGCTGTTGCGTTTCGACAAATTCACGCAAATACTCGGGTACCCATACGGTCTGATAGCGCTGCGCAAGCGCCTCTGCAAGCGCAGACTTACCGGATGATTCTGCACCTAAAATTGCGATACGCTGTGTATTCGACTTTACTGCTGACATGTTTTACTCCAGGCGCGTAGCCCCATGATCGCCATGACGACAAACACCGCATACAAGGCCGCGGTCAGCATCAGGTTTTTATATACATACAAACCGACATACAGGACATCAACAACAATCCAGATAAGCCAGTTTTCAATTTTTTTTCTGGACAACAAAACCTGCCCAAGCAAGCTGCCAGCGGTCAGAAAGCCATCCGCCAGAGGAACATCAGTATCGGTATAACTCTTTAAAAACCATGCCAACGCCGCAAATCCCAGACCCCATGCGATGACGGCAAGCCCCCTCTCGCGAAAGCCGAGTGCAGATACCGGCAACCGGCTACTTCCATCAATGCCTCGCCACCACAGAAACCAGCCCCACACAGAAACGATAATAAAGACCCATTGCAGTCCCATATCGCCATATAACCGCGCATCAAAAAATACGCTGGCATACAGACCGGAAGACAATATCGAGAATAACCAGGCCCAGTGTATCTGGCGAATGTTCAGCGCAACGGTTACCACCGACAAAATAAACGACAGTAATTCGAGCAAGGTCGTCGTAAAACCGAAAAATTGAACGGTATCATTCATAAGCAGGCGCAAAAATCAGTGCAATTAAAGAGTGCACGCATTATCAACGATAGGAAAAATTGTGTCATGCAGATCAGTTGAAAACAGGAAAAAACCGATGCCGCACATGAATTCGTTACGCGAGTCTGCGTTTTTCCTTTATATTGCTGAAAATTCCCCGTCGTCTTCGTGCAATATGAAAAAACAATCTGGCTTCACTCTATTAGAAATTCTGGCAGTTATTGCGATCATCGGCATACTTGCTGCGATGGCTGCCCCATCGTATTTATACAAAGTCATCCGCGAACAAATCGAAGCGGCGATGCCGTTGGCTGATGTGGCGAAGAAGCCGGTAGAAATGGCCTGGCTCGCAGGGCAGAAATTCCCGACTGACAATGCTGCTGCAGGATTACCCTCTTCCGACAAAATCGTCAATAATTTCGTCAGCGACGTCAGCGTGGAAGAAGGTGTCGTTCATATTACCTTCGGTAATCGCGCCAGTAATTCGATAAAAGGCAAAGTGCTTTCTTTACGCCCGGCCGTCGTTGAAGATGCGCATGTTGTCCCTGTAACCTGGGTCTGCGCTAATGCGCAGGCACCGGACAAAATGACAATTAAAGGCGCAGATAAAACAACGCTGCCGACCCAGTACCTGCCCTTCATTTGCCGTAGTAAAGCAAAATAAAAAACGCCGACTGATAACGCCGGCGCTTTTATTCACAAAAGCAAATTCAGGTCTTTAGCGCCCTCAGAATTTATGTTCCAGCATCGCCCTGACAGCCACCGTGGTTGGGGTGTAACGAATTTGCTGAGATGTTCCATTCAACTGGTTAACCACGGTGTTGGATGAGACATTATCCTGATGCAGCAAATTCGCCACTGAAATTCTTAAATTGGTCTTAGGATCAAATTTCCACAGTGCGTACAAATCCAACACCCGTTTCGGAACAGAATACGTGGTTTGTTCAGCAGATATCCGTACTAAACCGCCACTCTGATAACTGGCATTGCCACCGATGGTCAGGGGAACTTTCGATAATTTGTAATCCATCCCGATATTTGCACTGACTGGTGTTTGTGAATCCAGTCGATTATTCGGTCCCGGTACCGTTTTCAAATCGGACCAGTTCAACGAGAGATTGGCACGAAAATCGATCGCTGGCGCATCACTCATGATTGAACGCAACGGAAATTTCCCATCCAACTCTATCCCTTTTGTCGTTGCCTGACCATCATTGGCTGGCGAAGTAAACCAGATGCCGTTGATCTGATCCAGTTTAGTACGGATGATATCGTCAATTTTTCTCACATAAACGCTGGCGCTCAGCGTTCCACCATCTGCAAGATAATGTTCAAATGCCGCGTCAATACCCCATGCCAGCTCAGGTTTCAGATTCGGGTTACCAATGCTGTCAGGACTCGTCTCGCTATTATTATTCGACTGGTAGCGACGAGGAATTAGCTGCCCGCTGCTTGGTGCCTTGTAAGTACGTGTCAGACCAAGACGTACCTGATCATTTTTACTACCGGGAATCTTCCAGAGCGTCTGTAATATCGGACTCAGCACACTCGACTTATTGGTGACTTCATCATAGCCCGTTCCCTGATTACGTGTTTCAATTGCCTCCCAGCGCAAACCGGCATAGACGGACCATTGCTTAGTCACATTCCATTCATCCTGCGCAAACAAAGCGACGCGTGTCACGTCTGCGTCATAAGTTTCATTGAGCGGCAAAGCAATCAGATTGCTGCCAGGAGCAACGATATCCGTCTGCAGGCGATGCTCATTACGCTTGCTGTAAGCGCCATCCCAACCAAAAACAAAGGCATGGTCTTCTACGAACGGCGCTGAATACTTACCCGTCGAGGTAAAGCCTTTATCTGATGCGTCAGACGTGCTTTTCCTGTCCAATATCTGATTCTTTTCCTTACCATACCCCAGCAAGCCAACATCTGAATTACGGCGATTAAAATTCAGGCCGAATTTGACTTCCAGTTTGGCACTGTCAGCCAGTTTATGTATCCAATTAAGATCGCTACGCACCATCGCAAAATCAGATTCTATGCGCTGCAAATCACTGAAATAGGTCGGTAATTTTTCGAGTAATGGCAGGCTTGTCTCGCTCGTATAGCCGGCAAAGCGATTGGCATTCACAAAGCTCTGGCTGGTCAACGTATCACCATTCGCCAACGAGATATTGACTCTCGGTGACAGGCCTATGCCATTAAATGTCCCCCAGCCCAGCTGATCGGTTCTGGTTTGCTTATTCGGCTTGCCGCTAACATCTGCCCCTGATTCAACGATCGTCGATGGCCGTTCATATTGACCATGATTGAAGTTACCGGAGACAGAATAAGAATAGCGCCCTGCTTTATCTGAAATTTGCAGATTCACATTCTCGGAAAACTTACCGCCGTCTTCAGATGCGCCAACCTTGACCTCGCGCTGTGCAGTCTGCACTGCGCGCTTCAGCACAATGTTGATTGCCCCCGCAATCGCCTGAGTGCTTAGCTCTGCTGTTGCGGCACGGATAATCTCTATGCGTTCAATCAGATCCGGCGAGATAGAATCCAGAGAAAAGCCCGGCGGACTCGGCTCACCGTTTAGCATAATCTGCGTATAACCTGATCCCAGGCCACGCATACGGATCTCGCCACCACGCCCCTGCACACCGCCCATGGTAATACCCGGCAATCGCTTCAATACGTCACCGACCGTAGTATCGCCGTAACGAACGATGTCTTCCTGTGTCACGACGATCTTGGTTGCAGTGTCCTGACGACGTTCATCATAATTTTTGGCCCCCTGCACTTCCACCTTCTGCATCGGTGTATCCAAAGCTTTTACTGGTGCTTTTTTGGGCAGCTTAGAGGAGTCAGACTCAGAAGACGCATTTTTACTCTCCTGAGCAATGGCGATGGTATTGAATCCAAGCAGAATAGAGACAGCAATAACACTTAATGGAAAGCCAGGTGTACGCATAGAAATAAGGGAATGAAAAGATGAAGCGATTAATAAAAATGGCCTCCCTCAGACCAATAGCAATAAATAAAGTTCACCAGAAAGAAAAATCCAGCAGCAACCTTGCCCGATGGACTGATAAGAACGGAAGACTGACTCTATTGGATTGCGATGACATCACTTTCAAGTGATATGTGAGGAGCGACCAGAGGCAACAATAAAGTAAAACTGGTACCGGCACCAGGTATGCTTTGCAGGCGAATTTCTCCCCCTAAGACGTCCGTCACGAGATTATAGACAATGTGCATACCCAGGCCTGATCCGCCTTGTCCGAGTCTGGTAGTAAAAAATGGGTCAAAAACTCGCTTTTGGTCCGCTTCGGTAATACCCACGCCGTTATCCGCAAAGACAATCTCAACCTGTTTTTCATTCAGCAAGCGACTATTCACCGACATTTCGCCATCATCTCTGCCGTCAAACGCGTGTATCAATGCATTTGTCACGAAATTAGTCAGAATCTGTCCTAAGGGCCCCGGGTAACTATCCATTTCGATTTTTTCAGCAAAATTCGTTTTTAAAATGTGCGGTCCCTTTTTATACATAGGAGACAGCGTCGCGATGATCTCATTGAGTACCGTGGCAAGATCAAAAACCCTGCGCTGACTGCTGGATTGATCAACGGCAACCTGCTTGAAACTGGCGATCAGGTCGCGCGCAATACTCAAATTCCGCATCAATAATTCAGTTCCATGCGTCGCTACCTCAATGTACTGATTCAGTGCCGAGCGCTTCAATTGCCCATTCGTCAGCGTCTGTGAAAACTCCATGGTCTGATCTTGCAAGGTACTGGCGACCGTCACACTATTCCCTAAGGGTGTATTCAGTTCATGCGCAATGCCTGCGACTAACGAGCCTAACGCCGCCATTTTTTCTGAGCGTATCAATTTTTCCTGTGCCCGACGCAATGACTCCACTACGGAAGCCAATTCCGCATTCGCATCCTCCAGATTCTGAGTCCTCTGCCTGACGCGAATTTCTAACTCTGCCGACATCTCCCGAATTTCTTTTTCCACCTGATATTGCCGCGTCACATCCATTAAAGAGAAAATAAATACAGTCTTTGAATTCATATTCAGCAAGCGTGCCGACATGAGGCAAATGACATCAACGCCAACGCTGTTTCTCACCACAACTTCGATCTGATTTATCTCTTTATGATTCAACAAAGACCGGATAGCGGCATCAGGCTGCTCCGGAGTCACCCAAAAATCACGCATCTGCACATCTGTGATGACGTGACGACGATCAAATTTAAACTGCGTCGACCATGCGTCATTGACTTCCATCATTTGATGCGAACTCACATCAATTAACCCCAAAGGCAGGGGCGACAACTGAAACAGCGTGGTATATTTTTTTTCATTCTCCCGCAACATTGTCTCAGCTATCTGGCGCGCATTTTCTGTCGCTATTTCCATATCAATATTGCGTGAAGTCAGCATCAGATATTCGCATCCGTTTAAGCTGAAACGCGTACCTGAAATACGGCACTGAAATATGCGCCCGTCCTTGTGGCGAAATGCCGCTTGCACATTTCTTACTTCTGCCTCATGTGCAACGCGTACGACGAATTCTCTTCTTTGTTCCGGATTGACCCATAAATTCAATTCAGTCGAGGTACGACCAATGGCCTCCTCACGTGAATACCCTGACATTGGCTCCCAATTACGATTCACATCGAGATATTGACCGGTATCGAGTCTGGTAATTGTTACGGTATCGGGAACCAATTGAAATACCGTTTCAAACAGAGCGACACGATCCTCAGATCCGGCCACTTCTTTGAAACGGTTTTGTGTTTCAGGCTGCGAACCTGTGAGACCGCTGCTAGCTTGGTTTGATTGACGCAACATCAGCGCCATCGTCGAAAACGCTAATACGAGCTGAATGCAAAGCAATACATTCTCGACAACAAGCTGCTCTGCTGCCTGTCCGGAATAAAAAACAGAACCGAGCAACAACATTGCCTCTGCAAATAACAATCCAGACAGCAAATAGGCGATGTGCTTTCCCTGACCATACTCTTGCTCGAAGCGGAAGCGCATTGACAGTACCGTTAATGCTGACAGACACATTAGCAAAACAGGGAAAATCGTTTCTGACAGTGATACCAACAATGGCGATGCCTGATAGAAATGCGTGAAAAAAAGGCAGTAACTGGCAAAGAAAAATACAATCAGGAGCGGTTTCAGATCATTTTTTTTCTGCGTAAAAGTACGCAGGCCAAGATAAAAAAGAAATGAAAAACCGAATAGAAAAATTTTCTCAAGTACGATGGTGAGCACTGGCCAGACGCGAGAGAAACTCAGTGCCTGAGCACAAGCCAGACACAGATATGCTGCACACCAATGCGATAAGGGGTGTGGCAATTTAAAAGGTGGTTTCAGGAAAATCAGAGCCAGCGACGTCAACAAAAACAAAATGATTGACAAGCCATTGAAGGAGAACATGTTTGTCGGCAACATAAAATACTAAATATCCTCCGAAATCGTCACGCCCCTTTAATACAAATCAAGAAGGTGGATTTTTCGCTTCCCGATGACCGCAGCAGCGTGTCATGATTCCTGCATTCAATCAGTATTAAATCTGTTGAATACTAACATTTGCCAAACAACATCAGAAAAATAAATGACTTATTACAACAAGTTTCGGCTCAAATAACATCAGCCAATCAGAGTATTGATAAAGATTGGCACTTCACATAAGATAAGAACTGAAAACGAATATTTTCAAGCACCAGGGAGAGCACTGATGGAACAACAACACAGTCACATGCCCGGCTTGCGAAAAGAAAGCACCGATTACGGTATGGGCAACAGACAGACGAAAGATCGTCTCTCGCTATGCAATATTGATTTTTTTATTTCTTATTGCCGTCGAAAAAATGCCTCGTCGCCAGATGAGACGCAAGACGACATCATCGACTTTCTCGAAGAAGATGAACCGAATTTTTCTCTGGGAACTGCTGTTCATCCATGGAAAATCCTGATTACAGACGACGATAGTAACGTTCACGAAACAACCGTACTTGCGTTAAATGGTGTTCGTATTCATGGTCGTCCGCTGGAATTCCTGCATGCGTACTCTGCCAAAGAGGCAGAAGAACTGATTGTTCAGAATGACGACCTGTCTCTGATCTTACTCGATGTCGTCATGGAAACAGTGGATGCGGGACTGGAACTGGTCAAAGTTGTTCGTGGCAAATTAGGGAAAAATGACATCCGGATTATCTTACGCACTGGTCAACCGGGCTATGCGCCTGAAGAAAAAGTCAGCAGCCAGTTTACAATAGATGGCTACACGACTAAATCACAATTAACCCGTTCGCTTCTGATTTCTGTGTTGAACGATACGCTGACGAATACGAAGGCGCTGTCGAAACAATTACCGAATTAAACATGCTCATAGTAAAAATACCGCTCTGCTGACGGTATTTTTTATGAACCGCCATTCAGCGAAATGATGTTAGTCTTCGCCATAGTGGCGTTCACTGCATTATTTGCGCAGCTAAAACAGATCGTCTCTCGGTAAATTGAGCGAAGCTCATCCGCCCGATATAATGGCCTTCCCGTCCAGAGGAATGCCATGAAATCAATTACCTGCCTACATCCCAAATATCTGATTCCCGTTGAACCCAAAGCGACTGTGTTGCTTGCCCATTCACTGGTAATGCAGAACGGAAAAATCATAGCCGTTCTCCCAGAATCAGATGTACGCCTGCGTTATCAGGACGCCACGCACATTGAATTGAAAGAGCATGCGCTGACCCCTGGCTTTATCAATCTCCATGCCCATTCTGCCATGAGCCTGTTGCGTGGTCTGGCAGATGATCTGGCTCTGATGGATTGGCTGAATCACCACATCTGGCCAGCAGAAAAGAAACATGTGTCAGATGAATTTGTACTTGATGGAACTCTGTATGCAATGGCTGAGATGATCCGTGGCGGAACAACCACAGTCAATGATATGTATTTTCATCATCAGGCGGTGGCGAAAGCGGGACTGCAAGCAGGAATGCGTACAATAGTCGGCTGCAGTATTCTGGAATTTCCGACCGGATTCGCACAAAATGCGAGCGAATATCTGGATAAGGCGATTGAAGCATCAACCGCATTTGCGAATCAGGAAGGTGTTGGATTCAGACTCGCGCCCCATGCGCCTTATACCGTTGCAGATGATACGTTCAGAAAAATTATTGAACTATCAGAAAAACATGGCATGGGAATTCACTGCCATATTCATGAAACCGCAGAGGAAGTGAGTGACAGCCTGAAACAACACGGCATGAGGCCGCTGCAACGTCTGCATCAACTAGGATTATTAAGCAATCGCCTGATCGCCGCGCATATGGTGCATGCTGAAGATGATGATATTTCCCTGCTGTCCCGTACCGGTGTACACATTGCGCACAATCCAGCCAGCAATTTGAAGCTCGCTTCAGGCTTCGCCCGTATCCATGCAATGCAGGCGGCGGGCATCAATGTCGGCATAGGCACTGATGGTGCCGCAAGTAATAACAAACTGGACTTACTGGGTGATCTTCGTTTAGCAGCTTTGCTCGCAAAAGCGCAGTCAAATGACCCCACCGCGCTGGATGCGCACTCAGCATTAGAGATGGCAACGTTGTCAGGTGCCAGAGCGCTGGGGCTGGAAGATCAGATAGGTAGCCTGATTGCAGGAAAACAGGCCGATATTATTGCTATCGATCTTTCCGCCATTGAAACTCAACCTGTTTTCGATCCCGTATCTCAGATTATTTATGCAGCGGGCCGGGAACAAGTCAGTCATGTCTGGGTCAATGGGCAATGCTTAATGGAAAATCGCCAGTTAACAACTTTAGTTGAACCGAATTTGCTTGAAAAAGCAAAGTGGTGGCAGGCACGTATTGTTAATGATTGACCAGGTATCTGGTGCCAGTTAGAGCCTGCGTGTCGGTTTGCGATTGCGAAGGGCAAAGACCTGTACAAGCATCATGTTTGCCCGATTTTCAGGAAACAGACACCTGCATGCATTTGCGCAGAGATCATTCCGACCATCTTTTACTCTCGTTCACAATGAAACGTTTACCATTTTATTTAACATTTTTATTCAGCAGCAGTATCTGCCTGGCAGCGGAAAATCTTAGTACAATTGCCGAACAGAGTAACTTTCAAAAGACCGGGCGTTACGAAGAAGTCGAAACCCTCTGCCGTAATTTCCAGAAAAATTACCCTAAGCTAGTCCGTTGTCAGGAATTCGGACGAACACCAGAAGGCCGTCCGATGCTGGCGCTCATCACCACCAGGACAAATGCGTTCACACCCTATCTCGCAAAAGAAAAGCATATTCCCGTGACCTTGATTCAGGGAGGAATTCACGCAGGAGAAATTGATGGAAAGGACGCTGGATTTCTTGCTTTAAGAGAGTTGCTGGACAACACGGCAACAAACGACATTTTAGATAAACAGGTGTTTATTTTCATTCCTGTGTTCAACGTTGATGGACATGAAAGGTTTGGTCGCTGGAATCGACCAAACCAGCGCGGGCCTGAAGAAATGGGGTGGCGAACCACGGCACAGAACTACAATCTGAATCGTGATTACGTCAAAGCAGATACCGTTGAAATGCAATCTATGCTGCGCCTGATCAATCACTGGGACCCTTTGGTTAACGTTGATCTGCATGTCACTGACGGGGCAAAATTTGAGCATGACATTTCCGTTCAGGTGGAACCGCTGCACGCAGGAGATGAAGGCTTAAAAGCAGCAGGCAAAAAACTGCAGGAAAATGTACTGGCCGATCTCAGCAAGACGGGCTCTTTGCCTCAACCGTTTTACATGTCGTTTGACAAGGAAGATGATCCAGCGTCTGGATTTGTTGACGGAGTACCTGCACCGCGCTTTTCACACGGCTATTTTCAATTAAGAAATCGCTTTGGCATACTGGTAGAAACCCATTCCTGGAAAAATTACGCGACCCGGGTGAGAATTACCAAAAATACGATCACCTCCATTCTGGAACAAATTGCACGATACGGTAATGAATGGGAAAAAATCGCGTCAGAAGCAGATTTACGCTCAATAAAAATGGCAGGCAAACCTGTCCCTGTCACTTACAAGACGACGGATAAATCTCACCTGATTGATTTCCGGGGTTATGCATACACCAGAAAGCCGTCAGAAATTTCCGGTGCATTAATGACGAGATACGACGAAAGCAAGCCACAAATATGGCAAGTCAAACTGCGCGATGAAATTATCCCTGATACCTACATCACGATGCCGCAAGCGGGATATATTGTTCCGGCATCCTACGCCAGAATCGTCATTCATAAATTAAGAACTCACGGAATACAATTTCAATCACTCGGCAACGCGCTTAACAACATCGCGATAGAACGCTACAACACGACGAAAGCGATATTGTCACCACTGTCAACGGAAAGCCATCAAACACTGCAACTAAAAGGGGAATGGACTGGCGATCAGGCGTCTTTTGGCAAAGGTTCTTTATTTATTCCCTCTGCTCAACCGAAAGCTGCGCTGGTCGCCGCGCTATTTGAGCCACAGGCACCGGATGCACTCGTCAGATGGGGTTTTTTCAATAATGCTTTCGAGAAAAAAGAATATATGGAAGCATACGTCGCGGAAGATGTTGCACGCGAACAGTTGGCGGCTAACTCTGAACTCAAATCCATCTTTGAAAAAAAACTGAAAGACGACGCTGAGTTCGCAAAAAGCCCGCAGGCGCGTTTAGAGTTCTTTGCCCGTCGCCACTCATCCTGGGATCAGCAATATCAACAATACCCGATCTTCAGAACAAATATTTTTCCCAAATAAAAATTAAATGAATGAGGAACAAAACGCCTCATTCATTGAATTAAATCAGATTACAGGACTTTCGCAAAACCGCCCCAGCGGCGTTATGGCTCCTGGCCTTACACTTGTACGGTCTTCGTCGGCATGCATTGCCGGGACAACTTTGCGTAAGTCCTGATTAGTGGAAAAATAAGTAAGCAACAAAAATCGCAGCGATAACGCCGGCAAAATCAGCGATCAATCCCACTGAAATCGCATATCTGGTTTTACGGATACCGACAGAGCCAAAATACAGTGCGACGATATAAAAAGTGGTGTCTGCAGATCCCTGAAAAATACAAGCTAGGCGTCCCACAAAAGAATCGACACCATAGGTTTTCATTGCATCCACCATCATCGCCCGTGAGCCGCTGCCGCTCAAAGGCTTCATTAATGCGGTGGGTAATGCAGAAGTGAAATCCGTATTGACTCCTACCTGTGTAAAAAACCAGTTAAAACCGGCGACAACAAATCCCAACACGCCAGAATTTCGCAGTACTCCAATCGCCACTAACATCCCGACCAGATAAGGGATAATCGTCAACGAGGTTTGCATCCCCCCTTTTGCGCCTTCGATAAATGCCTCATAGACATTCACCTTTTTACGCATGGCGCCAAGAATGAACGCAACAATAATCGAGAACAACAGCAAGTTACTGCTCACCTTAGAGAAAACCTCAATTTCTGCGCGGCTCATGTGCTGACTCAGATACCAGACCATGCCAATAATAAAAGCACTGATGCCACCGAGCCAGGACATCACTACCCGGTTAAATAAATTGATTCGCTGACAAATAGCCACGGCGATCAGACCGACGACAGTTGCGACGTACGTCGCGATCAGACATGGAATAAAAATATCGGATGGGTCTTTCGCTCCGAGAACCGCGCGCTGCGCCATGATCGCCAGAGGAATCAGAGTCAGGCCCGAGGTATGCAAAACCAAAAACATGATTTGCGCGTCACTTGCCTCGTCTTTTTTTGGATTGAGCGTTTGCAGACTTTCCATCGCCTTCAGACCAAACGGCGTCGCAGCATTATCGAGACCGAGCAGATTCGCCGAAAAATTCATCACCATATGCCCGTTCGCCGGATGACTCTGCGGAACGCCCGGAAAAATTCTGGCAAAAAAAGGCCCAATAATTTTCGCTAATAAATTGATGGCACCCGCTTTCTCACCAATATTCATAATCCCTAACCACAAGGTCATGACGCCAGCCAACGGCAAAGCAATTTCCATCACACCTATTTTCGCAGAGTCAAAAGTACCATCGATAATTCGTTTGAATACCTCAACATCGCCGAGAAAAATCCACTGCCCTAAAGCGGCAATAAAGCTGATAAGAAAAAAACCTATCCAAATATAATTAAGTGCCATAGCGCCAGAATATAAGATTGCAAGTGGAATCTTTTTAACATGAAAACAAAGTACCGCCGAATGATTTTTTCGGATTCAGGTATAAGTACGAGGTATAGCAGTAACAGTTTGTTGCAGTATTTTCCTGAGTATTTATTTTCTTTTGTCAGCGAGGGCGAGTCACAAGACGTTATCTGATCACCCCATTTCAGGAAAATGACATGTCTAATTTCAGATTTAAAACAGTCACCGCCATCGTTGCCTGCGTGCTCACTGCCGGCGTCTGGCAGATTGCGGAAGCTCATGATCACGGCTGGCGCCATTGGCATCACGACAGGTATGAAGCAGAGCCAGTCCGGAACTACAATTATATTTATTACCCGTCACGTCAGGTGTACTTCTCGCCACAATCACAAACATGGTATTGGTCCGATGGACGCAGATGGGAAGCAAATAACCGACTACCTTATTTCATTAATATCGATGCGCGTTTCGGTGGCATTCCTGTCGTACTGAGTTCACCTCAACCGTATGTGTATCATCAGTACGTCGAACAAAACTATGGCCGGCCCTGGCGCGAGCGTGAGGTCTGGCGGGCAGATCGGTATGAAGAGCATGAGTGGAGAGAGCGACGCAGACATCATCACAGAGAAGACTAATGCTTGATTTAGTTGCCGACGAGTCCGGCCGCAATATTAATAGAAAACCCCAGTACGGCAACATTGAAGAAAAAACTCAACACAGATTGTGCCAATACCGTTTTACGCGCGCTATGAGAAGCGACAGAAACATCGGAAGTCTGTGCGGCAACCGCAATCGTGAACGAGAAATAAAGAAAGTCCCAATAATCTGGCATCTGTTCGTTATCTGGAAAACGTAATGCTCGCTGCTGTTCCGGAGAATTGTAAAACAACAGCGTGTAATGGAAGCAAAACACCACACCAAGTAAAGCCCAGGAACCCAAGACGGTGACTCCTGCAAATATATATTTAAGCGCCCGCAGGTCTGGTGCTAACGCGCGGGTGCCAGTCAGTTCTATCACAATCGCCACAAGACTGATCGTTGCTGAAATTGATAATAAGGCGAGGACAGCAACCGCACTGTTATCTTCTTGCATCGCCATCTCGCGGACATGGTAATTTTTTGCACGAACCATCAACCATGCCATCAAAGTGAGATACGACCACACGCCGATATTCCAGCAAAATAACGCACGCGTTGAAAATGCCCAGGTCTCGGGTAAAAATACTGCCACTATTGTCGCGATCAAAAAAGTAGCCACCAGACGTGGCCTGTGCAATAAAAGATTACTCACTGTTTCCGACCTTTATATATATTTGTGAACATGTATCAATAGAAACTTTCAAGATGAGGTGTAGTATAGCCACTGAGATAAGCAGTTCGCCTAGATGTATGCAAAGAAAGCATGATCACTCTGTTGCAAAATGTAGATTTTTTTAAATGAAGAACATTTCGCGTTTCCAAATATCCGGCAATATGTGTGATGAGATAAGCACCTGAATCGGGAGCCTGCAAAATGAACAAACATAGTCATTACTTATCGCTGAACAAGGTTACTGCCGGGATGATACTGGCAGATGACTTGCTTGATAAGGTCGGTCATATTCTGCTTCCTGCCGGAACAACTTTAAGCGAAAACATGCTGCATTCCCTGGCGACGCATGGAATCAGTCAGCTATGCATAGAGAAAGACAACACCCCCAGCCCGGACGAGCTGGAAGAGCGTCAACATAAAATTGAACGTATTCCATTGTTGTTTCGGAAGTATCCTGCCGAAAGACCTCTGAATCTGCTACAAAAATACATACAGCATTACCGCGAAGGAGACTCAACATGAAAACAGATGTTGAAAAAAATGCGCTTCTGCAGGACATGATCAAGCATATGAAAGATCTGCCAATGCTGCCAGCCGTTGCGCGTGAGCTGGTCTCCGTT
The DNA here is from genome assembly GCF_014284215.1 of Undibacterium sp. FT79W. Classification (NCBI taxonomy): domain Bacteria; kingdom Pseudomonadati; phylum Pseudomonadota; class Betaproteobacteria; order Burkholderiales; family Oxalobacteraceae; genus Undibacterium; species Undibacterium sp. FT79W. The sequence continues at coordinate 301,492 of NZ_JACOGB010000006.1, read as the reverse complement.
CTGGAAGATGAAAACAGCAGTCTGGATTTAATCAACGAAAAGATTGCGATGGACCATGCCATCACTGCCAAGGTACTGCGTCTGGTCAACTCATCACATTTTGGTGTTAATTCAAGGGTAGTGACGATTCAGCAGGCAACTGCCTTGCTCGGTGTTGAAAAGATCAAGAATCTGGTTCGTCTGACGATACTTGCCAACCGTAGCTCAGCATCTTACTGCGAGGGATTTAATTTTCAGGCTTTCTGGCGACATAGCGTGGCAACCGCCATTTGTGCTGAATTAATTTCCCGGGCACTTCACATGAAACATGATTTTGCGTTTACGGCAGGACTTTTGCATGACATTGGTCGCTTGGTTCTGGTGACCTATTATCCTGAAAAATATGCAGAAGTCATTAAGCATCGGCAACTCAAGGATTGTTATTTGCTTGATGCGGAACGTGAAATCATGGGCATAGACCATGTCGATGCGGGGCTGGCACTAGCGCAGCAATGGTTTTTTGCAGAAGCAATTCAGGATGCGATCAGAGGCCACCATTGCCCGGGCATAGCCGGTATACATCCACTGGCATCTGTTGTTCACGTTGCAGATGCTGTGGTGCATGCGCTTGATCTCGCCGATGAAAAAAATGATGTTGTCCCCTTGCTGTCAGCACATGCTTGGGATACGCTAGCCCTTAGCGAAACTGAGTACCTTGGCATATTCCGTGAAACTGAAATGCGGGTTGAGGCACTGAATCAGATTTTAATTTGAACACGATTATTGACTCATGTATCTGGATAAAACGATTTTGGAACAATTGATGTATTTTAAAGATGCGAAATACCGGATCGACGATATTCATTTATTTCGCGATATAACTGATGAAAATCTTCAGCTCATCCGGAATATCATCAAAGACTGTCCGATCGTAAAAGCAAGAGCCGGACAAATCGTACTGGATGCAAACAGCTCTGGCTCCCGTCTGTTCATCGTACTGAATGGAGCTCTCGGCATCACCAAGCTCAATGAAGACAATAATCACATAGAAAATTCCATCACACAGTATCTGCCTGGGGAATGTGTCGGTGAAATATCCGTGCTGGATGAGGAAATTCATTCAGCAACAATTTCTGCATTATCCGATAGTGACCTGCTTGTCATTGAAGCTGAAACCTTATGGCAGCTGATCGATCAATCTAACGGTGTAGCACGCAACCTGTTGCAACTTTTATCGTTCAGAATCCGTACTGCAAACGCGCAAATCCGCAGCAGGCAAAAAGTCGGCGAATTCTATCGCCAGTTATCCATGGTTGACGGCTTGACCGGACTGCATAACCGCGCCTGGTTGAATGCACAGCTACCACCGATGATAGAACACGCACATGTGAGTGGTAATCCACTCAGTATTATTCTGGTCGATCTGGATCATTTTAAACGCTTCAATGACGAATACGGCCACTTGCTGGGTGATGACGCATTGCAAACAGCGGCTAAAGTATTGAATGCGGGATTACGGCCAACCGATTTTGCCGCTCGCTATGGTGGTGAAGAAATGATCGTCATTTTGCCGGGAACCACTCAAAAAGCGGCGATAGGGGTAGCTCAGCGTTTGTGTACCCGCTTGAGCAAGACCAAAGTATTCCCTGATGCAAAAAAGCCGCTGCCACATATTACAGGTTCTTTCGGCATTGCGACACTTCAAGCAGAACAAGACTTTTTGCAATTGATTTCAGTCGCGGATGCGGCGCTGTATCGCGCGAAAGATGCAGGCAGAAATCAAGTAGCAGCATGATCGTTTTGCAGGCGCAAGATGAAAAAAAGGGTTCGAATATCGAACCCTTTTTTATTTCAAACCACTGTTTTTATCAGAAGCTGTAACCGACCCCGAGCGTCACAACAACAGGTCTGAAATCAATTGTCGTTTTGCGCTCAATACTGCCAGTAATCGCCGTCAGATCGGTACTTACTTTCGCGGCAACTATAGCACCAGTGACAGACCAGCGATCATCAAATTGATACTTGATACCAATGTGACCGGCGAGACCAAACGACTCCTTCAGATTCAGTTTTGTCGGCCCACCAGTAGCAATATCATTCGACGGGGTTGTAGTTGCATCAAAAAACTGCGTGTAGTTAAGGCCAAGCCCAACAAACGGACGCATCTTTTCAGACGGCGCACCAAAGTTATAGTTCACGAACAGTGTTGGTGCCCGCTGCTTAACTTTTGCAATGACTCCGTATGGCCCCATCGTACCGCGACCATAAATCTTATGCTCAGGCGGCAAACCGGCAGTAAAATCAAGATCGAAATGATCGTTCAATTTACGTGTAAAACCAAACATCAAGGTCTTGCCATCACCAACAGTCAAGCCCGCCGGTTGTGGCGTCAGATAGGCCGGGCCATTACTTGTAAAATCCGGCGAATTGGAATGAACCCAAAGTCCAATGAGGCCAGCGTTCACTGTGTTGTCGTAAGCAAAAGCAGAAGAAGCTGACAAAGCTAATGCCAGTGCTGCGATCATTTTAGTTTTTTTCATGGTCATCCTCCCGATTATTTAGCCAGAACTTGTTGGAAGAAACCACGTGCTGCAGCATTACAGAACGGTGGAACCAAAGTGCCGTGATACACGCTGGCAACCGCAGTAGCCGGATCTTGTTTTGCTGCAACCGCAGCAGCAATAACACCTGCTTTAGACTGAGCAAAACCAACTTTTGCGGCAGCAAAAGGATCCGCTGCGCTGGTTGGATTTGTATCCACATCAAGCGTTGTCAGATATGCACTTGGGAAACCTTTGGCGAGGAAAAATCCTGCCGTAGCCTGCGTGCTGGCAAAAAACACTGTAGGATCGCTGCCACCACCGCATAACATGACAGGAACGTTTGGAACGTAATTACGCAAGTCGTTTTTGACTCCGGCTTTACGGAAAGCGTTAGCTGGTGAACAATTCAACGGATCCGCTGGATTTGTACCACATGGATTTTTCTGAGCATCTGCAAGGTAGGCATTGCGATAGCTCGTTTTAATCAGGTTACCATCACCAAAAAATCCACTGAATGCAGGCGTTGAAGGGCCTGGCAAAGAGTCTTTAGCAAACATCGCTAAAGAAGGCAATTTACCTGAGGTGAACAAATCGGTCATTGTCAATCCACCTGGAATCAGGGTTTCAATTCCTATGGCATATTTATCTTCATAAATCTCATTCGCCGACGCGTAAATGTTGCCATAAGATTTCTGCCATGCTGTCGTTATCATTGGCAAAAATACGGTGCCACCTGCATTCGGACTACCCGCAAAAACAGCATCACCCAATAAAGCCATCGCATACGGACCAGACATACCGGCTAAAGCTGTGACTTTAAACTCGGATGCATATTTTTGCTGCATAGCACGTTGCGTTGCCATCGCCACGTGACCGCCCTGAGAATAACCAGCGATGACTAACTTACCTGAGTCCTGCGCATTAATTCTTGGAAATGCAGCACGGGCAGCACGTAATGAATCCACCATATCGTCAGCTTGTTGATCGGCGTTCAGATAAGGATGATAAGTCAGTGACGATACGTCGTAACCAGCAAAATTTGAAGCAACAACGATAAAGCCTTGCGCTGCATACATTGCAGCAACCAGAGATGCTTCCGAGTTATCTCTCAAATTAGCCATGTTGAAAGACTTCTCAACTGTTGTGCCGTGAGCATATAACAATACTGGACGTGGACCAGTACATGCCGGGTCAGTGCCAGAAGGAACCATGATCGCGCCTGTTGCATCAGTTGCTTCGTTTGCACCGCCAACAGTTGCGTATTTCATGTAGTAAGTGGAAATTTCACACTTAGGAGTACCAGTCACCTGCGTCAAACCAGGCTTTTTGGCTTCCAGCATTGCTTTAAAGACGACTGGATCTAATTTTGTGAGCGCTGGACCACTTGCTTGTGGAATTGGCACAAGATTAGGCGGGTTTGCATATAAGGTTCCGCGGGCAACAGAAGTATTAATAGCCGGGCCTTCGCTGCCACTGCCACCACAAGCCGATAAAACGGCCGCGGACAACAGGCTGAGCGCAATTTGATAATGACGCATGAGTGTCTCTCTCCTATAAGAATTTGTATGTAAGTTACTAAAAACGCTGACTTAAAAGATAAAGGAACGAGCGTTCTAAAAACTTACCGCGTAGTATGTCACCTGCGCAGATGTATTAATAGCTACATTGATAAATCTAGAGGAAACATTCTTAAAATGTTTACACCCTAAATGGAATAATAGATGTAGATGAATTGACAGTATAAATTCACAATTGTTTTCGGCAAAGGGGCTTGGCCGTTAATCTTCGCAAAAGCGAACCACATCTGAAAATATTTCCAGATGAAACCAACGGTTCAGACTGGCCTGAATCGGAAATTCACAGTCTTGATGCAGGGCGTAGTCCAGTGCACTTTCAAGACTCTCTCCCTGAAACAATTTACTTAACACTGCCCACTCCGTCTTTTCCAATCGATGGACTTGTGGTTTCCAATTCTGTCTTACGATCAATCCATAGTTTGGTGGCCCCGCCAGCAATGGAAAAGCAATAACGTCGGATTGTTGGTGCGCAAGCCAGATATCAAGCCCACGCAGGGACGATGCATACAAACTCACCGCCGGATGATTTTGTAAAATTGCAGAGGATAAATTCAGGCCACGCGGCACCGTTGTTGCGATAAACACCGGTAAGCTCAAAGCCGGAGAGTTCGCCGCGTAATACGAACGATGCAGTTGCCACTCTAATCTTGCGACGTCTGCAAAATACGGATAATCAGTATTGCTTTCCGACAGTGCCAAGTACAAAGGTAGCTCCGCACCAAACTCATTCAAATCACCAGACTTCGAAGGATAGGCATATCCATACTCACTTGCCATTTGCCAAAAAAAATCATTCCCGACAAGTTGATGTAAAACCGGATAAGCATTTTTTAACGTGGCATACCATATGGCTGCCAGATTATTGCGGCAATATGAAAACCTTCTTAGTGACAATTCGGTTAACGGCAAATCCTCGTTGACCGTGCTTTGTCGTTGCAACAGTGCCTCCGCAAATTGTGCCTGTACGCTCGCAAGGTCACGCGCCGTCATACGAGTCCTTTAACCTGAAATGGCCTGGCTGACCCGGTCTGAATTTGCATTGCTTTTTCAGCTTCACCGAGCAAAACAGATAGCGCAGGAATATCGGTGTCCCATTCGATCAGTACCGGGACATCAGAGCCTAAGCTTTCACATACCTGCGCGTATAACTGCCACACTGGCTCCGCAATACAACAACTATGATTATCAATCAGACAGTCATCCTCCTGTAAATGACCGGCTAAATGTATCTCTCCCACAGAACCTGCGGGTAGTGAAGTAATGCAGTCAAGAGCCGAGAGTGCGCTCTCGTGGTGATTTACCTGATTCACGTATAAATTATTAATATCAAGCAAAATGCCGCATCCCGTGGATTGCACCAGTTGGCATAAGAACTCAGCCTCACTCATCTCATCATGCTGAAAACGAACATAAGTAGAAACGTTTTCAATCAACACGCGCTGCTGCAACTGATTTTGTAAATGATCAACCCGATCGCAAAACAAGTGCAATGATTCCCGGGTCAAAGGCATGGGTAATAAGTCGTTCAAACTTCGTCCGGCTACCGCGCCCCAGCACAGATGTTCGGAAACCAGACAAGGCTGGATATATCCGATCAGTCGTTTCAGCTTTGCGATGTGTTCTTGTTGAAATCCATGTGCCGAGCCCAGCCCAAGGCCAACGCCATGCAAGCTGACCGGATAGTTTTTACGTAACTGCTGCAAAACATGAAGATCGTACCCGCCGTCGCCAAAGTAATTTTCCGCATGCACCTCCAGCCATTGAATATTCACCGGCGCAGTCAGAAAATCCTGATAGTGCTGCGTACGCAGGCCTACACCGGCGCCGACAGGATGAGGATACATGGACTCGGAAAATTTTCCGTGCATATCTGCAGGATCAACTGAATAGATGTAACGAGTAATTAAGAGCTCTTAGGTACATCCGTTTTTCCACCCATTTTTTCGCACGTGCCTGCCGGTACTTTTTTCCACTCATCAGGATCATTGTCTTTCTTGGCCTGACCCGCGCAGGAATGCGAGCCTGATTTCGACGAACAATCGTTCTGCCCCGCTTTCGCGATACCGTAACACTTCTCTTTCTTCACAGGCTCAGCCGCAGACGCATGAGATGAGCCGATCAAGCCTGCAAGTGCGGCGGTAATTATTGCTTTATTCTTCATTTGTATATCCTGAAAAGTAAAATAGTCTGATGTAAAGATGGCGCACTACAATCTCTGATAACGACATCTGACCACAACAAACATAACAAAGGACATCATCGGGTGCAAATAAAAAGTCAGCCCGGCTCGCCATATCGAGTAATAGTAAAATCAAATCGAGGTGGCGACAATGTTTTACTCAGCGATGAATTTTATCGTCTGTATGCTGGCAAAATATCAGTTGTGTATGAAACGCGCAGTCAGATCAGGCAAATTCCCGACTCAGCTTGAATTGGTGTATGCTGCGCCCTTTTTTGAATGCCTGAACGGAGATCCTATGCAAAAACTGAGTTTTAGCCTGAATGGCGAATTTGTAGAATTAAACCAGTTACTGAAATTAGTCGGCATCTGCGAAAGCGGCGGCGCTGGCAAAGTCATTGTTGCCAGCGGCGATGTCAGCGTTGACGGTCAACAGGAATTGCGTAAAACAGCCAAAATCCGTGCAGGTCAGATTGTCCGCCTTGGCGATGTAGAAATACGCGTCCTCGCTGACTGATATTAATCAGGCAGACGCTTTTTCCTGCACATCACCAGAGATAGAATCTGCCGTCAGATTCGCCATAAAACGGGCAAGCATATTGTCCATCGTATCAACATGATGTTCAAACCAGTGCGGCAACTCTTCAGCAAGACGCGCCGCCAATTCATTATCGCCCTCCTCTTCAACACGGCGACGCACCTCGCGCATCACTTCCAGCACAGCTTCGTGTTCTTGTCGGTGACAACCCGCAGGTGGAAATGCCGTTTCTTCCATCCAGCGATTTTCCTGTTCAAAATGCTCAATCGAGTGCGCGATCAGTGCATCCAGACGCTGAATAAATGTATCAGGATTATTTTCAGACAATGCCGCACATAATTCGACGAATTCATGATGAATATCGTCCATCGGTGCGTAACTTAAATTCAGCCGGTCTGACCAACCCCAGGTATTTTGTGTCATGTTTTTTCCTGTGCAATGAAGTAGCGAGATTATGGCTGATCAGTTCAAAGATTGCTTGCGAAAGATCATCTGACAAATAAAAACAGCGCACTTAAAAGTGCGCTGTTTTGAGAAATGTATTAACTACTTTGCTGCTGAGCGGCAATATGACCAGTTAAGCTGTGGTATTGATGTTCTGTCCAAGATGCGGCGGAAGATTTTGCACCTGATTCGCATTCGGAATCGCCTGAATTAATGCGGTAGCGTTTTCAGTCTGGAGATCCATTGCTTTTTTTAACACAGCAATACTCACTGCCTGGCTGGTACCAACATCTGCGAGCGTCGTTGCAACATTTGCTATACCTGTAACATCCATGACAATTCTCCTTATCAAACGTTTCTATTAACGGCTGAAGATAAGGTTTACTTTAATTTTATTTTAAAGATGTCGAAAAATTTTTCTCGTGCAATTCCGCAAGTATCCATTTCAGCACATCTGTCGTCTTGTTTAAATCCAGCCAGGCCAGGCCAGGGCGAAGATTCTCTGGTGCGGCCACATCCGAAGCAACTGCAACAATATGCGGATCATCAGGAAAAATGGCAGGTTTGCCAAGCGCCGGGCGATACACTTCGATTTTGGGAATGGCTTCCCATTTATATCCTTCAACAAAAATCAGATCAGATGCCGACAATCTTGGCAAAATATCCATCAGCGCTGGCTCACTCTCTCCACGCAGTTCGCGTGTCATAACATAACGATAAGGCGAAACCAATAAAACCTCTGCCGCGCCGGCGGTGCGAAAGCGCGCACTATCTTTTTGGGGTGGCTCAATAATGATGTCATGGTGACTATGCTTTACCACATTGACACTATGACCAAGAGTACACAACTCCTTCACCAGAAATTCCAGCAGCGTCGTTTTTCCGCTGCCTGACCATCCAACCACACCAAGTATGTTCTGAGCCATCTGCGGCACCCTAAAATAATAGTAGCGCCAGTATAAACATATCTGTCGCAAACAAAAGCAGAGTCAGCGCCCTCCCTCTTTTATTGTGAAATTGCAATGTAGTCATGTAGTAACAATTCAATGGCAAACTTCTGTGCACCGCAACAATCGACAAAAAATCAATATGAGAGTCCTCTCAAGCAAGCTTGCCATCATTCTCGTTTTCATCAGCAATCTGCTCAGTTCTGTGGTTTATGCTCAGGACAACCAGATTATTATCGGGCAGGCCATTGATTTATCTGGCCCGAATGGCAGTATCGGCCGCGACTATGTGGCTGGTATCACCACCTATTTCGATAGCATCAATACCAGCGGCGGCATTAATGGACGAAAAGTGAAGTATCTCGCCAGAGATGATCAGGGCATCCCGGCACAATCGGTCAAAGCAGTCGCTGAATTGCTGGAAAAAGATAAAGCAGAATACATGCTGGGCGGTATCGGTGCACCAGTGACCGACGCCGTTGTCAGCTCGCCTAAATTTGTACAAAGTGGACAAACCTTGTTTGCACCATTGATAGGCTCTGTCAAAAGCTATGGCAATCGTGTCTTATTCTGGCGCCCCAGCCCTGAGCAGGAAATGCAATATATTTTCTCTTACTTTGACAAACTCGGTATCAAAAGTGTTGGCATCGCTGTGCAGGAAAACAGCGTCAATCAGGACATGTTTCAATACGTGAGCAACGAGGTGAAAAAACGCAAAATGCAGATGAGCGGCATTGTGCACATCAATAATTCTCCTGCCGATATTGAACGTGAATCAGCCGCATTGTCGAAAGCAAATCCGAATATCGTCATCGTCGTCGCAGATACCTTGAGTACGGGTTTGTTCTTAAAAGAATTCCGTAAATACGCGCCAAGAACATTTGTCGCCGGGATGTCACTGACCAACCTCGATACGCTGGCAGAAGTCGCCGGTGCCAAATCACTGGAATGGACCGTGTTTTCGCAGGTCATACCAAATCCTCAAGGCAAGAAATCCATCGTGCAGATCGAGCACAGCAATATGATGAAAAAATTCCGTGACGAAGATTTATCCTCACTGACATTTGAAGGTTTCGTCGTCGCCAAGACCCTCGCAAAAGCGATTCAGTTATCGAAATCAGGTAAAGACGGTTTGCAATCCATCGCCAACCAGAAATCGACGATGGATCTGGGAGGCATACTGCTGACTCCGCACGAAGGCAGTTACCGGATGTCGAGTTACGTTGACATCGCCTTATTCCGCAAAGGCGGCGGCCTTATGTTCTGATACTCTGATGCTCTGCCGCCGGTTCGTATAAAAAAAGCCTCTCAAATCGAGAGGCTTTTTTTGCATCCATTATTTCCGCATCTGTCAACGGATCAGCCGCTGTTTCTCAAACCGGCAGCAATACCATTAATCGATAAATGTATGCCGCGACGCACGCGTTCATCCGTATCTCCCTGACGGAAACGTTCGAGCAACTCAACCTGTACGTGATTCAGTGGCGATAGATAAGGGAAACGATTCCGTATCGAACGCGCCAGCAAAGGATTCGCTGCCAGCAATTCATCCTGCCCGGAAATGGATTTCAATACCTCTATCGTTAAAGCATGTTCAGCCTGAATACGCGGGAAGATCCGTGCGCGCAAGCTGTCATCCTTGACCAGTTCCGCATAGCGGCTGGCAATGCCGATATCACTCTTGGCCAGCACCATTTCCATATTCGATAGCACGGTACTGAAGAAAGACCAGTCGCGGAACATCGCTTGCAAGGTCTGCAAACCATTGTCCGGATGCGCCTGAAAATAGGCCTGCACAGCAGCGCCGAAACCGAACCAGCCTGGCAGCATCAGGCGGCATTGCGCCCAACTGAAAACCCATGGAATCGCGCGTAAATCTTCAATCGCTGTCGATTTTTTGCGTGACGCCGGACGACTGCCGATGTTCAGACCGGCAATTTCAGAAATCACCGTCGATTCCCAGAAATACTGCTCAAAACCTTCGGTCTCGTAGACCAGATGGCGATAAGCTTTAAAGGCATGCGCAGATAACTCTTCCATTGCCGATAAAAACTCCGGACGCGGCGGCGCTTCTTGATGCGCCAGCAAACTCGCTTCCATCGTCGCGGCGGCCAGCACCTCCAGATTGCGGCGACCGACTTCCGGATTACCGTATTTGGCAGTGATCACCTCGCCTTGTTCCGTCAGACGAATCTGCCCCTGCACTGCACCGGCAGGCTGCGCCAGTATTGCCTGATAGCTGGGGCCACCGCCACGACCGACAGAACCACCGCGGCCATGAAACAAACGCAAACGCACCTGATGTCGCGCGAACACCTGAATCAGATCAAGTTCAGCTTTATACAATTCCCAGCCGGAAGTCAGGAAGCCGCCATCTTTATTACTATCCGAATAGCCCAGCATCACTTCCTGCGCTTGTTGACGACTGCCAAGCAAACGCGCATAAGCAGGAATGCTGAATAATCTATCCATGACCGGCGCACTGTTCTGCAAATCCTCGATGGTTTCAAACAGCGGAATGATATTCACATCGAGACGCCCTTCTGCCGGATGCAGCAAACCCGCCTCTTTCAGCAGCAAAGCCAGTTCCAGCATATCGGAAACGCCATCCGTTTTTGAGATGATGCAATTCGGTACCGCTCCATCGCCGTAGCGTTGTTTTGCCGTCGCAGCAGCGCGGTAAATCGCGAGTTCCGATTGCGTTTCTTCAGAATAAGTCAGATACGGCGATGCCAAAGGTCGCGCCGAACTGATCTCTTTCACCAGCAACTCGATTCGCTGATCTTCATTCAACGACAGGTAATCGATTTCCGGATTGGCAGCCTGCAACAGCTCGGCAACCACGCGTTCATGCACGTCGGAATTCTGGCGCAAATCCAGCGGTGCCAGATAGAAACCAAACACCCGCACCGCACGGCGCAGATGGCGCAGACGGCCTCTGGTGATCGCCGCAGAACCATTGCTGATTAAGGATTGGTGAATGATATCGAGATCGGCTGCCAGCTCTTCGGCATACGCATACGGCGCCGCGTCACCACTGGGCGGTATCGTCGGCAACAGACCGAGCAATTGTGTATAAGTCGCGGCCAGACGCGCATAAATACCGCTGATCGCGAGGCGATACGGTTCATCGGCACGGTGCGGCGAATGATCGGGTGAGCGCTGAGCGAGCGCCAGCAAATCGTCTGAGACTTTCACCAGCAGAGTTGCCATCGACAACTGCGAACCCAGCGTGTGTATCTCTTCAAGATAAAACTTGAATGCACGCGTCGCCTGCATTGCCAGCGTTTTTTCCAGAATGGGGGCGGTCACGAAAGGATTGCCGTCGCGGTCGCCGCCGATCCAGCTGCCCATTTTCATAAAACTCGGCAATTCCATTTGCTGCAATGACGGATCTTTGGATGCCAGCAAATCTTCCAGCCCCGCATACAGATGCGGCAATTCGCGCAGGAAAGTGTAGTCGTAAAAACTCAGACCGTTTTCCACTTCGTCGAGCACCGACAACTTAGACATGCGCAGCATGCGCGTCTGCCACAGTGTGAGCACGGCGCGCGCCAGCGCTTCCTCATTCGCGCTTGATTCTTCCGGCGTCAGTTGCATGCGATCACGTTCATCCAGCAAACGGGTAATCACCATCTGGCAATTCAGTATGCTCTTGCGTTGCACCTCAGTCGGATGCGCGGTCAGCACCGGTGCCACCTGCGCATGCTCAAAAAAATCCAGCAACTGCTGCGTGCTGTGACCAGTGTTGTACAAAGCGTCGATCGTAAAAGCAAGACTGCCCTGACGCGGCGCTGAACCGGCGATCTGATGTGCACGCGAACGGCGGATATGATGCTGATCCTCGGCCAGATTCACCAGATGTGAAAAATAGCTGAACGCCCGGATTACTTGCGTGGTCTGGTCGTTGGTCAGCGTATTCAGGGTAGATTCCAGCTCGACGCGTGCGGCCTGATCGGCGTCACGACGAAAGCGTATCGAGTTCTGCCGCACCCGTTCTATCAGGTCGAAAGCCTCGTCTCCATGCTGATTTCTTACCGTATCGCCTAACAGGCGCCCCAGCCGGCGAATATCTTCACGCAGGCTCTGGTCTTTATCATCGTCTTTATCGGTCATGTTGAGTTAGTAATGGAAGTGAAAATACATGCTGGGAAAATTGTACGTTAGCCGGGTCAGCAGATTGATGAAAAATCTTGCCGCTTTTTCGCAATCTCACGCGCATCGCCGGATAGTCAATGCAGTCATTTTTCTGAATAATGTCACCGGATTCCGGCGACATTCAGATAATTTCAACCCACCTCAGAAAATGATCAGTTAAACCGAGCATACCCAGCAAGCTTGACGACAGACTTACAGCCTAGCTATGTCTACCGCCGCTTACACAGCCGAAAACACGGCTGCAGCGCCCCCCCCGCCTGCTTAAGTAAATCGTTTGCAACTGATTTCAGGCAGCTTTTTTGAGTTTCTGACTGCGTTTGACTGCCTGCAACAAACCTTTGGTCGAACTGTCGTAGTCTTCCTTGACTGCCGCCGGATCGAGGCTGATCAATTGCTGCGCGAGTGATTTACCCAGCTCTACGCCCCATTGGTCGAATGCATTGATATCCCAGATCACCGATTGCACGAATACTTTGTGTTCGTACAGCGCAATCAGCGCGCCCAGTGAGCGCGGCGTGAGGCTATCCAGCAGCAACGTCGATGTCGGGCGATTGCCTTCGAACACGCGCGGCGCCAACATTTTTTCCGGCAAATCACCGAGTTCAGCGCTTACTTCTTCCTTGCTTTTCCCGAGTGCCATCGCTTTCGACTGTGCGAAACAATTTGCCAGCAAGGCCTGATTATGTCCGGGCAAACCTGCATCGTCGTCTGCGACAACAATGAAGTCCGTTGGGATAATCGTCGCGCCCTGATGCAGCAATTGAAAATACGCATGCTGCCCGTTCGTGCCCGCTTCGCCGAACAAAATCGGCGAGGTCGTGTAATCGACACGCTGACCTTCACGCGTCACAGATTTGCCATTACTTTCCATTTCCAACTGTTGCAGATAGGCCGGTACGCGTGTCATGCGCTGGTGATAAGGCGCAATCGACAAGGCATGCAAACCGAGGAAATTAATATTCCAGACGCCGATCAACGCCATCAGCACCGGCAGATTCTGCTCCAGCGGCGCCTGCGCAAAATGCAGATCCATTTCATGCGCGCCAGCCAGCATTTCTTCGAACTTGTCCATACCAACATACAAGGCAATCGACAGCCCGATCGCACTCCACATCGAATAACGCCCACCTGCCCAGTTCCAGAACGGAAAGACGTTTTCTTCGGCAATCCCGAAATCGGCTGCGGCTTTTACGTTCGTACTCAAGGCAACGAAATGCTGACGAATCTGCTCTGCCGGGCAACCATGCGCCAGCATCCATTCACGTGCGGTGCGGGCATTGGTCAGGGTTTCCATGGTTGAGAAAGTCTTTGAGGCGACCACGAACAAAGTCGTTTCCGGATCGGCATTGGCCAGCGCATCAGCGACATGCCGCCCATCGACATTCGAGACAAAATGCAGCGACAGATTTTTCTGCGACCACGGCGCCAGTGCGATACACGCCATCTGTGGCCCGAGATCAGAACCGCCTATGCCGATATTCACTATCGTGCGGATCGCCTTGCCGCTATAGCCCAGCCAACGCCCTTCGCGTACGGCATCGCTGAAACTGCGCATCTGCGCCAGCACTTTATGCACGTCGGCAGCAATATTGTCGCCATGCAGATAAAAACTTTCACCTTTCGGCAAACGCAAGACCGTGTGCAGCACGGCGCGGTTTTCGGTCAGATTAATCGCCTCGCCGCGCAGCATGGCATCGCGCCGCGCCTCGACATCCTGCTGCCGCGCCAGTGCCAGCAGATTCAGTTTTGCCGTGGTGTCGATGCGTTGCTTGGAATAGTCGAGCAGAATGCCGCAGGCGGAAGCGGAAAAATGGCTGAAGCGTTGCGGATCAGCGCGGAACAATTCTTTCAGGCTGGGCAGATTCGTTGCGCGTTGCTGCAACAGACACCAGATCGGCGTGCGGGAAACAGAAGTGGCCATGAGCGTGCTTTTTTACCTTACCGGATACCGAAAAAACAAAGAAATGAGGGGGTATGCCTCATTTTCACCTTCATCTCCTTGAAAACAAAGGCGCTTAAAAAATACTCCCCCCAGTATATTTTGACCAAATGCAGCCCAAATTCAGCGCTACAGCCACATCTGATCTCACCTTCTGCGGCACAGCAACGTGGCAGAATGTGACGGAGCAATCACTAGCTGCCAGACTTTCCAGCCCCGGCAGCTTTCGCCGCGGCTGCCGCAAGCTGCGCAATCGCCGCCCAGTCACCGCTCTGAATCAGATTCGCCGGACACATCCAGGAACCACCGACGCATAAAACATTCGGCTGCTGCAACAGCACCGGTGTGGTTTCCAGCGTGACGCCACCAGTCAGGCAGAAGCGGACATCGGGAAACGGGCCGCCGAGTGCTTTCGCCATTTTGGTGCTGCCGACGACATCTGACGGAAACAGTTTGACGACATCAAAACCATGTTCCAGCGCCAGCATCACATCACTGGCACCACCAGTACCGGGAAAGTATGGCAGGCCGGATTCTGCTGCGGCTTTTGCCAGTGCCGGTGTAATGCCAGGGCTGATGCCAAAGGCTGCACCTGCCTCTTTCACGGCATCGAGTTGCGCTGCTGTCAGTATCGTGCCAGCACCGACGGTGACTTGCGGGCAGGCTTGCACCACTTCGCGCAATACATTCAGCGCATTCGGCGTGCGCAAGGTAATTTCAACGGCAGGCAAACCGTTTTCTGCCAACGTCGTCACGCAACGAATCGCCTGTTCCACATCATCGGCAACCAGTATCGGTAAGACGCGCACCTGGGCGAGTTGGGTAATGATGTTTTGTCTGGTTAAACTCATGTTGTCCTCTGCTGAATGTCATTGGCGCTGATGCAGCGCTAGTGTGTTGATGTTGTCCGGATGGTGTGTAATGCATACCGCTATACACACCGCGATGCACACCACTATGTATTACTGCTCATACGTGGCGTACTGAGTTCTACCAATATCAGTCGATGAATAAGGTCGATGCACCGTGCTCTGGTGCCGTCACCACACGGCGTTGTGCAGCGAACAGGTCGCGACCATAGCCCGCCATATTTTCTTTGCTCAAGCCACGTGCAGAACGTTGCGACCACTCGTCTTCGCTCACCAGTGCACGCAATTCGCCGGTATGCACATTCAGCTCGATCAGATCACCATCGCGCACTTTACCCAATGGCCCGCCCTGCGCCACTTCCGGACTGACATGCAATGCTGCCGGAACTTTGCCGGAAGCGCCCGACATGCGGCCATCCGTCACCAGCGCCACTTTATAACCGGCCGACATCAGGCTGCCCAGCACAGGCGTGAAATGATGCAGCTCAGGCATACCATTGGCCTGCGGCCCCTGGAAAATCACGACGGCCACGAAATCCATATTCAACTCGCCCGCCTTATACGCACTGACCAGCGCCTCTTGCGATTCAAATACTTTGGCTGGCGCTGTGGTAATCCAGGCGTCTTCAGGTACCGCTGAGGCTTTGACGATCGCACGTCCTAAATTTCCTTGCAGCAGGCGCAGGCCGCCGGTTGTGGCAAACGGCTCTGTGACATTTCTGACCGCCGATGTATCGGTTGATAATGCAGGCTGCGCCTGCCATGCGAGTTGCCCCGCATCGTTCAGCACCGGGCGCACGGTATGCGAATGCAAACCCTCATCGCCATAGACTGTCATCACGTCGCCATGCATCAGACCCGCCGATAATAATTCGCGGATCACAAACGTCGGGCCACCGGCATCTTCAAATGCATTCACATCTGCCGTGCCGTTCGGATAGACCCGCGTCAACAAAGGAATCACGGAAGACAACTCATCAAAATCCTGCCAGTTGATCAGGATGCCAGCGGCGCGTGCCACCGCGATCCAGTGGATGGTGTGATTCGTCGAACCACCGGTCGCCAGCAAAGCAATGACGGCATTGACGATGGTTTTTTCATTGACCAGCTGGCCGATAGGTTTGTAGTTGCCGCTTTGTTCGGTCAGTTGCAGTACACGCTCCACCGCCGCTTCGGTCAGCGCGCTGCGCAAAAGGTCGGACGGATGAACAAAAGCCGCCCCTGGCAGATGCAAGCCCATCGCTTCGAGCAGCATCTGATTGCTGTTCGCCGTGCCATAAAATGTGCAGGTGCCAGCGCTATGATACGCGGCGCTTTCGGCAGCCAGCAATTCTTCTTTCGTTGCTTTGCCCTGCGCATAACGTTCGCGCACAGCGGCTTTTTCTTTATTTGATAAGCCAGAACCCATAGGCCCGGCTGGCACAAAAATCGTCGGCAAGTGACCAAAAGCCAGCGCACCGATCAGCAGCCCCGGCACAATTTTGTCGCAGATACCGAGACACAAGGTCGCATCAAACGCATCGTGCGATAAGGCCACCGCTGTCGCCTGCGCGATCACATCACGCGAAAACAACGACAATTCCATACCCGGACGCCCCTGTGTCACGCCATCGCACATCGCAGGCACCGCACCCGCCACCTGCGCCGTGCCACCATAACGCAACGCGGCATCACGAATCTGCTGCGGGTAAGCTTCATACGGCTGATGCGCCGACAACATATCGTTGTATGCAGTCACGATACCGATGTTCGGCTTCTGCGCCTGATTCAGCCAGATCTTGGTGCCATTGCCCATCGCTGCATTCGCATGCGCCTGATTCGCACACGACAAACTGGCGCGGCGCGGACCACGTCCACGCATTTTCTCCAATTGTTCAAGATAGGCAGTGCGCAGAGGTTTGCTGCGTTCAATAATGCGTTGTGTCACCTGAGCGATAACCGGGTGCAACGCAATCGATGTTGATGAAGAGGATGTCGTCATTTAACTCACCTGATGCCCTGTGGGCGTAATAGTAAAGCGTCTGATCAGGCAGCGAGGCAGTGACACTGCAGATGTTCTGCATCTGCTTCAGCCCACATACAAGACCATCAGAAGGCCGCCTGAATACAATGAGCAGAAAGATACCATAAATCATAAATTTCTGTAACAAACTTTCATAATTTCATTTTTAACGCACTTTTCAATGAAAAATGTTCTTTATTAACGTAATGAAACTACATTTTTGTAGCTTTTCTGGCATAATCAGGCTGTCCATACTGCATTCATCAACTTATCAGCATCATCGGTAACAATGAGAACAACGAAGTATGCGTCAACACATTTCGGGCAATTAATTCAGGCAACTAATCAGAACACCTCACGGAGTCAGCATGACCACTTTTGTCTTATTTGGCGGCACCGGCGATCTCGCCAAACGCAAAATCATTCCGGCGCTGTACAGCGCTTTTGTGAATGGCCGGCTCGACAGCGAATTCAAATTTATCGGTGCGGCGCGTGAAGCCTTAACACATGAGGAATTCCGTCAGCGTGTCAGTGACAGCGTCAGCCAGTACGCCGGAAAAGTGATCGGTGGCAGCGCCGAAAAACTCGCCGCGTTCCTCGCTTGCACGGATTACGCCAAAATCGATGCGCGGGTGCCTGAAGATTTCGCCGTCCTGAAAAGCAGTTTGCACACCTCGGCAAGCAATGCCACGCTGTTCTATCTGGCAACCGGCCCGGACATTTTCATCCCGGTGGTTGAGCAATTATCAAAACACGGTCTGGTCAAGGGCAACGCCCGCGTCGTGGTCGAGAAACCGCTGGGGCGCGATGCGCAATCAGCCAAAGAAATTAACCAGTCGCTGCGTAATTATCTGGATGAACATCAGATTTACCGTATCGACCATTATCTCGGCAAAGAGATGGTGCAAAACCTGCTCGCGCTGCGTTTTGCCAATTCTTTCCTCGAACCTTTGTGGAACCGCAAGTGGATACAGGATGTACAGATTTCAATTTCAGAGCAAGTCGGCGTTGAATCGCGTGGTGATTTTTACGACCATACCGGCGCATTGCGTGACATGGTGCAAAACCATTTGCTGCAACTGGTGTCCATCGTCGCGATGGAGCCGCCAGTCAATGCGAATCCGGATGCGATCCGCGATGAAAAAGTTAAAGTCTTGCGCGCACTGCGTAAATTCACGAATGAAGAAGTCAGCAAAAAAACCGTACGCGGGCAATATCGCGCCGGTGCGGTCGATGGCAAACCTGTCATAGGCTATCAGGCCGAACCCGGCGTACCGCCTGCATCACGCACCGAAACTTTTGTCGCGATCCGCGCTGAAATTGATAACTGGCGTTGGGCCGGCGTGCCGTTTTATCTGCGCACCGGTAAGCGCATGGCGAGCCGCAGCGCTGAAATCACGATCAATTTCAAACCGATACCGTATTCAATTTTTGGTCAGTCGCAAGGGCCTATGCGCTCGAATCGTCTGGTAATTACCTTGCAGCCGGAAGAAAGCGTGCAGTTGTTCATGAAGGCCAAAGAACCCGGCGAAGGCATACGCTTATCTGATGTGGCACTGAATCTGGATTTTGCCGAAGCATCCAATTTACGCCGTGTTGAATCGTATGAACGTTTGCTGCTCGATGCCATGCATGGCGACCTGACGCTGTTTGTCCGCGATGATGAACTCAATGCCGCATGGTCTTGGATAGACCCGATTATGAACGCCTGGCAAAACGATAGCGAAGGCTTGAAATCGTATATCGCCGGTAGCTGGGGCCCCGCAGCGGCCAGTTATCTGCTAGCGCAGCACGGCGCTGCGTGGGGCGAAGAATACGTTGAAAGCTGACGCCATGAGCACTATCCGTTACCACGATTTTGATGACATCGATACGCTGAGCACCAGTCTGAGCCAGCAGTGGCTGGACATCATCCACAGCGCCACGGCACCCGTTAGTTTTGCGCTGGCCGGCGGCACCACGCCAGCACCGGTGTACCGGCGGCTTGATGCTTTGCTGAATGCAAGCACAACACCGAATCAGCCCGTCACGCTGGTCGCCACCGATGAACGCTGGGTCAATGACGACGATGCGCAAAGCAATGAAGGCTTGTTCCGGCGCTGTCTGCCTTTATCCGCAGCAAAGCAGCACTGGCAACTGTTGTCACTGAAAAATACAGCGCCGACTCCGACCGACGCTACCGCCGCGATTGATGCCCGCCTGCGCGAACAATTGCCACAGGCTTTCAGTGCGGTATTGCTGGGAATGGGTGCGGATGGTCATATCGCCTCGCTGTTTCCCGGTGCACCGGTACAGCAGGATCAACGCACCTGCCTCGCTGCCAACCATCCGCAAACCCAGCAAAGTCGCATGTCGTTATCGCTGCCCCGCCTGCTCAATACCGAGCGGATCTGGCTACTGATGACTGGCGCAGAAAAACGTCGCGTATTGGAAGACGCCGACCAACAGCAGTTACCGATCAGCGCATTATTACGCGATGCAGGCTGCCCGATTGATGTTTTCTGGTGTCCCTGAAAAATAAGAAACTATGGCAAATTCGCATTCCACTCCTTCCTCGATAACACCAACGGAAAAAGGTTTGCTGGCCCGCATCCGCGTCGCCAGCACCGCGCTGAGTCGCGCCGAGCGTCAGGTTGCCGAATTCTTACTACAAAAGCCGCATGATGCGCTGGAAATGTCGATACGCGTGCTGGCACAAGCCTGCGATGTCAGCGAACCGACAGTCGCCCGCTTCTCGCAAAGTCTGGGTTTCGATGGGTTCAAATCATTCAAACTGGCATTTGCAAAAAGCCTGGCCACCGGCATTCCGTATCTGCATCTGGATGTGAATCAGGCTGATCATGTGCGTGATGTGTTGCCAAAAGTGTTTGACCGCACCATCGCGGCGCTGATGGAAGCGAGAAATAATGCAAACGTCACCAGCTTTGAAGCCGCCGTACAATTACTTGCCAGAGCGCGCCGGATTGAGTGTTACGGACTCGGTTATTCGGGTGCGCTGGCAATTGATGCGCAACTGAAATTTTTCCGTTTCGGCATACCCACCACGGTTTTTTGCGATGCCCATCTGCAAGCGCAATCAGCAACATTATTGAATAGCGATTGTGTCGTCGTCGCTTTTTCCCGCACAGGCCGTACACGCGATCTGATCAATAGCGTGCAACTCGCCAAACAGGCGGGGGCAAAGATTTTGGTCTTGTGCGCCAGTGGTGGCCCGCTGGCAGAGCTGGCTGATGTGCACATCAGCGTGGACGTGGAAGAAGACCCAGATATCTATACGCCAATGACATCCCGCCTCGCCCATCTGACCTATATCGATGCGCTGGCGGTGGCTGTCACTTTGCTGCGCGGCCCCGCTGCGATCGACATGTTGGAACGGGCAAAAGCCAGCATCAGTGAAAAACGTCTGGTACCTAAAGCGGGCTGAATATAGCGGACTGAATAGCTTAGTAAGTCAGAAAAATGGGCTCGTTTCTGTTAAAGAAATGAGCCCTCTCTACGCTGACAACAGACGTTGCTGAGAACAGAAATGCCCAAATCGGCCTAATCAGCCCAATCAGTCCGATCAGTTCATACTCGCCACATCTTTTGAGATCGGCTTTGATATAGCGGCTGGCATAACTTTCTGAATATTATTTATCTTAATTTCCGCCGCCATTTTCGCTACCATTTTTGCCCGTCGCTTTCTGACCCAGATGATGATGCCGGTCACGCTCAGCATCGCCACCACCAGCCCCATCAATGAAATCAGTATGCGCCCGGTCAGGCCAAGGATACGTCCTGAATGCAGCGGGAACTGCGCTTGCAAAAAAATATCTCCCGCACTGCCAGTACCGGGAATTTTTCCACCAAGAGCGCGGCCATCTTTGCCATCAAAATACAGCCAGGCATTGCCAAGACCGACATCGCCATGATCATTACCGGCTTCAAAAAAGCCCACCCCATACACACCAAACGCAGACGAATAAAAGATACCGCCAGCAGGCAGACTCCAGCCCCGTTGCTGCGCTTCCTGCCTGGCCAGACTAACAATGCTCTCACGACTGATCGCCGGAATGATGGGTTGCTCCAGCGCTCGCGGCACACGGCTGGCAAACACATCCTCACTTAAAGGTGAAAACCATGCGACCACGGGGCGCACTATTTGTGTATTCAGGTTCATCGACACCGAGGTGACAGCCAACAACAGCATGAACAGCCATAGCCACACGGCGCTGGAACGATGCAGATCGAAATTCAGTTTGTGCCCGCCCTGTGTCCAGCGAAAAGCGAACGATTTGCGCCAGCTGCGCCAGTTGGGAAAGGAAATCCACAATGCGATAAAACAATCGAGTACCCACACCACGGCAATCAGCCCCATCAACCAGATACCCAGCTCGACGCCGGACACTTCGGGAAGATGCATGGTGTAATGCAGCTTGTACAAAAACGGCAGCAGATTTTCACGGCTCAGCGAGATTTCCCCCCATTGCCTTTTCCCCTGTATTTCGGCCGTCACCGGATCAACCGCGATCTGATTGAATCCCAGCGCATAAGGCTTCGCCGTGGCAGGATCGATCTTTCCCTCTACCGACATCTGTATGGTGTGACCGGGTTCCTCCTCGCTCAGAACATAAGTCACACGGATACGGGGATCATTTGCCTCGATTTTGTTTGCCAGCTCCAGACCAGACCAGACATGACGCCGGTCTGCATTTGCCTCGCCCGCATCCATCGCACTGCGGGCATGAAACAGTTGCGGATTCAGCCAGGCATCAAGTTCATGATCCCACGAGATGACCGCACCGGTCAGGCCGGAAACAAACAGGAAAACTGCCACCGCCAGCCCAAACCAGCGGTGCAACAACACGAAAACAGGTCGCATCTGCATATATCAAGCCGTCAGTTAATATTTCCAGTTGACCGTCACGCTGCCATTGCGTGGCGCGGCATAGTAAGCCTGGCTCCAGTACAGACTGGTCAGATATTTCTGGTCACTGACATTATTCAGATTCAACGCAACGCTGAGCTTAGGATTCACGTCATAGCGTGCCATCAGATTCAGCACGGCATAACTGCCCTGACGAATAATGTTGCCGGAACCTTCATCACGGAAAATATCCGACTGCCAGTTCAGGCTGCCGCCCACTTTTGCCTGCGGCAGAAACGGTAACTGATATGTCGTTGAAAGACGGAACAGTTTTCTTGGCACATAGGTTTTCACGTCTTTATCATTGCTGCCCTTGAGACTCAACTGAGTATATCCGGCGCTCAGATTCCAGCCCTTGGCAAGCTCGCCACTGGCATCGAATTCAAAGCCTTGCGACGTCGCATCGATACCCCTGTAGTAAGCCTTGGCACCGATATAACCCGCCTGCTCTGCTGCATTCTCTTGCCTGATCTTAAAGACAGCAGCCGAGAGATTCAGCTTGCGTTCAAACAGTTCCGCTTTCACGCCCAGCTCATCTCCTTTTCCCTTGACCGGGTCGAGCGTCTTGCCGCTGGCATCAATTTCACTTTGCGGATTAAATATTTCGGTATGGCTGGCATACGTTGAAACATACGGTGTCAGGTCATACACCAGGCCCAGATAAGGCGTGGTTTTGCTGGCATTCTTTGCGCTGCTGACGCCATACGAATTACCTTTGGTTTCGGCCTTCGTGCGATTTACACCGGCAATCAATTTGAACTCATCAGCAAGGTTAAAACGGGACGCGATAAAGATCGTCGTGCGTTTGTCTTCATAGTCGCTGCCATCAATCGAAGCGTTAAATGCTGGCTCTGGATAATTGCCCGTCCAGTTGCTGATATCCGGTAACGCGGTACCGATGCCCACGCCATAATGGGAAATATCATTCATATTCGATTTCGACCAGTTCGCACCAACGCTCAGATCATGCTTGCGTCCGGCCAATGTGAATTTGCCGCTCGCAGACAGATCGAACATCGTCTGTGTGTTGACACTGTTGTACAGCGAGGGGTAACTGTATAAGCCCAGACCCGTCGCACGGTCTGGTGTGCCATAGACATAAAATAGTTTAGAGTCCCATGCCGACCGGTTACGGCTGACGGTTGATTTCATTTGCCAGTCTTCATTGAGTTGATGACTCAATTCAATAAAACTACGTTCATTCCGCGTCTGCGCATTTGACCAGTCAGCGGCCGTGCTGGCAGATGTTTTGTAATTGGTCGGACTGCCATCGGTGTAATACAAAGGCAGCGCGCCCCACATGCCACCAGTGACATCATCTTTTTGATGGGAATGCCCAAGCGTCAGCAAGGTGGCGTCGCCCAGATTGGCTTCGATCACACCATAGACCACGGTTTTTCCCGGAGAATACCGGTCGAGGTAAGAATCCCCAGCCTGCTTTGCCACCACCAGACGCCCGGCGACCGTCCCAGCTTCATTGAGCGCACCCGACACATCGGCATCCAGCCTGCGCGTATTCCACGAGCCCAGCGTCAGCCCGGACGATGCCTGAAACTGATAGACCGGACGCTTACGAATAAAATTAACCGTGGCTGACGGGTTGCCAGTCGATGACATCAGGCCATTCGCACCACGTACGATATCCACGCGGTCGTAAATCGCCGTATCAATATCGCCATACAACAAGCCAGAGGTGAACGGCAAACCGATACCGTCGTACTGAAAATTGATGATGTCAAAACCACGCGCCATGTAATACGTGCGATCTGTTTCCACTTTTTCTACCGACACACCGGTCGTATTGGCCAGCACATCGTTGGCACTGAGCTGTCTGAAGTCATCCATTTTGGCGCGGGTCACCACCGACACCGATTGCGGCGTTTCCCGCAAGGACATATCCAGCCCCGTTGCCGAAGCGCTCTTACGCGTCGAATAAGCGCCACTCTTTTCTGTCGTAGGCTCATTCACCGCAGCGCCCTTCACCACCACTTCCGGCAACGCGACTTTGTCCTCGCCTGCTGGTGCAGCGTTATCTGCCAACACGGCGGCTGGCGACAGCAACGCAATCGATAATGCCCACGCCATTGGTCGCAGGCGGAAAGCGTTTTCGGGAGTCGAATCAGAGTCTTGCCGGACAGAATGTGAAATGCGCTGAATCATAAATAGCCTTGAAATTGATCTGAGTAGAAAAATGCCTGCAGGCCATGCCCGACAGCAAAATAGGCATGGAAGATGAATGGCAACATTGTACTCACGCAAACAAGTTAACGCAAATCATTCTCATTTGCGTTTTACATTAAATTCATTTCTATGTTTTTTCGGCGCGTGATCCTCAGCCATTGGAATCAAGGGTTCGTCATCGACATACGCAATACTCTGTTCCAGACACTAGCCACATACAAACTTGACGCAAGCCAAATCAAGCCGCATAGAATTTTGCAACGGCCACCCCACCTCTTGTCTTTTTGAGTAATATTAGGGTCTGTTAGCATTTAAATTACGTGTGCGAAAGGGGTAAAACAGTTGCAGGGCTAGGCGCAACCCGCGCCGCAGTGTGATCACTGTCAGCGGGATGCAACAAAGTCATGCGGCTGTTTTACCCCTTTCCCTTCGGGTTCAAACCAAAACGCGCGCTGGACTGCGTTGCGCGTCTTGTCAGGGGCACCAGCCCTGACTACACCGCACGCCTTGCCAGCCCACGTTTTGGTTTGAACGCATCCCGCCATTTAAATGTTAACAGACCCTCGAAGCAAAGGAGTGAGACATGAACCGAATAGCTATTCATCAGATTGTTGAAGAAGTCAAAGACTTGCCGACGCTGCCTGCGGTCGTTATGGAGATTTTGAATAACATCGACAAGGAAGATGTCGATACCCACGAATTAGCCGACAAAGTCACACGCGATATCGCCCTGACCGCAAAAACCCTGAGGCTGGCCAATTCCGCGTATTACGCCACGCAATTCAAAGTCACGACCATACAGCAGGCGATTACCCTGCTCGGGCTGACCACAGTTAAGCAAATTATCGTGACCGCGGCGCTGACCGGCTGCTTCCCCGAAAACAATTGTCAGGGCTTTAGTCACAAAGATTTCTGGCGCCATTCGAATGCCGTTGCCATCGTCGCAAAAATTCTCGCGCGACGCCTGAACCTGAGTCTGGATGTCGCCTTCACCGCAGGCCTGCTGCACGATATCGGCACACTGGTGCTGGTCACTTACCACAGCGCCGAATACGAACACGTCATCGCCTGGCAAACCGAACACCAATGCACACAGTTTGACGCCGAAAGAGAAATTCTCGGCATTGATCATGCCGCCGTCGGCGAAGAGCTGGCGATGTACTGGAATTTTTCTGATCAGATGAAAAACGCGATTGCCGGTCATCACCAACCGGACAAACCCGGGCTGGGTTTTCTGGCAACCATCGTCCACGTCGCCAACGGTATCGCCCATGTCCTGAATGTCACCGAAAGCGCCGATCACACCACCCCCGAAATCACCGCGCTATCGTGGCACAGCCTCGGGCTGGATCAGGAAGTGCTGGATCAGGTACTGCAGGAAGCCGGTGACGAATTTAACAAACTGAAACAGCAAATTGATGTTTGATAACACCAGCATCAGCGCACGAAACAGTCACAAAACAGCGACCCACAATATCACCGCCCGAACGCTGCGACACTCCTCTGAAAAAGGCATTTTCAGGGGAGTATGAGCCAAAAACGCCTTCATCTCCTTAGGAACAAAGGGCTTTTAAATATACTCCCGGGGGTATATTTAAAGCTTAAAAGCCCTCAAAACAGGCTTGGTGGTGAAACAGCAGCGATAAAGCATAGTAATTCAAGAATGAATCCGCTGCGCTTTGTAAAAGTCTCAAACCAAAAGCGCATTTAGCTCCGTCTTTTATTCTTTGCTGACACTTTTTGTCTTGCGTTGTTTGATTGATTTTTTTTACTTGTATCTTTGGGTTCTATTGCTTTTCTTGCCGCTTTCAAAGAACAATCTGTTGCTATGCTTTCTGATTTCAAACTACTTTCACATTTTGAATTGAGTCCGACGAGATATTCACGTAGAGCAGTATGCTTTTCATACAGCTTTTTTAATCTAGCGATGTCATAAATCCCGTATTTATCCACGTTAATATTTTGGCTGTAGGAGAATCGCTTGTGCTTAATGGCATTATTAACTTGTCTAAACTCATCAGCTAACGAATAGCTCACGATACTTGTATGAGTGATTTCGAATACTTTATTTAAGATGATGCCTATGCTTTTCGAGTCTGAAAGTTTCCCGATTAAATATTCAACATCGCGTTTATTTTTGTCATTAACTTTTTTTTGCAATTGCTTAGAAATGATTTCTTTTCGATTGTTTTCGAGTAGCGTGTAACAGTGAACTATTCCAAGCGCATATATGGAAAATAAAGCGTGAATAGCTCGGGGGGCATTGAGCAGCGAGTGCGAATCATATATCTGATGATTATTTAATTCATTGTTGAATTGATTTGCCGAATCTTCAAAGTCTTTATTCGCAAGATCTATAAATTTTTGAATTGATGACGTATCAATCGACAAGTGATTAATGTCGAAGCTAATTTCTTTTATATTAATTGCCATTGATACTTCCTCTTTTCTGTTTCATTAAGCGTAGCATGCGTACACAGTAGAGTGCTTCAAACATGCTGCTCTCACCGTTAAAAAAGGGATTTTACGGGAGTATGCGCCCAAAACACCTTGATCTCCTTAGAAACAAAGGGCTTTTAAATATACTCCCGGGGGTATATTTAAAAGCCCTCAAAAAAGGCGTGGCGCGATAACAGCAGCCATCAGGCAGTGATGCTGAACCCATCAGGATTCAGCTTTTTTAGGCAAGAACAACTCTGATGGTATGCCCTGGATTTGCTTCGGGCTAAATTGGTGGTAAGTCAGGTAGTCGTAATTTTTCGGCAGGCGAATACCAACGTGTGTCAGTTGAGTAGTTCTTTGCATAGGACTCATCCAACGCGTGCTAAATACTTAATCACATTTGGTTGTAGTGTAGATTCCGACTTTGACGGATTTACAAGTTATCTGCGGCGTATCGACTTGGATTACTTGATGCGACTGCTGTGATGGTTGAGGGTTGTTTTGATTGTAGTAATTTCCCTTACCAGCATAATTCAGCACGCCGATGAGAGCCGCAGCTCCTAATTCTGCATTTGCGTTGCTATTTTGAACAAGATCAGCTGGCGGAACTGGTAGTTTGTTTGTTGATAGGACTAGCTGCGCTCGTGGATGCCCATATCTAGCCGACATGGTATAGCAACGTATTGCGCGCTGGCTATCTCCCAGCTTCTCATACGAATAAGCAAGTATGTACCAATTCACAGGCAAATTCTCACCGTTTTGAATGGCTTTAAGAGAAAGTGCTTTTGATGCTTGAAAATTACCGGCCTGCGCTTGAGATAGTGCTTGGTCGCCAGTGGTGGCGCATGCAGCGAGGGCGACAGTAGCCATAGCGATAAATGCTGAATTTTTCATTCTTTCCTCTACCACTGCAAATTTGAAGATAATATTATCATTCAAATATAGCAAATAAGACAAAAGAATAAATATGTATTAGGTGGTGACGTAGCTTGCGCCATTCGCACCGCTCTCATCAGTCAAACAGCACTCACCTGTTCATTCGCCTCTCTGCCTGAAATCTGGCTACGACGCACATATGATTAAACATCTTATGCAGAACCGCTGACTAGCAACCAACAAAATCACCATCGCCTGAATTGGTAAGTATGACGCACCCTACGCTTGCGATGGTGCATCTTGGGACAC
The DNA here is from genome assembly GCF_014284215.1 of Undibacterium sp. FT79W. Taxonomy (NCBI): domain Bacteria; kingdom Pseudomonadati; phylum Pseudomonadota; class Betaproteobacteria; order Burkholderiales; family Oxalobacteraceae; genus Undibacterium; species Undibacterium sp. FT79W. The sequence continues at coordinate 273,603 of NZ_JACOGB010000006.1, read as the reverse complement.
ACAGTGTGATCAGCAAATATGGACGGCCATCAGGGTGAGCAGCGCTACACTTTATTTGCTGGCGTACACCCTGAGGTTTACAAAGACGCCGGCACGAACTGTGCAAAATCCGGCTGGCTGATCACTGTCTATGCATGCTTATTTAAACTTGATCACCTTGTTGAGACGACTAATCACGCTATCCGGCACCTGATTGCTACACATAATGTAGCGAAATTCGCCATTTGGCATATCAGCGGCTTTCAATTGCTTCAAACTGTTGCTGGCAACGCCTGATTGTTCTATCAGATATTTTGATTCTTCTTCCGACGCAAACATGAAATCTGCAGTATGCGCATGGATTAACTGCAGCATTTGGCTCGGCGTGCCATTGGATTTAACTAAGGTGGGTTTGAGTGACTCCAGCTTGCCGTCTATGAAACCACCATAAGAAAAATTTTCTTTGACTAAAACGCGCACGCCTTTTGCGGTGAGCAAATCAGACAGCTTGCTGCCATCCTTGCCCTCAAACTTCGGGTTGGCCAGAATGATGGTCGGTTTGTCGCGATAAATAGGATTGGTGAATTTTGCAAATTGCGTACGCTCTGGCGTCTTAAACCAGCCTATCGCACAATTGTTGCCGCCTTCTTTCACCACGATCAATTGACGATTAGGAGGGACTTTACTCCATGTGACGTCAAGCCCGGCGGCCTTGAATGCCTCGCTGGCAGCAGTACCGATTAAGCCCGATGCCGCACCATCTGTACCTTGTGTTAAATACGGAGGACGCTCATTAAAACTGACCGTGATATTGTCATTTGCATGGGCAAAACCAGAAACCAAAGTACCAAACAAAATTACAGAGCGAAATAAGAAATTCATAATTTTTACAGAACACTTGCGTGTTCTCTCCTATAGAAAATTTATAAAAGTACGTTCTGAAACCGCCTCTCCACTTCGAAAAACAACAGCCTTCACATCCATTTAAAGCGTAATAACAAGTGCAGACAAACTAGAATAAACACAAGCAGCCCGTAACAAAAAACAGAAGCAATGTTTTTTTGTAGATATCGTTCAACACACATTTGCGCTGTTCGCTATTCCGCTGAATCAAGTCTATCGGTACAAAATTCCGTGAGCACTACTTTTCACATTTATTAACGACATGTGTAGTTTTTCTGTGCGTCCGTGGTATGAGGAGTTTGTTATCAGGCTTCACTATTTCATCAGACATAGAATTCAGTTTGCATGTCTGACTTTCCCTATGCATTTCAATCTAAGCAAGCGTAGCGTGCGTACCCCGTAGGGTGCGTCATACGCACTACGCCCCCCCCTCATCAATCAAACTGCACTCACCTGTTCATTCGCCTCTCAGCCTGAGCTGGCCACGACGCACATGATGATTGCGCGTCTTATGCCGGGCTGGATTCTGCGAGTCCACCAAATCATCATCGCCTGAATTGGTGCGTATGACGCACCCTACGCTTGCTATGATTCCTCTCTGAAACAAGCACTTTCAGGGGAGTATGTGGCGAAAACGCCTTCATCTCCTTAGAAACAAAGGGCTTTAAAATATACTCCCGGGGGTATATTTTTGGCTCCGGAAGCCATTTTTTGCGCACTACTGGCGTTACAGGTATAAAAAAAGCGGAACCTGTTGCGGTTCCGCTTGTAGTGGTGCGATGTTGGAGCACATCAAATCAGCGCAGATCAGTTGCTGCTTTTCAGCTGCTTCTTAGCTGCTTTTTAGCCGCCTTATCCACAGTATTTATCCGGCTGATCAGAGTTCCGGTGACAGCATGTGGCCGAGTTTGCTGACCTTGGTATTCAGGTAGCGGTCGTTGTAGGGGTTGCGTTCGATGATCAGCGGCACGTGTTCGGCGATCGTGACTTTTAATCCTTCCATCGCTGACAGTTTGCGTGGGTTGTTCGTCATCAGGCGCAGAGAATGGATGCCGAGATGTTGCAGCATCGGTTCGACCAGACTGTAATTGCGCAGATCGGCGGCAAAACCCAGGCGCTGGTTGGCTTCGACGGTATCGGCGCCATCGTCTTGCAGATGATAGGCACGGACTTTATTCAGCAAGCCTATGCCACGGCCTTCCTGACGCAGATAGAGCAAGGCACCACGGCCTTCGTCAGCGATTTTTTTGAGTGCCATTTCGAGTTGCGGGCCGCAATCACAGCGCAGGCTGAATAAGGCGTCACCGGTCAGGCATTCGGAATGGATACGCGCCAGCACTGGCTTGCCATCGGCGACGTCGCCCAACGTCAGCGCGATATGTTCTTTGCCCGTCGCAGGTTCGACAAACGCATGCATGCGGAAGTTTGCCCATGTCGTCGGTAAGTTGCAGGAATCGACGTATTCCAGCGCCAGCTTTTCTTGTTCTACAGGCGGATTGTTGCTTGACATACAGTGCTCGCGAATTCTGTTGAGTGGATTCCCGTCTTGCGGGGCAACGCAATAGCCGTCTATTGCGCTTATCCTGTTGCGGTAAATGCGTCTGCCGATCAGTTGAGAAATTGAATACAGCTGATACAGCGAAGACCAAGAGTATAAACGACCTGAGGCGGATACGTCCGCTATGCCTGCTATGTGGATCTGAGGCTCTGCGGCGACGTTCTTTGCTTGCCCGAATAAATAGGGATGATGTGGAAAAATTCAAGTTATGCAAAGCTGACAGCACATGGCAAAAAAAAATCAGGAATACGCAACGATAAGATCATCGTCATGCATTCCTGATAGTGGCAATCTGGACGCGATGCCCAGAGCGCCGCCTTTTCTAGTTTTTATTACTCTTTATCGCCCAGCAATAAGCGTTTCAGCTTGTTATCGGCGACGTTATCGCCTAACCAGATTTTCAGAATCGCGTGCATGGTCAGATCGTCTTTCAGCGTTTCGCCGATTTGCCGGTTGTTCGAGCGAAAGACGGTGCCCTTGCCCTGGCTCCAGTCTATCGTCATCACATCGCCGACTTTCCAATCCCCCATTCTGGCGAAGCCTTCGCCAAGCGCCATCAGTTGATAAACCAGTTGATTGCGTTCTTCCTTGGTAGTGCTGGAACGGATATCGGCGAGAAAACGCCGGCTCATCAATTCACTGTCGACCTCTTTCACCATCACCAGTTTCAGACGCACCGGCCCCGGCGACGCCAGCAGATCCGGCGTGTTATTTCTCGGCTTGGTGGTGTACAGACCGATATTGAAAATTTTAACGCGCTTGATGATGTGCGTGCCGCTGCCATTCAGGTTTAAACGTTGCCCCTCAACCTGTACTGTGTCTTCCAATACTTGCGACACCGCTTCATTTGCCGCCTGTGCTGGCGATAAACTGCCAGCCAGACCAACAACGATCAACATCATGCGCACCATCTGCATTATGTGCGTCATCTGCCTTGTGTGCTTTACTGTCTTCATGCGTATCTCCTCAGATTTTTTTATTTGTTATCAGCTGCAATGTCCTGCGATCAGAACATCCGGCTCAGCGTCAGCAGAAACAAATCGCCCTGCGGACGTGAACGTGCTGAAAACTCTTTCAGATACTTGAATTCCACCTGTGTTTTCAGATCATCAGTCTGATAGCTGATCACCGGCCCCAGCGACGCCGCACGTGCTTTATTGCCGTTGATCAGTGGCAGCGCACTGGTGCCGTTCGGATCTTTATCGTAGGTCGTTTGCTTCAGGTAATAACCGTGCAAACCTGCTTTGACGTTATTTGAAAACTGGTAGCTGCCGACATATTCAAGATGCAGATACTGGCCGGATTTATAGTCAGTATCGCGATTCGCGGTGCTAATGTTGTAGGCCAGCGATGCCGCAAAATCAAAGCCAGATTCAGTTGACCATGCAGCCGATACCAAAGGACGGAATGAATAAGAATTCATACCCAGATTCACCTGGCTGTTTCTGTCAAATGAACCGGTCGGCAAATCGACATTCATCGCCGCCACAATCGACAGGCTTTCATATTTCCAGCCGATGAAGCCAGCGAGCTCGATATCACCCAGACCGCTGGTGCTGCCACTGGCCGCTGCGGATGCCTGCGCACCGATTTTTTGCTGAAGTGCAGCAGGCAGCGGCGTTGTTACCGACACCACCACATCGCGCGATTTTTTCAGCAAAGGAATCGCGATGTAGCCGCCATAACGGCCGCCAAGTATTGCTTCTTCGCTGATGTAATTGAGCTTGGGAATAATGCCGTCAACTTTGATTTTTGCATTAACTGTGCCATTCACGGTAACCGGAATGCCGCTGATATTTTTGTGGAAAGCGATGTCATTGCCGTCGCTGCCTTTCACACTGTCAGCGCGATAATTCGCCAACAACACTTGTCCGTATGTGCCGGATAAAGGCAGAATTGCCGAGTCCAGATTCCAGAACCCCATAGGCACGGCCACTTCATTGTTTTCTGCCGCCTGCGCAAACGAAGCAAAGCCTGACGCGCCAAACAAGACGGTGCTGAGCACAACACGGCGCATAGTGGACTGAGGAAATTTCATTTTTTCTCCTGATGATGACGACCGATCACCAATGCGCTGCCTCAGAGTGGTCTGAAGTCAGCCATCACGATCGATCGGAATTTATTATGGGAATACCAAACACGACATGCAGAAAAACTATTTCGGTGAACTGAACCTGATGTCATGACAATGCAAGCGCGGATCAGGTCGCCGATGCGGATCGGCTCAATTGCAGAAGTTGGTGTAATCGCGGGAAATCGCGATTATTCGTTCGTGCTTTTCCACAAAAGAAAAGCAGATGCAAATGATGTAAAAAATAGTTCAGACAAACAGGCGTGCTGCCTGAAGCGAATCATAACGTGAACGCGCAAACTGCCGTAGCAGCTTGATTTATCAAAGAAATATCAGATGTAGACATTGCGTTATCTTCTGCATAATGTCGATCAGACAAAGAAACCTGCGGTTTATCTGCTGCTTCATAGAGCAGAGAGAATTGACTCTGTTTCCAGCTTGTTATCGATTAACATTTTTTAAAACATTTGGGGCGATTCTTCTAATCGCCTATGCCTGTAGCGATCTGAGGAAAATTTACAACGATGGTGCACTATCAACGATGCCTATCCGAACCCGAAACAAACAGAGAGAAAAACAGACACACGATGACGGCCTTTTTTTGTTCCGTCATCATCAACGAATAAAAGCCTTATCCGGAATAAAAAACAGGGTGCAGCTGACGCTATCACCCTGTTGGCATTCCGGCTCATATCAGGCAAAACCCGCATCCGCCGACAGATGTCTGGCGAATGTCCGTTTCAGTTTATTTGCGCTTTAACTGCGACAAATCACGCACGGCACCGCGATCCGCTGACGTTGCCAACGCTGCATACGCCTGCAATGCCTGCGAGACATAACGGTCGCGATTAACTGGCAACCATGCTGCATCGCCACGCGCTTCCATTGCGCTGCGACGGGCGGCGAGATCCGCATCGCTGACACGCAGATGGATGGTGCGTTCAGGAATATTGATCTCGATGATATCGCCCTCTTCCACCAGACCTATCGCGCCGCCTTCTGCCGCTTCCGGCGATGCATGACCGATCACCAAGCCAGACGAGCCACCAGAGAAGCGGCCATCGGTAAACAAGGCGCAGGCCTTGCCCAGACCTTTAGATTTGATATACGAGGTCGGATACAGCATTTCCTGCATACCAGGTCCGCCTTTCGGCCCTTCGTAACGAATGACGACCACATCGCCTTCATGCACGGTGTCACCGAGGATCGCTTCGACCGCCGCATCCTGACTTTCAAAGACGCGCGCTTTACCGGTGAATTTCAGAATACTTTCATCAACACCCGCCGTTTTGACGATGCAGCCTTTTTCAGCCAGATTGCCGTACAACACCGCGAGACCGCCATCTTGCGAATACGCATGCGCTTTATCCCGGATACAACCTGTGCTGCGGTCGGTATCGTTCTGACCGAAACGTTCCGATTGCGAAAACGCGACCTGCGTCGGCACGCCACCCGGCGCAGCGCGGAACAACTGCTGAACGGCAGCATCATTGCTGACCGCGATATCGTATTTCGCAATCGCCTCGCCCATGGTTTTGCTGTGTATCGTCGGTAACGAAGTATCGAGCAAACCGGCACGCGCCAATTCCCCCAGAATACTGATGATGCCACCAGCACGATGCACGTCTTCGATGTGGAATTTATCCGTCATCGGCGCCACTTTGCACAGGCAAGGCACTTTGCGCGAAATGCGGTCGATATCCGCCATGGTGAATTCAACCCCAGCCTCATTCGCTGCCGCCAGCAAATGCAACACCGTGTTGGTGGAGCCACCCATAGACACATCGAGCGCCATCGCGTTTTCAAATGCGGCTTTCGACGCGATATTGCGTGGCAAGACCGATGCATCATCCTGCTCGTAATAGCGTTTTGCCAGATCAACGATCAGGCGACCTGCATGTAAAAACAAATCTTTACGATCAGAATGCGTTGCAACGATGGTGCCATTGCCCGGCAATGCCAACCCCAGCGCTTCAGTCAGACAGTTCATCGAATTCGCGGTAAACATGCCGGAACAGGAACCGCAAGTCGGGCAGGCAGAGCGTTCGATCTCTGCCACGTCGGCGTCGCTGACAGAGCTGTCACCGGCTTTGATCATGGCATCAATCAGATCGAGCTTGATCACTTTTTTCGCGCCATCCACCACCTTCAGCACCTTGCCCGCTTCCATCGGGCCGCCGGAAATAAACACCACAGGAATATTGATGCGCATCGCTGCCATCAACATGCCCGGCGTAATTTTGTCGCAATTGGAAATGCAAACCATCGCATCGGCACAATGCGCGTTCACCATATATTCGACGGAATCGGCAATCAGATCGCGCGACGGCAATGAATACAGCATACCGCCGTGACCCATCGCAATACCGTCATCGACGGCAATCGTATTGAATTCTTTGGCGACACCGCCAGCCGCTTCAATTTCACGCGCAACGAGTTGTCCCAGATCTTTCAGATGCACATGCCCAGGCACGAACTGTGTAAATGAATTGACGACAGCGATGATAGGTTTATCGAAATCGCCGTCTTTCATGCCAGTCGCGCGCCAGAGTGCGCGGGCGCCCGCCATGTTGCGGCCATGTGTGGTGGTGCGTGAACGGTATTGCGGCATAGCTTTCTCCTGCAGAATCAGATGTGGAACAGCGAGAGTGCACTTCAACGTTATATATGTCAAATATCAAATTTAATTCATATTCATACTTTAAATATATTAATTGACAGGAAAAACTGAAAAGTCAGTTGATTCACGCAGCGCCCCGGCGCTGGACTGTCTTGACCAGTTTAAATGAATTCACCAGCGAAATTAAGGTAAGCGATTGCCCTTTTAAGCCATCGGCAGATGCCGCCGCCTGCTCGACTAACGCCGCATTTTTTTGCGTCATATCATCCATTTGCGTCACCGCATCATTAATCTGATGAATCCCGGCACTCTGTTCCTGACTGGCGCTGGTAATTTCATGCATGATGTCGGCGGCACGCTTCACGCTGCTGACGATTTCCTCCATCGTATGCCCGGCTTCATCCACCAAACGTGCGCCTTGTTCTATTTGCGTGACGGACTCTTGTATCAGGTCTTTGATTTCTTTCGCAGCGTCAGCGCTACGATGTGCAAGCTGCCGCACTTCATTGGCAACTACGGCAAAACCACGCCCTTGCTCCCCGGCACGGGCAGCTTCGACGGCAGCATTCAATGCCAGAATATTTGTCTGAAACGCGATGCCGTCAATCACAGTGATGATGTCCGCAATTTTGCCCGAACTCTGTTTAATCGCACCCATCGTGTTAACCACATTCGCCACCGCAACACCGCCCTTTTCCGCCACTTGCGCAGCAGACATCACGATGTGACTGGCTTGTTTTGAATTGTCGGCGTTTTGTCGGACGGTGGAAGTCAGCTCTTCCATGGACGACGCGGTCTCTTCCAACGAACTTGCCTGTGTTTCAGTGCGGGAAGACAAATCAGCGTTACCGGCCGCCACCTGGCTGGCACCGTTGCGGACATGCTCGGTGGTTTGCTTGATCTGCCCGATCAGCAATTTGATATTCGTTTGTAACACGCGTAATGACTGCGTCACGCGTCCGACTTCATTTGCGCCGCCGGCGCGGATCGTGACGGATAAATCGCCAGACGTCATCGTTTGTATGCAGTCATCCAGCATCAGCAAAGGCTGCACCACTTGCCGCCGCAGACGCTGCAATACCAGTAAGGTCGCCGCGCCTGCCGACAAACTTAAACCAGCGATCACATAATCCGTACCGGTAAAATCCGGCCCCAGACTCAGAACGGTAATCACACTCAGCAAGACCAGCATCGCGATCGCATACAAATTCAGCAAGGCACACACACTGAGGCCGGAGAAATAAGCCGCTCCTTTAAACAAAGGAACCGGAACCACTGCACCATCACTGATGCGTACAGATTTGTCGCCAGTCTTTATCGCCAGATAGGCAGATTCTGCCGCGCGAACCTGCTCGCGATCCGGCTTCACACGTATTGAGGTAAAACCGACGATCTGACCGTTGTGCATCAGTGGCGCAGCCGTCGCCTCAACCCAGTAATAATCACCGTTTTTACAACGGTTTTTGACCAGCCCGGACCAGGCGCGCCCACTTTTAACCGTCGCCCATAAATCGGCAAAAGCGGCGGGAGGCATATCGGGATGGCGAACAATATTATGCGGAGCACCGATTAATTCTTCGGCAGAAAATCCGCTGATGCGGACAAAATCATCACTCACATAGGTAATCCGGCCTTTGATGTCTGTTTTGGAAACGATGGTTTCATGATCTTGCAAAACATACTCTTTACCAATAGCCGCAACATTGTCAGACATAAGCAAACCTTTAAACGCAATAAAAACTGGAAGACGGAAAAAATAGCCCGCCATCATGGCATTGCGTAAATTGGTCACCATTGATCATTCGCAAGCTTATGCTGCGACGCTGTTTGCACAGAACAATTTACAACAGCGGTCGAATGTCATCCGTTGATTACTAGATCTGGATCAAGATTTGTACTGGTAAAAAAAACTGATCTGAGATAGGCGACATGTTGGCGGCGAGTTGGAGGCGAAGATGTTCAGTAGCATGAAGACTGCGTCACCAATCAGCCTGAGAGACTCAGGACTGATGCGAAATTGTTACGACCAGCAGCCACAACGCTGCTGGAGCCGTTTTGCATCAGTCTTAATTAAAAGAAAAAGTGTAAGTCACATCCACTGCCGACTCATTGCCTGCGCGCCCAATCACCGTGATGCGGCGGGTTAATTGCCAGCTCAGACGAATCGCACCGCTGGCGTCGCCAAGACCACGCTCCACAGAAAGCACAAGCCCCGGCATCAGTCTTTTTCCAACGCTAACGACCTTATCACTGCCGGAAGAACTACTGGTGCCAGTAGCGCCAGCCACCGTCTGTACCGGAACATGTGACGACGAATTCTGTCCGGCAGCACCAATTGAGAATTCATCAAAGCCCAACCCTTGCACAATATCGCGCGGAATATTCCGGCTGCCATCGCCGCCGAAGATCGCGGTCGCAGCCGACATCAGTAAAGAAGCATCGCCACCGGCTAACTGATCGGAACCACGTCCCAATACCAGCCAGGATAATTTCTCAGCATCAGGCACGGCAGGCTCTGATACCAGGCGAACTTGCGGTGCGGCGACACTGCCCACCACTTCAACGCCAGCCTCCACTGCCAAGCCCTGACGCAAGGCGCGGATATTCAGTCCGGGGTTCGCCGGTGGCCCCTGAAAATTCAGGATGCCGCGCTCTATCGCGAGCTGTTGCCCGTAACCTTCGTACACACCTCTGACCGTATTGATCGTGCCGGTTGCCTGCAAGGGACTGCCATCAATCGAGCGCATGCGCAAACTACCCGCCAGCCCGGTATCGAGTCCGCGACCAACAAAAACAAAACGGGGTCCCATGTCAAAGCTGACATCAACACGGGTTTTCAGGCCCTTCTTCGCTGGCGCTGCATCTGCCGTTCTGGATTCACGTTTATCCGATTTTCGCGTGACGTGAACGTCGCTGGATAAACTTGGTGGCGGCATTTTAGGCAATTTAAAATAGGCGCCATCCGCCATCACTTTTCCGGTCAGACTCCAGATATTTTTCGACTCAATAATACTGGCCTGCCCAGATACCACCAGCCAGCGATCTTTACGCTGCAACATCGGGAACTGCTGCCATTGCGCCTGTATCGAACCGGTTTCTTTACCGATATCAATTTCGCCGCTGGCATTGAATTCCCCGCGTTTGCCAAGCATGTCCACACCTTTAAACTGCGCATGTGGTGGCAACATGGTCACCGTATTTGAAAACTGCAATTGACTGAGTGTCAGTCGATCGTCTTCAACATGCGCTTCCAATATGCCGTTTGGCAGTAACAAGCCCTCAGACGCAAATGCAAGTTCCAGCTCACGACCGCTGACATCCGCACGATAACGTGGCTTGCCTATCGTTCCCATCAGCATACCATCCACATTTAATTTTCCCTTCAGTACAACGCCGGGATTAATCAATGGGCCCAGCCATTCAAGATCAGGAATCAATGCCTTGATGCGTCCGTTTAATCCGGCACCGGACAAGATCGTCCATCGACCGTCTTGTTTGCTCAGAACAGAATCGGCATTCACCTGCCACTGCCCCAGACGAGAGCCATCGGCTGTTGCCGTCAGTTGCATACGTTCGCCATCGGTACCAGCAACCAGACCGCCCATGCGTAATTGCATCAGCACATTACGTATGCCAAGGGGCACTGGGGTACCGGTACCGTCAGGATCATTGAAGCGCAGATCTCCGCTTTGCCGCTCGATACGGATATCGCCGCGCACACTGTCTTTCAGTTGCAGATCCCATTTGGCATTGAGTTTCAGATTTCCGGTGACCGTGTATTGTGGCCGGAACAGGTTGACCACATCCAACAGACGCACGTCGCTCATACTGCCCTTGGTTGTCAGCGTTCCCGGCAACCATTCAAAATGATCCAAGGTCAGCTTCGCCAGTTCACTTTGCAATTGCAGACTGCCAAGGCGCAATGAATCTGGTGTTATCTGCAAACTGGCAGGACTCACTAAACGCAAGTCAGGCTTCCCCGTCAGCGTCAGTGACTGCAATTGTCCTTTCCATTCCCAATGACTCAGATCATTTTTAGCACCGGCATTAAGCGCGCCATTCGCGGCAAGATTCAATTGCTGTTTGCCGCTGAATGCGACCTCAGCCTGCAAGGTATGCGCCGCTTTTTTACCTTTGAGCTGCACATGCAGTTGCCGTATTTTTTCTTTCTGTACGACGCCAGACAGATCGGCATCATTCAAGACAGGAAAATCGCCACCTAGTTGCTGCGCACTGATGTCGCCATCAATCTGACCATCCAGACCTTTACTCAGGCTGAGCTTGCCGGATAATTTTGCAATGGTGTAGGTTTTATTATTTTGCGAGAAACTGAGTTGTTCCGCCTCCGTCGTCAGGCTACCCGCCATGTCATTAAAGCGCCCCTGCAACTGCACATCGGCTTTCAACTTGCCGCCGAAGGCCAGTGAGCCGCTGCCGAACAAGGTATTTAATTCGGATAATTCCGGCGCATCGAGATTCAACGTCAGCACGTCGCCCACAGCGCCCCATGCCCCCTTCCCTTTCAGCACATTTTTACCCCAGCGCAGATCTAGCTGCCGCAATGTTAATTGCTGATCCTGACGCCACAGCAAATCAACATTCCCCTGCACCGGCTGCCCCGCATATTGCCCCTGCAACGCAGGCAGCTTCACCTGCAATTGCAAACGTGGCTGCAATTGTCCATCGGTACTGAAGTCCGCCTGCAAGCGTCCGCCTGGTGTCGCCATCCAACGGGCAGGATCAAAATTACTGAGATTGCCTTTGAAATGAAATACCTGATTGCCGCTGAAAGCTATCTCCCCCTTCGCATCCAGCCGGGAGTCTTCCGCCTGTAATTCAAATTTGCTTAAGCTCAGCAATACTTTATTCAGATCGTAGCTGAGTTCGGTATTGAGGCGTGCTTTACCGTCACTCAGTTGTGCCTGTGTCAGGATGGTCTGATTTGCCGCCGTCTGCACTTTGGCACTGCCATTAATGTGTGTGCTGTGCAAGCGCTGATCGATCTGCTTCAGATCAATATTCGTTAGGCTCAGCTGGGCTTGCGCCCGGGTCGCGGCTCCCTGCAGATCAAGGCTCGCATCACCACGAATCTGGCCTTTACTTTCGACTTGCACGACCAGATTGCTGAAATCCAGATGCGTCGCTTGCCAGTTCAGGCTCGCACTGACTGAACGAAGCGGTATCGCATTTCTGTTGAGTGGGCCGGATGCAGCATTCGTGACAGAAATTTCGCCTTCAACATAGTTGGCTGAGGCTGGCTGAATGATATTTTTCGCAGTACTTTTTGTAATATTTTTTTCGATATTCTGAGGCGCTTTTTGCTGTACTTTTTGCGCTGATTTTGGTCGCAAATCTGCCAGCAGCCGCAGATCGGCTTGCGGTGCGGCGCTGGCCCAGGCAGCCGGATTGAAATGTTGAATATCGACATGGGCGCTTTTGAATATCTGTGCGTCGAATGGTGCAATCAACGCGCTGGCCGTGCCATTAAGGTCTGCTGTTTTTTTATTCGTCAGTGCTTTTTTTTCGGCATCGGCAGCAAGCGCTGGTGCGCCAGATTTTTCCTGCAATTGCGCCTGCAAAGCGAGTTGCAGTTCCTGCAGGCTGCCAGCAACCTGAAGTTGTGCTGCGACTGGCGGCACATCGGCCCTAACTTGCCCCTGCAACAGCGCATTGCCCTTGATAGCAAATGGACGCTGACTCGCCATCGTTGCCGATGTTACGTTGGCATTTCCCCACGGTGAGCTTAACGCCAGTTGCGCACGATATTGCTGTGCGACGAATTCTAATGAGCCCTTCAGCGCGGTCAGCATCACGACTTCTTTTTGTTTACCACCAGCGAGAATATCGGCCACCACCAGCCGTCCCAGCGCCAACTCACGCGCCTGCAATGCAAACGGTAACCCCAGATCGGTGGGCAAACTTGCAGGCGTGTTGCTGGATGCGGTCGCCACCAGCAAAGAGCTGGCCTGCAAGCGATCAACCAGCACTTGCTTGCGCCATAAAGCAGCAGGATGCCAGCTTAACTGCACGCCGCTGGCTTTGATTTCCAGCGTTGGCGTTTTCAGCAGCAACTCATCAATCTGAATGTCATCGCCGATACTGCCCCGGATGCCACTCGCTTTGAGACTACCCAAACTCACATAATCAATCAGGGCAAATAAACTCCGGCTGCCACTCTCGGTTTTCACAATCCAGGTCAGCAGCAGTCCGCAGCAAAGTAACAGCAAAACCAGTACACAGAAAAAATGAAATAGCCACGAGCGCCGCTGACGTGCAGGCGGAATACTTGCAGTCGTCTGTTCAGGGTTGGCCGGTGTCTCTGTTTTTTCGATGTCGGTCATATCAGAAGGCAATCGCGATAGAAAAATCCAGGCGCGCTTTTCTGGTTTGCAAACCATAAGCAAGATCAAGCGCAATCGGCCCCGCCGGTGTGTGATAACGGCCACCGACACCCAGCGATTTATGCAAACTGAATTTCTTCCAACTGTCGGCGGCATCACCGGCATCAACAAAACTGGCGACACCCCAGGTGCTGTTGAGCCAGTGTACATATTCAGCGCTGGCAACGCCCATCACACGCCCACCAGTAACGGCGCTCGGATGCTGAACACCCAGACTTTGGTAAGCATAACCACGCACCGTTGAACTGCCGCCGGTACGGAATAAATAATCTTCAGGAATGCCTTCATTTTTCGGAGAAAAAACCTGACCGGCTTCGGCTCGCAGAATAACGCTATCGGTGCGCCCGACCGGTATCCAGCGCTGATATTTACCGTAACTACGGATGAAACGCTGATCGGATAACAAGGCTTTTTCGGAAATATCCAGATCGAATTGGTAAATCTCACCACGGCGCGGCGCAAACGCATTATCCACGTCACGCCAGGTCCAGCCTACGCTTGCAACCAGCGCCTTGCTGACGGAATCAGCTTCGCCCTCAACCTCTTTTCGTTCGCGTATCAGTTTCAGCGCCAGCCTTTGTTCGATATGGCCGTGGGTATTCGTGCGTTTGATCCCGACGGCATTGCGTAAGGACTTCACACCGGAAACGTCCTGCCTGTCCATGATCACACCGAACGAATCGAGTTTATTGTCGTGCGGCGGTAAATAAATATCGGCATAGCCCAGCTGACGCTTTTGTTCTATCCGTATCGCGCTGCGCAGATCCCATGCTTTTTCAAGGATGTCGCGGTCGCGATAAGCGATCTCGCCGCGAAAACCGGTATTGCTGCTGTAACCGACACCGAAACTGAGATCACGCGCTTTGCGCTCGATCAGGTTCACCTCAACCGGTACTGCGGCGGCTTTTTCAGGATCAGGATCTATCGATACCGCCACTGTTCCAAAATAAGGCGAGTTTTGTAAATTGCGCTGAAATTCGAGTAAGCGACTGCGTGAATAGGCTTCGCCGCGCACCGGTGGCTGATAGCGATCGAGCAACCATTGCGGATAGCGTTGCAAACCGGTGACGCGTAATTCGCCCAGAAAAAATGGTGGCCCGCTATCGACTTCGACCTGTAAATCGGCGCGATAATTATCGGCGTCGACGTTCGCTGCACTGTCCGTAATCCGCGCAGCGGCATAGACGTCGGAACGCAGTGTTTCGGTCAGCTGTGTTTTGGCATCGCGCCAGTCAGACTCACGGAAAAATTGCCCGACACCGAGCCCCCAGTCTTCGATCAGACCAATACGCCGCTGTTTTGCGATCGCATCATCCGCTGCAAGTGCATCGGCAAACGGGCCCTGAAAAGTCAGCGTGACATTTTCTATGCCGGTGCGTTGCCCGGCATCGACCACAACCTCAATCACTTTTTCGGCGACATTTGCATTGGCTGAATTTGAATTGGCCGTAGTAGCGACGTCGTCGAGATTACGAAATTCTATCTGCGGTGAGAAATAACCCTCTGTGGCGAGAATACCGCTGATGTCCTGGCGTAAGCGGCGGATCAAGCCCGGTGTGACATTCTGCGCTTCGCTGCTGCCGGAAAATTCAGCGATATGCTCGCGCAGCAGACTGGCCCAGTCAGTGTTCGCTGCCTGCAAACGGAAACGTCCACTGGTACTTCGAATGACGACGTCCGCATCACCATCAGTGACACTCTCCGATTCTGGTGCTGCCTGTGTCTGCGCCAGCGGCACAGCTGGCGGCAACACTGGTTTTTCCTGTGCAAAAACAGGTATTACCGCTGCGTATATTACCGCTGCGTATAACAGCCAGCTGGAAAAACCCAGGCATTTGCGAATGGGCATCATGCTGATTTATTTTGTCGCCAACCCGACGCGATTGATACCCAGTTTTTTGGCTTCAGAAATCACCTGCACCACATCGTCATAAATGATGCCTTTATCCGCAGAAACCAGCACCGACAGATCGGGCTTTGCTTCGTGATATTCACGCAGTTTCGACATCAACTGCTGACGATTTTTCGCCTCTTCTTTGCTTTCCTGGCGGTTATTACCATTGCTGCCATTTTTGCTATTGACGCTGATGGTTGCAAGCTCATTCGGTCGCAAAGTGACTTCAATATATTCTGACGGCGGCTGTGTCGATTGACCAGCCGTCGGCAAATTGATCACGCTGGGATTGGTCATCGGTGCGCACACCATGAAAATCACCAGCAATACCAGCATCACGTCGATGTAGGGAACAACGTTAATTTCGGCCTTGAATTTGCGTTTACGTTCGCCACGCAGATAACTCATGCTGACTCACTTTGCATTAACGTGACTGACGCTGAAGAATGTTGGAGAACTCTTCAATAAAAGTTTCAAAACGAATCGCCAGACGATCAATGTCATGCGAATAATGGTTGTACGCCAGCACCGCCGGAATCGCGGCAAACAAACCGATCGCAGTCGCAATCAACGCCTCTGCAATACCCGGCGCCACCGCAGCCAGCGTCGCTTGCTGCACATTTGCCAGACCACGGAAAGAATTCATAATTCCCCAGACGGTACCGAACAAACCGATATAAGGCGACACTGAACCGACCGAAGCGAGGAAAGATAAATGCGCTTCCAGCATATCCATTTCACGCTGATACGCGGCGCGCATCGCACGGCGGGCACCATCGAGCATCGCGCTGGCATCGAGCGAGGCTTTATTCGCGTTTTTGACTTTATGGTATTCGCTCATACCGGCTTCAAAAATACGTTCCATCGAACCGGTTTTATCGCGACCGCGACGGTTGCTGGTGGCATCCTGATACAGCTCGACCAGATTGCCGCCGGACCAGAAATTCCGTTCAAAGATTTCGGTCTGCGCACGTGCCTTTTTGATCGCAAACATTTTGCTGAAGATATAGGTCCAGCTGGTCAGGGACACGCCCAGCAGAATCAACATGACCAGTTTCACCAGTACTGAGGCATTACTGATCAGGCTTAAAAAAGAAAGGTCTTGAGTAACGTTCATATTGAATCAGAGTTGAGAACAACAAATAACAAAGGGTAAAAAGTACATTCTGATCGCCTGGCAAGCGCCAGCCACATCAGGCAGATCAGGCAGAAATTTTTTCCGCGACCACATCCGGGATGACTGCCGGGCGCAAGCTTTCCGTGCCGACGCAGCCGACTTTAATCTTGCCGCTGGCCAGCAGGCGCTCGCCGCACCAGGCTTCCTGGGCAAACACGATCGACGCCCGTCCGAGCTTTTCGACCACGGCGGTGATACGGAGTTCATCGTCGAGTCTGGCGGGTGCATGATACTCGACTGTGCTTGCTTTGACGACAAACATTACCTGATGCGCCTGCGTCATTTCCTGCTGATGGATGCCGGTGGCGCGCAGCCATTCAGTGCGGGCACGTTCAAAGAACTTCAGGTAATTCGCATAAAAGACGATGCCGCCTGCGTCCGTGTCTTCGTAATACACACGCACATTCCAGTTGAAATTATTCATGATGAGCAGCTGATTTTCGCTTTTTTAACTAGGTGTTTTTCATAAACAGGGGGAGTATCTGCCTGTTTCGCCTTAATGTCAGCATAAACAAAGGGCTTTTAAATATACTCCCCCCAGTATTATTTCAGCAAAAATCTGCTCAAACGACGTTTCGTTTGATGTTCAGCGGCCCGAAACCCTGGCAGGTCGGCATCATCTCGATATAGTTGATGTTGACATGCGCGGGTAAAGTCGCAATCCAGTAGGCGGTTTCAGCGATATCGACCGAAGTCAATGGCACCGTGCCTTCATAGACTTTCGCGGCAGCATCGTCATTGCCACGGAAACGCACATTTGAAAATTCAGTGCCACCACATAAGCCCGGTGCAATATTCGTCGTGCGCACGCCGGTACCTGCCATATCCGCCCGTAGATTCTTGGTGAACTGGTCGACAAAGGCTTTCGTCGCACCATACACATTGCCGCCCGGATAAGCGGTTGAGCCAGCAATTGAGCCGATATTAATGATCATGCCGCTGTTACGCGCCACCATGTCAGGCAGAACCGCCCGCGTCACGGTCACCAGACCTTTGGTGTTGGTGTCTATCATGGTTTCCCACTCTTCCTGCGAGGCCAGATGGGCGGGTTCGGTTCCCAATGCCAGACCGGCATTATTGATCAGCACATCGATTTTCTTCCAGTCCGCAGGCAAATCTGCCAACGCCTGCAGTATCGAAGACTTTTGCGTCACATCCATCGTAACCGGCAATAACTTGTCGCCCAGCTCTGCGTGCAAAGCAGACAAACGTTCGAGCCGACGGGCGGCAGCGATGACCTGATGACCTTCGCGTACAAATTTACGCGCCATTTCTTCGCCGAAACCTGAGCTTGCACCAGTAATTAATACGATCATGCTGAAATCCTTTATGCCGTTGAATAAAAAAATGCGCTTGTTTGCCGTGTTTGCCGTAGCCGGAAACAAATATCTGTCAGATATCTATTCTAAGGGCTTTTACGATACAGGTCAGGGCAGACAGACTGCGATTAAAACGAAAGCAGTCATTTTTTAGCAAAACAACCATATCTTTCATGTGCTGATGAGTGGCTTGCCCATTCAAAGCGCATCACGTAAAATCTCAGCACCATTTTGTCTCACGTGACTGGCGAAATTGTGGCTGATCCCGATCAGGGCGGCTGCAAAAGATGGAGATCCATCGGGAAGCGTGAGATGTCGGGGTTACTGTGTTCCGTGATCCCAGCCGTGCGCCTGGGTAGCCTGATGGTAAAAGTAGTGAGGCTGCCTCTCTTCGTCCGCGTCAGACTGACACCTCATTGAAGTCAATCACCAATCTCGTTTACTTAAACAGTTTAATGCGCTTGTTGAATTCACTTATTTAACTCACTCTCACGATAGTCAGGAAAACCATGTTTGCAAAAAACCATACTCTCGCCAATATCGATCCCGAATTGTTCGCGACGATACAATTAGAAAACCAGCGTCAGGAAGATCACATTGAGCTGATCGCTTCTGAAAACTACACTTCGCCAGCCGTGATGGAAGCACAAGGCTCACAACTGACGAACAAATATGCCGAAGGTTATCCGGGTAAACGTTATTACGGCGGCTGCGAACACGTTGACGTGGTCGAACAACTGGCGATTGATCGTCTGAAACAATTGTTCGGCGCTAACTTTGCGAACGTACAGCCAAACTCAGGCTCGCAAGCGAATCAGGGCGTATTTTTTGCGCTGCTGAATCCGGGCGACACCATCATGGGCATGAGCCTCGCTGAAGGTGGTCATCTGACCCACGGCATGCCACTGAATATGTCAGGCAAATGGTTCAATGTCGTTTCTTACGGCCTGAACGCACAGGAAGACATCGATTACGATGCGATGGAAAAACTGGCGCGCGAAACCAAACCGAAACTGATCATCGCTGGTGCATCTGCATTTGCACTGCGTATTGATTTTGAACGTTTCGGCAAAATCGCCAAAGAAGTCGGCGCGTATTTTATGGTCGATATGGCGCATTATGCCGGCCTGATCGCAGCGGGCGTGTATCCGAATCCGGTGCCGTTTGCTGACGTCGTCACTTCCACCACGCATAAGAGCCTGCGCGGTCCACGCGGCGGTATCATACTGAGCAATGACGAAGCGATCGCTAAGAAAATCAATTCATCGATTTTCCCTGGTATTCAGGGCGGCCCGCTGATGCATGTGATCGCCGGTAAAGCGGTTGCATTCAAAGAAGCGCTGTCTCCTGAATTCAAAGAATATCAGCAACAAGTCATCAAAAATGCAGCGGCTCTGGCGCAGACACTGACAGAACGCGGTCTGCGCATCGTTTCCGGCCATACTGAATCTCATGTGATGCTGGTGGATCTGCGTCCTAAAGGTCTGACAGGCAAAGAAGCCGAAGCAATCCTCGGTTCCGCACACATGACTTGCAACAAAAACGGCATCCCTAACGATCCGCAAAAACCGATGGTCACTTCTGGTATCCGTCTGGGCAGCCCGGCATTTACCACCCGTGGTTTCAAAGAAGCAGAAGCAATCAAAGTCGGTCATCTGATTGCTGACGTACTGGATAATCCTAACGATGCGGCAACCATAGAACGCGTCAAAGCAGAAGTAAAAAAACTGACCAGCGCTTTCCCTGTGTACGCGAAGTAATTTCTGGTCACCATCAAAACGCCACTCAGCCGAGTGGCGTTTTTTTAATTGTCGCTGTCTGACAGACAAACTCACCCACTACGGCTCTATTCATGAAATGTCCTTACTGCCATCATATTGATACTCAGGTCATCGATACGCGTGTTTCCGAAGAAGGCAATGTTATCCGTCGTCGCCGTCGCTGCGCAGATTGTGATAAGCGCTTCACCACGTATGAACGGGTGGAACTGGTGATGCCTGTCATCGTCAAGAAAAATGGCAGCCGCACTGAATATGAATCGAATAAACTGCGCGCCAGCTTCATGCTTGCGCTGCGCAAACGCCCTGTGTCTGCCGAAGCCATCGACAGTGCCATTCAACGCATAGAAGAAAAATTGCTCTCCAGCGGCGAACGGGAAATCATGTCCGTCCATCTGGGCGAACTGGTCATGCACGAATTAAAACGTCTCGACAAAATCGCCTACATCCGTTTTGCTTCGGTGTACAAAAGCTTTAAAGACATCTCTGAATTCGCCGAGGCGATACAAGAAGTGAATGTCGACAACAAAACTTCAAAAAATAAATAAGCAACATGGAGCACATGAACACCGCCGGCTGGCTGGTTGCCGCCTTTGCGGTTCTGATTACCGGGATTTCTAAATCAGGGCTGGGTGGTGCATTGGGCGGCCTGGCCGTTCCCTTTCTTTCGCTGTGGATTTCACCGCGTAACGCAGCAGCAGTGATGCTGCCTATCCTGATCGCGATGGATATGGTCGGCATCCGCGCCTGGAGCGGCAAAGCCGACTGGCGTGATCTGAAAGTGCTGATACCGGGCGCCATCGTCGGCATCGTGCTGGGAACGCTGGCCTTTGGTGTCATGTCCGACCAACTGGTGAAAGGCCTGATAGGACTGATCGCCGTCGGTTTCACTCTCGACCGGCTGCTGCGTCATCGCGGTCAGGCAACGACAGAACAACGTCCGCCACGTATTTTCGGCTGGCTCAGCGGCGTTGGTGCTGGCTTTACCAGCACACTGGCGCATGCCGGCGGGCCACCGGTGATGATCTATCTGCTGTCATGGCGGCAGCCGCGTGAAACCTTCGTCGCAACCACGGTCTTTTTCTTTTCCGTCATCAACCTGGCGAAACTGCCTTTTTACATCGCACTGGGTCTGTTCAGCATCGACACACTGACAATGTCAGCCTTACTGCTGCCGCTGGTACCAGTGGGCGTGTGGATAGGCATGCGTCTTTTACAGCGCATCCCGGAACGTCCGTTTTATCTGTTCGCAACCGCAGCGCTCGGGCTTTCTGGTGTCAAACTATTGTGGGATGGATTGATGGCGTAAGTTTATGCCGTGCTTAGGTCGCGAGAGCAATGGCATGCTCCACATTCTGTGTCTGACATCTCTTCACAACAATGTTTTGCTGTGTACTGTGCCCCAATTCGGGTACGGGTCATCTAAGTAATGTGGTTCCTCACCGTAGGCTTATTCTTCTGAGCATTCCAACTTCATGCTAGCATTCCAGTTTTGTTGCGGCGATAGAGTAATGGGAACATTTACACAAGCTGCCTCCACACAGATGAACGCACGCCCTTCATCATCTGCGAGATCCGCAATTTGCCGCGCGCCCTCATCCCAGGGAGTCCATACGACCGTATCGGGAAAACCATGCTTGTCAATTTGCAGCTCGCCAAAACCGGTCTGTAAAATCAGATGATCTGGCGTTTGCGCATAAATACTGTCGATCGCATTTTTCACAATCAGTTGATTCGCTCCGTTTGCCGCTGCATTTGCCTGCGTGAGCTTGTCGTAACTGGGGCTATTTGCCAGCCCCAGTATCGTCGCAAATTGCCCTTCTGCGACGCGGAAATAGGTATGCAACGCAGCCTGAAACGACATTGTTTGCACTCCCTCATTCCGCACTTGCCAATCGACCTGTAAGGCCTGGTCGGTTAAGGTGATGCGTATCGTTGCAGTAAATGAATGCGGCCAAAGCTGCATACTTTCAGGGGTATCCGTCAGCACCAGTGTCGCGCTTGCCGCATCGTCGCTCTGCTGCACATCCTCAAGCCACCAAATTGCCGTGCGGGCAAATCCATGCTTGGGTAATGGCCCCAAGTCAGCAAACTGAGGAAAGATGACAGGAATGCCGCCACGCAAAGGCTGACTCTGATCTGGGGAGGAAAGACGACTCATAAATAACTGTTCATCGCGACCGGCCGGTAACCAGGAGGCGATATGTGCGCCTTGAACACGGATATTGCATCGCGCATGATTTTTGGTATGCAACGCTATCCAGTCTGCATTTGTTTTTTTATTGTTGTTCATCATCGATTAATTTTGATTAATTTTGATCAATTCACTTACAACGTCGCCATTTATACGACATCGTATAACATTTAACAGACGTTTTCCTATACAATCGCGCCAAAATCATCTCTACGGCGAATAGATACTGCGATGGAAAAATCAGCCTTATTTCCCAATAACACCAGAAGAAAACATAAGAGCCTCTCGCAAAGTCTGGCAGAAAATATCACCGAAAAAATTCGTAGCGGCGCCTTGAAACCTGGGGATAAATTACCGACCGAATCCGCCATCATGGAATTATACGAGGTCAGCCGCACTGTGGTCCGGGAAGCGATTTCCCACTTACAGGCCGGAGGCTTAGTACAGACACGTCACGGTATCGGCACCTTCATTCAGGAACCGCCAAGTAATCCGCTGAGCCTGCATAAAGAAGCCATCGTTACTGTGCGTGACGTTCTCGACGTTCTGGAGTTGCGTATCAGCCTTGAAACCGAAGCGGCATGGCTGGCAGCATTACGGCGTACCGACGCGCAAATGGCAGAACTCAGTCTGGCATTAAAAGATATTCTGGGACATGTACAACGGGATACAGAATCCGTGAACGCAGATATGCGTTTTCACCAGTTGATTGCGCAAGCAACCGGCAACCGCTATTTCGTCGATATTCTTTCTGACCTCGGCAGCACACTGATTCCCCGTGCACGCCTGGACTCCGCAGCGCTGAGCGATGAAGCCAGCAACAGTTATCTGGAACGAGTCAATCGCGAGCATGAAGATATACACGATGCGATCTTACGCAAAGACTCGGAAGCTGCCCGCGCCGCTATGCGCACTCACCTCAGCAATAGCCGCGAACGTTTGCGCCTCGCGCAACAGAAGTTTGAGACTGATCAGCAGTAAATCCTTCGCAATACAAAAACCCCGGTCTGCCATGCATCGACAATAAAGGCCGGTCAAAGTGACCGACCTACGCTGGTCGTATCTTTGCGCACGGTCAATCAGTGACGCTAACGATAAAACTCCGATATTCTGCGCTCTGACCTAGCGCTGCACCTGCCCCCTCAAAAAACCACCTGACAAACCACCTGACCAACAGCTGAATTGAATTTATGAATATTCAGTGTTGCATCAACACAAAATCAGTTGTACGATGTCGTACATGTATTTTTGAATTTAAATTTCCAGACTTTTATTTACCTTAATGATTCTGGTGAAACCGATCACCAGACGCTTACTTTTGGAGACATCATGCACCCACAAGAACTGAAAAAAATCCTCTCTTCCGGCCTTCTGTCTTTTCCGCTGACAGACTTTGACGCCAATGGCGACTTCAACGCAAAAACCTATGCGGATCGTCTGGACTGGCTGGCCCCTTATGGCGCGAGTGCATTATTTGCCGCTGGTGGTACTGGCGAATTTTTCTCACTTACTTCATCCGAATACAGCAGCATCATTAAGGTCGCGGTTGACACATGCCGTGGCAAAGTACCTATTCTGGCAGGTGCCGGCGGCCCTACCCGCGTTGCTATCGCTTACGCACAAGAAGCAGAACGTCTGGGTGCAGACGGCATCTTGTTATTGCCACATTACCTGACTGAAGCCAGCCAGGATGGTCTGATTGCGCATATTGAAGAAGTTTGTAAATCGGTCAGCTTCGGTGTCGTGGTGTACAACCGTGGCATCTGTCGCTTAACGGCGAACTCGCTTGAAATTCTGGCGGCACGCTGCCCTAACCTGATTGGTTTCAAAGACGGTATCGGCGATATCGAACTGATGGTTTCTATCTGGCGCCGTCTTGGTGATCGCCTGACCTATCTGGGCGGTTTGCCAACAGCCGAAGTTTACGCAGCCGCCTATAAAGCATTGGGCGTGCCAGTGTATTCTTCTGCCGTCTTTAACTTTGTACCGAAACTGGCGATGGACTTCTACCATGCTGTCGCCAAAGATGATCACGCGACAACCAATCGTCTGATCGACGAATTCTTCCTGCCTTATCTGGATATCCGTAACCGTAAATCAGGTTATGCAGTCAGTATCGTTAAAGCAGGTGCGCGTCTGGTCGGTCATAGCGCAGGCCCAGTCCGCGCACCACTGACTGACCTGACGGCAGCCGAAGATGAAATGTTGCGCGAACTGATACTCAAGCAAGGCGCGCAATAAACGGCGATCGTTAAGATCACCCGTATTGTCAACGTAACGTTTTCAGGTGGTTATTGCGGTAAACGACCACCTGCACCGGAGAAATAAAGATGGAAATTTCAGGACAAATGCTGATAGGAAGTCAGCGCATCATGGGCCAATCTGGCGGCACCCGTGCAATCAACCCAGCCACCAACGAACAATTGGAACCATTGTTCGGTTACGCCTCAGAAGCTGAGGTCAACCGGGCATGCGAATTGGCTGAACAAGCATTTGACGCCTATCGCCTGACATCGCTGGAACAACGCGCCGCATTTCTGGAGGCAATCGCCGATGGCATTATGGCGCTGGGTTCAACGCTGATTGAAAGAGCGCATGCCGAAACTGGTCTGCCAGTCGCACGCCTCGAAGGTGAACGTGGTCGCACCGTGAATCAGTTGAAGCTGTTTGCAAAAGTTTTGCGTGATGGTCACTACCTGCAAGCAACGCTGGACTCGGCATTGCCAGAACGGACACCGCCGCGCCCAGACCTGCGTATGCAGAAAATCGCATTGGGTCCGGTTGCAGTCTTTGGCGCCAGCAATTTTCCTTTAGCCTTCTCCGTTGCCGGTGGCGACACAGCGTCAGCACTGGCTGCCGGTTGCCCGGTCATCGTTAAAGCACACAATGCACATCTGGGCACATCAGAACTCGTAGGCTCAGCAATCCAGCAAGCAGCGATCAGCTCACAAATGCCGGAAGGCGTGTTCTCCATGCTGATTGGCGCGGGTGCGGCAGTCGGGCAAAAACTGGTTGCACATCCTGTCATTCAGGCGGTCGGTTTTACCGGCTCGCGTAGTGGCGGCCTCGCATTAGTGAAAACAGCCAACGAACGCAAAGAGCCTATTCCGGTCTATGCAGAGATGAGCAGTATCAATCCTGTGTATCTGTTACCTGCCGTATTGGAAGAAAAAGCCAGCGCACTGGCGAGTCAGTTTGTCGATTCACTGGTGATGGGCGCAGGCCAATTCTGCACTAACCCTGGGCTGGTGCTGATGCAAAAATCAGCGGCAGCAGAACAATTTATCGCAGCGGCAAAACTGGCACTCGAAGGGAAGCCAGCGACAACCATGCTGACGCCTGGTATTCACGGTGCATATCAGAGCGGCTGCGCGAAAATTACAGATTTGAAAAACGTGCAGATCGCAGCCAAAGGTCAGCCAGCAGCCACTCCAAATGCCGCGCAAGCGATGTTATCGGTGTGCGAAGCCAGCGATTTTCTGCAGACTCCGGCATTGCAGGAAGAAGTATTTGGCCCGTCTTCTGTGGTCATCCTGTGTGATGATTTGCCGCAAATGCTGGCCGTCACAAAAGAACTGGAAGGCCAGTTAACTGCAACCGTACATACGGCACCAGACGATCATGTCGCAGCCCGTGCATTATTGACGAGTCTGGAAAAGAAAGCCGGCCGTATCCTGTTCAATGGTTTCCCAACCGGTGTCGAAGTCGCACACTCCATGGTGCATGGCGGCCCATTCCCTTCAACATCGAACAGTCGCAGTACGTCTGTCGGTGCCACGGCAATTGATCGCTTCCTGCGCCCCGTCTGCTATCAAGCGATTCCATCTGATCTCTTGCCGCCGGCATTAAGTGATGAAAATCCTTGGAAGCTCACAAGAATGGTCGACGGCAGTCTGAAAAATTAATATGATCGCTCCCCTTTGCTGCAACGCTGCCAAGGGGAGTTTGCGGTATACCAAGCACACGAAACAGATGTGCGTAGACATACAGTAACAAGGAGACACTCAGATGAGTTCTAATCAAATCGGCAAATACCGATGGACTATTTGCGCACTGCTGTTTTTTGCGACAACAGTGAATTACCTGGATCGTCAGGTGCTCAGCCTGCTGGCACCGGATTTATCAAAAGAGTTCGGCTGGTCAAATACTGACTACGCCAATATCACCGCTGTATTTCAGTTCGTCTATGCGATTTCCATGCTTTTTGCGGGCCGCCTGATTGATAAAATCGGCACAAAAGCAGCCTATACGCTGGCAATCGCGATCTGGTCAATTGGCGCGATATTGCATGCTTACGCCATTCCCGCCGGTGAAGCTACATCAAACTTACTGGCAACGCTTGGCTTAGCAGTCGTGCCAGTGTCGGTTGCTGGCTTCATGTTGTCACGCGCAGTTCTCGCCTTCGGTGAAGCAGGTAATTTTCCCGCTGCAATCAAAGCGACCGCTGAATATTTCCCCAAACATGAACGTTCATTCGCAACCGGTATTTTTAATTCCGGCGCGAATATCGGTGCGATTCTGGCGCCGCTGACCGTACCCTGGATTGCCGAAAAATTCGGCTGGCAAACAGCCTTCATCGTCATCGGCGCAATCGGCTTTGCATGGATGGTTGCCTGGGAAATTCTGTATGACAAACCTGAGAAACAAAAACGACTCAGCAAAGCAGAACTGGACTACATCCAGCAACATGATGCGCCGGTCAGTGATGCGGTCACGACTGAAAAAACTTCCTGGCTGAAGTTGTTAAGCTATCGCCAGACATGGGCATTCGTCTTCGGTAAATTCATGACGGATGGCGTGTGGTGGTTTTTCCTGTTCTGGCTGCCAAAATATCTGGAAGTCCAGTACAAAATGCAGAAGACAGAAATCGTCATTCCTCTTGCAGTACTGTATAGCATGACGATGGTAGGCAGTATTGGTGGCGGCTGGTTACCAAGCTATTTCATGAAGCAAGGCATGGCTCCGTACACAGGCCGGATGCGAGCGATGTTGCTGATCGCCGTATTTCCGCTCGTCGTATTGCTGGCACAACCATTCGGCTATATCAGCTCCTGGGTGCCGGTATTACTGATAGGGATAGGTGCTTCTGCGCATCAGGCATGGTCGGCAAATATCTTCACCACTGTTTCTGATATGTTCCCGAAAAAAGCCGTGGCCTCGGTGGTCGGTATCGGCGGCATGGCTGGCGGTCTGGGCGGTGTGTTGATTTCAAAATCAGGCGGCTGGTTATTTGATTACTACAAAGCAGCCGGACACATACAGACAGGCTACACCATCATGTTTTCATTCTGTGCGGTCGCCTATCTGCTGGCGTGGGCAGTGATGAAAGCCTTAGTCCCAGCACACAAAGACATCACTGACCTGTAACGCCGGAGTATTGACATGCAAGCATCTGCAAACCTTGAAGTTATCGGCAACGAATCCTGCGTGGTAGGCGAAAGCCCGCTCTGGTGCGAAAGCCAGCAGTCCTGGTTCTGGGTTGATATCCCCCAGAAACGTGTCTGGAAATACGACACCAGCAAGCAGCAGAGCCGTTACTGGAACACATCAGAAATGGTTGCCAATATTGCGTTCTCAGCACAAGGTGATCTGATCGCTGGCATGGAAACCGGGTTATTCCGTTTATCACTGAATGCTGAAATACATGCATTGGAAACGCGGCTGGTCGCGCTGCCAGAAGCGCAACCGGGATTACGCTTCAACGATGGCAGATGTGATCGTCAGGGACGTTACTGGAGCGGCACCATGTGGATGGACATGGCTGCCGCCAGAAATATCGGCAAGCTGTATCGCTACACCAGCCACGACGGATTGTCTGCGCCCGTCATAGCTGGATTACTGACGCAAAATGGCCTGGCATGGTCGCCTGATGGCAGAACAATGTATTTGTCAGATTCTCACCCGCAAAGTCAGCTCGTCTGGGCGTTTGATTACGATACTGATAGCGGAACACCGTCAAACCGGCGTCTCTTTGCAGATATGAAAGAATTGCCGGGGCGCCCCGATGGAGCCGCAGTCGATACTGATGGTTGCTACTGGATTTGCGCCAACGATGGCGGCGCTATTTTGCGTTTCACACCGCAAGGCATAGTTGATCGGCAGATTGCATTACCGATGAAAAAACCGGCGATGTGCAGCTTTGGCGGTCCGAATTATGAATGGATGCTGGTGACTTCGATCAACCCGACGCCGGGTCAAAACGATGAGTGGGCGGGAAAAACTATCCTGCTAAAACCGGGAGCGCAAGGAATTGCTGAAACAGGTTTTCAGTTTTAACTACCGCCAAACCTGACAGATATTTCAGCGCATCGGATACAAAACTAAAGTTTCCAAAAAGCATGAGATACGATAACATACAACAAATCTTACATTATTTCACATAAAAACATTATCTTTTTACTACATTTAATTAGAAATTTGAAAGTTTAGCCAAGAACACCAGATTTAGTTATCTTTATTGCAAATAGTTGTCCGATGTCGTAACTCTGAATTCAACATCCCTCCTTTTTCCGGGAAATACAGATTCGATCCATCTCTGTATTGCCCCCGTAAAGTCCGTTGTATTTTCAAACACGCTTGGCTTCCCTCCGCTGATCAGCTGCGCAACTGCGCCTGCACTTCCGCAATAAGACAGCAAATCTGTTCTGACGAACCCGAATCAATTCACTTTACCTACTTTGCGTAATCACCTGGAGAACAAGATGCAAAAAGCTGTACTAACACGAAACACTCTGGCGGCAGCGCTGGCAATTGCCTGCACCGCGCCTACTGCATTTGCAACGGAAATCAATAACTTCGTCAGTATTTATGGTTTTATCAACGGACAAATTGAGTCGGTTGAAGCCAAAGGTGGTGCCACACCGTATGAGCGTCGTGGTCGTATTTCTGATGGCAACTCGCGCATCGGTTTCACAGGCAACGTTGAAGTCAACAGCGACATCAAAGGTATCTGGCAAATTGAAGGCGGTCTGAATAACTTTGAACAAGCAGGAACCAACGATAACGGACAAACCGCGACACTCGAATCGCGCAATACCTTCGTTGGCTTACAAAGTGAAAAATTCGGTCGTTTTGTGATCGGTAACAGTGACTCTGTTTATCGCAGCCTGGTTGGCTCCGGCAGCGCACTGGGCGGTAATATGGGTATGACCGTACATGGTGTGGACGTGTTCAACAACACATCCGCCCAACTGACCGGTAATCAGGACAGCATTTTCAGCCGTGGTGAATCACGTATGAAAAATTCTGCACATTATTTATCTCCGGAATTGTTTGGCTTTCAGGCGGGTGCATCGTATGGCTTCGATGAAGCACGCGCCAGTCGCAGTGATCGCAGCCGTTATTCATTAGCGCTGAAATACCAATATGAAGGACTGGCGATCGGTGTTGCTTATGATCGTCAGAACAATACTGGTATCGATTCCACGATGCTGCAACGCGGCTACGGTGTGATTCTGAATGCACAGGAAGGACTCAGCACATCTTACGCAAAAGCCGTCATCAGCTACACGCTGCCAACAAAAACGACGGTTGGCTTTGGCTATGAACGCAGCAGCCTTGGCAACTCTCAATTTATCAATCCATCGGTCGGCTCAATCTACACTGGCAACCGCGACAAAACGCTGAAGCAGGATGCAGTCATTCTGACGCTGGCGCAAGATTACGGTGACGCATCGTTCCTGTTCGGATACGGAAAATTAAACGGCCTCAAAGGCATCAACAGTTTTGCTGAGGATGATTTCCAATCCAAACAACTGTCTTTAGCAGCGACCTACAGGCTCAATAAATTCCTGACGCCATACATCTATCTGACGCGTATCAACAATAACGCTCAAGCCAGTACTAATTTAGGTCAGTCTTCACTGCGCAGTAACAATCTGGGAACCAGTACTGCCTTCTTTGCACCAGGCAACAGCCCACGTGCAATCGGTGTTGGTTTGTTAGCGCGCTTCTGATAAATCACTTCCGGAGACCAAATAATGAAAAAATTAAATCAAGAAACAACATCTGGCCGCATCTTTAAAACGACGGCACTGTTATCGGCACTCACTTCAGCTCTTCTTCTGACAGCATGCGGTGGTGGCGGTGGCAGCGATAACACAGCAACCGCAGTCAGCTACACACCCGGCGCTGTCTTTAAAGTAGGCACGACGACCTTTGATCCAGACTTACCGGCAGAACCACAATTGCCAACGGATGCCCAGGTTTGCGCGACTCTGGAAGCGAGCAATAATCTGGTGCGTCGTCCTGATGGTTCCTTGCCGCCAGAAGCAGATCCATCCAAAACCGGTGTTGGTGTTGCGGTTGATCCTGCAGTCGCTAATCCCGACCAGGCGCGGATTCAGAGCGCACTTGATGCCTGCGGCGCTGCCGTGGACAAAGAAGTCGGTGGTGCGATTGCTGCGGCTGATGCCGCCGCGGTAGCACAACAAACGGCGGCTGCTGTTCCCAATAAAAACATCGCCGGTATCAGCGGTGAGGAACTGGCTAAACCACAATATCGCGGCAGTAAATTTGCAGTACGACTGGTCGTCAACAGTAAAGGCCCGGGTAACGGCTTCATTTCAGGCCCATTGACATTGCCGTCTGGCGTGACATTGTGGATCGATAAAGGGGCCACGCTGTATGCAACACGCGACGTCAAAGCTTACGCACCAAATGTGGCAGGCCCTTACTGCGGCAATACTGCGGTCAGCTCGAGCAAAGCCGGTAGCTCCAGCAATTGTCTTGCGTTGATCAATGGTAATAATCTGATCAACTCAGCAGTTGTCGGTGATGGCTCAATTGATAGCCGTGCTTATGCAGAGATCGTCACAACAGACAAACTGTATCCGATCATGAAGGTCGATATGAGCTGCTCCAATACCTATGCAAACTATGCAAAAGGTACACAAGCGGCGGATGGCACAGCGTGTGACAACGGTGGCACGACGGTCAATTCGAAAACCACAGCCCGGAATATGACATGGTGGGATCTGGCGTATCTCGGCAATATGGTGCAAAACGGCACAACTGGTACAGGTTCGCAATCGAACTTCCGCATGATGGTGTTCAACTATGCGAAGAATCTGACCTTGTATCGCATCACACTCAATAACAGCGCGAACTTCCACGTTGTACCAAGTGGCGTTGACGGCTTTACCGTATGGGGTGTGAAAGTACAGACACCATCGCTGGCGGCATTTGCCAATCCGGCAGGTAACGGCAATCCTTTGTACACGGGCGACACCTATACCAAAGACAATGTTAAAAATACAGATGCCTTTGATCCGGGTGCAGCAACCAGTCCGACGATCGTCGCATTGACAACAGGAAAATCAACAACATCCAGTGCAAAGCATGCATTTGATGGTTATCTGAAAAACTTCGTCTTCGTCTACAACTATGTCAGTACAGGTGACGACGACGTTGCAATCAAAGGATCATCTAACCCAAGCCCAGCCGGCAGCAATCTGGCAGCGGTTGATGGTAGTCGTGATGTCCGTAGCGACCGTAAATCTGGCGCAGTCATCGCACATAACCACATTTACTGGGGTCATGGTATTTCCATTGGCAGTGAAACCAATGCAGGCGTAAAAAATGTCGAGGTGTACGACAATTCCTTCCAGCATTCTGAAGAAGGTCTGCGCATCAAATCCGATTACGCACGCGGCGGTGAAGTCAGCAATATTAATTACAAAAACATCTGTATTAAAGACGCCGACAACGCACTGCTGTTCACTACTTACTACAGTACAAAAGGCCTTCCAGCAACGGGTCCTAAGGTGCCGAATTTCCATGACATCCGTCTTGAAAATGTACGCATTATGGGTGACTCCGCAATTAAACTGCAGGGCTTCCAGGCGAACACCGGTGGCTTTAATCTGCCAGCTTTCCCGTTGGTGATGAGCATGAACAACGTCGTTGCAGATACACCATCTGCAATGCGTATGACGATGTCCGATGCGCAACTCACAATCAAAGGTGTGAATCTGCCTATCGTGGCATCAACAGATAATCGCGTCACAGTCAATGGTGTTGCGACATGGGCGGTTGACGGTGATTTGGTGCTCGATTGCAGCAAGGCTTTTGTCGACTTCCCGACCATCGGCCAGTCGAATATTTTTGGTTCGGGATGGGACAAATAAATCCGATTGAACAACAGGCAGCCCGCAGGCAAGCGGTGCTGCCATAAATCAGGCTGACGCAGGCATCACACGATGCATGCGTCAGCCTTTGTCGTTTTTCAGCATTGCCATTCTTGCAGTCTATCCAACTTTTTTGAGGGATATCCCATATGAAAATCTCCACGCGTTTATTAATGTTGGTGGGCGCCGCCATTGTCGCTATCGCCGCCATCGGTGCCAGCAGTCTCAGCACGCTATATTCTGCCCTGATGCATGACAGAGAAATGCAAATCGAGACCATGCTGGCAATGGGTGAAAACCTCGTCAAGCATTACCATGGCTTGCAACTGAATGGCACACTGACGCAAGATGAAGCACAAAAGCAAGCAAAAGCCGCGTTGACGCAACTCCGCTACGGCAGCAGTTATTATTGGGTCAGGCAACCGGATGGCTTGAATCTGGTACATCCTGACACTAAGAAAGTCGGCACGATTTCCCAAGGGCAGACCATGGATGGTCGCCCCGATGCAAGTGCTTATCGCGAGGAGCTGGCGAAATCCCATATCGCACTGGTCAGCATGAAATCGCAACGACCAGATGGCAGCCTGGCTCCGAAATTAAATGGACTGGTTGAATTCACGCCATGGAACTGGTGGATAGGAACCGGTTTTTTCAGCGATGATATTAACCAAACCTATTGGCAATCAGCGACCACACAAACGATCATTTTTGTGATCGCGCTGATTATTCTGATCGGCTCAGGCTGGCGCATCATCCGCTCCATCAGCGCCATCCTTGGTGGAGAGCCAGCTTATGCCGCCAATATCACACGTCAGATCGCAAATAATGATCTGTCTGTCGACGTCGCTCTGGAAAAAAATCAATCTGGCAGCCTGCTTGGTGCCATCGTCGCCATGCAGGAACAGTTAGCGACAACCGTGCGCAGCATACGTCAAAGCTCCGAAAACATTGCCACCGCATCTTCTGAAATTGCTGCAGGCAACCTCGATTTATCGTCCCGCACGGAAGAACAGGCCAGCGCACTGGAAGAAACATCGGCGACGATACATGAGCTGGAAAGCACCGTCAGAAAAAATACCGAAAATGCCAGAAATGCGAATCAGCTGACAATCGATGCAACGATGCTGGCGAATCGTGGCGGCGCGGTCATGAAGGACATGCTGACAACTATGGATGCGATCAATCAATCATCAAAAGCGGTGGTGGATATTGTCAGTCTGATTGACGGCATTTCATTTCAGACGAATATTCTGGCGTTGAACGCAGCGGTTGAAGCAGCACGCGCCGGTGAACAAGGACGTGGCTTTGCCGTGGTGGCAGCGGAAGTACGAAATCTCGCGCAACGCTCGGCTTCAGCCGCAAAAGAAATCAAGAGTTTGATTGACGCCTCACAATCACATATGAATAGCGGTAACCAACTGGCACAAGAGGCAGGAAACTCGATGACGCAAATTGTCGGCGGTATCGAAAAAGTCGCCTCTATCATGCGTGATATCACGATGGCCAGTGAAGAACAGCACACCGGCATCATACAAATTACTGAAGCGATTCGTCAGATGGACAGTGTGACGCAACAAAATGCAGCACTGGTAGAACAAGCTGCCGCAGCTGCAGATAGTATGCAATTGCAGGCGGCGGATATGGCAGGACTGGTCAGAGTGTTTAAACTCAAGGATGACGAAGTCACTGATATTCGAAAAATCAAGACGATACACCCGGCAAAAGAAGCGATGAACTTGAAAGCTATCCGCCGTTAAGCCAACAACAAAAAAATAGCGGCAAAACAAATGCCGCTACCATTCTTAAAAGCGCATCCGGGAAATAACCAGATGTGCTTTTTTTATGCAGAATACTCGCGCGTGATCACTTCTTTACCAATCTTCACATTACGCAACTTCAATCCTTTGACGTTATACAGATACATTGCCTGCGTGCCCGCTGCTGGCGTACCAAAATCACAATCAGTAATCGTCACATCGCGAACAGGAAACACTTCCGGCATCGGTGCACTACCGTTATAGTCGGAGGCAACCGGCCCCAGAATAACGATCGACTGGTAACAGGAATACTCACCTTTTGCCGTCTTCACGTTCCCCACCCGGACATTGGAAATATGCACATCCTCAACCACAGGTGGGCGTATCCTCACGTTATCGCTGACGGGTGTGTAATCGCAGTCAAAAGTGACTATCGCACCGGCGGCCGTGGCAACCGTCTTCGATGCGATAGGTGAGCCCGGTAAGGATGTATAAAATGATGGCGACGTCTGCACGCCATTGGGAATCTTGATATTACGCACGTAGAAGTGTTTCAGATATCCGCCCCGATTCAGATTCGTTTTCAGCCGAATCGCTGTATTTAAAGGGTTGGTTTGCCAGTGTACGTTTTCAAACAATAAATTCTGCGCATAAACATGCTCGATGCCACCCGCCATTTCACTGCCAAGCGTGACGGCGCCATGCCCACTCTGCATCGTACAATTCTGAATCACGATATGGCGCGATGGTCCATATTGTGTATCCAGATTTTTCCCGGCCTTAATCGCAATGCAGTCATCACCAGAATCAAAAGTACAGCCATCCACCAGAACATGGTCACATGCCTCCGGATCAAAACCATCGCTGTTAGGTCCGTGACTTTTTGCATGAACACGGCGAATCACGACATGCTGACAATTCACCGGATGATGCTGCCAGAATGGCGTGTTCCTGACCTCATACCCCTCCATCAATACTTTACGACAACCGATAAACTGTATCATTGGCGGACGCAGGAAATGTCCTTTACCAAATACACGCTGGGATAAGGGAACACCAGCCTCTGACAATGCAGGCAGGTAGCTGGCGTCAGCACGCCATTTATCGTCGTTGCCTTGTATCAGTGCCTGCAGTTCCGGGCTGATCTGCGGCGCTACTTCTTTTAAAGTTTTAGCGTTGAGTGGATTGACCGCATTTTCGGATGGCTTACCGGGGCGATAATTCGGCACGGAACTCTGTGCAACTGCATTCAGCGTTTTCAGCTTGCCTTTCCAGGTCCACCAGCAATCGCCGAATTCATTAAATGGCACGCCACCCTGCCCGTCTAATACCGCAGTCCAGTCTTCACCCGTCAATGCAATATTTTCTTGTCCTATCGCATAGATCATGGGCGAATAGTTCAGACAGTCATTGCTCTGCCAGCGCGAAATACTTAACTTGCCGTTTTTTCCGCAATCAACGTCGCCGTATTTCGCATAGTCGTCGGGCTGATGACTGAAATAAACATGTGCTCCGGCCTGCAAGTGAACGTTAACATTCGATAACAAGACGATAGGCCCGGCACAAAACCAGTCACCAGCAGGAATCAGCACGCGGCCGCCGCCTTCGCGGTGACAAGTTTCTATCGCATTACGAATTGCTGAATAACAGTCAAAAGACGATGCCGCTGGAGTCTGTAACAAACCCTGATCCTCAAACGAACTCCATGCCTGTACTTTTTGCAGCTCACATGTTTTTGCACCGTATCGTGTGATCGGATAATCCACTTCGCGAAAATGGAATGGAACACTCAGCTTCGTAATAATTTCTGCAGCTCTTTTCCATGGATCGGCAGGCGTTTGTCGCTGTGCCGCACTGGCCGCCGCCCAAGGCATACTGCTACCGATACCGATTGCCGCGAGTTGCTTCAGTAAGCGGCGTCGCCCCTGATACTGCTGGTCAGCAAGGGATTCCGATGATGTCTTCAAGGTCATGTCGTACTTCCTTTTTTTGTCTCAAATTATTCGTATTGATTATTGAATTCGCCCAGAAATTGCATGGGTGCAGGTGCAGTCTGATAGCCAAAAGCCGTAGGGCTGATGGTGCTCGCAGATAAATTTCGCCAGAAGTCGTCACTGTTAAATTGCGCAGGACGGTACGGCAAGGTGCCATTTTTATTCCAGTCGGACCAAGGCGTAAGCGGATGTATATGGGCACCGATCACAGAATTGAGCACAATCATTTTCCCTACAGTTTCTATAGTCTGACGGGTAATCGTGCCAGATGGACTGACAAACTGATCTGTCGTTCCGGCCTCGCAACGATAGCCATCGATAGGTACTTTGCCGTACGGCGTGCAACGCTGATTATGAAACCATTGACGGACCAGATAAAATTTCCCAGCCATCGCATTGCTGCTCTGATCATGGGTAAAGCGGCAGCGGTTAAATACAAATCCGTAACGTGAATTCAGATTCGTACTTGGTGCCGCGACGTAAGAACTGGTGCGAGGACCTAATGAGCGTATCTCCGTCTCAAGAAAATACGCGGTCGCATCACCGAAAATGTAATCAACGTCACCTTCGATATAAGAATGATAGAAGAAGTGACGAGCGGTCTGCCCTGATTTGCCGGCGCGCATATACAAGGTATCTTGCAATCCCAGCAGACGCACTTGTTCAAACTGTGCTTTGTCGACACCATCAGTCATCATCGCTAAGGCCTGATGATGCACCATCAGACTTTTCCCATACACGCCATTTCCGGGGCAATCAGCTCCTTCACACGCCTGCGGTGCCGGTGCGCCATTTTTGTTATAGCTGTTTTCAATGGTGATATCACGCATCTGGAATGCCTGACTTTTCACCCACAGCACGGCCGTACCAAATGTCCCGATAATCGGGCGGATACGAATGCTGTCAAACATGTTAGCAATGGCCGCCGGAGCCTGCGCAAACTGCGCCCCGAAACGCTCCTGATATTGTGTTCCGGTGATCGCGGCATCCAGATTGGCACGGATACGTGTCGTAGCAGCATCTCTGCCAATCACGCTGATAGGGATAGATGTTTCAGGGATATATACCAGTCCATCATAGACTCCGGGCTCCACCAGAACAGTAATGCGGCGGGATGCCGGTAAGCGATGCGCCAGATCGTCTGTCACGATCTGATTGATCGCATCCTGTAAGCGCTGAAAACGGAGCTTACCATCAGCTGGCTCACTGGCATTGACAATATAGTCGGGTGTTATCTGCTGCGCATGAACAACTGGCGAAGACAAAGGGTCCCATATATCACGTTGCTCTTTTCCTGGCAAACCTGCATAACCAAGAACTTCGTCATAAGGAAAATGAGCAGCCTGTGCTTCATTTAACTGCGGGCGTTTATCTGTCGGAGATGGCGAAGGATAGGCCGCAAATGCGTTGGCGCAGGCAGTGTTTTTTGTCGCTGATTGCAGCGGCTGCCATTTAAAATTCTGGTTCAGCGTCGATTGCACAACGGCAGATGACCACAGTGCGTTTTCTCTGACGATCGTACTTTGTTCAGGAACGATTAAATCATTGGCGCTCATTCTGAGCGGTCTTGTTGCGTCGTAGCCATGAAATATCAGTTTCCCCGGCGTCAGCACTTGCACACGTTCGAGATGAATATCACGATATTCCGGTATCAGATCACCCGATGCGCGCTTACCGTAATGCGTGTCAAAATCCAGCGGTGCTTTACTGTTCTGTATGCAGATATCCCTATAAGTCACGTCCTGCACCAGCCCCCCACGCGACACGTCACTCTTAATGCGCAAACCCGAAGTAGCGCCATCAATACTCAGTTTTTCGACCAGCACATGTTGGATATTACCGTTGGTTTCACTACCGATGGACATACCGTGTCCAGAGTAAAAGTGATTATCACTGATGGTTATGTTTTCGGTCGGCCCCTGATTACCCGCCTTAATCGCGACGTTATCGTCACCAGTGCGAATGTAACTTTTGGTGATCGTGATATTGCGTGAAGAAATGGGATCGATACCGTCCGTGTTTCTGGCAGTGGCTGGAGTATCAATATGGATTCCCCACGCGGTAAAACCATCCACCTGATTCAGGGTGACATGAAAATTAGCCGAATTCTTCAGCCATATTCTGTGCAATGCCATCTCGCGCGACTGCGTTATTTCCAACATACGCGGTACGTTCTGATGTAAGTCTTCACGCTGGGCGCGACGTGCTATTTCCCACCAGCTCTCGGATCCGCCGAGAATGTTCTTTCCGCCCTGACCATCAATCACACCATCACCAAATAATCCGGCGTTCTGTGACTGAACAATGCTGATCAGCGGGCGGCAACCACGCCCCTTCTGATCGACTGTGCCACAACTTTTCTCACCTTTATCATAATCGGCAGGTAAGCGTGATCCCGCCAGCACCACACCAGCATCAATCACCAGAGAGACGCCCGCCTTCATCTGCAATGCGCCGGTAAGAAAATAATTTTTATCGCTATGTCTGACCAGACGCAACGCTTTACCCGATGGACACTGATTGATCGCTTGCTGCAGGCGCTGCGTGTCAGGTGCTGCCAATGTCTGCGCATCAACCTCGTTCATGTTCAGTTGCGCTGGTAACAATTGACAGATGGACGGCGCAAGCGGTTCTTTCAACGGCCTGCTATCCTGCGCGCAAACATCCGCAGCAAACAGGCTGGACATCATCAGCAACACACTGGCATAGCGGGAAACTACTGTGAATTGT
The DNA here is from genome assembly GCF_014284215.1 of Undibacterium sp. FT79W. Taxonomy (NCBI): domain Bacteria; kingdom Pseudomonadati; phylum Pseudomonadota; class Betaproteobacteria; order Burkholderiales; family Oxalobacteraceae; genus Undibacterium; species Undibacterium sp. FT79W. The sequence continues at coordinate 235,101 of NZ_JACOGB010000006.1, read as the reverse complement.
GGCTGCCGCTGTTTCATGTTGTATCTCATCTTGAACTCCCTTTGGCCATACCATTACCGATTTCAGGATCTACAGCCACGAGAGCCTGTACGACCATCGCAGAAAAAATCGCTGCGCCTTTTTTACCGACATGGGTACGGTCAAACGCACTTTTCGCGGCGCCCTGACGCTCTACTGTTGCCAGTGTGCTGCCACTGGTCGGAGCAACAATTTCGGATGGCGGCGGCGCCATTGCCAGCGTATCAGCTTCGCTTTGCCCCATCGCGGCAACCAGCGCGTGGCTTTGCTGATTCAGGTCTATCGCTGGCACCTGCTTTTCGCTGGCGACACGCAAACTGGCTTCCGCCCACGGACGCAAATCGTTTGGCAGTACGCCATCTTTGAAGGTTCTGCGCGTGAGAGGTGTCAGCAAAATAATTTCAGCACCAGCAGTTCTGACCTCGTCGACATAACGCGCGAGGTTAACCGGAAACTCTGTCGCCAGATCGGTAGAGCGTCCGGGCTTACCAGGCTGATCGTTATGCCCGAACTGCATCAAAACGACGCGGCGTTTATCTGTATCACGGCGCAATTGTTGCATCACTATCTCCCAGGAACCCTCCGCCCTGTAACTACCTGAACTGCGTCCCCCCTTCGCAAGATTCAGGCACGTGACTTCTTTCAAAAAACGTTCGCACAATGCATTGCCATAGCCGCTGTTCGGTGCCATGGTCGAGTCGCCGACAAGAATAATTTCGAGTGGGCGGGTATCTTTCATGACTGGCACCGGCCCCTGGCAGGCCATCCATAGCGGAGCAGAACAAGCGAGCAAAACGACACGAAGTAATGTCTTCATGATGTCATCCAATTTAAAAAAAGAGCCTCACGAGGAGGCTCCAAACTGACTACAGGGAAGTGGTCAGACAGACAATGTTTTGTTGTAGACTGTGCCGCCGACACGGACATTTTTCAGTACCAGGTCTTTGACATTAAAGAGATACATAGGATTCTCTTTATTCACCGGATTACCGAGATCACAGTCAGAAATAGTGACATTCTTTACCGGTACAATTTTGGGTGCAGGTGATGCGGGCCCGTTGTAATCGCTGGGTACAGGCCCCAGAATAACGATAGCCTGATAGCTGGAGAATTGCCCTGCACCGGTGTCAACGTTACCTACATTAACGTTAGAAATGTGAATATCGGAAACCACAGGTGGACGTGTACGGACATTGTCGTTGATCGGATCGTAACCGCAGTCGATGGTAATAACCGCACCGGCAGAAGTTGCCACCGATTTCGTCGGAATCACTGAACCGGGCAAGGTCGAATAAAACGCCGGTGTCGTACGAATACCATTCGGAATACTGATATTCCTGATGTGCAGATTTTTCAGGAAACCACCGCGACTCATATTGCACTTAAAACGAATCGCAATATTCAATGGATCAGTTTTCCAATGGCTATTTTCAAATACCAGATTCTGCGCAAACACATTCTGAATACCTGCCGACATAATGCTGCCAAATGTCATCGCGCCATGCCCGCTGTGCATCTTGCAGTTTTGCACGACGATATTTTGTGACGGACCATATTGCACATCCGGCCCCTTACCTGCATCGACAGCAATACAATCGTCGCCGGTATCAAAAGTCGAATCTTCGATCAGGACATAGTTGCAGGATTCAGGATCGAAGCCATCGCTGTTAGGGCCCACGCTATTGGCGTAAATGTTTTTCACATGAACATTGCGGCATCCGACCGGATTATGTTGCCAGAATGGCGTATTCGTTACCTGATAACCCTGAAACAAAACATTGCTGCAATTGATGAACTGCACCATGTGTGGACGGAGGAAATGGCCTAAACCGAAAACACGTTTATCAGCGGCGACTCCGGCTTCCGCCAGCGCCCGCAGATAATTCGAGTCACGACGCCATTTATCACCCTCGCCCTGAATGAACAGGCGTTTTTCTTCCGTCAGATGCGGCGCAACTTCCGCCAGCGATACAGGATTCCGCGGATTCAGAGATACTTCTGTCTCGCCTTTCTGATGCTTGATCCAGTCGCCACTGCCAGGTGCGATATCACCGACAGAGCTTGGTTTTTCGCGCCCTTTCCAGGACCACCAGCAATACGGGCTGTCGGTAAAATTAACACCGGCCTGTCCATCCAGAATCGACGTCCAGTCATCACCCGTCAACGCAATATTTCTCTGGCCGTACGCATACACCATAGACGAGAAATTCAGACAATCATTGCCTTCCCAGCGTGTCATGGAGAGCTTGCCGTTTTTGCCGCAGTCATACTTACCGTATTTGGCGTAATCCGCCGGATTATTACTAAAATAAATATGTGCTCCGGCATTCAGATGCACATTCACATTGGAGAGCAAAACGATAGGTCCGGCACAGTACCAATTTCCCGCCGGGATCACCACACGCCCGCCTCCGGCCGCATGGCAGGCAGCAATCGCAGCCGCAATGGCTGGATAGCAATCGGTCGCTTCAGCAACAGGCGTCTGTAAGGTTTTGCGTTCGACGAAAGAAACCCATGCTTCTACCGGTTTTACTTCACAGGTTTTGGCACCATAACTGGTGACCAGAAAATCTTCTTTGCGAAAATGGATAGGTTTGGCAAAGCGATCAATAATCGCCTGCGCCTGTTTCCATGGATCTTGTTTCGTTGTCGCAGCGATCGCTTCGCTGGCCAGGCCACTGCCCATCAACAGTCCGACACTGGATGCGGCTTGCAACAGGCTTCTGCGTTTTTCGTTAATCACAACACTCATAATTTTTCCATCTTTAAAAATGTCCCTGACCTGCAAGGCCAGGGACTAAGCACTATCAGAAGTCGTAAGACAAGCGAACATTTAAAGCACGGCCAACAGGGCTCGCGGCGCTGCTCAGATAACCGTAGGTGTAAGCGTTATGATTAGTGACAGGAGGACGGGCATTCAGAAGATTCGAAATGCCTGCGGAAATTGCCATGTTTTTAAAGCCACGGTAATTCACTGTCCAGTTCCAGATGGAATACGACTCGATATCACGGAAATACTCTGGTGCAACCAGGTTCTGATCGTGATAACCAGTGTTGAAGTTTTGCGTCAACTGTGATGCCCAGTCGCCACGATCCCAGGATAAACTCAGTGTGTGCTTCCAACGGAAAGTGATGATAGGCATACTGGAAGTGGTGCCATTGCTTGCTGCACCAAAACGACCGATATTCGACACATACGGGCTATCTTTTTCCAGTTGATTATCAAACTGCGTCAGATAAGTACCGTCAAGTTTCACCTTAAAATTGCCTGCGGATGTTTTCGGGAAAGCATATGCCAGTGAAACGTCGATACCAGACGCTTTTTGACCACCCAGATTCATCGTCACATTTTTGATGAACGCCAGTGAACCATCTGCATTACGCACAAACAGATCAGCATATTTTTGCGGATTCGTGAAATAAACCTGTTCTGGTAAGTTCGCCAGCATGTCGGTCATTTCTATGTGCCAGTAATCAGCCGATACCGTCAGATTTTTCAACGGTTCAACCACGAGACCGAAGGTATAACCTTTGGATTTTTCTGGCTGCAAATCAGCGTTGCTACCGGTTTGCTTAGGCAAGGTCGTATTACAGACCGTGGAAGCAACCAGACCAGGTAAGGCTTTACCCGTGCCAGCGACGCCTGGCGTGCCGCCCGGACATTGCACAGGATCATCCCATTTCGCTGCTGTTTTTGTCGTTGCACCTGGCAAACGGTAACCGTAGCGGTCGAACAAAGTCGGTGCACGGAAACCCGTGTTAGCAGAACCACGGAACATCAGCTCTTTAGTTGGCTGATAACGGAAACTGGCTTTAGGGTTGATCGTATTACCGAAATCGCTGAAATGATCGTCACGTACAGCAAAGTTCAGATTCAGTTCTTTGGTCAGCGGTACTTCTAACTCAGCGTAGGCCGCAGCGACATTCCGGCTGGATTTCGCAAACGATGGCGAAGCGCCTGCATATGTTGCAATATTAGTGATGTCCGTCTTTTGATCTTCAGTCGTATCACGGTGATAGTCCGTACCCAGCGCCAGCATCATCGGGCCGCCAGCCAGATTTGACAACTCACGCGACACCGTCAGATCGACGCCAGTAAATGTACTGACAGAATGCCGGTTCAAGGCGCCATCGACTGAGATACTTTTCAGATATGCCAGCCCGGCCGAATCTTGTAAACCAAATGGATTCAGGGTGCCGTTGCTGATACCTTTCAGTAAATCAGCCCCGCTCACATAGCCAGAGTCATAGTAATTTTCACGCAGACTGTGCCCATAAACAAAACCAAGTTTGTAATCCCATGAGGAGATACGCCCTTCGTCGTTCACGGCGATACGCTGGTTCACTTGTTTATCTTTGGTTGTTGCCAGCCCCAGATCAGCAACACTCCAGGTGACAGTCAGAGGTTCGCCCTTCAGACCAGCAACTGCAGGTACACCACCGCTACCGCCCGGATACCATTTGCTGCTTGACGGTAATTGCGCCGTCACACCATTCGCAGCCAGACTTGTTGTTGGATTTTTAGTGCCCAGGATGTATTCCTGTCCGCGCATGTAATCCACCGTCAAGGTGTGATCTTCATTGAAGCGTTTTGTGAATTTGGTGTAGAACGTCACCTGCTCATTGCCGTACAAAGCACTACCGTACGCAGCATCGTTCAAAATACAAGTATTTTTTGCACCTTGTATCGAATATGGTGATTGGCAACCTGAAGCGTAGTAAGGATTTTGTGCGTTTTTATTTGTTGCGGTCGTGAAGTTGGCAGGCATCGAATAACCGCCACTACCCAATGCGGGTGCACGACCAATACTCGTCAGAATATCATTTGTACTTAATTCGGCGCGATCTGATGCCGCCAGACGACTGCGACGATGTGCGTCAACAGTGGCATACCAGTTCCAGCCATCTTGTGCCAGGTTGCCGAAACCGACAGTTCCGCTGATACGCTGCTCATCTGCACCGCCATTTTTTTGTGGCTGTACCAATTGCGCAGATATCGTTTTACCTTCAAATGTGCGTTTGGTGATGAAGTTAACTACGCCACCGATCGCATCCGAACCGTAAATCGAGGAAGCACCATCACGCAATATCTCTACGCGTGCAATCGCACTCATAGGAATCACATCCAGATTGGCATAGCCATCGGCAATCGCTTCGTTCGCCAGACGACGGCCATTCAACAACACCAGCGTGCGGTTAACACCCAAACCACGCAGATTGATGTTTGTACCTGAGCCTGCATTTGAAGGTGCCAGCGATGCTGATTCCGGCAATGCCATCATCAGATCGGCAAGTGTGGTCATACCACGTTTTTCCAGCTCTTCACCAGTCACCATCGTGACAGGCAACGATGCCTCGGTAGCCAGACGACGGATAGAAGACCCCGTGACTTCTACCTTTTGTATTTCTTCTGCCTGCACCTGATTGACCAGCGTCAGAACAGCAATACTGACGCTGCTCAGCATAAATGCGGAACGGCTCGTTACTTTCTTTTTCATTCTAATGTCTCCTCAAACTCCTATTTTTCATCAACGATGTCACTCCCGGTTTTGGTGGTGAGTGACTTGTCTGGAGCACCTCGCGTACTCCGTGCCGCTGCGACGAAGATGAGTACACAAAATATCAGTGTCTCACCGGGGTCTCAGCCGGTCGAAAAATCGGTAGTCTCTACCGCTAAAACTGGCAAATGTGTCTTTGCCTTATCAGTGTTTCAGCCGCGAGAAAAAGTTCTGGTTACACGTTCCAGATGCGCCCGCATCGCTTTGCGGGCAGCCGCCGGATCATGTGAGGCAATCGCCTCCAGAATGTTTCTATGGTCCGTCAATGTTTCATGACGTAATTCCTCTGTCTGAAAATGCTCCTTCAATTTGTGCCATAAGCGGCCACGTTGATTCCATAAATACTCGACAGCACCGACTAACGCGCTATTACCTGTTGCTCTGGCGATGGACAGATGAAAATTCCTGTCCGCACTTTCATTACTGGCGTAATTCGCGTGATGCGCCTCCATCTCCAGTACCGCTTTTAAAATGTCGTCAATCGCCGAATCAGTCGCCACACGTGCCGCAATCGCTGCGACTTCTGATTCAATCAAACGCCGTGCCGATAACACTTCAAATGGCCCGGCACCGACTTCAGGCAAATGCGCCTCTGATTCAACCACCTGACTGACATACACACCAGAACCACCACGTACTTCAACAGTACCGCTCAGCTCAAGTGCAATCAGTGCTTCACGTAAGGACGCGCGTGATACGCTGAGCTTTGTTGCCAGATCTCGCTCAGATGGAAGACGCTCACCAGGTTTGATTTCTTCTTCAGCAATCAATCCCTTAATCTTGTCTGCCACGACGCGATACAGGCGCGGCTCATGAGAAATTGCCTCGTTTTGTCCCGCATTATTTTTTTTATTCATTTTTTGACGACCTTATCAACATAACAGCCAGTCATTTTTTGTTCGGTCAGGCCATTCTAATTTGGTCTGACCAAAACATCAATCTGGACTAGCCAAAAATTTATCATAGTGGCATACTCACCACAAATTCGGCACCAAAGATTATAGCGAAACGGCCGCAGCACTCCCAGAAAAAATGCGATAAACCATTGAATTTAAATGAAATTAACTCTAAAAATTCAACTAATCTACAAAATTACGCATACCTGATCCAATAAAAATATTTTGTGACATCGGCGCATTTCGGTCTATCCAGTTATCATCTGGCCTGACCAATTTTTTAAAATTTTGCGCTAGTCAAAAAATAACACCAACGCAAAACCAGGCAAAGGATATTTCATGCAGCTTACTTCCGAGCAAAAACCCTTGTATATCAAGATGCACGACGATGACAACGTCGCCATCGTCGTCAATGATGGCGGGCTGCCGGCACATACCGTGTTCCCCTGCGCTCTGGAACTTGTTGATCATGTTCCTCAGGGACATAAAGTTGCGTTAACGGATTTACCCGAAGGCAGCGCCATCCGGCGTTATAACGTGACGATTGGCTATACCAACACTGATGTAAAACGCGGTCAGTGGCTCAATGAAACATTGATACGCATGCCGGATGCCCGCGTACTCGACAATCTGCCGATTGCGACCGTATCGCCAACACCGTTGCCGCCGCTTGAAGGCCATACGTTTATGGGCTACCGGAATGACGATGGCAGCGTAGGAACGCGTAATATCCTCGCTATCACCACGACGGTGCAATGCGTATCAGGTGTGGTCGAACATGCAGTCAAACGCATCAAAGCAGAATTACTGCCGGATTTTCCAAACGTTGATGACGTTATTGGGATTGAACACACCTATGGCTGCGGTGTTGCGATTGATGCGCCGGGTGCAGAAATCCCGATTCGCACCATCAGAAATATCGCCCGCAACCCGAATTTCGGCGGACAGGCAATGGTCGTCAGCCTCGGTTGTGAGAAATTACAACCAGCCAAACTATTCCCTGCCGGTAGTTTCCCGATTAAGAATGAAGCGCAGCCTCCCGTTGTTTGCCTGCAAGACGCTGCGCACGTTGGCTTTCAATCGATGATTCAATCCATCATGGAACAGGCCAAAGCGCAGTTGACGATACTGAATCAGCGTCAGCGCGTGGTATGCCCTGCTTCTGATCTGGTCGTCGGTGTGCAATGCGGTGGCAGCGATGCTTTTTCCGGCGTGACCGCCAACCCCGCAGTCGGTTTTGCCACCGACTTATTAGTCCGTGCTGGTGCCAGCGTGATGTTTTCCGAAGTGACAGAAGTGCGCGACGGCATCGATCAACTCACTTCACGCGCCACGAGCCCGGAAGTCGCCAACGCCATGATCAGGGAAATGCAATGGTATGACGATTATCTGAAACGTGGCGGTGCAGACCGCAGCGCCAACACGACGCCGGGAAACAAAAAAGGCGGGCTCTCCAACATCGTTGAAAAAGCGATGGGTTCCATCGTCAAATCAGGCTCATCGCCAATTTCAGGTGTGTTATCGCCCGGCGAAAAACTTCAGCAGCGCGGCCTGATTTACGCAGCAACACCTGCCAGTGATTTTATTTGCGGCACCTTGCAAGTCGCAGCCGGAATGAATCTGCATATCTTCACCACAGGCCGCGGCACGCCTTATGGTCTTGCACCAGTACCAGTAATTAAAGTAGCGACACGCGATGATCTGGCGCGACGCTGGCATGATCTGATGGATATTAATGCCGGTAAGATTGCGACTGGCAACGCCACCATAGAAGATATAGGCTGGGAACTTTTCCATATGATGCTCGATGTCGCCAGCGGTAAAAAAACCTGGGCTGAACATTGGAAACTCCATAACGCTCTGGTCTTGTTCAACCCGGCACCAATTACCTGATTGTTGATCGCTGATCGCAATCTATGCTGCTGACAGACCGATTTCAATGCGCTGTCAGCAGAAATTACAGCGGCGGCTCAGGTCAATTAAACGCATCACAAACACATCATTGACTGACACTATTCATTACACAAAACATTACACAAAATAAAAAAGAGGAAACTATGGACAAGCAAGTTGTAGCAAAACCCTTTCACCGCATCTTACTGACCGGTGCCGCTGGCGGTCTGGGAAAAATTCTGCGCGAAAAACTGAAAGACTGGACGGAGATTTTACGTGTCAGCGATCTGGCTGATCTGGGTGCTGCGCAAGAAGGCGAAGAAGTCGTGCAATGCGATCTCGCCGACAAAGCAGCGGTAATGGATCTGGTGAAAGATGTAGAACTGATTCTGCATTTCGGCGGCATCTCTGTTGAAGCCAGTTTTGAAGACATCATGCGTGCCAATATTCAAGGCACCTACAACATCTACGAAGCAGCGCATCACCATAAAGTACGCCGCGTGATTTTCGCCAGCTCTAACCACACGATCGGTTTTTACAAAACCACTGATTTCATTGATGCGACAATGCCACCGCGTCCTGATGGCATCTATGGTGTCAGCAAATGTTTTGGTGAAAGCCTGTCCCGCTATTATTACGACCGTGTTGGTATCGAAACCGTGTGCGTACGCATAGGCTCCGCCTTCCCTGCACCGGCCAATCGCCGCATGCTGACGACCTACCTGAGCTACGACGATTTAGTTGAATTACTGCGTTGCGCAGCCTTCACTCCACGCGTCGGCTACACCATCGTATTCGGTGTCTCCGACAATCGTGAAAAATGGTGGAGTAATCACGCGGCATCGCATCTGGGCTACGAACCAAAAGACAGCTCAGATAAATTTGCGCATTTATTCCCGGATACAGGTCGCTATCCGGATGCCGATGATGTCGGCAGCACGTATCAGGGCGGCGGCTTCATTCTGAGCGGCCCACAATACAAACCATAAGCTGCAACAACAGCGCCAGCTGTGCGATCAACTGGCGCTGACATTTCCGCGATTGAATCAGTCAGAAAATCCTGATGCGTTCTTAATATCGTCTATGGTACGCTGCTCAGATGAACAAAATCACTGAGCTCCTGCAGCGACCGCACTCTCCGTTAAGAGATAGCTTTTCTATCTTTTTACTGCTGGCATCAGCCAGCGGCGTCAACGCATTGATTGACCCTTATGTGTCACTCACCAGTCAATCTATGATTTATGTGCTGGCGGTCGTTATCGCTGCATACAGTCTAAGCTGGATTTACTCTGTCACCTGCGCCCTCGCCGCGGTGGCCGCGCTGAATTTCTTTTTTGTCCCGCCCCGTTGGACGTTCAGAATAGATCAATCGGAACATTTCATTGCACTGATCACGATGCTGGTGCTGGCCCTGGTGATTCATCGCCTGACATCCGGTTTGCGCCGCGAAACTGAGATCGCGCATCTGAATGAGCAACGTGCACGACAATTACAACATCTGGCGGTACGACTCGCCGCATGCAATACCGCTGACGATATTTCCGGTTTAGGCCAACAAGCGTTCGACGATTCTTTTTCCGGCGTCAACCTACTTGGTCTGAACGACGCCAGCGGAAAACTACATTGCCGCAATGAGCTGCCCGCAACCATACGCGATGGCATGGCATGCTGTATGAAAGAAGGTACCGTCATCGGCGCAGGCACCAATCGCTGGTCTGATCTTGACGCATGGTATTTACCCATAGCAGATAGTCATCCGCATGGACAAATGCTGGGTGCCGTATGCATACAATCCGTTTCGGCAAATGACAGTAGCGGCCGCCAGCACGCCGAAGCGCTTTGTACGATACTGGCGCAGGCGCTCTTGCGATTAAGCCTGAACGCCAGCATTCTGGCTGCGCAACGCGAAACAGAGCGCCAGCAATTACAGGGCATATTTTTAGCGGCGGTCTCACATGATTTACGAACGCCGTTAGCCGTCGTCGTCGGTGCCGCATCCGCGCTGCAACTTCAGCATGCCAAACTCAGCGTGGCTGAACAAGAACACCTGCTCGACAGCATCATCAAAGAAGCCGGATATTTATCGGCACTGACAGAAAACACCTTACAACTAGTGCGTCTGGAAAACACGCCGCAATCACTGGTGCGGGATTGGGAATCGATAGAAGAAATCATCGGCAGCGTGCTGGCGCGGGTGCGTCAACATGACACTGACAAACGCATTCAGCTCGAGCTTCCGAAAGGCCTGCCATTGGTCAGAGTCGATCCGGTTTTGATTTCGCAACTGCTGGCGAATTTGCTGGAAAACGCCCTGAAATACACCGATGGCGACATACAACTGCGCGTCAGCATTCAGGGCGCACAAGGTTCTGATGAACACAACGCCGATCAGCATCAGCAATGGATGCTGATCTCGGTGAAAGACAGCGGCAAAGGCATACCGGAACACGAACAACTCAGCATTTTTGAACCCTATGTGCGCGGCGATCACACCGATCGCAGCAGCCAGCGCGGCTCCGGACTCGGGCTCGCCGTTTGCAAGGCCATCGCAACCGTGCATGGCGGCAATCTGGTGCTGAACCAGCCGCAGGAAGGCGGCAGCGAATTCAGCTTGCAGTTGCCATTAGATGCGCAACCACCCGCAGTAGCAGGAGAGTTGTCATGAGCATCCGCGTGTTAGTGGTGGAAGACGACAAAGAGATACGCTCACTGATACAAGCGTCGTTGTCTGTCGAAGGTTTTACTGTGCAAACCGCTGTCTCTATCAGCGAGGCCAGCGCCATCTTAAAACATGCGCTGCCAGACGTCGTCGTGCTTGATCTTGGCCTGCCCGACGGCAATGGCGCAGACCTGGTGCGCCATGTGCGCAAGCAAAGCAATCTGCCGATTCTGATTGTTTCAGCCAGACATCAGGAAACCGAAAAAATTGCCCTGCTGGATGCAGGCGCAGACGATTATCTGACGAAACCATTCAGCGTCGGCGAAATGCTGGCGCGCATCCGGGTCGCCTTGCGCCACCGGGGAACCAACGTGCCCGCCGCCACGACCGAATACACGCTGGATGGCTTACACATCGATCTGAGCACCCGCCTGGTCGAACGCCACGGCCAGGTTCTGCATCTGACCAAAACCGAATTCAGCTTACTCGCACGCCTGGTGCGCAGCAGCGGCAAAGTCGTCACGCACCGCCAGCTACTGGTGGATGTCTGGGGCGAAGAATTCATCGACCACACGCATTACCTGCGACTCTACATGGCACAACTGCGCGCCAAAATCGAAGACAACCCGACCGAACCCCGCTACCTGCTGACAGAAACCGGCGTCGGCTATCGCCTGGCCGCCATCTAGCACTCGCATCGCTGACTGACGCAAGCCACTCAAAACACCCAAAATATACTCCACGGGGTATGTTTACAAGCCCAATGTTTCTGCAGGGATTAAGGGTGTTTTATTAAAAACAGGGGGGAGTATGCAGAATGAGAGCATTTTCCCCACAGATTTTGGCGCATGCGTCTGTGCGCCTAACTGATGTGATACCCCGAAATATTTGAGCATGCGACGAACGCGGGCAAGTTCCTGTTGTTACACTGTATTTTTAATCAGTAAAACGAAAAAAAACTAGACCAGATAAGGCCTTGCGACACATTGGAACTTGTTGCTTATTTTTCATTCATCTGTTATTTTGCCATTTTGCACTTTAAAACAAGTTAGACCTCGCATATACAGATCATCATGTCCACCGTCTTTCTCTCATTTTCGAATCAGGATCGCGGCTTTGCTCAGCCACTAAGGCATGCGCTGACGAGTCTTGGTCACAAGGTGTGGTCATTTGATGAACAAGTCGCGCCCGGCGATCGCTGGCAAGATGCAATCTTCGACCGGCTAAAAGAAGTCGATGCGGTTGCAGTCATAGTTTCAGAAGCCTCATCCACGAGCGGATGGATACATCATGAGCTAGGAGCTGCTGTTGCATACGCGCGAGAACGTGGGCGCCCGGTCATTATTCCTATCGTCCTTGGAGACGTGCAATTGCCCGCGAACTTGGCGCAGTTCCAGGGCATCTTCGTCCGAGGTGACAGTGCGGATGACGTAGCTTTAAAAATCGCGGAAGGCCTTGAGCGCATTTCTGGGATCGAGCTCGCGAAGGAAGAGAAGAGAAAGGAAGTCAGCAAGCACGTCGAATCAAGTGCAGCCGACTTCATCCAGAAGTCGCTTGAAGAATTGCGGGGACGGGAGAGAACATACCAACGCTGGGCATACATTTGGTACGGTCTAGCCTACGTCACGTTACTAGCAACGGTTGCCTTCGGAGTATGGCGAGTACTGGTCAAAGGCCCATCAACAACAGATTGGCCAGCACTTGTTGAGTTGATGGTTACTGGTGTCGTAGTTGTCGGCCTGCTGATTGCCCTTGCGAAGTACGCCTTCTCACTCGGCAAATCATTCATGGTGGAAGCTTTACGCAACGCAGATCGACGGCACGCGATCTCCTTTGGCGAGTTCTACCTACGGGCTCATGGCTCTGCCGTCGACTGGACGGAGGTGAAGGATGCATTTCAGCATTGGAACATCGACAAAGGCTCTCAGTTCATTGGGCAGCAAGCAACTGATCTCGATCCACAAATCTTCGCTATGGCCGTCGAAGTCGCAAAAGCAGTGCTGTCACGCGAAAAAGGCAAATAGCTCGGCTATGTCTAACTGGTCGTTCAACACGGACGCCACGGCAGGGCATGCCTTCGGCATTCTCATGGCCTGCCGCGGTGCCCTCCGCGCTTCGCGCTCCGGCGCCGGTTAACTATGGCGTTAATACTCATGAATGCAGAAGATACTGAGAAGTCGTTTCGCAAGCTGCTGAAAGAATCTGGAAAAACGCTAAGGGCTCTTTCTCCAGCCGACTTACTTTTTGTAGTCGGTGATTTTTGGCTCTCAACAACGCCAGAAGGTTTGCGTGAAGAAAATGGCGATGGTTTGGTTGCGTATTTTGAGTTAACAAGTAGAGGGAAAGGCATACAGTATGAATTTGGTGTAAACCGAATCATGTGTTTTCCTCCTGCCCCAGAACAATACTCCGCATGGTTGCCCGCATTGAAGCTGCGTTGTTCGCTAGGATATAAAGCGACTGCGGAAATTTTCCAATTAAAAGCGCCAGTTAGTACCTTTGGTTGTTGGGATAAAACCAAGTCGAAAGATTTTTTCGATTCAGTTACCAACTCACCCCAGTTTCAGCTAATTAAATCTTATACTCACTTTTCGTCAGGTGTTGCACTATCAGAGTGCGATGCTCCTTGGGGAAATCCCGAACATTCAACTAAAGGATTTGAATGGGCAAAGACATGAAGAGTATTAACTCAACAATCGACTCGGACGCTTTGCGCCAGTCATCTCAGCGTTGAACAGCAATGCGACGACTGCTCGACCACGAACTTCCTTTGACCCAGCACCTGCTTGCCGTAGGCGCCAGACTTGAGCGTGCGGAGCAGTTGCTGGTCGAACCTCTCGGGAAGTTTGCGGATCGGAGGCGTGTCGGCTGATCGGGAGCTAGGTCGGAAAGTAGCCGAAGTGCACTTCTCCGATGCCGATGGGACTGCTGTCATCGCTGCGCTGAACGTGGACGTCGACGACCAACTCTTTGAGATCGACATTTGGAAAGTCGATTTTTCGGCATTGCAGAGGTGGCCCTCGCAGCACGAGGTATCGCAAATGCTGTTCAACCCTTCGCTCTAGCGGACGGCTTCGCCGCCCGCTGAGCTGTGACGTTAGCTATCAAAGGAGAGTTGTGTGTATCAAGAAGAAGAACTTGAATATGTCGGATTTTGGGCTCGTGTTGGAGCAGCACTGATTGACACAGTTTTAGTTGGAGCCATTACTTGGCCTGTTTTAACTTGGTTTTATGGTGAGTCATACTGGACTGGCGGTGAATTGATCAAAGGGCCGATGGATTTTTTCCTTTCGTGGGTAGCGCCGGCAGTTGCCGTTGTTTTGTTCTGGGTGTCAAAACAAGCGACACCGGGGAAAATGGTGATTTCCGCAAGGATCGTTGATTCAAAAACTGGAGAGGCACCAACACCCGGGCAGTACATCGGTCGATACCTCTCGTATTACGTTTCTATTATTCCTGCATTCCTTGGCTTAATCTGGGTTGGAATTGATCACAAAAAACAAGGGTGGCACGACAAGCTCGCTGGCACCGTCGTCGTCAGAAAGAAACGCGCCTCCCAACCAGTGTCATTCGATGACTAAGCATTTTGCCGAGAGGTGCAGCCCACAAGCTACGCTGGGGGCTTCACTTCATGGCTTTGCAGTCAAACCGTAGGCACAAATGACTATCGCATTCGCCGCCATTCTTGCCATCATCATCGCAGGCATCGCTTATGTGCGTGGGCTGCGTTCTCATCCGGACGCGAAGCGCTCTAACGCCGGCTGGTATGGGCTTGGTGTGCTGGCTTTGCTGTTTGCTGGGCTATGGGCTTCAGGCAACGCTGGCAATGAAAGCGAAGCATACGGCTTTGGCATTGCCATTTTTCTGGCTGTTCCTGTCATGCTTTTGATCGGTGTCGCCTCGGCTATCGGAAAAGCGATACGCAAGCGCAAAGACCGAAAACAATGAATCACGGCCTTCACACCTGCCTCTGACAACTGGTAAATGCCCCGTCAAGGTACAAGAAATTAATCAATCGTGCTGGCGCGGGGAACCCGCCTGCAGTCATGTATCCGGCATCTGAGGTGGAATCTGTTGTGTTCGTTGCCGACATAGAATTTGACTGATTATTGCGCCGCTCGCTGGTGTAAGAAAGACTGGCAGGCGCAAACCTGCGCACCTCGCCAGAAGCTGCGCCAGTGCGAGGTGTGGGCTGTGTTGTTGGAAAAGCGCACGACTGACACAGTTACTAATGCATTCCTGATTATTTCCTTATGCTTTCCTGATGCCTGCCGCGGCATAGTGCATTTCTGTTCATTGAATTTCGGGATTTGTATGAGTCAACATTCTGGCCGCGAAAGCATTGCTGCCCTCACCCTCGGTGCGCTGGGCGTGGTCTATGGCGATATCGGCACCAGCCCTTTGTACACCATGAAAGAGGTATTCAGCCCCGCGACGGGCGTGCCTTTGGATACCACGCATCTGATCGGTGCGGTGTCGGTTATCTTCTGGGGGCTGATGATGGTGGTGACGCTGAAGTATGTTCTGCTGATCTTACGTGCCGATAACCGCGGCGAAGGCGGCATCATGGCGCTCACCGCATTAGCTGCGAAAGCGGCTGGTGATACGGGGCAGCGGCGTTTAATTCTGTTGCTGACCGGTGTCTTCGGTGCGTCTTTATTTTATGGCGACAGCATTATCACGCCAGCCATTTCTGTACTGAGTGCGGTCGAGGGTTTAGAGGTGGTGTCGCTGGGATTTAAGCCCTATGTCTTACCGATCTCTATCGGCGTATTGATAGCCTTATTCGCCGTGCAGCGCTACGGCACATCCGTGGTCGGTAAATTGTTTGGCCCTGTGATTGTGATCTGGTTTGCTGTGTTAGCCGTCGCGGGCATCAGTGAAATCATTGTGCAACCGGCGATTCTTGCTGCACTGAATCCCTTGAACGCGATTCGTTTTTTAAGCTCACAGGGTTGGCATATTTTTATTGTGATCGGTGCGATCGTGCTCGCGTTTACGGGGGCCGAAGCGCTGTATGCAGACATGGGGCACTTTGGAAAACGCCCTATCCAATTAGCCTGGACTGGCATGGTTTTACCTGCGCTGGCGATCAACTACATGGGACAGGGCGCTTTGCTGATGCGCGATCCGTCGGCGATTGAAAACCCGTTTTTCCGCTTATTCCCAGAGCATTTTTTAATACCCGCCGTGGTGCTGGCAACGATCGCCACTGTCATCGCTTCGCAAGCGGTTATTTCAGGTGCGTATTCGATGACCAAGCAGGCGGTTCAGTTAGGGCTGCTGCCGCGTATGCAGGTGAACTTCACTTCGGCGAAAGAGATGGGGCAAATTTATATGCCCGGCGTGAACTGGTTGCTGCTCGTTGGCGTATTGCTTGCCGTTGTCGGCTTTGGCAGCTCCTCCGCGATGGCGGCTGCCTACGGGATTGCCGTGACGGTGACGATGATGATTACGACTATCTTAACTTTTTTCGTGATTCATCACGGCTGGAAAATGCCGTTTGCTTTGGCAATCACAGCGACCGGCGTATTTTTAACCTTGGATGTTTTGCTGGTCGTCGCGTGTTCGCTGAAATTTTTGCAGGGTGGATGGTTTCCTCTGGCGATGGGCGTTGCGATCTTTCTGGTGATGGCGACCTGGAGACGTGGCCGCGAATTATTGATCGACAGCATACGCAAAGGCGACCCTGAGTTATTGCCGTTCGTGACCGCCTTATCCGGTGACAACACGCCGCGCGCATCGCGGACTGCGGTGTATGCAGTCGCGAACCCTGATACGGTGCCACAAGCCTTATTACATAATCTGAAGCACAATCAGGTGCTGCATGAACGCAATATTATTTTGACGGTGAAGTTTCATGATGTGCCGTGGGTGCCATTTGAAGAGCGGGTACAAGTCGAAGCCTTAGCTCCTGGTTTCTGGAAAGTGAAACTGAACTATGGCTTTAAAAATACGCCGGATATTCCGAAAGCGCTGGAGTTGTGCAAGGCACATGGCCTGACCTTGAATATGTTTGAGATTTCGTATTTCCTTAGCCGCGAAATCGTTGTGCCAACCAAAGGAACAGGGATGGCGCACTGGCGGGAAATTTTATTCGCGCTGATGTCGCGTAACTCACTGAGTGTCGTCGATTATTTCCATCTGCCGAATAATTGCGTGATCGAACTTGGTACCCGGGTGCAGATTTAAGTCAAAAAGTATTTTCAGCAGAATGCAGCCAGCCGTCGATAAACATGATGATGACTGGCTGCATTCCTATTTTCAGGATGCCGACGCGACAACCGCTTTGACCAATACTGGCAATGCCGTAGTTGGGCGTGCGATCAGTTTGCTCAATTGATGGCTATCATCAAACAGACCCCCCTTCGATGCACCGACATCAGACTCGGCCAGCAACACTGCCACCGGTTCAGGCAGACCCGCACTCAGCAAGGCCTCTTTGTAAGCGCTTTCCGGCAAATTCTGATAAGCCACTGTTTTAGCTGATTGCCGCGCGATTTCTTGCGCCAGCTCTTGCAGAGAATACGAGTCATCCCCTGCCAACTCATAAATCCGCCCGGCCTGATTTTCACTGGTCAGCACGACTGCCGCGGCCTCTGCATAATCAGCGCGGGCAGCTGATGAAATGCGACCGTCTCCGGCACTTCCCAGCAAGACACCGTACTGTAAAGCCGCTGGCACGCTGGCGAGATAGTTCTCGGTATACCAGCCATTTCTTAACAGAACGACTGGCAAACCAGAAGCCTGCAGCAGTTGCTCGGTTTCCTTGTGTTCGGCAGCCAGCGGCAATGGGGAAGAATCTGCATGCAAAAGACTGGTATAGGCGATCAGCTCAACACCGGCGTTTTTCGCCGCATCGATCACGGCTTTATGCTGAGCAACGCGCTGCCCGATTTCACTGCTGGAGATGAGCAGTAATTTCTCACCTTTTTTGAATGCACTGGTCAGCGTTTCAGGGCGACTGTAATCGATCTGCCGCACCTGTACGCCGCGCCCGGCCAAATCACTGACGCTGTCTGGCTTACGTACCGCCGCAACGATCTCACCGGCTGGAATTTTTTTCAATAAGGCTTCTATCACTAAACGACCAAGCTGGCCGGAAGCACCTGTGACGACTATCATGGCAAATCCCTTTGTAAATTGAGTAGGAGCAGGCATAATAGCGCCTTAGCTAACTAAAAGTAAGTACGCACAAAAAGGTAAGTAAGAATGAAAATGAAAGCGGTCGAAATACCTTTTGCACCGAGCCTGGCAGACAGAATGCAGCGCGGCGATCTGTTCACCGAGAAATGTCCGTCCAGAGAGATTCTTAAACACGTCACCAGTCGTTGGGGCGTATTGCTTCTGGTGGCGCTGTTAAGCGGAACGCAACGCTTCAGCGATTTACGGCGCAAGGTCAATGGCATCAGTGAAAAAATGCTGGCGCAAACCTTACAGTGGCTGGAAGCGGATGGCTTCGTTGAGCGGATTTCTTATCCTGTCGTGCCGCCGCATGTGGAATACACGCTGACGCAATCCGGCACCGAAATCGCAAAAAAAGTAGAAGCGCTGGCAGATTGGATAGAGTTGAACCTGCCGGAAATTATCGCGGCACAAAATCAAAAAAGTGAGCAATAGGCAAATCTGCTAGCGGCTCATACCAATCGCATTTTTCACTTCACTCAAAACGGGTCTGGCCTGAGTGCCCTCCCCGTTTGATTCGCGCGGCATCAGTCCGCTGATCTGGCGCCGATTCACACTCCGCAGTGAGTCCGCCGGACAATTCAAGGCGCGTCTGAACACGCTTCCCTAAGGTCATAACGAAGTCATATTTAAGAACTATTCTCACGTTAAATATGTTTCCTCCATGCATTTTTCCTTTAAGAAAATCGTGCTCAAATTCCTCTCTCCCGCCATTCGTCTGACGCAAGGTTTTCGCATCGGGCATAAGGTCGCGTTCATCGCCGCGGCGTTTTCTATTCCTCTCTTCATTGTTCTGACGCTGCTCTTCATAGAAATGCGGACAGAGGTCGGTATTAGCAAAGAAAAGCAATTCGCCATACAGCAGATACACGGATATCAGGATCTGGAAACCCTGATACGGAAACAAAGGGCATTGCAGCATCTGCAGCTCAATGGCAATAAACAAGTTGCCGATGCGATCAGCTCAAATCAAAAGCAAATTGCCGATAGCCTGAAAAAGCCGGACGTTAACGACGACATAAAAAAACGCTGGCAAGATCTGATTGGCCAGCAAGCCAGCTTAAAGTCTGCCGTCAGTTTTACCGAATACACCAAATTATCAGAGCGCTTGAATCAGCAAATTCAGGAGCGTGCTTATGCTTCCAAGCTCGCCCTCGACAGCGATTTCGTCACTCATGAACTGGCGAATATCTATCTGAGCGGCATTCCCTCCATCGCAGAGAAAATCGCAGTGATGTCCGCCCGTGGCGCAGCATATATCGACACTGGCTTATTTGAAGGTGGCGAAGATGTGATGCTCAATTCGTTGCAACTGATGGCGAAATACGAGTTAGTGCAGTTGCGACAAAGAGTGGATTCACTGGAAAAAAGCAATCCCGATTATCAAACGGAATTCCGCTCGCTTAAAACAGCGATCGGCGTTTCGGAACAATATCTGGAAAGAGCCAAAGATGAAGTTCTGTCTTCAGTCAATCAAAGCTCAGGAAACGCATTTTTAAAAGCCGGCGATGAAACGCTGGTAAATCTGAACGCTGCGAGTAACACCGTATCCACGCTGATTGATCAGCGCCTGACGCGTCACGCGCAACAATTGAATCAGAAAATAGCCAAAATGTTTTCTGCACTCATGTTACTGGTGCTGATCGCCAGCTATTTTTTGCTCGGAATCTATTTCGCACTGTCGAGAGATATCAAAACACTGACTGAAAATATCGAAAAAACAGCATCGGGAGATTTAATTCAGATGCCTGAACGCAGCGGGCAAGATGAGCTGGCGCAATTGATTAACGCGGTCACAAAAATGAATCAGGGCTTGAGTCACCTGGTACAAAATATCCGTACTGGCGCTGAAAACGTCAACAACATTGCCCATCATATCCATAATGAAAATGCAGAGCTTGCCAACCGTACTGAAACGCAGGCTGGCTCTCTGCAACAAACAGCAACCTCAGTCGAAGAACTGACCAGCACAGTAAAAGAGAATGCCGGCAATCTGGCGCAGGCAAGCAGCCTCGCCAATACATCCGCAGAGCACGTGCAACAAGGCTTGCAGGTTATGGATAAGGCCATTGTATCGATGCAATCAGTCACATCCGGTACGCGCAAAATTGCGGAAATTATCGGTGTGATGGATGGCATTGCATTCCAGACCAATATCCTTGCACTCAACGCGGCAGTTGAAGCAGCCAGAGCCGGACAGGAAGGGCGTGGCTTTGCAGTAGTCGCCAGCGAAGTCAGAAATCTCGCGCAGCGCAGCGCGAATGCCGCCAAGGAAATCAAGTCCTTAATCAACACATCAAGCGAAGCAGTACAACACGGTAACAACATGATAGATTCGGCAGGAAAAACGATGCAGGAAATCGCCGAAAATATCGCCCAAGTGACCGATCTGATCCGGCATGTGGCAGATGTGAGCCGGGAACAAAGCATGGGCATTTCCAGCGTCAATGAAGCAATCGCCGCCATTGACGAGATCACACAACATAATGTCAGCCTCGCAGATGAGGGAGCGAAATCAACCGCGAGCCTGGAGGATCAGGCATCAGCACTGATTGATGCAGTCAGTGTATTTAAAATCTACCAAAGCGACATTCATGTGGAACATGAAGAACAAGGTCAATTGCTGAGATTAAAACAACAGAAAAGGAAAATTGAATTGAAAACGGCAGAAACTCAAACTGAATCTGCCGTAGTACGATTGCGTACAATCAAGAGGTAATAATAAGGAAGTAAAGCATCAGGAAGTAAAACATCCGAGGGCAATCACTCTGCCCTTCGGTTTTTTACGGGGTGAGCAGATTCAGTATGGAACGTAGCTCATCACGGATGTAGTGCAGATCCACCGGAGTTTCCACCACTTCGTCAGTTTCCTGGATACGCCCGGCGGCGCTGCCGAGTTTATTGCGGGCACCGTTAATCGTGAAGCCCTGCTCATACAAAAGTTCGCGGATACGACGTATCAGAAGCACTTCATGATGCTGGTAATAACGACGGTTGCCCCGGCGTTTTACCGGCTTCAGTTGCGAAAATTCCTGCTCCCAATAACGCAAAACGTGTGGCTTAACGCCACACAATTCGCTTACTTCTCCAATCGTGAAATAACGCTTGGCCGGAATCGGTGGCAAGGTCACTGTTTCGATTTTAATTTCAGTCATGAGAATCTTTTAAGCAGCATGAGCCAATGGTTGACCGCTGATGTCATCCACCATACCCTTCAATTTCTGGCTGGCATGGAAGGTGACAACACGACGGGCAGTAATCGCAATTTCTTCGCCCGTCTTAGGATTGCGCCCGGGACGCTGTGGTTTGTCTCTTAACTGAAAATTACCGAAGCCGGACAACTTCACCGCTTCGCCACGTTCCAGTGCATCACGAATTTCATCGAAAAAGGTTTCCACCATATCTTTAGCTTCGCGTTTGTTGAGGCCGACCTGCTCAAACAACAGCTCGGCTAACTCAGCTTTAGTTAAAGTGGGTAACTCTTTTTCCGCTTGAGAACGCGCCCTGGCCTCCAGCATCGCACGATTTAAATCGGCATCCAGCACCGATTGAAATTCAGCGGAATTTACGTCATTCATTATCAAACTCATCTAGTCTATACGGGCGTAAGCCAATCATCTTAGCGCAGCTTGGCAGCAAACTTCAAGCCTGCGGCCTGAGTCAATGCGGTCATTGCGGCTTCAACCTTGTCATCTTGCAATGTAGCTTGAGTATCTTGTAAGCTAAAGCGGAAAGCAAGACTTTTCTCATCTGCCTCCAAGCCCTTACCACGATATTCATCAAACAAAACAATAGCTTGCACAATTTTACAGGCTTCGTTCCGGCCTATTTCAGCGCTAAACACATCGATCATCTCCTGCACGGAAACGGATTGTTTAACCACAAGAGCAAGATCCCGCTTCACAGCCTGGAATTTCGATATTTCCTGATAAACCGGAACATTGACGGATTGCAAAGCTGCTGTATCGATTTCAAAGACAACCGGCGCCAGCGGCAAATCGTATTTTTGTTGCAAGCGTGGATGCAGTTCACCGATAAAGCCAACAATCTTGCCGTCACATTCAATGCTGGCACTACGGCCCGGATGCAAGGCAACGTGTTCATTTTTGATGAAACGCACAGCTTTTGGCGCAAACAAAGCCTCGACATCCGCTTTCACATCAAAGAAATCAACATTACGCGTTGCCACACCCCATTGTTCTTCAACGACAGGGCCATAAGCGAGTCCGGTCAGATGCTTAGGTTGGCGATAACCCGCGACTTCCAGCGGACCGTCCTGTACGGAGGAGTCGGGCAAGTAAACAGCACCGATTTCAAAAACACGGATACGGCTGACTTTACGATTCAGGTTATAGCGGGCATTCGCTACCAGGCTGCCGATCAGATTGGTACGCATCACACTCATCTGACTGGCGATAGGATTCAATAACTTCACAGGCTGATCGTTACCGGCAAAGTCTTTTTCCCAGGCTTCTTCAACGAAGCTGTAGTTAACCACTTCCTGATAATCCATATCAGCGACCAGAGAGCGCAAATCAAACAGCGAGCGTTGATTTTCCGGCGCGATCAGCATGGCGTTCGCGGCAACCGGAGGTAAAGCCGGAATATTCTCAAAACCGTAAACGCGCGCGACTTCCTCAATCAGATCTTCTTCGATTTCGATATCGAAACGATAGGACGGCGGCGTCACCAGGAATTCACCTGTCTGCTGCGTAAATTGCAATCCCAGACGTTTGAAAATATCGGCGATGACCTCATCAGTCAACGGCACGCCGATGACTTTTTGTGCCCGTGCGGTACGTAATTTCACCGGCAAACGTTGCGGCAAATTAATAATCTGATCATCAACCGGACCCAGTTTTACCTGTTCACGGCCACCACAAATCTCAACGATCAAAGCACTGATACGTTCGATATGTTCGACGATATTTTCAAAATCGACGCCACGTTCAAAGCGATGTCCGGCATCGGTAGAGAAATTAAAACGACGGCCCCTGCCCTGGATTGCCTGTGGCCACCAGAAAGCAGCTTCGAGGTAAATGTTTTGCGTATCCAGAGAAACAGCGGTCGAATCGCCACCCATGATGCCGGCCAGAGATTCGATTTCTTTTTCATCCGCAATCACGCCGACCCATTCATCGACCTCAACTGTATTGCCATTCAGCAGCTTCAGTGATTCACCTGCTTTACCCCAGCGCACATTGAGTCCGCCATGGATTTTATCGAGATCAAAAACATGCGATGGACGCCCCAGTTCAAGCATCACATAATTGGAAATATCAACAAGCGCAGAGATAGGGCGCTGTCCGCTGCGCTCAAGGCGTTGTTTCATCCAGTCTGGGGTCGGTGCTTTCGCATTGACGCCACGAATCACGCGACCGCAGAAACGGCCACACAGATCAGACGCGGAAACTTTCACCGGCAACACTTCCTGCAAGGATGGCGCAATGACATCCGTCACAGGCATCTGCAAAGGCGTTCCGGTCAGGGCAGACACTTCTCTTGCAACACCTAAGACGGATAAGCAGTCAGCCTTGTTCGGTGTGAGCTTGATCGTAAACTTCAGATCATTCAACTCATAATAATCACGGAAATTCTGGCCCACTGGCGCGTCTGACGGCAATTCCATCAAGCCGCCATGGTCTTCAGACAATTTCAATTCGCGTGCAGAACACAACATGCCTTGCGATTCAACGCCGCGCAACTTGCCTACCTTAATCACGAACGGCTTACCGTCAGCCCCCGGAGGCAAAACCGCGCCAGCTGTTGCACAAGGCACACGCATGCCAACGCGGACATTCGGCGCTCCGCAAACGATATTCAACAATGTGCCGGTGCCTACATCAACCTGGCACACATTTAAACGATCAGCATCGGGATGCTTGACGATTTCACGAATCTCCGCAACCACGACATTGTTGAAAGGAGGAGCAACAGGCTCCACTTCTTCGACTTCCAAACCTGACATGGTCAACAGATGAGACAATTCATCCGAAGTCATCTTCGGATTGACCATGGTGCGGAGCCAGTTTTCAGAAAATTGCATAATTCAGCCGTCTATTGTTAGATGCTTGAGCTCAGATTGCTCAAAAAATTAGTTGAATTGCTTCAGGAAGCGCAAATCGCCCTCATAGAACAAGCGCAGATCGTTGACGCCGTAACGCAGCATCGTCAGGCGCTCAAGGCCGGAACCAAACGCAAAGCCTATGTATTTTTCAGGATCGAGTCCCATGTTGCGGATCACAGCAGGATGCACCTGACCAGAACCCGATACTTCGAGCCAGCGACCTTTTAAAGGCCCGCTGCCGAAAGCGATATCAATTTCGGCTGATGGCTCGGTAAATGGAAAATAGGAAGGTCGGAAGCGTACCTGCAAATCGTCTGTTTCAAAAAACGCTTTTACAAAATTCAGATAGACACCTTTCAGATCCGCGAAGCTGATATCTTCAGCAATCCATAAGCCCTCAACCTGATGGAACATCGGGGAGTGTGTCGCGTCGCTGTCAACACGATAAGTGCGGCCAGGTGCAATAATTTTGATTGGTGGTTTGCTCATGCGCGCATATCGCACCTGCATAGGGCTGGTATGCGTACGCAGCAGCAATTGCTTACCCTGACTATCCTTACCATCAATATAGAAAGTGTCCTGCATAGAGCGGGCAGGATGATTTTCAGGACTATTCAAAGCAGTAAAATTGGTCCAGTCGGTTTCGATCTCAGGGCCGTCAGCGACGTCAAAACCAATTGAACGGAAAATTTCTTCAACGCGCTTCCAGGTGCGCATCACAGGATGAATGCCACCGATACCACGGCCGCGTCCGGGGAGTGTCACGTCAATCGCTTCGGCATTTAAACGCGTCTGCAATTGCGCGTCTGCCAAAGCATCGCGACGCTCAGTTAAAGCATTTTCGATTTTGACTTTAGCAGCATTAATCACCGCACCCTGCACTTTGCGCTCATCCGGAGACAATTTCCCCAGACTCTTCATCTGTTCGGTAATCTGGCCACTTTTGCCCAGGTACAATGCCTTAGCATTTTCAAGTGCGGCGGCATCCGGTGCCGCGAGAAAATCAGCACATGCCTGGCTGACGATTTGATCTAAAGGGTTCATGCGTTGTTCCCGCTTACTGTGAAGCTGAAATAATGAGCTGAAAACAAAACGGGGCATAGGATTCAACCTCTGCCCCGCTTGATATAGCGATGTTTAACACATCGCAACGACTACAAATTACTTTGATTACGCAGCCAGGTTGGCTTTAACTTGATTAACAATCGCAGCAAACGCTGGTTTGTCCATCACAGCCATGTCAGCCAGTACTTTACGGTCGAGTTCAATGGAGGCTTTTTTCAAGCCGTTCATGAACACGCTGTAAGTCATACCGTGTTGACGGGTTGCTGCGTTAATACGAGTGATCCACAATGCGCGGAATACGCGTTTTTTATTGCGGCGATCGCGGTATGCGTATTGACCTGCACGCATAACTGCTTGCTTAGCAATACGGAATACTTTACTACGACGACCACGGTAACCTTTAGCAAGGTTCAGAACTTTCTTATGACGGGCACGAGCGGTAACCCCACGTTTTACTCTAGGCATAATAACTCCTTAAAATAGTGAGTATGAGGTTAAGCGGTAGGCATCATGCGCATGACTGATGTCACGTCGGACGCATTGATGTTACGTGTACCACGTAATTGACGTTTGTTCTTTGTGGTCTTTTTAGTCAAGATATGGCGCTTGAAAGCGTGACCACTCTTTACTGTTCCACCTGGACGTACACGAAAGCGCTTCTTAGCAGAGCTCTTTGTTTTCATTTTTGGCATAACACTATCTGTCGTTGACGACAGCTCCGGTTTTATATGATGGTAGGTGGCAGCAATAAACGCTACTCTTGGATGCCTACTTCTCACTTATTGTGATCTGTTCCTGACGAAACAGATCTATCGTAATACCCGTACCAAACAAGTACTACAAAATACTTATTTCTTTTTCTTAGGTGCCAGAATCATGACCATCTGGCGCCCTTCCATTTTTGGAAACTGCTCTACCTGGCCGTAAGGCTCTAAATCAAGCTTCAGGCGCTCAAGTACACGCATACCGATTTCCTGATGCGCCATTTCACGACCACGAAAACGCAAAGTAATCTTTGTTTTATCGCCGTCATCCAGAAACTTGACCAGATTACGCAGCTTGATGTTGTAATCACCATCATCTGTACCAGGACGGAACTTCACTTCTTTCACCAAAATGACTTTTTGTTTCAGTTTGGCTTCGTGAGCTTTTTTCTGTTCCTGGTATTTAAACTTGCCGTAATCCATCAAACGACAAACAGGAGGCTGGGCAGTGGGTGCAATTTCCACCAAATCCACATTAGCCTCTTCGGCCAAACGGAATGCCTCACTCAGTTTAACGATACCCAGAGGTTCATTATCAACGCCGGACAAGCGCACTTCAAGCGCGGTAACTTCCCCGTTGATACGATGTGTTCTTTCGGTAGCTATTGCAGTTTCCTTTAAAAAATTAAATCTTTACCGTGCCAATCTCGCTTAAAGCAAGATTGCGGACTGATCTGTTAAACCTTAGTGTCTGCTTCGTTTTTTAAACGAGCTATGAAGGCATCAAGAGGCATTACCCCCAGATCCAGATTGCCACGCGTACGCACAGCGACTGTGTTTGCATCTCGTTCTTTATCACCTATTACTACTATGTAAGGCATTTTTTGAATAGAGTGCTCGCGTATTTTATAGGTAATTTTCTCATTACGCAAATCCGTGTTAACTCTAAACCCTTGTTTCTTCAGGATTTCAGCAACAGATTTTGCGTATTCTGCTTGCGACTCCGAGATATTTAACACGGAAACTTGCACTGGAGATAACCACAAAGGCAAAGCGCCGGCATGGTTTTCAATCAAAATTCCGATGAAGCGCTCCATAGAGCCAACAATAGCGCGATGCAGCATTACCGGCACTTTGCGACTGTTATCATCAGCCACATATTCAGCACCCAGGCGACCCGGCATAAAAAAGTCGACCTGCATAGTACCGACTTGCCAAGGACGACCCAAGCTATCTTTCAGGTGGTATTCGATTTTCGGACCGTAAAATGCGCCCTCACCCGGCAACTCTTCCCAATCAGTCACACCGCAAGCGCGCAAGCCAGCGCGCAGCGTTTCTTCAGCGGTATCCCAGACTTCGTCACTGCCAATGCGATTTTCTGGCCGCAAGGCGAGTTTGATTGCAATATTTTTAAAGCCAAAGTCGTCATAGACCTTCATTGCCTGAGGGTGAAAAGCAATTACCTCATCCTGAATTTGTGCCTCTGTACAGAAAATATGTCCATCATCCTGAGTAAAGCCGCGCACACGCATAATTCCGTGTAAAGCACCGGACGGCTCGTTGCGATGACACTGACCGAATTCACCGAACCGCAATGGCAGATCACGATAACTCTTCATTCCAGAATTGAAAATCTGCACATGTCCAGGGCAATTCATCGGCTTCAACGCATAAGAGCGATTTTCCGACTCTGTGATAAACATATTGTCTTTATAGTTATCCCAGTGCCCGGTTTTACCCCACAGACTACTGTCGAGAATCTGCGGACCTTTCACTTCCTGGTAACCACAATCCTGATAAACCTTGCGCATGTATTGCTCTACTTGCTGCCAGATAGTCCAGCCTTTCGCATGCCAGAACACCAGGCCCGGAGCCTCATCCTGAAAATGGAATAAATCCAGCGACTTACCCAGCTTGCGGTGATCGCGCTTTTCAGCCTCTTCCAGCATGTGCAGGTATTGCTCCTGATCTTCTTTTTTTGCAAACGCAGTACCGTAAATACGCTGCAACATTTCATTCTTAGAATCGCCACGCCAGTAAGCACCTGCAAGCTTCATCAATTTAAAGACTTTCAGCTTGCCAGTGGATGGCACGTGCGGCCCACGACACAAATCAGTAAAAGTACCCTCGGTGTAAAGAGAGACATCCTGATCAACAGGAATCGACTCAATAATTTCTGCCTTATACGCTTCACCGATCGATTTAAAGTAAGCAACAGCCTCATCTCGCGGCAACACCTTGCGGACAACTTGCTCATCTTTTTTAGCGAGCTCAGTCATTTTCTTTTCTATCGCGAGCAAATCCTCAGGAGTAAATGGACGCTTATAAGAAAAGTCGTAATAAAACCCGTTTTCGATCACAGGACCAATTGTCACCTGCGCATCGGGAAATAATTCTTTTACCGCGTAAGCCAGCAAATGCGCTGTCGAATGACGAATCACATCCAATCCATCCGCATCTTTGTCGGTCACAATTGCCAACTCAGCATATCGCTCAATCAGGAATGAGGTATCCACCAATACGCCATCAACTCTGCCAGCGAGCGCCGCCTTTGCCAGGCCAGCACCAATACTGGCAGCAACTTGCGCCACGGTTACAGGCGCATCAAATTGACGTTGCGAACCATCAGGAAGTTTTACTGAGACCATGTCACTCTCCATAGTGGCAGAAGTTTGCCGAAATTTGCAATTAGAAAATAAAGACGAAAAAAAAGCACGGCTAGCCGTGCTTTTTCAAATTTGATACAGACGAAAAAGATCCTCGACTAGAGTCGCTCCCAAACCATTTGCGTGGTAGTTCGCGGTGTCATAACCAGGATGCCTTTCTCGCTCTTATCTAAAATACTTATATTTTTTGAATTCATTGGTAGACACGATTGGACTCGAACCAACGACCCCTACCATGTCAAGGTAGTGCTCTAACCAGCTGAGCTACGCGTCTAAAGAAACCGAAGTATAGCAGAGACCCGCGAACAATTACTAGCCCTGAACCGAACTTTTTCTAAGAACCGGACAAGTACTTGTATTTTTCTCCGTATGTATTCCAGCGCCGGTAGCAACACTTTGAGGGCAACCGCATTCGCCCCCCACTTGCATTATTGCCTCCGAACCTCAAGCACTCCACTTACTTCACGTATTGTCGTCAATGCTTTCTGCAATTGCGAAGTGCCGCCGATTTCAGCAGTAAACGACATCCGAGCCTGCGATTTTGCACTCTGTGTATTTACGCCAACCACATTAATTTTTTCCTTAGAAAAAACCTCAGAAATATCGCGCAACAATCCCTGCCTGTCCTGCGCCAATACAAAAATATCGACAGGATAAACCGTATCCTTACCGTGCTCACCCCAAGTCGTCTGTATCACCCGTTCGGGTGCTTTATTACGCATTTCTGCGAAGTTTTTGCAGGTAAGCCGGTGAATGGAAACGCCCTTACCTCGGGTGACAAACCCAACGATATCGTCCGGCGGTGCGGGCTTACAACAACGCGCCAACTGCGTCATCAATCCATCAGTTCCGACAACCAGTACGCCAGATTTCGCACCTTGCGTAACACTTGATGCGCGACTCTTATTGGTGATATTCAGATCATCAGGTATTTCGACCGGGCTATCCCTGAGCACTGTTTCTATCTGTCTGAGACTGAATTCCTCTTTACCGACAGACAGCAACAAATCATCCAATGCGGCAAAGCCCAGCTTCCGCGCCAACTCCTCAAGATTAACGGCAGTCTTACCTTCACGCTGCAAAGTTTTTTCGACCAGAGCCCGCCCCGATGCCAGGGTTTCCTGCTGATCAATAACATTAAACCACGCACGAATTTTGCTACGGGTACGGGTACTGACCGAATACTCGGAATGAAGCCAGTCTCTCGATGGGCCAGACTGCGCAGATCCTGCCTTCAGCGTAATGATTTCAACGGTCTGCCCATTCTGCAGACGCGTGTTTAACGGCACCATCACGCCATCGACTCGGGCACCGCGACAACGATGACCAACGTCTGTATGCAACTGATAAGCAAAGTCAACCGGTGTCGCCTCTCGCGGCAATTCGATCACTCTTGCCTGCGGCGTCAGAACATAAATCCGCTCATCCAGACTTGCAGACTTCAGCTTTTCCACCCACTCTCTTTGTATGTCTTCGTGCTCAACAACCGCATCAGCAACCTCACTTTTCCAGGCAAGTAACTGTCGCAGCCAGGCAATTTTTTCGTCATATTCTTGTGCCGTGAAGTTAGAGCCGCCACTCTCTTTATAACGCCAATGCGCAGCGACTCCATATTCCGCGAACTGATGCATTTCTTTCGTACGAATCTGTACCTCAAGTGGCCGGCCATCCTCAACAACAACGACTGTATGCAGAGATTTATAGCCATTCGATTTTGGGCGGGAAATGTAATCGTCAAATTCTTTAGGAATCGGTGCCCAGACGTTGTGCACAAGTCCAAGTACGGTATAACAATCCTTAATATCATCAACCACGACTCGGAACGCGCGCACATCATAGAGTTCGTCAAAATTAACTGACTTACCCTTCATCTTTTTCCAGATACTGTAAATATGCTTAGGACGGCCAGACACCTCGCCTTTGATACCTGCGTTTTTCAATTCAGAGGTTAAACGTGCCAATGCCGTTGCAACGAAACTCTCGCGCTCCACACGCTTTTCTTCCAGCATTTTGGCTATGCGCTTGTATTGTGCAGGTTCAAGAAAGCGGAAGGATAAATCCTCAAGCTCCCACTTCAGTTGCCAGACGCCCAGCCTGTTTGCTAGCGGCGCATACAGGTTCATCGTCTCGCTGGCATATTGCTGTGTAGCGCTGTCTTCGCGCTTGCACTCGGCAAAATAGCGCAAAGTAGTCACCCGTGACGCCAACCTGATCAACACCACCCGCATATCGGTTGCCATTGCCAGCATCATTTTGCGCAACGTTTCCATCTGCGCTGCAGCTTTCTCGGCCGCATCCTTGCCATGACCGACATCATGATGGGTTAACGCGGTCTCCCGGAGTTTCATCAGGCGCCGGATGCCGCTGACCAGATCTGCAATCTCTTGTCCGTAACGGGCTTCGATTTGCTCGGCCGCGATCGGGCTTAATTCAGGCAATTCGAACAATAAAGCAGCAATACGTGAGTCTATATCAGTGCGCAACATCGCCAGTGTGGAAGCCACTCCACGCACAAACTGCAACGCATTCTGTCCGGTAATTACGTCTTTTTCCGCATAAAACGGCGTAACAAATTCGAGTGCAGAAATGAGTCTATCTTTCTCTGCTTCTGAAAGACCTTCCAATAACTGTGATTCTGATGCGGCAACTGATGTCGATACCATACAATTCTTTATTTTTGCGCTGCTGTTACAACGATTTCTATCAACCAATCAGGATTGGCAAGTCGGG
Source organism: Undibacterium sp. FT79W (assembly GCF_014284215.1). Taxonomy (NCBI): domain Bacteria; kingdom Pseudomonadati; phylum Pseudomonadota; class Betaproteobacteria; order Burkholderiales; family Oxalobacteraceae; genus Undibacterium; species Undibacterium sp. FT79W. Next base: position 203,660 of record NZ_JACOGB010000006.1, on the reverse strand, counting down.
CTTCTACGGTCGCACGTGGCGGTGAATTATTTTCTGCAACCCACTCATCCCAGACAGTATTCATCTCGCCAATTTGACTGATGTCAGTCAAAAAAATCTGACAAGAGAGTATCCGAGATTTATCACTCCCTGCCTCCGACAACAGGCGATCGACATGACCGAGTACCTCTTTAGTCTGGCCAGCAATGCCCTGACTCACATCTTCCGGGATCTGCCCCGCCAGATAAACAATGCCATTACATATCGCCACTTCAGATAAGCGCTTACCAACGTGCAATCTCTTTATTTCCATCACTCACTCTATTTTTCATTTAACAAAAAATTACGCACCAGTTTAATTTGCTCTTCACTGACAAAAGTTGGGGCATGCCCGACGTGGGGCACCTCTATCAACTGCGCACATGGGCCGCGCTTCGTCATTGCAAGCGCAGTATCTGCTGTCAGCAAATCAGATTCAGCACCGCGCACCAGCAAAGTTTCACAACGAATCGCATCGTAAGCAGCCCAGAGCATCGCCTGCCCTGCAGCGATCATTTCAGGCGTCGTCGCCATAAACACTTCCGCCAATGACAGATCATAATGCTTGCGCCAATGACCATCGGAAGTCTGGCGCAAGACATCATGTGCCAATTTACTCCACTGAGCCTCAGTATGCTCACCAAATGAAAGCGAAATCGTCTTAATGTACGCGGCAGCCTCTTCGAAAGTACGGAACTGTAAATCCTCACCAATGTAAGTGCCGATTCGTAACAAAGCCTCAGGATTCAGCGCCGGCCCTACATCATTCAAGATCAGCTTACGTATCGGGTTACCTTCCAACGAAGCAATTCCCATTCCTATGAGCCCGCCCATCGAGGTACCGAGCCAATCGACAGTTGTTGCTTGCAAACGGGCCAGCAAGGTCACCATGTCACTGACGTATTGCGGCAACTGATAGTGCAAGGGATTGCGCAGTCGGCCAGAATAGCCGCGACCGACAACATCTGGACAGACAACCCGGTAATGCGAAGACAAAGATAGCGCGACAGCATCAAAATCGTCGGCAACCCGCGTCACACCATGCACGCAGATCAGTACATCGGTATTAGCAGGATCCCCCCACTCTTTGTAGGACATGGTATGCAGTCCCGATGGAGACAAGCATTGAACGGTATTGCGCCTTGGATGCATGAGGCATTCCTCTGAGATAGTATTTTTACTACTGCTAGTAACTCACATTTTACCGATCGTTACGCTTAAAATCATTCACATTCGCTTTGTTACGCATGCTTTTTTATATAACTAATGTCAGGAGTCAACATGCAAGCATCTTTTTTACGTGGAAAAACAGCACTGGTAACGGGCTCAACCTCAGGAATCGGCTTGGGTATTGCGCATTCGCTCGCTGCCGCGGGCGCAAACATTGTATTTAACGGCTTTGGTGATCCGAATGAGATTCAGGCAATTCAGAAAGCCACTGAAGAAAAATTCAGCGTCAAAACGGCTTATCACAATGCCGATATGAGTAAAGCCAGCGAGATTACCGCCTTGATGGCATTTGCCAGCACAACATTTGGTTGTGTCGACATACTGGTGAATAATGCCGGCATTCAATATGTTGCCAATATTGAGGATTTTCCGGTCGAAAAATGGGATGCCATTATTGCGATTAATCTGACCTCCTGCTTCCATACGACAAGGCTGGCATTACCGTATATGAAGAAAAAAAACTGGGGGCGCATCATTAACCTGGCGTCGGTGCACGGGTTGGTCGCGTCAGCACAGAAGTCTGCGTATGTTGCCGCTAAACATGGCCTCATCGGGCTGACAAAAACAACGGCGCTCGAAAACGCGCAAACGGGAATTACCTGTAACGCGATTTGCCCGGGATGGGTACTGACGCCATTAGTACAAAAACAGGTTGATGCCCGCGCCGAGCGAGACAACATCAGCAATGAAGTGGCAAAAAAAGCGCTGCTCGCGGAAAAGCAGCCTTCAGGAGAATTCGTGACTCCGGAACAACTGGGGGCTCTGGCAGTGTTTTTCTGCAGCGATGCAGGAAGTCAGATCAGAGGTGTCGCCTGGAATATGGATGGCGGCTGGGCAGCACAATAACTTTATCGCTTGTGTTCTTTATAAAAAAAGCCGCTGTTTGCTAACAGCGGCTTTTTCAGTTTTACATATTCGGGTAGTTAGGCCCACCACCACCTTCTGGGGTAACCCATACGATGTTTTGCGTCGGATCTTTAATATCACAAGTCTTACAATGAACACAGTTTTGTGAATTGATCTGCAAGCGATCCTTACCATCATCTGTCTTCGTAAATTCGTAGACACCTGCTGGGCAGTAACGCGCTTCTGGCCCCGCATATTTCGCCAGATTCACGTCAACCGGAACGTTACTATTTTTCAAAGTCAGATGAATAGGTTGATCTTCAGCATGATTCGTATTGGAGATAAACACAGAAGATAAACGATCAAACGTCAGCTTGCCATCAGGCTTCGGATAATTGATTGGCTGAAACTCAGAAGCTGGACGCAAACACTCGTGATCGGCATGCGTATGTCTCAAGGTCCACGGTGCTTTGCCACCAAAAACGACCTGATCAATTCCGACCATTAATGTGCCGAGTACTAAGCCTTTACTCATGGATGGTTTGAAATTACGTGCTTTATGCAATTCCTCATGCAACCAAGATGCCTCAAAAGCTGCACTGTATGCAGTCACTTCATCGTATTGGCGATTTTCACCTAAAGCATCAAACACCGCATTTGCAGCTAACATCCCTGTCTTGATCGCAGCGTGACTACCTTTGATGCGGCTGGCGTTCAGGAAACCGGCATCACAACCGATTAATGCACCGCCTGGGAAAGTCAGCTTAGGCAATGACTGCAAGCCACCCGCTGTAATCGCACGCGCACCGTACGCAATCCGCTTCCCCCCTTCAAAGAACTGACGGATTTCCGGATGGGTTTTATAACGCTGAAATTCTTCATACGGCGAGAGATACGGATTTTCATATCCAAGACCGACCACATAACCGACTGCGACCTGGTTATTTTCCAGGTGATACAGGAAAGAACCGCCATAGGTAGCATTGTCCAGCGGCCACCCGGCCGTGTGAATTACCAGACCAGGCTTATGCTTAGCCGGGTCAATTTCCCACAATTCTTTAATACCGATGCCATAAGTCTGAGGGTCTTTACCTGCATCCAGCGCATATTTTGCGATCAGTTGCTTACCAAGATGTCCACGTGCACCTTCAGCAAACAAAGTATATTTTGCATGCAACTCCATACCAAGCTGGAATGCCGGTCCTGGTTCACCTTCACGATTTACGCCCATATTGCCGGTCGCAACTCCTTTTACCGAGCCATCGTCGTTATACAGGATTTCTGCAGCCGGAAAGCCGGGGAAAATCTCCACACCCAATGCTTCAGCCTGCTGCCCAAGCCAACGCACGACGTTGGCCAGCGAAATTACATAGTTTCCATGATTTTGGAAACAGGCAGGCAACATCCAGTTTGGTGTTTTATAAGCCTTGGTTTCAGATAAAAATAAAAAACGGTCTTCAGTCACTTCTGTGTTCAGAGGGGCGCCAAGCTCTTTCCAGTCAGGAAAAAGCTCGCTCAGCGCCTCTGGATCCATTACCGCCCCGGAAAGAATATGCGCACCAAGCTCGCCGCCTTTTTCCAGCACGCATACGGAAACTTCATTTCCTTTTTCCACTGCGAGTTGCTTGAGTTTGATCGCAGCAGACAAGCCTGCAGGACCGCCGCCGACAATAACGACATCGTACTCCATCGCATCGCGGGGACCGTACTGTTCAAGAATGTTTTGGGTCATGACTGTAATCGCTTTAAAATATTTTTCGAACGAACGTGCTAAATTAATCAACGCATGTTAGCTGTTGATCTGCCATTGCGCAAGCAGCCGATTAGATGAAGACATCCATTGCGGAAAGCTGGTACTGAGTGTTGGCGAAAGATAATTATCGCAGAGCAGTGTTTAGCATGCATCAATTAAAGCGATGAATCTCTCCGAACTATCAATGAAAAGACGGAGCGTGCTAAATTCTGGGTAACACAGAAAGACGCTGTATGTCATGATCATGATAGTGCATTAAACAGAATACTGAGTTTATCCAAATTTTTGCAGGAGATACTGATGGGAATAGAAATTAATTTTGAAGGAAAAGTTGCACTGATAACCGGTGCATCGAGTGGCCTAGGTGCTCGTTTTGCGAAAGTGCTGGCAAAAGCTGGCGCACAGGTGGTACTTGCCTCACGACGCGTTGACAGACTGAAAGAATTACGCGCAGAAATTGAAGCCGATGGTGGTGCGGCCCACGTCGTTGCGCTGGATGTGACAGACTATGCGAGCATCAAATCAGCGATAGCCCATGCTGAAACGGAAGCTGGCCCTATCGATATTCTGATCAATAACTCAGGTGTATCAACGACGCAACGTCTGGTCGACGTTACCCCCGATGATTACAACTATGTAATGGACACCAATCAACGAGGTTCATTCTTTGTTGCGCAGGAAACAGCAAAACGGATGATCGCCAGATATAAAGGCGACCAACGAAAACAACACCGCATTATCAACATCGCCTCAGTCGCGGGTCTGCGCGTGTTGCCACAAATTGGTATCTATTGCATGAGCAAAGCCGCCGTCATACACATGACGAAAGCAATGGCAGTGGAATGGGGTAAATACGGCATCAACGTCAATGCGATTTGCCCCGGATATATTTCGACAGAAATCAATCAGGAATATTTCGACACCGAGCAAGGACAGAAACTGATAGAAATGCTGCCCCGCAAGCGTGTCGGCACACCAGAAGACCTTGATGGTCTGTTGTTATTGTTGGCAGCAGAAGAATCCCGCTTCCTGAACGGCGCAATCGTAACGGCAGATGATGGAATGAGTGTGCAGTAACTGATTTCATTGATCTCGTGTGAGTAAGGTCAACACCCCTAACTCATACGAGTCAAAAAATAGCCACTGATTCTGCAATAGTAAAAATTTTTGTTTGCGATACGGCCCAGCCCTTAAGTCACGAAACCGATCAACAGATTATCTGCCAGCACAACCGTGGAAGTATCTCTCGATTATCATCTGTGTTCTGATACAACCGAACATGCCGCGTTCCCCTAAGCAGATATTGATCCATCGGCCGAAAAACGGGTTAACGCATAATTCCCAACAACTTGTGCACAAGCTCGCTTGATGTTGCTGCAGAAAATTTCTTCATCAGCTTCGCTCTGTGCATTTCAACGGTTCTTGGACTTAATGAAATCTGTCTGGCGATCAATTTACTGGTCTTACCCTCGACTAGCAGGGCTGCAATCTCCCTCTCTCTCGGCGTGAGCTCAGCGCTCACGGGGCGCTTTGCGCTCAGGTCTTCAAATGTCCATATACCGGCCGCGTGCGGCTCATTTTTTCGCAACCCTCGTCCCGTAACATGGCACCAGAATAACTCTTGATTCGCCCTTTTCATGATGCGCTCATCAGAATAGGAGCCCTTCGCATTCATGATAGGCGTGATGCGAGCGCCCGTACGCTCGAACTCATCAGGGCTTGGATACAGTATCTGGAAAGATTGCCCGATCAGATCTTCTTTTTTATAGTTAAACATCTGCGCCAGATCGTCATTACAGGCATAAATAATACGGTTTTGAGAGACACACATTCCTATCGGTGCTTGTTGGAAAATAACTTCAAAATCAATAGTGTGCATCTCTATCATATGGCTGTTCTTGTGCAGATGGATAAGGTAAATTTATTCAGGTAGTTTTACGGTATTGCGGAGTATAGCTCAGCATCTTATGCTGAGCCCTATTCTGAAAAAAGTAATGCGCTATCAACCGATATTCGTGTTGCTGCGAAAAAAACAAACAAGTATTTCCCTGAATATCTATGAGGAGACGACGATGAATAAGGAATACCCGGACGCAAAGGCCGCGTTGGCTAATGTAGTCAAAGATGGGCAGACAATAGCGGTCGGTGGTTTTGGTTTATGTGGAATACCTGAAGCGTTGATTGCCGCGTTGCGTGACTCTGGTGTCAAAGAATTGACTGCCATTTCTAATAATGCGGGCGTAGATGGTTTTGGGCTGGGCCAATTATTGACGACACGTCAGATCAAAAAAATGGTTTCTTCCTATGTCGGTGAAAATAAAGAATTCGAGCGTCAGTATCTGGCTGGCGAATTGGAATTGGAATTCACACCACAAGGAACACTGGCAGAAAAACTTCGCGCCGGTGGTGCTGGCATTCCAGCATTTTTCACGAAAACAGGTGTAGGTACTATCGTCGCAGAAGGTAAGGAAATTCGCGAATTTGATGGTCAGAAATATGTCATGGAAAAAGCCCTGGTCGCCGATGTCTCGCTGGTAAAAGCGTGGAAAGCAGATAAGGCGGGAAATTTGGTCTATCGGAAAACGGCACGTAATTTCAATCCCAATGTGGCTATGGCAGGAAAAGTCACTATTGCAGAAGTTGAAGTGCTGGTAGAAACAGGTGATCTCGATCCGGATGAAATTCATACCCCCGGTATTTTCGTGCATCGCATCGTCGTCAATACGCAACCCGAAAAACGTATTGAGCAACGCACTGTGCGTCCGACTAAATAAGATACCAGGAGAAATAATATGGCATGGAATCGCGATGAAATGGCTGCACGCGCAGCATCAGAATTGCAAGACGGATTTTACGTTAATCTCGGAATAGGTCTGCCTACACTGGTGGCTAACCATGTGCCTGCCGGCATGGAAGTCTGGCTACAATCAGAAAATGGGCTGCTGGGGATTGGCCCCTTTCCGACCGAAGATGAAGTTGACCCGGATTTAATTAATGCAGGAAAACAGACGGTGACTACCCTGCCCGGCTCCTCAATTTTCAGCTCGGCCGATTCTTTCGCAATGATACGTGGTGGAAAAATCAATCTTGCCATTTTAGGGGCAATGCAGGTCAGTGAAAATGGCGATCTCGCTAACTGGATGATTCCGGGCAAGATGGTCAAGGGTATGGGTGGCGCAATGGATCTGGTCGCGGGGGTAGGACGTGTCGTCGTGCTAATGGAGCATGTCGCGAAAGATAATGCGCACAAACTTCTTAAATCCTGCAATCTACCGTTAACCGGGGTTGGCGTTGTCAACCGCATCATTACCGACCTGGGTGTGATTGATGTCACTCCGGACGGTTTTAAGTTAATTGAACTCGCTCATGGCATCAGCGTGGAAGAGGTTGTCGCAAAAACAGAAGCAAAGATTGATACAAGCGCATTTGCATAAACAACGCTGCTAATTGAAAAGGCCGACGTAATTTATACGTCGGCCTTTTTTTATTTTACCTTCTGGCTCTCAACTTACCATTTCTCTGTCAATATTTTTTCCAGCCAGAATGAACCTATCACGGTTTTTACATCAGTAATCTTGCCTTCTCTTACCCAATCTGACATCTCCGTTGAAGTGGCTGTGAATGTCTCTAAAAACTCTTCGTCATCTAAAGAAGCCGGTCCTGCTGTTAAACCACGGGCAACGTAAATCTCCAGCCTTTCGTCGGAATAAGCGATGGCGTTATGAATCGTGCAGAGATGTCGCCAATCTGTTGCCGTATAACCGGTCTCTTCGCGTAACTCTCTTTGAGCACAAATCAATGGATCTTCACCGGCGTCAATTTTCCCTGCTGGAAATTCAATAAAAACACGATTCAGCGGATAGCGAAATTGACGTTCAAGCAAAACTTTGTCATCGTCAAATATCGGAATAATGACGACAGCCCCCGGATGGCGTATAAACTCTCTGGTGGCGATATGGCCATTTGGCAAAGAAACGCTATCCTTTTGAACCTTCAGAAAATCACCCTCGTAGACCAGGTCGCTACTGATCTTTTCCTCACGTAAGTGCGCGTCGCCAGAAAAACGATCAGTCACGACGCCGCCTCAGGTAACGAAAGACAAATCCGGGAAAAGCTAAAACCAGAAATAAAAAAACGGTGATAGCAAAAAATTCCCATCCTTGCGGAAAACGATTGCCGCTTGAACTCTCAAGGAAAACACCTGTAGCACCAATCACAAAATACAAGATGATCAGCTCAATCAAACGCAACCAAAATGGTTTGATAAAAGAAAAACGCCGTAGCGCAAAAACTGCGAAACAGCGTTCATTAACAAATGGCAGGTTGGCAGCAATAACTGCCAACACGACGATCAGCCAGACGGAAGTCAAACTAGTCAAAAGAGATGACCCTTACGACGCTAAAGTTTTTACAACCGCGTTCAAACATGCAGTCATCAAACCACCAGGGACCACGCCAAGAATTAAAACGGCCAATCCATTCAGGCTCAAGACCACGCGAACGTCAACACTAGGAGTAATCAAAGCGTTGTCTGAGGCTTCATCAAAGTACATCAGTTTAACAACGCGAAGATAATAAAACGCGCCAATCAAGGAGAACAGCACGGCCACTAATGATAACCATACTTGTCCGGTTGCCATTACCGACTGTAACACTGACAACTTGGCATAAAAGCCCATCAACGGTGGGATGCCTGCCAGAGAGAACATCAACAGCAACATGACCAATGCAAACCAAGGCGAGCGTTTGTTCAGACCTTTCAGATCATCCAGATTTTCAGCTTCAAAACCGGAACGTGCCAACAACATAATTACGCCGAAAGTGCCTAAAGTGGTTAACACATACGTGATGCTATAAAACATCGCGGCACTGTACGCATCTGCGGCAAGAGCAGTATTACCGTGAGCAACGCCAGACAACAGACCCAACAGCAAAAAGCCCATATGAGAAATAGTCGAATATGCAAGCATACGTTTCAGATTGGTCTGGGCGATAGCTGTAAGATTACCGATTGCCATCGACAGCACAGCCAGCACGACCAACATTTGTTGCCAATCTACCGCCTGAGAGAACAATCCTTCAACCAACAATCTGAATGTCATAGCAAAAGCTGCTAATTTCGGCGCACCACCCAGTAACAACGTCACTGCTGTAGGGGCGCCCTGATATACATCGGGTACCCACATGTGGAAAGGAACAACACCTAACTTGAACGCAAGCCCCGCCACCAGAAATACAATACCAAACACCAGAATAGTTTTATTTGCAGTTGGAGAACTCGCTACCTTGGCAACTTCCGCCAACTCCAAAGAACCAGTGGCACCGTACAACATAGAAATACCGTAGAGCATAAAACCGGATGCCAGCGCACCCAGAATAAAGTATTTCATCGATGCTTCGGTAGACTGAGTGTGTTCACGGCGCAAAGCAACCAGTGCATACAAAGACAAAGACATCAATTCCAGACCAAGATAGATAATCAGGAAATTATTCCCTGAAATCATGATCATCTGACCTAACAGAGAAAACAACGCTAAGACATAAAACTCACCGCCCGACTTGCCATTCGTCATACCGCGATCTGTCACGTATTGACGTGAATAGATGAAAGTCATACCCACCGCAAGGTAAGAACACAGTTTGAGCAGGGTCGACATCGGATCCGAAACAAACATGTTATTGCTGACATAAGTTGACCCGTCACTATTCGAAGTCGCGATAGTCAGCGCACCACAAACAAACAAAGCAAGTATGCTCATGACATAAGTCAGATTACGTTTGCTGTCAGGCAAAAACATGTCAACCAGCAAAATAGTACAGATTGCCAGCAGCAAAAATATTTCAGGATAAAGTGGTGTGAAGTTCATATTATTCAGTTCTACTAGCATTAATCTGCTGTCACACAATTAGCGCAACGAAAATTGTCGACGGGCTTACTTGTCTATATCTTCAATCAGAGCGGTAACTTGGACGTCGCCACATGCTTCAAAAGATCAGTCACGGAAACTTGCATCGCGTCGGTAAAAGGTGCTGGATACAATCCCATTACAATCACAGCGATCGCCAAAACGCCCAACATAAAAAATTCACGTGCGTTAATGTCACTCAGATGAGCAACATGCTCATTCGTAATTTTGCCGAAAACAACCCGCTTGACCATCCACAAAGAATACGCCGCGCCGAAAATCAACGCTGTTGCGGCGAGCATACCAATCCAGAAGTTAAACTGTACTGCACCGAGAATCACCATGAACTCACCGACAAAGCCCGAAGTGGCTGGCAAACCGCAGTTAGCCATCGAGAACAATACAAACAATGCTGCAAATTTAGGCATCTTATTCACTACACCACCGTAGTCTACGATCTGACGTGAATGCACGCGGTCATACAAAACGCCGATACACAGGAACATCGCACCAGAGATAAAACCATGAGAAATCATTTGCACAATCGCACCCTGCACAGACATGTCGTTAAACATGAAAAACCCGAGTGTAACAAAACCCATATGCGCAATAGATGAGTATGCGACCAGCTTCTTCATATCAGCCTGCACAAGCGCGACCAGACCAATATAAATCACAGCAACCAGAGACAAAGTGATCATGAAACCAGCCATATAGTGACTAGCGTCTGGAGCGATAGGTAAAGAGAAGCGCAAGAACCCGTAAGCACCAAGCTTCAGCATAATCGCGGCCAAAACAACAGAACCACCAGTAGGAGCTTCAACGTGAGCGTCAGGCAGCCATGTATGCACTGGCCACATCGGTACCTTAACAGCAAATGCCATGAGGAATGCGCAGAAAATAGCAATCTGTGTTGACATCGGAAGCGGCAGTTTGTGCCAGACTAAAATGTCAAACGAATGACCAGCCTGAATATAAAGATAAATGATGGCAACTAAAGTCAGCAAAGAGCCGAGCAAGGTGTACAGGAAAAACTTGAATGCAGCATAAACCCTGTTTGGACCGCCCCAGATACCAACGATGATATACATCGGTATCAAAGTCGCTTCAAAGAACACATAAAACAACATGCCATCCAAAGCGCAGAAAACACCAATCATCAGACCGGACAGAATCAGGAAAGCGCCCATGTACTGAGCTACTTGCTTCTCAACCACTTCCCAAGCAGCGATAACGACAATCACTGTAATAAATGCGGTCAGCGGCACCAGCCAAAGAGAGATACCGTCAATACCAAGTGAGTAAAAAATGTTGAATTTTTCTATCCAGGAGAATTTCTCAACAAATTGCATCCTATGCGCTGAATTATCAAAATTCGAAATCAATGGCAAGGTTACGAGAAAACTCGTTAAAGAACCAAGCAGAGACACGCCGCGAACTAAACCACGGTTATGATCACGGCCAAAAGCCAGAACAAAAATACCAAATGCGATTGGGCACCAGATCGCCAGGCTGAGTAAGGAGGAAGTTGACTGCATCATGATTATATTTTTTTAGCCGAGGTCACTTATTTAGCAAAAGGGAATGGCATGAAATACACGAGGAATGCCAACACGCCCAAAATCATTACAAAAGCATAGTGATAGATGTACCCGCTCTGGAATAAGCGAACAATCCTTGAAACCCATCCCACCAGTTTTGCACTACCGTTAACGACCAGTCCGTCAATCAAACCTTTATCGCCAACATTCCACAGTCCCTGCCCGAGCAAACGTGCACCACCTGCAAAAACGATTTCGTTAAAACGATCCATGTAGTACTTATTGTCAAGCAAAGTGTAGACGGCACTTGCATTTTTCTTGATGGCAGCAGGTATTGCCGGCTTAACCATATAGAAGAAATAGGAAGTTGCCACACCTGCAAATGCTAACCAGAACGGTGCCGTTGTCAGTGCATGCGTTGCCATGGCGATAGGGCTATGGAATTCATGCTTTAACTCTTCCATTGCATGATGAGCTTCATTGACAAAAATAACGTCCTTAAAGAAGCTACCGAACAGCATAGGTTCGATCGCGATAAAACCGATCAATACCGATGGAATCGCCAACATCACCAGCGGAAACCAGACGACGAACGGAGACTCATGCGGTTTTTGGCCTGGTGCCAATCCGTGATGATGTTCATCATGATCATCCGCTGCATGGTGCGCATCATGGTGATCATGGGCATGCCCAAAATTTTCTTTGCCGTGGAACACCAAAAAGTACATACGGAAAGAATAAAACGCTGTGACAAATACACCGGCTAAGACAGCAAACTGAGCAAAGCCAGAGCCAGCAATGTGAGACGCCTGTACAGCCTCGATAATACTGTCTTTGGAGTAAAAACCAGAGAAGAATGGCGTACCAATTAATGCTAAAGAACCTAACAGAGAAGTCAACCAGGTGATGGGCATGTATTTACGGAGCCCGCCCATGTTCCGGATGTCCTGATCATGGTGCATACCGATGATGACCGAGCCGGCAGCAAGGAACAACAGCGCCTTAAAGAACGCGTGTGTCATCAGATGAAACACTGCAACCGAGTACGCAGAAGCGCCCAGGGCGACTGTCATATAACCCAGCTGCGACAGCGTGGAGTAAGCAACAACGCGTTTGATATCGTTCTGGATGATCCCCAGGAAACCCATAAACAAGGCGGTAATCGAACCGATAACGAGAATAAAGGACAAGGCGGTATCAGACAACTCAAACAACGGCGACATACGCGATACCATGAAGATACCGGCCGTAACCATCGTCGCCGCATGAATCAGCGCAGAAATCGGAGTTGGACCTTCCATCGAATCCGGCAACCAGACATGCAGCGGAAACTGTGCAGATTTACCCATGGCACCGATAAACAAGCAGATACAGGCGACCGTAATCAGCATCCAGTCAGTTCCCGGGAAAATCAGTTTAGCCAGCTCTTCTTTTTTCGCGAAGACTTCCATGTAGTTCATCGAACCCGCATAAGCGAGTAACAAACCGATACCAAGTATGAAGCCAAAGTCACCCACACGGTTAACCAGAAAAGCTTTCATGTTGGCGTAAATAGCAGTCGGTTTGGTGTACCAGAAACCAATCAGCAAATAAGACACCAGACCCACAGCTTCCCAACCGAAAAACAATTGCAGGAAGTTATTGCTCATTACGAGCATCAGCATGGAGAACGTGAACAGCGAGATATATGAGAAAAAGCGGTTATAACCTTCATCTTCAGCCATGTAGCCGACAGTGTAAATATGCACCATCAGTGAGACAAAGGTCACCACACACATCATCATTGCGGTCAGGTTATCCACCAGAAAACCAACTTCCAGTTTCAAACCGGCTACCTGCATCCACTGATACAACGTTGCGTTGTAGACCGGTGCACCATTCATCAAAGCATTAAGAGTCATGCACGAAATAATGAACGCAACCAGCACACCGAGTATGGTCGCGGTGTGTGAAACTTTACGCCCTACGACGTTACCAAAAAATTTGGTGCCCAGTAAACCGGCGATGGCAGATCCTGCCAATGGAGCCAGAGGTACTGCCAATAGTAGTTGTGGGTTAAGTTGCCCCGCCATGATGACCCTTTTTTAGCTTATTACTTTTTTAAATCGCCAGCGAATGATGGGGAGAAGCACACTGCATTCGCCCCATGAAACATTATCCTTTGAGTGCGTCCAGATCTTCGACATTAATCGTGTCCAGATTACGGAACAAGACAACGAGAATGGCCAGACCAATTGCAGATTCTGCAGCAGCGACCGTCAGAATGAAAAATACAAAAATCTGCCCGGCGGCATCACCCAGATAATGAGAGAACGCAATGAAATTCATATTCACTGCCAGCAAATTCAGTTCAATCGCCATGAGCAAAACAATAATATTTTTCCGATTCAGAAAAATACCAACGATAGAAATCGCAAACAGAATAGCGCCAAGTATCAGATAGTGTGTCAGTGTCAAAGCCATATCAGCCCTCTTGCTTTTCTGTCGATGAAGTTAAAGTACGTTCGGATTCTGCTTTCATTTTTACGATGCGAACACGATCAGTACTCTTCACTTTGACAGCTTTTGCCGGATCAAAATATTTACTGTCTTTGCGACGACGCAACGTTAATGCAACGGCCGCAACGATGGCGAGTAACAAAATTGCCGCAGCAATTTCAAATGCCAATGTATAACGAGTAAAAATTTCTATACCAAGATTTTTTGTATTCCCTATCGTATCAGCAGCGGCCGGAACGTGATTATCCGGACGTAAAAACCCGCGCCATAACACTGCAGACATCTCAAGAACAATCACGACACCAACAGTCGCAGCCAATGGTAGATGTCCCCAGAATCCTGCTCGCAATTTATCAATGTCGATGTCCAGCATCATCACAACGAACAAAAACAGGACCATGACCGCGCCGACATATACCAACACTAAAACAATGGCCAGAAACTCCGCCTTCAACAATAACCAAATCGCGGCTGCAGAGAAAAACGACAGCACTAAGAACAACGCGGCATGCACCGGATTACGAGCGGTAATCACCTGCGTCGCAGCGAGCACAAGGATCGCTGCGAAAACATAAAATAATGCGGTAGTAAATTCCATAATGAAACCGTTCTAATTAGCGATATGCAGCGTCAGCAGCACGAGCAGCTGCAATTTGTGGTTCGTAGCGATCACCGACTGCCAATAACATCTCTTTAGTAAAATAAAGATCGCCGCGCTTCTCACCGTGGTATTCAAATACATGCGTTTCAACGATGGAATCAACGGGACAGGATTCTTCGCAGAAGCCGCAGAAAATGCATTTGGTCAGATCGATGTCGTAACGCGTCGTACGGCGGCTACCATCTTCACGCTGATCCGATTCAATCGTAATCGCCATCGCAGGGCAAACTGCTTCACACAATTTACAGGCGATACAACGCTCCTCACCATTAGGATAACGACGCAGCGCATGCAAACCACGGAAACGTGGTGATTGCGGCGTTTTCTCTTCCGGGAATTGGACAGTAATTTTGCGGGCGAACATATAGCGACCAGTCAATGCCAGTCCCTTTATCAGTTCGCGCAGCATCAGGCTGCCAAAAAAATCTTTGATTGCTTCCATCTTTTCAGCCTCTTACTTCCAAATATTCCATGACGTTTGTATCCATGCAGCGACAAACACCAGATACACCAGAGTTAAAGGGATAAATACTTTCCAACCCAAACGCATGATCTGATCGTAACGGTATCTAGGGAAAGACGCACGAGCCCAGATAAACATGGAAACCACAACAAATGTTTTCAGACCCAGCCAAATCCAACCCGGTACCCAGTTAAATACGATGGAATTCAAAGGAGCATCCCAACCACCCAGGAACATCAATGATGCCATTGTCGAGATCAGGATCATATTCGCGTACTCCGCCAAATAAAACATAGCGAAAGACATACCCGAGTATTCGACCATATGACCAGCGACGATCTCAGATTCGCCCTCAACCACGTCGAATGGATGACGGTTTGTTTCTGCAATCCCAGAAATAACATAAACAACGAACATCGGCAGCAACGGCAACCAGTTCCATGACAGGAAATTCAGTCCCATCGATGCAAAGTAACCTTTTGTCTGTGCATTAACGATATCCGACAAATTCAGACTTCCTGAAACCATCAGTACAATGACTAATACGAAACCCATTGCAATTTCATAAGAAATCATCTGCGCAGAAGCACGCATGGCACCTAAAAACGCATACTTAGAATTAGATGCCCAGCCTGCGATGATAATGCCGTAGACCTCAACCGAAGTGATTGCCATAATCAGCAATAAGCCAGCATTGACGTTCGCGAGCACAACTTCAGGGCCGAATGGAATAACAGACCATGCCGCCAGCGCAGGCATAATCGTCATAATCGGTGCGAGTATGAAAAGAACTTTATTTGCTTTTGCAGGAACAACAATTTCCTTCAGCAATAGCTTCACAGCATCAGCGATAGGCTGCAAAAGACCTGCAGGTCCGACACGGTTAGGGCCAAGGCGAATGTGCATCCAACCTATCATCTTACGTTCCCACAAAGTGAGATAGGCAACCAAGCCCATGATAGGAGCAACAACGCAGACAATTTTGATCAGATTCCAGACCAGAGGCCAGAAATAGCCAAATACGCCCTGACCAAAAGTTTGAACAGTGAGCAGCCAATTCATTATGCACGCTCCACATTAATAGCACCGAACATGCCGTCCAGCTTACTAGTCAAGACCGAACCGGTAGCAACCCGAACTACATTTTCAGGTAAAGATCCATCGATACCGACATTCAACAGGATTGATCCGCCTTTAGTGACTTTGACCATGTCACCTTCGGAGACACCGATTTTTTCTGCGTATCCAGTACTGATCCAAGCCTGCGGTGCACGTGCATCTGCAGTTTTTTGTAACGATTCAGCTCTTCTGACGATCGCATCTGTGCTGTAAATAGCAACATCTGCAACCCGCTCCAAGCCTGCCTCGGATACAGACTCAAGAACAGGTTTTAAAGCAGCGATGTTATTCAGTTTCGCGATAACATCATTACCACCTAAAACTTCATCGCGAATGGCTTCGGATGTTTCGTAATTGAAATTATCCAGACCTAACAAATTCCCCAGAACACGCAATACCTTCCATGCAGGACGTGTATCGCCAAGCGGTTTAACAACGCCATGGAAACTCTGAACACGTCCTTCGCAACTGACAAATGTACCGGCAGTTTCCGTAAATGGCGAAACAGGTAATAAAACGTCTGCATATTCAGCGCCGTGCTTAAACGGAGACATAACAACAACCATGTCAGCTTCCGCTAAGGCTTTTTCCGCCCGGGCTGGATTTGCAGTATCTAATGCAGGCTCGGCATGAAGCACAACATACGCTTTCTTACCTTCAGCAAACACAGGCTTAGCATTATTGGCAGGAATTGCATTCGCAAGATAACCACCAACCGTGTTTGCAGCCTCAGTCAGATAACCGAAATCTGCACTTGTTTGTTCTGCAATCCATTGTGCAAGTGCATGCAAACGAGACGCTTCAGGATGATATGACGCGGTGTTGCCTAAAAATACGCCTGCGTCGCCTGATAACAGTGTTGCCGCGATGTTTTGAGCCAACAACCCAGCGTCAACGGATTCCAGACCAGCCGGTTTAGCAATTTCTTTTTTAACTGCAACGGCAACCGCTACCTCGACCAGGAACTGCGCCCATAACGAAGGTGCGAGGACTGCCTTATTCGCCAATTTAATCAGCAGATCATCATCAGTTGCATTGAGCACACTGAGCTTTGTACCAGATTTGACGGACTGACGCAGGCGTGCTGCCAACAAAGGATGGTCTTTCCGCAAGAATGAACCGATGACAAAAACGTTCTTCAGTTGCGCGAACTTGGTAATGGATGTACCCAGCCAAGGTTTGACACTTCCATTCAGAGAAAAATCAGACTGGCGCAAGCGGAAATCAACATTATCTGAACCGATGCCGCGGATTATCCGCTGAAGCAAGAATAATTCTTCGAGAGTCGAATTAGGTGCAGCAACAGCAGCGACAGAATCAGCGCCGTGTTCGTGACGAATATTACGCATAGCATGCGCTACGTATTCTAACGCTGTCTGCCAATCTGTCTCTTGCCATTGACCACCTTGCTTGATCATCGGCTTAGTCAGACGCTCAGCGCTGTTCACGCCTTCGTAAGAGAAACGGTCCTTGTCAGAAATCCAGCATTCATTGATCTCTTCGTTTTCGAAAGGAACAACACGCATTACTTTGTTATTTTTAACCTGAACAATCAGATTCGAACCTAAACCATCATGTGCACTGACAGATTTACGACGGGACAATTCCCATGTACGCGCAGAATAGCGGAACGGCTTGGAGGTCAATGCACCCACAGGGCACAGATCAATCATGTTGCCGGACAATTCAGAGTCGACAGTTTTACCAACGAAAGAGGTAATTTCGGAATGTTCGCCACGATTGAGCATACCCAATTCCATCACACCTGCAATTTCCTGACCAAAGCGAACACAGCGTGTACAGTGAATACAACGGCTCATCTCTTCCATCGACACCAGCGGACCGACATCTTTGTGGAAAACAACGCGCTTTTCTTCTTCGTAGCGAGAAGTAGTACCGCCATAACCAACCGCCAGATCCTGCAGCTGACATTCGCCACCCTGATCACAAATCGGGCAATCCAGAGGGTGGTTAATCAACAGAAATTCCATTACTGCTTTTTGTGCTTTCACAGCCTTATCGCTGTGAGAACGCACTATCATGCCAGGCGTAACAGGGGTCGCGCAGGCAGGCAATGGCTTAGGTGCTTTTTCAACCTCTACCAGACACATGCGGCAATTCGCCGCAATAGATAATTTTTTGTGGTAACAAAAATGCGGGATATACGTGCCAAGTTTATTGGCAGCGTCCATCACCATACTGCCTTCTTGGACTTCGACTTTTTTGCCGTCTATTTCGATTTCAACCATGGTCTACTCTAAGTGTGCTAACCGAAGCTGGCTTACAGGTAAGTGGGAACCAAGCAATGCTTATGCTCGATATGATATTCAAACTCTGTGCGGAAATTTTTTACGAATGCGCGAACCGGCATCGCTGCTGCATCACCTAACGCACAAATCGTTTTACCCTGAATATTGTCTGCGATGGAATTCAGCATATCCAGATCTTCAGGGCGACCTAATCCATTTTCAATCCGATGAACAAGGCGATACAACCAGCCTGTACCTTCGCGACAAGGCGTACACTGCCCGCACGACTCTTCAAAATAAAAATACGACAGACGTTCCAGCGATTTGACCATGCAACGGGTTTCATCCATGACGATGACGGCTCCGGATCCAAGCATGGAACCCGCCTTGGAAATCGAATCGTAATCAAGATCCGTATTCATCATCACATCACCAACAATTACCGGTGCGGAAGAGCCGCCAGGAATGACTGCTTTGATTTTTTTTCCGCCACGCATGCCACCAGCCAACTCAAGCAAAGTAGCAAATGGAGTACCTAATGGAATTTCGTAATTACCAGGCCGCTCAACGTCACCTGAAATAGAGAATATCTTTGTACCGCCGTTATTTGGCTTACCAAGAGCGGCATAATTTTCACCACCCATCGCAAAAATGAACGGAACGGCAGCAAATGTTTCAGTGTTGTTGATGGTTGTCGGCTTTCCGTACAGACCAAAGCTGGCCGGGAACGGAGGTTTGAAGCGCGGCTGGCCTTTTTTGCCTTCCAGTGACTCCAACAATGCCGTTTCTTCACCGCAAATATAGGCACCGTAACCGTGGAACGCATGCAATTGAAAACTAAATTCGGAGCCTGCGATATTATTACCAAGCATCCCCGCCGCGCGCGCCTCTTCAATCGCTTCTTCGAAACGATCATAGTCCGCAAAAATTTCGCCGTGGATGTAGTTATAACCGACAGTAATACCCATGGCATACGCACCGATGGCCATACCTTCGATCAGCGCGTGCGGGTTATAGCGAATGATATCGCGATCTTTAAATGTACCAGGCTCGCCCTCGTCGGTATTACAGACCAGATATTTCTGCCCAGGAAACTGACGTGGCATGAAACTCCATTTCAGGCCAGTCGGGAAACCAGCTCCGCCACGACCGCGCAAAGACGACGCTTTGAGCTCAGCAATAACCTGCTCAGGTGGAATTTTTTCTGAAAGAATACGTTTCAAGGATGCATAGCCACCACGAGCAACGTAATCTTGTAAGTGCCAGTTTTTACCATCCAGACCCGCGAGAATGAGGGGCTTAATATGGCGATTGTGCAGACTCGTCATTATTTACCCGCCTCTTTCAGTTCATTCACAAGTCCGTCGATTTTTTCGTTCGACATAAAGCTGCACATGCGTTTATTGTTGACCAACATGACAGGTGCATCACCACATGCCCCCATGCATTCACCTTCAACCAAGGTGAATTGCCCATCGCCAGTGGTTTCTTTGTAATCAATACCCAGCTTCTGCTTCAGATGGTGCGCCGCGCGCTCGCCACCTGATAAAGCACAAGGCAAATTAGTACAAACGGTAATTTTGAATTTACCGACTGGCTTCGTGTTGTACATATTGTAGAAAGTAGCCACTTCCTGTACAGCAACGGCAGGCATACCAATATAGTCAGCCAAAGTCTGCATTACTTCAGGAGAGATCCAACCAGTTTCATCCTGCGCAATAGCCAAAGCGGCCATCACAGCGGACTGGCGCTGCTCAGCCGGGAACTTTGCCAGTTCACGATCAATTTTTTTAAATGCCTGCTCTGATAACACCATAGCTAATGCCTCAAATAAACGTCAGATGACGTTTTTATCTGTCAATCTCACCAAAAACAATGTCCTGAGTACCAATAATAGTTACAGCATCGGCAATCATATGTCCCTTCGCCATTTCATCCAGACCTTGCAGGTGCGGGAAGCCTGGAGCGCGAATTTTCAAGCGATACGGTTTATTAGCACCATCGGACATCAAGTAAATACCAAATTCACCCTTTGGATGCTCAACTGCAGCATAAGCCTCGCCAGCAGGAACATGGAAGCCTTCTGTGAACAACTTGAAATGATGAATCAAATCTTCCATATTTGACTTCATGTCGACACGATGTGGTGGCGTAACCTTGTGATTATCTGAAATCACAGGCCCCTGATTATTTCTGAGCCACTCTACGCATTGTTTAATAATGCGGTTAGATTGACGCATCTCTTCTACGCGAACAAGATAGCGATCATAACAATCACCATTGACACCAACAGCAATATCAAAGTCGAGCAAATCATAAACTTCGTATGGTTGTTTTTTACGCAGATCCCATTCAACACCAGATCCACGCAACATCGCACCGGTAAAGCCCATCGCTTTCGCACGCTCAGGCGATACAACACCGACACCGACCAAACGCTGCTTCCAGATACGATTATCCGTCAACAAGGTTTCATACTCATCGACATATTTCGGGAAGCGATTTGTAAAATCCTCGATAAAATCAAGCAAAGAACCTTGGCGGTTTTCATTAAGAAAACGCATCGACTTTTCGTTCTTCAGCAAAGATGCTTTATGCTTAGGCATTTCGTCAGGCAAATCACGATAGACACCACCAGGACGATAGTAAGCCGCATGCATACGCGCACCGGAAACCGCCTCATAGCAATCCATCAAATCTTCCCGCTCACGGAACGCATACAACATCACAGCCATTGCACCGACGTCAAGCGCATGTGCGCCTATCCACAGCAAGTGGTTCAACAAACGAGTAATTTCATCGAACATCACGCGTATGTATTGCGCACGCAGGGGCACTTCCAAACCGAGCATCTTCTCAATCGCCATAACGTAGGCATGCTCATTCGCCATCATCGAGACGTAATCGAGCCTATCCATGTACGGAACAGATTGCAAAAATGTTTTTTGTTCTGCCAATTTTTCAGTTGCACGATGCAACAAGCCGATATGAGGATCGGCACGCTGAATAACTTCACCATCCAATTCCAGCACCAAGCGCAATACACCATGCGCAGCAGGATGCTGAGGACCAAAGTTGAGTGTGTAATTCTTAATCTCAGCCATTATTTCATCCCGTAATTTTCTTCGCGAATAATACGCGGGGTATTTTCGCGCGGCTCAATAGTCACAGGTTGATAGACTACGCGTTTTTGATCCGCATCGTAACGCATCTCCACATAACCAGACACAGGGAAATCTTTGCGGAATGGGTGACCAATAAAACCATAATCAGTCAGAATACGACGCAAGTCGTTATGACCGTCAAACAATATGCCATACAAATCAAAGGCTTCGCGCTCGTACCAATTAGCAGCATTCCAGACATCAGTCAAAGAAGATACAAGCGGCATGTCATCATCCGGCGCAAAAACACGAACCCGAAGACGCCAGTTATTTTTAATCGACAACAAGTGCGTTACGACTGCATACCGGGAACCATCCCAGGCACCATCAGCGTAGGTAGAATAATCAACACCACAAAGGTCAATCAATTCTTCAAAACACGTATCTGAGTGATCACGCAAATCGCGCATCACCTGCAAATATTCAGCTGCCGACACAACAATCGTCAACTCACCGAGAGCATTTTTCAGCTCAAGAATACGCTCACCCAAGACTGCTTTTAATGCCTGCTCGAGTTTTTCTAATTTGATCGTCATAGTTAAAGGCTGCCTCAGCAATCGCGCGATCAGCGCGCGATAGTGTTTGTACGTTTAATCTTGTTTTGCAGCTGAATGACACCGTACAGCAATGCTTCTGCCGTCGGCGGACAACCAGGCACATAAATATCAACTGGAACAATGCGATCACAGCCGCGCACAACGGAATATGAATAGTGATAATAACCACCACCATTAGCGCAAGAACCCATGGAAATAACCCAGCGAGGCTCCGCCATCTGATCGTAGACTTTTCGCAACGCAGGCGCCATCTTGTTACACAAGGTACCCGCGACGATCATCACATCCGAATGACGTGGAGATGGGCGAAACACAACACCAAAACGATCCAGATCATAACGGGACGCACCAGCATGCATCATTTCAACCGCACAACAAGCCAGACCGAACGTCATCGGCCACATAGAACCCGTACGTGTCCAGTTAATCAGCTTATCGGCTGTTGTCGTAACAAAGCCTTCGTTCAACACACCTTCAATAGCCATTTTCCATCACTCCCAATCCAGAGCGCCTTTTTTCCAGATGTACCAAAACCCGACAGCAAATTCGAGCACAAAGCCAAGCATAATCAAGAAACCAGCCCATCCCAGATCGCGCATAGCAACGCCCCACGGGAAGAAAAATGCAGTTTCAAGATCAAAGAGAATGAAGAGGATTGCGATCAAATAATATCGCACATCAAATTTCATACGCGCGTCTTCAAACGCCTCGAAGCCACACTCGTATGCTGATGTTTTTTGAGAATCCGGCTTATACGGGCCGAGAACACGCCCCAAAACCTGAGGCAATACACCGACTCCGATACCAACCAGAATAAAGAGAAGAACTGGGAAATAATTTTCGAGGTTCACGTTAGGCTACCTGTATTTGAACGCCATATTGAAGCAAGCCATTTTTGAAGGACTTCATCAAAAAATAGCCACTTCCTCGACAAAATCAGAAAAGAAAACTGATTTGTTTTTTTGGTGCCGACGACGAGACTCGAACTCGTACAGCTTTCGCCACTACCCCCTCAAGATAGCGTGTCTACCAATTTCACCACGTCGGCATAAGCCCAGCATTCTACCCTGAATGACCTCATTGTTCAACGCACAATCGAGGAAATTCAAGTTTTTTTGCCGGGAAATATAAATTTATTTTGGAATCTGATTCGGTTGCGCAGACGAAGCCGCAGCAGCAGAAGCTGGTGCGGGTGTTTGCACAACTGCAGGCGCTACTTTTGTCACTGGCAGATTATCCATCACACCGCCAGCTGGCTTACGCTCACCACCAAAAACACCCAAGGCCAATGTTGCAGCAAAAAATATTGCAGCCGCAATGCCTGTGGAGCGCGACAAGAAATTGGAGGAACCTGTTGCACCAAACAGACTACCGGAAGCACCCGAACCAAAGGAAGCCCCCATATCCGCACCTTTACCATGCTGCAGCAAAACGAGCGCAATAATTGCCAATGCAGAGATAACCTGAACGACCACTACCAATGTAAAAAAAGTTTGCATTCAAAACACCTAAAAAAATTAATCTTCAATCTTCAATCTTCAATCTTCAGCAATACAATCAAGCCGCAGCAGCAATAGCAAGAAAATCAGCGGACTTCAACGCAGCACCACCGATCAAACCACCATCAATATCTGCCATTGCCAGTAAGTCCTTTGCATTTTCGGGCTTCATACTACCACCATAAAGTATTTGCACCGAAGCAGCTGCGGCAACATCTTTCAAAGCAATTTGCTGACGCAAAAAGGCATGTACATCCTGCGCCATTTGTGGCGTCGCCGTTTTACCGGTACCAATTGCCCACACTGGCTCATAAGCGACAACAAGCTGAGTAATTTGCGCAACGTCAACAACATCCAACACCGCCTGCAATTGCGCAGCAACAACTTCTTCTGTCTGACCGCTTTCACGCTGCGCCAAGGTTTCCCCCACGCATACAATAGGGATCAAGTTCTCGGACAACGCACGCAAAGTTTTTCTTGCGACAACCGCATTCGATTCAGCATGATATGCGCGTCGTTCAGAATGCCCGACGATCACATATCGACAACCGCAATCAACCAGCATCGATGCGGCAACCTCACCGGTAAATGCACCTTGCGCATGCTCAGAAACATCTTGCGCACCCCATTTCACAAGGCTCGCTGTCAGCAACTCAGCACATTGAGTCAGGTACGGCGCTGGCGCACATACCAAAACATCACAATCCGAAGATACGGGCAATCCGGCTACGATTTCAGATAACAACGAACGATTGGCCGCGAAGCTGCCGTTCATTTTCCAGTTACCCGCAATTAGTGTACGTCGCATAAGAGATCAGAATATAAATAACCGTCTATTGTATCCCGCTGACAATACCCGGTCAAACAAAGCCAGCACAAAACAAACACGACCTACAGCCCAAGCCAACACATGTCTGCCCTGCACATCTGGGCCATTCATTTCTCGACACACTGCGATCTGGCCTTCGATATCTTGAAAAATAAGAACCCTGACAGGATTACACCAACTGCAGCATAATTTTGCCTATGTGGCGACCATCCTCCATCCAAGCGTGCGCTTGATCTGCCTGAGTCAAAGGGAACACCTGATGAATAACCGGCCTGATTTTTCCTGCCTCAAGTAACGGCCAGACATGTTGCTGCAATTGTGAAGAAATCTGCCTCTTAAACTCAACAGAACGTGGACGCAAGGTTGACCCGGTTATCGTCAGTCGCCGACGTAAGACTTGCCCAAAATCGACATCTCCGCGATTACCGCCTAACAAGGCAATGATCGCAATCCGGCCATCATCTGCGAGACTATCGATCTCCATTGGAATATAACTTCCTGCGACCATATCAAGAATCACATCCACCCCCTTACCAGCAGTCAGTGATTTGACAACCTCGGGAAATTTTTCAGTTTTATAGTTAATAGCACGCTCTGCTCCCAATCCCTCAGCAGCACGGCATTTTTCATCTGTTCCCGCCGTAGCAAAAACCCGGTGCCCGAGAGCGCTTGCGATCTGAATCGCAGCAACACCAATTCCTGATGTGCCGCCCTGTACCAGTAAAGTCTCACCAGCACTCAATCTGGCGCGATCAAAGACATTACTCCAGACGGTGAAATAAGTTTCTGGCAACGAGGCTGCCTCTACCATGCTTAAACCCTTGGGGACGGGAAGACACTGCGCAGCAGGCGCAACACAATATTCAGCGTATCCACCACCCTGCACCAGCGCGCAGACGAAATCACCCATCTGAAAATCAGTCGTCGATAAGTCTCCACCAACAATTTCTCCGGCAACCTCCAACCCTGGCAAATCTGAAGCCCCCTGAGGAACAGGGTAGTAGCCAAGCCGCTGTAGCACGTCTGGGCGATTCACGCCTGCAGCATGCACCTTAATCAAAACCTCACCAGTCTGCGCTTGCGGAATCTCGCGCTCACACAATTGCAAAACCTCGGGCGCCCCATATTTTGTAATTTCAATTGCACGCATAAAACTCACCGAATAAATAAAAAAATCATTGTAAGTCAATAAAAAAACGCCCGTTTAAACGGGCGTTTTTTTCAACAATTCATGACAAACAGCACAATTACTGGGCTGCCTGCGGCTCTTGTGACTGAGCATGCGCATCACCTTCAACAGCAGCTGCTTTCATGGACAACTTGAAGCGACCACGATCATCGGTTTCCAACACTTTGACGCGTACTTGCTGACCTTCTTTGAGATAGTCAGCAACTGCATTGACGCGTTCGTTGGCGATCTGACTGATGTGCAGCAGACCATCTTTACCTGGCATGATTTGCACAATCGCACCGAAGTCCAGCAACTTCAACACAGTACCTTCGTAGATTTTGCCGACTTCAACTTCCGCGGTCAGCTCTTCGATACGACGCTTGGCTTCTTGACCAGCCGCCGCATCGACAGAAGCGATAGTAACAACGCCTTCGTCGCTGATGTCGATCTGCGTACCTGTCTCTTCAGTCAGCGCACGGATCACCGCACCACCTTTACCGATCACATCACGGATTTTCTCAGGATTGATCTTGATTGTGATCAGACGTGGTGCGAAATCGGACAACTCGGTATTACCAACCGGAACTGCCTCTTGCATTTTGCCCAGAATATGGACGCGACCTTCTTTAGCTTGCGCCAAAGCGACTTGCATAATTTCTTTAGTAATGCCCTGGATTTTGATATCCATTTGCAATGCAGTGATACCTTCGGCAGTGCCGGCAACTTTAAAGTCCATATCACCGAGGTGATCTTCATCACCCAGAATATCGGTCAGAACAGCAAACTTGTTACCTTCTTTGATCAGACCCATGGCGATACCTGCAACATGCGCTTTCATCGGCACACCTGCATCCATCAGAGCCAGACAGCCACCACAAACAGACGCCATCGAAGAAGAACCATTGGATTCAGTAATTTCAGAAACCAGACGTACGGAGTAGCTGAAATCTTCCGGATCAGGCAATGCAGCCTGCAATGCACGCTTAGCTAAACGGCCATGACCGATTTCACGGCGCTTAGGCGTACCAACGCGACCAGTTTCACCTGTAGCAAATGGAGGCATGTTGTAATGCAACATGAAGCGGTCAGAGTATTCACCCATCAACGCATCGATTTTTTGTTCGTCACGTGCAGTACCCAAAGTTGCAATCACCAAAGCCTGTGTTTCACCACGGGTGAACAAAGCGGTACCATGCGTACGTGGCAAAATACCAGTGCGGATAGTAATAGGACGTACAGTGCGAGTGTCGCGACCATCAATACGCGGCTCACCTTCGAGAATTTGGGAGCGAACGATTTTCGCTTCCAGATCAAACAGAATATTACCGACGTCTGCGGAGTCAGGAGCTACCTCACCTTTGGCGGCAGCTTGTTCAGCCAGTGCAGCAGCAACGGTAGACGTCGCGGCCTTCAATTGCTCAGTACGGGCTTGCTTTTCTTTGGTTTGATATGCAGCGCGCAGCAGCGGTTCTGCAACTGCAGTGACCGCAGCGATCAGCGGCTCATTTTTTGCTGCAGGCGCCCATTGCACTTCAGGTTTGCCGCCGTCGCGTACCAATTCGTGGATCGCGTCAATAACAGCTTTCATTTGCTCGTGACCGAACACAACCGCACCCAGCATGACTTCTTCAGACAATTGC
The DNA here is from genome assembly GCF_014284215.1 of Undibacterium sp. FT79W. Lineage (NCBI taxonomy): Bacteria > Pseudomonadati > Pseudomonadota > Betaproteobacteria > Burkholderiales > Oxalobacteraceae > Undibacterium > Undibacterium sp. FT79W. The sequence continues at coordinate 176,515 of NZ_JACOGB010000006.1, read as the reverse complement.
TGCGCTTCGGATTCCACCATCAATACAGCTTGTTCAGTACCCGCAACAACCAGATCCAGTTTGGAAGATTTCAACTGCGTCGCAGTTGGATTCAATACATATTGACCGTCAATATAACCAACGCGCGCGGCACCAACAGGGCCACTGAAAGGAATGCCAGCAACAGAAATCGCAGCAGAAGCACCGATCATCGCAGCGATATCGGGATCAATCTCAGGATTGACGGACAATACATGCACAATCACCTGAACTTCATTCAGATAACCCTCAGGAAACAATGGGCGAATCGGGCGATCGATCAAACGTGAAGTTAATGTTTCTTTTTCTGATGGACGACCTTCACGCTTGAAGAAACCGCCAGGAATGCGGCCAGCAGCGTAAGTTTTTTCCATGTAATCCACGGTCAAAGGAAAGAAATCCTGACCAGGTTTTGCATCTTTTTTTGCAACGACAGTTGCCAGCACGACAGTGTCTTCGATCGAGACCATCACTGCGCCAGAGGCCTGACGTGCGATTTCACCAGTCTCCAATGTCACCTGATGTTGACCGTATTGGAAAGTTTTCGTAATTTTGTTAAACACAATGTGTCCTTTCTATTTTGCCGACAGATTTTCAGGCGCTGTCGTTCACCTCACCACGTGCAATCCGTCAGGACTGCCTTTTGCCAGTTTTTTGCTTATTTCTAACAAATTTTGCTAAAAATTTCGCACAAAACCAAAACACCAGATAAACAAAAAGCCTGCGACAGTCAACTGACGCAGGCTTTTTGCTATAAATTTTTTGCTAAATTCAGCAAGAATTACTTACGCAAGCCGAGTTTTTCGATCAGAGCGCGATAGCGATTCAGGTCTTTACCTTTCAGGTAAGACAACAGGCTTTTACGACGGTTAACCATCATAATCAGACCGCGACGAGAATGGTGATCTTTACCGTGGGCTTTGAAGTGACCGTTCAAATCATTGATACGGGCTGTCAGCAAAGCAACCTGAACTTCTGGAGAACCTGTGTCATTTTGACCACGGGCGTTATCCGCTACGATAGCGGCTTTTGCACTTTTTTCGATAGACATAATTTTTCCTTTACATGCGATAACAAGAGTCGTTTGATGACAAAACCGTCGTTATCGTGAAATAAACTCCCGCCAAAATGACGGGAGCCGAGACTATAGCACACAAATAATCAATGAATCAAACTTGTGGATTCAGCTTTTCTGACTTTGACTCGAGTTTATTCAGCGCTGACAAGTAGGCTTTCGCAGACGCCACGACGATATCAGGATCTGCCCCCACGCCATTGACGATACGTCCGGCTTTTTGCAGCCGCATCGTCACTTCGCCCTGAGACTGGGTGCCAGTCGTAATTGCATTGACTGAAAACAGCAGCAATTCAGCACCACTGTTCACTTCAGACTCAATCGCATTCACAATCGCGTCCACAGGGCCGTTTCCTTTTGCTTCGCAAGTCACTTCTTTACCGGCAAAAGCAAACACCACTTTTGCTTTTGGTGATTCGCCGGTTTCAGAGTGCTGGGCCAGCGAAACAAAGTGGTAAGCCTCTTTGTCATTGGCCTGCTCTTCATCTGAAACCAACGCCAAAATATCTTCATCAAAAATCTCAGATTTGCGGTCAGCCAGTTCTTTGAAACGGGCAAATGCCGCATTTACTTCCGCTTCAGATTCCAGCGTAATGCCCAGCTCTTCGAGGCGCTGCTTAAATGCATTCCGGCCAGAGAGCTTACCGAGAACAATTTTATTTGCACTCCAGCCCACGTCTTCGGCGCGCATAATCTCATAGGTATCGCGGGCTTTCAGAATGCCATCCTGATGAATGCCGGAAGCATGTGCAAACGCGTTCGCACCAACCACGGCTTTATTTGGCTGCACTGCAAAGCCAGTAATTTGCGACACCAGCTTCGATGCGGGAACAATCTGGGTCGTATCAATACCCAGATCGAGATTAAAGTAATCTTTACGCGTACGCACTGCCATCACGATCTCTTCAAGTGCAGTATTGCCGGCGCGCTCACCAAGTCCGTTAATCGTACATTCGACCTGACGTGCACCACCAATCATGACACCCGCAAGCGAGTTCGCCACGGCCATTCCCAGATCGTTATGACAATGCACAGACCAGATCGCTTTATCAGAATTCGGGATACGCTCACGCAACGTTTTCAGCATATTGCCGTATAACTCCGGCACACCATAACCGACCGTGTCGGCGAAATTAATTGTGGTTGCGCCCTCTTTAATGACGGCCTCAATTACGCGACACAGGAAATCCATTTCGGAGCGGCTGCCATCTTCCGGGCTAAATTCAACGTCATCAGTAAAATTACGCGCAAAACGTACGGCCTGAATCGCTTGCTCCAACACCTGATCCGGACTCATACGCAATTTCTTCTCCATGTGCAAAGGAGAGGTCGCAATAAAGGTATGAATACGCTTGCGTTGAGCAGCAGCCAAGGCTTCTGCGGCACGGGAAATATCGCGGTCATTGGCGCGCGACAAAGAACAAATGATGGAATCTTTGATCGTCGCGGAAATCGCCTTGATCGATTCAAAATCGCCAGGAGACGCGGCCGCAAAACCCGCTTCAATGACATCAACTTTCAATCGTTCCAGTTGTTTTGCAATACGCAGCTTTTCATCCTTTGTCATCGACGCGCCCGGGGATTGCTCGCCATCGCGCAAAGTGGTGTCAAATATGATGAGTTTGTCTGCCATGATTTTCTCCTGAAAAGAATGTTTGAGATTGAAAATGAATCGATAAAAACGCTGAATATTCTCTGCCCCACCCTTGCAACGCACACAGGGGTAAGAGATTACACAAATTGTGGGTATAGGGGATTTAGCGCGTTACCGCACTAGTAGAAATGCAAATAGCGATAGCAGACGGGAGGCGTCTGCTAAAGTTTTTAATGTGAGGGATGTGACTGAAAAGTTCATGCATTCGACTATAAGCGTGAACACAGAAAAGTGCAAGAATTTATAGCAGCCTATTTCTAATTTAATTAATCCGAAAAGAAAAAAAGCCACAATGCATTTTGTACATTGTGGCGATTCCGCTTTAAAACAAAATTTTATTTATCGTCGTGGGTTTCCACGCTGGTCTGAATAATGCTGATAGGACGACCTTTGCGCCAGCGCCACAACAAGACGACGTAACCAGATAAACCATACAACACAAACAAACCAAATAACACTTTAGGCGGATCACTGACCACCACCACATACACCAGTAACACTAACAAAGGCGCAATAAAAGGAACGCTTTTTTTCAGGTTCACATCTTTGAAACTGTAAAACGGCACATTCGTCACCATGGTCAATCCGGCAAACAAGGTGATGCCCCACGCGATCCAACGAAGGTCGCCACCGACAAAGTGCAAATCATCCATCAGCAGCACGAAACCAGCAACCAGCGCCGCCGCCGCCGGGCTTGGTAAGCCCTGAAAATAACGTTTATCAACGATGCTGATATTCGTGTTAAAGCGTGCCAGTCGCAACGCTGCGCCAGCGCAATAGACAAAAGCGGCAAGCCAGCCTAGTTTATCCATGCCGCGCAGCGACCATTCATACACGACCAGCGCTGGCGCTGCGCCAAAGGAAATCATGTCTGACAGGCTGTCGTACTGCGCGCCGAATTCACTCTGTGTATTCGTCATCCGCGCAACCCGACCATCCAGACTATCCAGCACCATCGCAACAAAAATCGCGAGTGCCGCCTGATAAAAACGCTGATCCATCGCCATGACGATCGCGTAAAAACCGCAGAACAGCGCAGCCGTCGTAAACGCATTCGGCAACAGATAAATGCCACGTCCGCGCGCCGTCGCTTTTACCGGTAAGACGATACCGTCAGCATCTGTTCTTTGCTGCGTTTTACGTACGCCTTTGGGGAAAAGTTTGAAGTTACCTTTGGGTTTGCGTCGATTAAAAGATGGCATGTGAATCTAAAGAAATAAAATAGCCCGAACATGTCGGGCGGAACCTGGCACTTTGCGCTGGCAGTATAACCCTGTTTATCGGTCAGGCAAACCCGCAAGCACGAGTGTATGGTCTATTTCAGTCGCAGTTTTCCAGTGATTTTTATATTCAATGAAGTAAATCCTGGCTCGAAGCTGGGTTCCGTTGTGGCTGCGTCGGCTCTGGCCGCTTTGAGCATCATCGGTGCCGCTTCAAACTGACGCAATTCACTGCCGGCGTTATCGAAATCGAGAGACTCGATCACAATATCATCCGGCTTTTTACCCAGCGTCGATGCAATCATTTTTACTTTGTCAGAGAACTGGTGGTAACCAGCCTCAACCCGTGCGGCCTCGAATTTTTTAATCGCTGCATCAGATAAGCCAAAATTGACACCGTTCAGCGCCAACACTTTCTGCCCTGCTGCTGCCGTCGACGACAACTGCGCAATGTTCGTGGTTTTCACCTCCAGATACTGACCTGAACGCCACCCGATGATCTGGCGCTTGACAGGCTGCACGGCCGCATTGGCTGGGGTTTCAGCATAGATGGGGTAAGAATAATAAGACCGCGTCCGCAGCTCTGCCTGCGGGTCTTCTTTCCTGATCAACTCAGTACCGGATTTCATTTTCTGATTCACCCGCGACGCTGCCGCAGTCTTGTCTTTGTCCTGCTCTTCGATATAAAAATTGAGCACGGCCTGATCATTGTCCGCCTTCACGTCCGCCGATCCTGAGACCGTAATGACGGTGCCAGTGAGCGTCTGCGCGACAACCGGCAATGCCAGCAAACAAGCAGCAGTCAAGCCAAGTAGTTTTTTCATGATCATTCCCCAGAAATGTTGGTATTGTTAATTCAGACAAGTCTTCTTGATTCAAGTTGCAAAGATACCTCTTTTTCAATGATCACACCCATCTACGATTCAATTAATGACTTCACTGGGAATCGAATTTCAGAGTTAACCCTGGGAATTAACCCGTTTCAAGCCTTAAATATACTCCCCCCAGTATATTTAAAACCCCTATATTTCATTAAGACATATACGCGAAAATGAAACATACTCCCCTATTTTTCAAATTTCACGGGTAAAACAAGGGATATTTGAAGGCAAAAAAAATCGCCCGTTGGACGACTTTCAGCTTTCGGGCTGCGCGCACCTGTAAGCGCACGCCGGATGACGCCCGACGATCTGAAGAATTAGTTCTTCGATTGATCAACTAGTTTGTTTTTCGCAATCCAAGCACACTCGTAGGCGTAAAAAAAAGTCGTCCCAGTGGACGACTTTTAGACTTCAAGCTGCGTGCGCCTGCCAGCGCATGCTGGATGATGCCCGGCGATCTCAGCAATTAGTTTTTGCTTTGATCAACCAGTTTGTTTTTAGCGATCCATGGCATCATCGCACGCAATTTTGCACCGACTTCTTCGATCTGATGTTCTGCAGTCAGACGACGACGGGAAATCAAGGTAGGCGCGCCTGCTTTGTTTTCCAGGATGAAGCTCTTCGCGTATTCACCAGTCTGAATATCTTTCAGGCATTGGCGCATCGCATTTTTGGTGTCTTCCGTCACAACGCGTGGACCTGTCACGTATTCACCGTACTCGGCATTGTTAGAGATCGAGTAGTTCATGTTAGCGATACCGCCTTCATAGATCAGATCAACGATCAGTTTCAATTCATGCAGACATTCGAAGTACGCCATTTCCGGAGCATAACCAGCTTCGACCAGAGTTTCGAAACCCGCTTTGATCAGTTCAACAGCACCGCCGCACAACACAGCTTGTTCACCGAACAAATCTGTTTCTGTTTCTTCGCGGAAGTTCGTTTCGATGATACCGGCACGGCCGCCGCCATTCGCCATTGCATACGACAAAGCGATATCACGGGCAGAGCCGGATTTATCCTGATAAACAGCGATCAGGTGTGGCACGCCGCCACCTTGCGAATAAGTGCCGCGTACGGTGTGGCCTGGTGCTTTCGGGGCGATCATGATGACGTCCAGATCAGCACGTGGCACAACCTGACCGTAGTGCACATTGAAGCCGTGTGCAAACGCGAGTACCGCACCTTGCTTGGCGTAAGGTGCAACGTTTTCGTTGTAGACCTGAGCGATGTTTTCATCCGGCAGCAAAATCATGATGACATCAGCAGCTTTCACCGCGTCGTTCACTTCTGCGACCTTGAGGCCAGCGCCTTCTGCTTTAGACCATGATGCGCCGCCTTTACGCAAAGCGACCGTCACGTTACAACCGGAGTCGTTCAGATTTTGCGCGTGTGCATGACCTTGTGAACCATAACCGATGATGGCAACGTTTTTACCTTTGATCAGGGACAGATCACAATCTTTATCGTAGAAAACTTTCATTTTTTATCCTATTTAATTTGAATGATTTTTATATGCCAGAGGCAGATGAATACTTACTTATACCTTGAGGATGCGTTCGCCACGTCCTATACCTGAGCCACCCGTTCTGACTGTCTCCAGAATTGACGCACGGTCGATGGAATCAATGAATGCATCCAATTTACCTTTGTTGCCCGTCAATTCTATGGTGTAGGTTTTTTCGGTCACGTCAATGATGCGGCCGCGGAAAATATCCGCTGTACGCTTCATTTCTTCGCGCTCTTTACCTACCGCTCTGACCTTGATCAGCATCAGCTCGCGCTCAATATGCGCGCCTTCGGTCAGATCAACCACTTTCACCACTTCAATCAGACGATTCAGGTGTTTCGTGATCTGTTCGATGATGTCATCGGAACCGCTGGTGACGATGGTCATGCGGGACAAGGTCGGGTCTTCGGTCGGCGCAACCGTCAGCGTTTCAATATTGTAGCCACGGGCAGAAAACAATCCGACCACGCGGGACAATGCACCGGCTTCATTTTCCAGCAGGATGGAGATAATGTGTCTCATATCACAGATCCTCCGAGCCAAGCAGCATTTCAGTCAGGCCCTGACCCGCCTTCACCATAGGCCAGACATTTTCTGTCTGATCGGTAATGAAGTTCATGAATACCAGTCTGTCTTTCATTGCAAAGGCCTCACGTACTGCGCCATCAACGTCTGCAGGATTTTCAATTTTCATGCCGACGTGACCATAAGCTTCCACCAGTTTGGTGAAGTCCGGCAGTGAATCCATATAGGACTCGGAATAGCGTGAACCATAATCAATTTGCTGCCACTGTCTGACCATGCCGAGGAAGCGGTTGTTCAACAGAATAATCTTGGGTGTCAGGTGATATTGCTTGCAAGTCGCCAATTCCTGGATACACATTTGTATCGAGGCTTCGCCGGTAATGCAGGCAACGGTCGCATCAGGATTTGCCATCTGCACGCCCATCGCGTATGGCAGGCCAACGCCCATCGTGCCCAGACCACCGGAGTTAATCCAGCGACGCGGTTTATCGAAACGGTAGTATTGCGCCGCCCACATCTGATGTTGTCCTACGTCGGAAGTCACAAAAGCATCGCCATTGGTCACTTCCCACACTTTTTCAACCACCGATTGCGGCTTGATGAGCTCAGACGAAGTGGCATATTTCAGGCATTCCTTGCCGCGCCACTCGTTGATCTGTTTCCACCATGCGGCCAGCGGTTTCGGATCAGGACGGGTTTCAACTGCGCTTAACTGCGACAACATCTCTTGCAATACGTCTTTGACATTACCAACAATAGGAATGTCCACTTTCACGCGCTTGGATATTGAGGAAGGGTCAATGTCTATATGAATAATCTTGCGCGTATTCGACGCAAAATGCTTAGGATTGCCAATCACGCGGTCATCGAAACGTGCACCGATCGCAATCAGCACATCACAGTGCTGCATCGCCATATTGGCTTCGTACGTCCCATGCATACCGGGCATACCGACGAATTTTTCGTCGCTGGCACGATAAGCGCCAAGACCCATCAGCGTGTTTGTGCAAGGAAATCCCAGCTCATCCACCAGCTTGTTCAATTCAGCAGAAGCGTGCGCCAGAATAACGCCGCCACCGGTGTAGATCATCGGCCGCTCTGCCTGCAGCAATAGCTGAACCGCTTTACGAATCTGACCAGCATGTCCTTTATCGACAGGCTTATAAGAACGCATCTCAACTTCACGCGGATAGCTGTAGGTGGTTTTGTGCATGCTGATATCCTTAGGAATATCAACCAGCACAGGACCAGGGCGTCCGGTTGTTGCGATGAAAAATGCTTTTTTGATCGTCTCTGCCAGATCCCGTACATCTTTGACCAGGAAATTATGTTTCACGCAAGGACGGGTAATACCTACCGTGTCACACTCCTGGAAAGCATCCTGGCCAATAACGGCACTGGAAACCTGACCCGAGATGATCACCATAGGAATCGAATCCATGTAAGCAGTTGCCAGACCGGTCACCGCATTGGTAACGCCAGGTCCGGATGTGACCAGAGCCACACCTACTTTATTGGAAGAACGGGAGTAAGCATCAGCAGCATGAATTGCAGCCTGTTCGTGACGAACGAGGATATGCTGAAACTTATCTTGTTTGTAGATTGCATCGTAGATATAAAGTACTGCGCCGCCCGGATATCCGAAAACATGCTCAATACCTTCTTCGGCAAGACACTTGACCAGTATCTCTGCGCCTGTAAATTCTGAACTCATTATGTTGTCCTTTCAAGGTCCATAGGAAATTGATCGGATGTTCTTTCCTGGCGAAATCGACATGTAAATCCGGTGAGCTGATATTCCTTTTTGTACCGCGACATTTTCTTTTACACCCCCGTTGGGCGTGGTACCGGAAAATGCTTAAGGCACTCGTTCAATCAGTGTTAAGGCTTTACAACGACAAATTTCTCACGCTTGTGGCATGGGTCAGAACAAACAGCTTCATTAAAGCGCACTTGCGGGCAATAACATTGTGGGTTATTCCAGCCAAGTATTTGATACCCCGAGATTTTGAGGTGGACTCATACGGTAATGCGTTGCAGCATTTTGGTCAAGCAGAATTATTCTTTTCTCTTTTTATCAATGACTTATTTGATCCGGGAAAATTCGCCGCAAGACAAAACTTGGGACACGTAAGGCTATTTTTGCTAGGATATGCGCAATTTTAAAAGCAGGCAGCTTTTTAGCGCATAGCGCCACTATTGACAAGTAAATGCACCATCACTATATGAATATCGCCAACAATGGCTACTGATAAAGAATTATCGAATTTCCTGGAAAATGTGGAAAGGCGTGCGTTCAAGCATGCTGTCTATACGGTCAGGAACGAGGAATCAGCGCTGGACATTGTCCAGGAAGCAATGATTAAACTCTCTGAAAAGTATGGCGACAAGCCGGCAAATGAATTGCCCATGCTGTTTCAGAGAATATTGCAAAACACCATTCTGGATTTTTTCCGGCGTGAGAAAGTGCGGAATACCTGGGTCAGCCTGTTTTCCAGCATTACGCCCGGCAATAATCAGGAAGATGATAACTTTGACTTGCTAGAAAGTTACGCTGCGGAAGAAGGAACAGAAGCAGCAGAATCGACTGCGGATAAGTTAGAACGCGAACAGGTTCTGAATATTATTGATGATGAAATAAAAAAGCTGCCTGCACGTCAACGGGAAGCCTTCCTCATGCGTTATTGGGAAGACATGGATGTCGCAGAGACAGCCGCAGCAATGGGCTGCTCAGAAGGCAGCGTCAAAACGCATTGCTCTCGTGCAACCCACGCACTGGCCGCCAACCTCAAGGCTAAAGGAATACAGTTATGAACTACTCAAAAGAATCGCAGGATCTTGATTTTGCCTACAAGGTAAAACGTGCTCTGAACGAATCAGCAGAAAATATCCCATCTCCGGCACTGGAGAGACTGGCGCAAGCCCGCAAGCTTGCTCTTGCCCGCAAGAAGCAGGAAGCCCCTGTCAGCGTACTGGCAATCAAAAACGTCTTCGCCGGGGTAAATGGTTTTGCGTCTCAAGGCATGGGCTCTTGGTTTGGCAAAGTGAGTTTATTGCTCCCTATGCTGGCGCTGGTTGCCGGATTGTTTGGTATTTATGAGTACGAACAGCAACAAAACATCAGCGAGTTAGCTGATATTGATGCCGCTGTCCTCGTTGATGAATTACCGCCCGCAGCTTATGTCGATACCGGCTTTACCGCTTATCTGAATAAAGCGGAGGAGTAAACGTGGCGTTTTCCAATTTACGTCATTACGTATTTTTCCTGCTTTTCAGTGCTGGCCTGCCATTTGCGCTGGCGGGCGGCACTAATACTGTGCCGGCTTCAAAACCGGCAGCCACACCTGCAATTCCAGCACCTGCCACACTGGTAAGGCCATTGTGGTCGGAGCTGAGTGCTATGCAAAAACAGGCATTGGCGCCACTGGCAGGAGAATGGGATAAGTTCCCCGAAGGCCGCAAGAAAAAATGGCTGGAAATAGTCACACGCTACGCAAAAATGAAGCCGGAAGAGCAAGTTCGCGTGCAAGAAAGAATGCGCGAATGGATTAAGCTCACACCGGAACAACGCATGGCAGCGCGTGAAAATTTCGCGAAAAGCTCGCTGGTGAAACCTGAGCAAAAATCAGCGCAGTGGCAGCAATATCAGCAACTCAGCGCCGAAGAAAAACAACGTCTCGCGCAGGAGCACGCAAAGAAAAAAAGCGTGACCAATTTATCGCCGGATCTGGTGAAAAATCCGCAAATACTGGCACCGATTAAGCTGGGCCCTAAACCACCGGCAAAACCAGCGTTAGCAGCGCCGATCGCGCCAATAACACCGGCGCCAGCATCGGCAGCAGCATTAGTGGCCGCACCTGCGCCAGCTTCCGGCAGTCTGCCTGCCGTCAGTGAACCTGCCGTCGCTCCGGCAGCGGGTTCTGCATCCCAAGCCGTATCGAAATAATCTGTGAACAGCGTTTTAGCCACACCCACTTTACGTCGCCGTTTAATTTGCATGGTCTATGAGGCCTTGCTCTTATTCGGCATCGTCTTTGTTGCCGGTTTTTTGTTTGATGTCATCACGCAAAGCAAGCACGCACTGACCTTGCGACATGTACGGCAAGTATGGCTGTTTATCGTCATCGGTATTTATTTTGTGTTTTGCTGGACCCGTAGTGGACAAACGCTTGCGATGCAAACCTGGCGCATCCGCGTGGCAGATACCGACGGCAAAAAACTTCCGTTGGTGAAGGCGATCGTCCGCTATTGCCTTGCCTGGATGTGGTTTATTCCAGCAATGGCCATCAATTATCAGCTCGGACTTAAAGAGTGGCCGATGGTAATCGTTCTCGGTATCGGCATCGCAGGCTGGGCGATGACATCACATCTCGACGAACATGGTCAATTTTTACACGATAAGCTCGCTAAAACACGCTTATTTCACGTTTCTTCTGAGAACGAGAAAATTGCCACAATGTAGCGAGAGGTTTTGCTGTTGAACAGAACGATGTTATTCTAATGAAATAATTTTTCGAGAAGAATCACATGCAACACAAAGCTCCTCGCCGCACCCGGGAACGCATCCTCGAACTTTCCCTCCGCTTGTTTAATGAATTTGGTGAGCCAAACATCACAACAACGGTGATTGCCGAAGAAATGAATATTTCGCCCGGCAATCTGTATTACCATTTCCGTAATAAAGACGATATCGTCAACTCCATTTTTACCCAGTTTGAGGCGGAAATTAATAAAAAGCTCGCCTTTCCGCAGGGTAGAAAAGCAAATATTCAGGATATCTGGACCTATCTGCATCTGACTTTTGAGCTGGTCTGGCGCTATCGCTTTTTCTACCGCGATCTGAGTGATTTACTGTCTCGCAACCGTAAGCTGGAACTCAACTTCAAAGAAATCCTGTCGCATAAAATCAAAGTCGCCACCGATCTCTGCCACGACTTGCGTGCCGACGGTGAATTCGAAGCAACCGATATGGATATAGATGCACTCGCAACCAATATGGTGGTAGTCGCCACTTACTGGCTGTCGTATGAATATGTGCGTAATCCGCGTAAATATTCAGAGCTGCAAACCATGTCGGAATCACTGGCGCGCGGCTGCTATCAGGTCATCGTACTGATCAGCCCGTATTTACGCGGTGAAACCAAACAAGTGTTTGAAAAAATGTCGCAGAATTATCTGCAAAAAATGAATCACTCATGAAAGCAATCTGCGTTTATTGCGGCTCAGCGGCAGGTATCCTGCCCGCCTATGCGGCTGGCGCCAGACAACTGGCAGCAAATCTGGTCGAACAACAGCTGGGGCTGGTCTATGGCGGCGGCAACGTCGGCCTGATGGGTATCATTGCAGATGAAGTCATGCGACTTGGCGGAAACGTCACCGGCATTATCCCCAAAGCCCTGATGGATAAAGAAGTCGGTCATCGCGGCCTGAGCGAGCTGCATATCGTCAAAAATATGCATGAGCGCAAAGCCATGATGGCGGAATTATCCGATGGTTTTATCGCTATGCCAGGCGGCATAGGCACACTCGAAGAATTATTCGAGGTCATGACCTGGGCACAACTGGGTTTTCATGACAAACCGATAGGCTTACTGAATGTCGAAGGCTTCTACGACGGTCTGTTGCAATTTCTGAAGAATACCCAGCAACAAGGTTTCTTGCGCTCAGCGCATTTGGAACTACTCTATTCCAGTAGCAATCCGGCAGAGTTATTACAGCACTTCGCGACCTATCAACCTGTACACATACGTAAATGGGTAGATAAGCCTGACTTGTAATCTGTCATTACTCTGCCACAGACGCGTCGCTGGGAAGCGCCTGTGCCTGCGAATACTTTCCATCCATATCTGGACGAATGCGGTTTTCCCGGAAATACAGAGTAAAATGCCGCTTCATCCGTTCTTTACGTGTTTATTTCAATACTATGAAATTCTCCAAGCAATTTTCTCTGTACGAATCCGAAGCAACTGGCTTTCTCAAAAGTTTAAAAACTGCGAACCCTAAGCTGGAGCAAAGCCAGCGTGACGGTCGCGCGCTGTTATGGGACAAAACTCCGGTTGATCTGGAAACGCAAAAAAACAATCTGGAATCCCGCGTGCCTCAACAAGCTTACGTTTACCAAAACAAAGGCTGATCCTGTCAGAGCGCCCTGCTTGTGACTACTTCTGAACTTCCCTCGTCAGAGTTACCTCTGGTCGGTGCCGTTGATAGCACGCCCGATGTCGTTGACGGCATGGCGTTTGCGCGACTGTACGGCGAGCCATTGTTCAAGCTGCCGAATGATTTATACATTCCGCCAGATGCGCTGGAAGTTTTTCTGGAGGCATTCGAAGGGCCGCTGGATTTATTGCTGTATCTGATCCGCAAACAGAATTTCAATATTCTCGACATTCCGATGGCGCAAGTAACCTTGCAATATCTGAAGTATGTCGATCAGATTCGCGAACATAATCTGGAACTTGCCGCAGAATATCTGCTGATGGCTGCCATGCTGATCGAGATTAAATCGCGCATGTTGCTGCCATCCACCAAAAGCAATGCCGAAGACGAGGCTGAAGACCCGCGTGCGGAATTGGTACGACGCCTGCTCGAATATGAGCAAATGAAACTGGCTGCTTACGATTTAAATGCGATACCGCAATTAGGCCGTGATTTTTTGCATGCGCAGGTATTCGTCGAGCAAAACACGGTATTGCACTGGCCGCACGTGGAAATCGCCGATATACAAGCCGCCTGGGCCGACATCATGAAGCGGGCAACGCTGGTGGCGCATCACAAAATCAGCCGCGAAGAATTATCGGTACGCGAACACATGTCCGGTATTTTACGCAAGCTGCAATCGACTAAATTTGTCGAATTCTCCGAACTGTTCGATCCTTCCCGTGGCGCGCCGGTACTGGTCGTGAATTTTGTCGCCTTGCTCGAACTGGCGAAAGAAACGCTGATAGAAATCACGCAGGCCGAAGCCTTCGCGCCCATCTACGTCAGACTCGCCTATTCGCCAGTCTGAGTATCATTGATAACCGAAACATCACACATTCATTATGAAAATCATTTCATCCATTGAAGAATTACGCGACCATCTGAGCGGTCAGTTACGCACGGCATTTGTGCCAACCATGGGCAATCTGCACGAAGGCCATCTGTCGCTGATGCGACTGGCAAAAAAGCATGGTGACCCGGTGGTCGCCTCGATTTTTGTCAATCGTCTGCAATTCGGACCGAACGAAGATTTCGACAAATATCCGCGTACTTTCCAGGCTGACGTAGAAAAGCTGGAAAAAGAAGGCGTCTATATTTTGTTCGCGCCGACAGAAAAAGATCTGTATCCGGAGCCGCAGGAATTCCGCGTCCGTCCGCCAGACGATCTCGGCAATATTCTCGAAGGCGAATTCCGCCCCGGCTTTTTCACTGGCGTAACCACGGTGGTGTTGAAATTATTCTCTTGCGTACAACCGCGCGTTGCCGTGTTCGGTAAGAAAGACTATCAACAGCTGATGATCGTCAGAAATATGAGCAAGCAATTTGCCTTGCCAACCGAAATCATCGCCGCCGACACTTTCCGTGCTGATGACGGCCTCGCCTTATCGTCGCGCAATATGTATCTCTCTGCCGAAGAGCGGACCGAAGCACCGGCGCTGTATCAGGCATTGAATCAGGTTGCAGAAGAAGTCCGTGGCGGTCATCTGGATATGTTTGAACTCGAACGCAAAGCCATGGCCAGCCTCACAAATCGTCACTGGAAACCGGATTACATTGCGATCCGCAAACGTGCCGACCTGCAACCGCCATCTGCTGGCGATATCGCGCAAGGCGCGCCGCTGGTGGTGCTGGCAGCCGCGAAGCTCGGCAATACCCGTCTGATCGACAATCTGGAAATCTGATGACATCCCTGCGCATGCTGATTGGCAGCGTCTGCATACTGCCTGCACTGCTGGTCAGCGCCAGCAGTGTGGCGGCGGTCAGTGTCAAAGACGATGCGCAGCGTACGATTACGCTGGATAAACCAGCGCAAAGAATCATCAGTCTGGCGCCGCATGCGACCGAATTATTATTTGCAGCTGGTGCCGCAAAAAGTATCGTTGCCGTCAGTGATTACAGCGATTTCCCCGCCGCTGCAAAGGCCTTGCCATCGGTCGGCAATGTCTTTGCCTTAGATCTGGAAAAACTGCTGGCCTTAAAACCTGACCTCGTAGTGGTGTGGGGCACAGGTAGCGGCAAATTACTGGTTAACAAATTACGCGACAATCACATCACCGTTTTTGAGAGTGAGCCTCGCGATTACGAGATGGTGGCCTCCTCGCTGGAACGACTGGCGATACTGGCTGGCACGCCAGCCGCTGGTAAAGCGGCCGCAGAGCAATTCCGTTTGCGGCTCGCCAACCTTCAGAAACAATATCAGAGCGCACGCGACAAACCCATCAGTGTCTTTTATCAAGTCAATCGCAAGCCGCTGATGACGCTGAATGATACGCACATGGTCTCGGCGGCGATACGCTTATGTGGCGGAAAAAACGTCTTTGGTGCACTGAAAGAAATCAGCCCCACCGTGTCAGTGGAAGCTTTGCTGGCGGCGAATCCGGATGCCATTATCACTGGAGGCAGCAACACCGATAGCCTGAATGAGTGGCGACAGTTTTCAGTGCTGACTGCAGCAAAGAAAAATCATCTGTACGCAGTGAATGGCGATTGGCTGAACCGCGCCGGGCCACGCATACTCGATGGCACCGAAGCACTCTGCAAGCAAATTGCTGCGGCCAGAGAAAAGTAAAACGGGCTTACGCCCCCAAGTCATCTCCTCTATCGGCCCACTATCCGCCCACTATCCGCACAATTCAACGCAACAAATAGTTACCCCTCAAGCATGATTCTGTCTTTACGAGGATAATTCATGCCTCAGCCGCTGTGCGGCTTTTTTCTGGATATGATACATGCGTAAAGGCATCTTCCTGGCAGGCTCCGCTTACATCGTCTGGGGTCTGTTTCCACTGTATTTCAAAGCACTGCAAAGCGTTCCCTCCTTAGAAATACTGATCCATCGTATGTTATGGTCGCTGCTGTTTTTAGCCGGCGTGCTCGCCTGGCGTCAGCAATGGTCATGGCTGAGCGCTGTCCGTCGCCAGCCGAAAGTGATTGCCGGTTTTACGCTCAGCGCCCTGCTCTTGTCGAGCAACTGGTTTATCTACATCTGGGCGGTCAACGATGGTCATGTCGTCGATGCGAGTCTGGGTTATTTCATTACACCGCTGGTGAATATTCTGATCGGCTCGGCGGTGTTGCGGGAAAGGCTGCGTCCGGGTCAATGGCTGGCCGTCGCCTTTGCGGCGCTTGGTGTCGCCTGGCTGACCTGGCAAACCGGCCATCTGCCCTGGGTGGCCTTAGCGCTCGCGATCACCTTCGGCACTTACGGTCTGTTGCGTAAAACATCCTCACTGGGCGCGTTGGAAGGCTTGTCGCTGGAAACGATACTGCTGTTTCCCTTCGCTTTCGCTTATCTGGCGTGGCTGACTTTGCATGGGCAAAATGCGTTTCTTGTACAAGACAGCCACATGCAGATATTGCTCGCACTCAGCGGCCCGATCACGGCGATACCGCTGTTACTGTTCGCCGCCGGTGCCCGCCGGATTCCGATGACGACACTCGGTTTACTGCAATACATCGCGCCCAGCGTGCAACTTTTACTCGGCATCTGGGTGTTTCACGAAGCGTTTGATCAGCATAAATTGCTCGGCTTCATTGCGATCTGGGCGGCGCTGCTGGTGTATTCCATGGAAGGCATGTGGATCAGCTTCGCAGCCAAAAAACAGGGAGTATAAGCCTGATTGCACCAAATCTCAGCGTATTTGCTGGGGGTTTTAAGATACTCCCCCCAGTATATTTGAGGCAAAAAAGCACACCAGGTGTGCTTTTTTTTATTGAGCTAAACGATTCATGTTAAAGTGGCGCCTTCGCTAGGGGTCCTGGAAATGTTTTTCCGGGTGAGAGAGTCCCTTATACCTGATCTGGATAATGCCAGCGAAGGGAAGCGCAAAGTTCATGCCTCTGCCACGTCCTTTTGTGTACTCCCGCGCTGTACTTCACCGCAACCGAGAGTACAACATGAAAAACCCATCTGCACATCATCTTCATCCACGCCGTTTATCGTTGATCGCGATTGCTGTCGCACAGGCATTTGCATGGAACGCGGCGCACGCGCAATCCGTTGAAAAAGACTTACCTGAAGTCGTCGTCAGCGGCAACCGGCTCAGCGATGCCAAAGCCGAACGCACCAAAGCCGCCGGTTTTCTGGATACCGCACTGATCGAGACACCGTTTTCGGTCACCGCGTGGACGACGCTGCAAATGCAGGATTTGCGCATACGCCAGACCACCGATGCGATGAAATTCGATGCCAGCGTGAATGACGCCTATAACGCGATCGGCTATGCCGAGCAATTCTCGATTCGCGGTTTTGCGCTGGATAATTCCAGCAGCTATCGCAAAGATGGTTTTGCGATTCCGGGCGATGCCTCGATTCCGCTGGAAAATAAAGAACGCGTTGAAATCCTCAAAGGTATTTCCGGATTCCAGTCTGGCTTTGCCACGCCGGGCGGCATACTGAATTATGTGACCAAGCGCCCGACCACATCCGCACTGCGCAGCATCACCACTGAAATGTCAGAACGCGGCACTTTGTATGGCAGTGCCGATCTGGGCGGCATGAGCGCCGACCGCCAATTCGGTTATCGCATCAATGCCGCAGGCGAACGCCTGCGCTCGTATGTCAAAGGGGCGAATGGTGAGCGCCAGTTTATTTCCGGCGCGTTCGACTGGCATTTGTCGTCGCAGGCTTTGCTGCAACTCGATCTCGATTATCAGCACAAATCACAGCTCTCAGTGCCGGGCTTCCAGCTCACGAATGGCACCGATCTGCCACGCAATATCAGCGCCGATATGATGCTGAATCAACAGCCGTGGGCGAAACCGGTCGATACCCGCAACACCAATGTGGGCGTGCGTTTTGAATACAAAATCAACGCCGACTGGAACGCCAGCTTTGCGGCAAATCAGCATGAATTCAAACGCGACGATTACACCGCGTTTCCGTATGGCTGCAGTTCTGCCAATCTGGCCCCGGGCTATTGCGCGAATGGCGATTACGATGTGTATGATTATCGCAGCCTGAATGAGTCGAAATCGATGACCGGCACCCAGGCGCTGCTCAGCGGTAAATTTAACACCTTCGTATTCGCCCATACGTTTGCAGCAGGTTTATCCACTTCCCGCCGCAAAGATTATTTTGGCGATTACATTTACGATTACGCTGGTACCAGCAATTTGTATAACCCGGTTGCCGTTGCACCATCGCCAAATCAGCCGGGAGCGGCCAGCTTACGTCGCACCGATAAAGAATGGTCGGTATTTGCTCAAGACATCATCAGCCTCAGCGATGCCTGGAAACTGCACGCCGGCGTGCGCCATCTGCATATAGAGCGCACCCAACTCGATAATCCCGGCTATGACCGCAATGCCTGGGTGTCGAATGCTGCGCTGGTCTATCAACCTGTGCAATCCATGTCTTTGTACGGTTCGTTTGCGCAAGGGTTGGAACATGGCGGCATCTCCCCTTTCGGCACCAGCAATCAGAATGTCATGCTGAATCCGGCACGCTCGAAACAACTGGAGTTCGGTATCAAGAGCGATCTGAACCGTGATCTGAGCATCACTGCGGCTGTTTTCCGCATTCAGAAACCACTCGAATATACCAACAGCGCCAACGTTTATGTACAGAATGGCGAAGCGCAACATACCGGGCTGGAGCTCGCAGCACAGGGCAAATTAAGTTCGCAACTGTACCTCGGCGCCAGCATCACCGCGCTGGAAGCGAAACAGCAAGACACCGGAAATGCCGCGCTCGATGGCAAACGCGTGTTGAACGTACCTAAGCTGAAATCCAGCATCTATGCCGACTAC
Source organism: Undibacterium sp. FT79W (assembly GCF_014284215.1). Classification (NCBI taxonomy): domain Bacteria; kingdom Pseudomonadati; phylum Pseudomonadota; class Betaproteobacteria; order Burkholderiales; family Oxalobacteraceae; genus Undibacterium; species Undibacterium sp. FT79W. The sequence goes on along the minus strand of NZ_JACOGB010000006.1, from coordinate 157,680 downwards.
GCTGTGGCGCAAGTCAAAGGGCTGAATCTGAATGCGAGCTGGCAGTATTCCGGCAATAAAGCCTATTCGCCGGATAACGCGGTGATTGTGCCCGGCTATCAGGTCGTGAATCTGGGTGCGCGTTACGTGACCAGCATTGCCGGCACCGCGACGACCTTGCGCTTTAATATCGACAATGCATTCGATAAATTCTACTGGCGCGATGTCACGCAATCCCTCGGCGGCTACTTGCTGCCGGGCGCCTCACGGATTTACAAACTGTCTGCACAGTTTGATTTCTGATTCTGCCGGTCTCTGATCTGAGCTGAAACTTAGCAACAATCCTCAGAAATCTCACAGAAGAAAAACGACGATACGCGATGGCGATCGTCGTTTTTTTATTGCTGGATTGTTTACCAGATTGATAGTCAGTCTGACTGCTATTTGATGGCAGCAGGTCAATTTAACGAAAAATATACTGGGGGGAGTATTTTCTAACACCCAATAGATTCAAAGAGATTTAAGCGAAAATTGAACATACTCCCTACTTTTACCAAAAAACACGAACCCAGAACACGTTTTACAAATCCAAAGCAGAGCAGAATGCTGAATGGCGAGAGGTATCAATCAAAAAACAAACGTGTTTCAACACACCATGCCAGCAGATCAAGCAAAAGATCGAAATTAACTGGATTTTGTTGTTATTGCCGCAATGTTGATATAAATCAACGTTTCTATATTAACATAGTGCTTTATATAGAATTGATCGCTTTGATTGCCTAAATCGGTTTCGATAAAGTTACCCGATCTTTATCTGCCAGCGTCCGGCCGGGCTGAATTAATCTGAATCGGACAGTGACTGCAAACCGTGAACGATGAGGTGTTTTTTACCCCTGCCTCATATCACAAAAAAATATGCCACATTTGTACCCCCCCTAAGAAAAAATTTTCTTTAACAAGACAGGAAGAGACATGAAACTCAGCTTTCGCAGCAAACTTTATTTACCACTCATCATCAGTTGGCTTTGCCTGCTCGGTATCAGCACGGTGAATGTATTGCAAAATAAAGCACAACGCTTTGAAGAGCGACAGATTGCATTGCGCTTTGCGACGGACGTCGGTATGTCAACAGTGAAAGAGTACGCGGCGCTGGTCAGTTCTGGCGCGATGCCGCTGGAAGAAGCCCAGAAACAAGCGCTGGCGCGCCTCAAGGCCATGCGCTACGGCAAAGATGGTTACTACACCGTGATCAACTCTCACCCGACTGTGGTGATGCATCCGATCAAAGCCGAACTCATCGGTAAAGATGTCAGTGACTTCAAAGACCCGGGCGGCCAGTTTTTCTATCGGAATGTCGCAACCATTGCCAAAGGTGCAGGTGAAGGCTGGGTAGAGTACGTCTGGACCAAACCGGGCAATGCAGATCCTAAGCAGGTATTTCCCAAAGGCGCCTACGTTCTGACCTATAAGCCGTGGGACTGGACCTTCATCACCGGCTTATACCTCGACGACCTGACGGATGCCTTCATCAAAGATCTGTGGAATGCCATCTTTTTGCTGGCAGGTATCGGCATCATCTTGAGTGCGATCATCGTGATCGTGGCGCGCAATATTGAGCGCGCCATCGGCGGCGAACCGGAATATGCGGCCGACATCGCGAAAGGCATTGCCGCCGGCGATCTGACGATAGATGTCCACACCCGTGAAAACGATCAGGACAGCCTGCTGTTCGCGATGAAGAGCATGCGCCAGAGTCTCGCCAAAGTGGTTGGCGAGGTACGTCAGAGCACCGATATGATCGCAACCGCCTCCAGCGAAATTGCCTCAGGCAATCTGGATTTATCAGCGCGTACCGAAGAACAGGCTGGCTCGCTCGAAGAAACAGCAGCTTCCATGGAAGAGCTGACATCGACCGTCAAACAAAATGCGGAAAATGCCCGCCAGGCTAATCAGTTGGTATTATCCACCGCCGATGTGGCTGCCAAGGGTTCCGTGGCGGGCACAACGGTGGTCAATACGATGGAAGCCATTAACGGCTCCTCGAAGAAAATTGTCGACATCATCAGTGTGATTGATGGCATCGCTTTTCAGACCAATATTCTCGCTCTGAATGCGGCAGTGGAAGCAGCGCGCGCCGGTGAACAGGGACGCGGATTTGCGGTCGTCGCGTCAGAAGTCCGCAATCTGGCACAGCGTTCCGCCGCAGCCGCGAAAGAAATCAAAACACTGATTGATGATTCGGTTGAAAAGGTAGGGCTGGGTTCACAACAAGTAGGTGAAGCGGGCCTCGCGTTGCAGGAAATTGTCACCGGCGTCAATCGCATCACAGATGTGATGAGCGAAATCACGGCGGCCAGCCATGAACAGCAGTCTGGCATAGAACAAGTGAATCAGGCCATCATCCAGATGGATCAGGTCACGCAACAAAATGCCGCCTTGGTAGAACAAGCGGCCGCGGCTTCAGCCGCGATGCAAGACCAGGCCAGAAATCTGGCGAACGTGGTCAGCATGTTCAAGCTGGACGCGTCACAAACAACGATCAGCGCGTCATCGCCGCACACAACACGTGCGACACATACGACACCAGTAAAAGCATCGCCACGGATCGCCAGCCAGCGTCAGGCGCAGCCGTTGAAAAAAATTGCGAGTACAACGAAACGTGCGAGCACAACAAAACCAGCAACAACGAAAGAAAACTCAGACTGGGAAGAATTTTAAACGTATCAGCACGAACTGCTGTGACGAAGGATCTGGTGCAGGTTGATAAAAAAAGCTCATAAAAAAGCTCATAAAAAAGGCTCGCATGTTGCGAGCCTTTTTTTTATCAATCTGTTTTCTATGACTTCAGACATTTGCCCGCACCAGAAAATCCATGCCAACCTCACGCCAGCATTCGGTTTCTTTTTGCAACCAGTAAGCCACCGTCGGATGCAGAGAAACCCAGTCGCGGCGCATGTCGAGTTCGATATTCTTTTTCATTTTGAGACGAATATCTTCATAGTCAATTTCTGCGCGTGAATGCATCAGCATCACGGCCAGACGCAATGCCAGCACCGCTTTGGCAAAATCCATTTCAGTCAGGCCTTCACTGATTTTGCGCAAATTACCTTTCTGACTGAGGATCAGCTTACTCATGATCCTTTGCTCGCTGGTGGTAAACCCCGCCATGTCGGCATTTTCTATCATGTAGGCGCCATGCTTATGGTAACCAGTGTGAGAAACGACCATGCCTACTTCATGCAACATCGCACTCCAGTACAACAAGCGCAAATAGGTATCGGATGCCGGTTTGAGTTGCTGATAAATCGATTTCACCATATCTGCAACGCGATTGGCACGTGACATGTCGATATGGAAAAGCTGGGTAATTTTCTGCACCGAGACTTCGCGCCGGTCGCGTTTGGTCGCACGTAAATACAAGTCCCACATGACGCCCATGCGCAGACCAGCTTCAACCGGCAACAATACTTCGATGTTAAATTCCAGCATCAGCCCGATCAGAATCGCCAGCCCACCGATCACCATAGCGACGCGCTCGGGTTTGATGCCGTTCAATTCAAGTTCGCTGAGTTGTCCGCAGCGGATGCAGTATTGTTTCAGTGCATTCAGACTTTTTAAAGTCAGTTTGCCATCGCCCAGACCATTGTTGACGATCGCATCGGCAATCGCCCGCATCGTGCCAGATGAACCGTAAGCCTTGCGCCAGTGCTGCGGCTGATATGGTGGCGCAGCATCTTCAAACATCGATCTTGCGGAAAGAATAGCCGCTTCAAAAGCCGCTTCCGTCAGACGTCCATCCGGAAAAAAACTGGCGCTATGCTTGACGGTGCCTATGCTGAACGATTCCACCTTGATGATCTCGTGCCCACGTCCGAGTATCACTTCCGTCGAGCCACCGCCGATGTCCATCACCAGACGGCGCTCATCGGGCACAGGAATCGCATTCGATACGCCCATGTAAATCAGGCGACCCTCTTCTTCACCGGAAATTACGTCAATCGGATGACCAATCGCTGCTTCGGCTCGCGGCAGAATGGCGGCAGAATTTTTAGCGATACGTATCGTATTCGTCGCGACAACACGAACACTGTCAATCGGATAGGCATTCAGAATTTCACGGAAGCGCGCCAGGCAATCAACCGCATTTTGTATCGCCTGCGGCGTCAGATTACCATCCGCATCGAGCCCGGCCGCCAGACGGATAGGCTCACGCGCACTTTTAACGACACGAATCGCATCACCTTCATGACGGGCGATGTGCAAACGAAAACTGTTGGAACCAAGGTCAACGGCAGCCAGCATGTTTTCTATCCTTTACTATCAATACCATGAGAGAGATACAGCACGTCAGAGTGAAAATGATATTAATCATTTTTTATGACCTGCAAGTGACGACAAATTTACGGTGTGACAAAAAAACGTCGCTGCATAGTTTCCAGCCCCGTCGTCTTCAGCACTTCCGCCAGCCGCTCTGCCGGACGTTTCGCAGGCAGACCTTTGTATTCAGCAATGATCAATTCATTTTTCATCGAATGCTCCCATCCTACCAGCTCAGTGACGCGAACCTGATAGCCATGCGCCTCTAACTGCAGGCAACGCAACACGTTGGTAATCTGGCTGCCAAACTCGCGCGTATGTATAGGATGACGCCACATTTCAGATAAAGGATTATTGCGCACCGCATCGCTTTTATTTTTGCGCAATTCAGCGGCAACTTCAGCCTGGCAGCAAGGTACCAACACCATAAATTTAGCCTTCTTTTTCAAGGCAAACTGTATCGCATCATCCGTCGCTGTATCACATGCATGCAAAGCGGTGACGATATCAATCTGGTCTGGCAACTGGTCTGAGGTAATCGACTCTGCCACGGATAAAGTCAGGAAAGACATACCGGGAAAATCGAGACGCCGGGCAAGTTCTGTCGATCGCTGCACCAGTTCATCGCGGGTTTCAATCCCATAGATATGCGCTTTGCTTTGCGACTGGCCGACTTTAAAGAAGAGGTCATACAAAATAAAGCCGAGATAGGACTTCCCTGCCCCATGATCGACCAGACTGATATCGGCATGGTCTTTTTGCAGGGTTTCCAGCAAAGGCTCGATGAATTGATATAAGTGATAGACCTGCTTGAGCTTGCGGCGGCTATCCTGATTCAGTTTGCCATCGCGCGTGAGGATATGCAGCTCTTTGAGTAACTCCAGCGACTGGCCGGGGCGGATTTCATGCTTTTCATTGTGATCTGCCGCATCCTGCCCGCTTTGCCCGTCTGATTTGTTTTGTTTGTTTTTTTTGACTACAGGCTTTTTCATGATGGACTGTCCGCTAAGCTAATCAGGAATGATAATTCCAATTCACAGGCGATGGGAGAACAATACAAAAGTTTGCATTGTGCCGGTCACGGCTTCTCTCGTCATGATTGGAAAAACAAAAAAGGACTCAGGCATACACCTGAGTCCTTTTGTTTTGGTAGGCCGTGCGGGATTCGAACCTGCGACCAACGGATTAAAAGTCCGCTGCTCTACCAGCTGAGCTAACGACCCAAAACTTGCTAAAAAAATTAAAGACTTACATGACATAAGTCTTTTTGTATTCGTGGTAGGCCGTGCGGGATTCGAACCTGCGACCAACGGATTAAAAGTCCGCTGCTCTACCAGCTGAGCTAACGACCCGAAAGACCGAAATTATATGGTGTTTTCAGGCCGCTGTCAATGGCATGAACAGGATTAAATCCTTGTCAGACTTACTTCGCCGATGTCATACGGTTCTTCGCTGCATGCGCCGCTTCGCTTTCCGGATATTGCGCAATCAGGCTTTCCAGCGTCTTCTTAGCCGCGTTTTTATCTTTCATCTCAGTCTGGCAACCAGCAATATTTAACAACGCATCAGGCGCCTTGGGGTGATCCGGATACACTTTCACCAGTTGTTGCATAGCCACAATCGTGTTCTTACAATCACGCTGTGCATAGTATGAATTGCCCATCCAGTACTGAGCCGAACCAGCAAAGGCTGACTGCGGATACGCCACCAGAAAACTGCTGAACGATGTCACTGAATTTTTATAATCACCGGCCTTAAATAAACTGAGCGCATTGTCGTAAGCGCGCTGTTCATTTGGCTCTACCGTTGCCTCTTTGCCGTCGACCGTCAGGCGCTTAGGCTCAATCTTACGCAGGCGATTATCCAGATCGACATAAAAATCCTGCTGGCGACGCTGGGTATTGGCGATGTCATTCGCCAACACTTCCACCTGTCCGCGCAACTTAGCTATCTCAGCACGCAGCTGTTCATTTTCATTAGCCAGATCCAGCGCTGTACCTTTGTCCGCTTTGGTATCGAGTTTATTATCCAGACGAAGATTTACTGCATCTACTTTAGAGCGTAAATCCAGAATCGCTTTACGCGCTTCATCGTCATCAAAAATTCCTGCCGATGCCAGCGAAGGGATCAGGGCAGTGGAAAAAGCCGCTGACAGAGCAGCCATGGCAAAAGAACGACGAATAGAGGTCAATTTCATAGCAATCAAAAATAGAATGAAAGACGCCGGATATCCTGAGTGAGGAATCCGGCGTCAAATAAGCTCAAAAGACCGCCAAGGGCACTTTTAAACTACGCTGCTATTACTGATAAACGATATCAGCACGGCGGTTTTCTGCCCAAGCTGCTTCATCGTGGCCTTCTGCTTTTGGTTTTTCTTTACCCAAAGACACTGCCTCGATTTGCGCTTCAGAAACACCCAACAGACTCATAGATTTACGAACAGCTTCAGCACGTTTCTGACCCAGAGCCAGATTGTATTCGCTGCCGCCACGTTCATCGGTATTACCCTGGATCAGGATCTTACGGCCTTTGTTTGTGCTCAGATATTTGGAGTGCGCTTCAACCACAGATTTGTAATCATCTTTAACGACATAGCTATCGAAGTCGAAATAAACGCTACGTTTCGCCAATACACCTTTTGGATCGTTCAAAGGATCGACAGAACCAGTATCAACTGTTTTAACAGCATTTGGGTCAGCCGGAGTCTGAGTTGTTGCAACTGGTTTTTCTTCGATTTTTGCTTTGTCTTCGAGTGGTACTTTAGAAGCACAAGCAGTCATCAGAACAACGCTGGAAACCAGCATAGCCAGAGTTTTGGATTGGGATGTGAAGCGCATTTTCTCTCCTGATTAAAAAAAAGTGATTACAACTTATTTCATGAAAGGACCCCAGGTGGGCTCCCGAATATCTCCGGCTTGCACCGTCAATTTTTGCTTAACTTTACCATCGACAGAAACCACTGCCAAAGCACCACGTCGCCCAGATTCGGTTGCGTACATGATGTAGCGACCATTTGGCGAAAAACTTGGGGATTCGTCTTTACTTGTATCTGACAGTCTTTGTTCCTGACCACTGACTAAATCAAGCGCATACAACTGAAACTTACCTTCGCGGCGCGAGATATAAGCTAAAGTGCGACCATCCGGTGAGATCCGCGGCGTTATATTATAACTCCCGCTGAAAGTCACGCGCTTGGCTTCTCCACCGTTACTGTTCATACGATAGATCTGCGGGCCGCCGCTGCGGTCACTCAGGAAATAAATTGACTGTCCATCGGCTGAAAACTGTGGCTCGGTATCAATGCCACTACTACTGGTCAGACGTTGCAAACCAGACCCGTCCGCATTGACGGAATATATCTGCGTCAAACCATCACGTGACAATGCAATTGCTAACTTTGAGCCATCCGGGGACCATGCTGGTGCCGAATTGCTGCCTTTGTAATTCGCAATCACCTTACGTTCACCGGTCATCAGATTCTGCACCCAGATCACAGGTTTTTTCGCTTCAAACGACACATAGGCGACCTTGGTGCCATCCGCCGACCATGATGGTGAAATAATCGGTTCATTGGAACGCAATGCCACACGGACACCTTCGCCGTCAGCATCAGCAACTTCAAGTCGATACTCGCGCCCGGCCTTGGTCACATAGGCAATACGCGTCGAGAATGCACCACGCACGCCGGTCAGCTTTTCATAAATATCGTCCGCAATCTTATGTGCGGTCTTGCGTGTATTTTCAGGTGTTGCCGCAACAGAGAAGCCGGATAAGGAGGCCGATTTCATCGTATCGAGCAACTTGTAGCGGACATCAAAACGACCATCTGCAAGACGCTGCACACTGCCGACCACCAGCGCTTCGGCGCCGCGCTTTTTCCACTCATCAAAATTAACCGGACTGGTTTCAGTGATGACCGCACCAGCCTCGATAATTTTGAAATAACCGCTGCGATTCAGATCGTCTTTAATGATGCTGGTGATTTGCTGCGGCGTCATAGCCTCATCCGCAAATGCGGCAATCGCCACCGGAATCTGACTCGATCCCACACCCGCAATTTCAATACGCAACTGCGCACTGGCTGGCGCAATCAACATGCTGCCAGTCGCGGAGGCGAGCGCGACACGAACAATAATTTTTTTCAAAAAAGACATCATTAACTATCACTCTTCCTTCATTTTGTATGCAAAATCCAGGGTTCCGGGCACCTGACCATTTTTATCTTTAGGAAAAGGAGCCGATTTTTCTATTCCTTTTGCTACCGCATCGTCAAACGCCAGATTACCTGACGACTTCAGTTTTTTAATCGCGCCGCGCAGAGAGCCATCGGGAATCAGCTCAATTCTATACTCAACTGTCGGATTACCAGCAACTGCATCAACACCACTGTAAATGGTATTTGAGCGAACTTTAGCGGCAATTTTCGCCATATAGCTTGGATCACCCCGGTTATTTCCGGTTGATTTTGCGGCAGTACCTGTTCCACCGCTACCAGTCACACCCGCTTGTGCTGACAAACGTTGCATATTTTCTTTAAACAGCTTGTCGCTGGCGGCTTTGTCTTTCGCCTGTTGCGCTTTTTGATCCGCTAATTTTTGTTTCTCTGCTTTTTCTTTGTCGCGTTCTTTTTCTTTGTCTTTTTCTTTCTGACGCTCTTTTTCCTGTTCGCGCTCTTTTTCGCGTAATTTTTCACGCTCTTTGTCTTTTTTCGCCTGCAACTCCTGCTCTGCCTGACGTTTTTCCTCAGCCAACGCGCGCTGATGTTCTTCGGCTTTTTTCTTTTCTGCGAGCAGGCGTTTTTTCTCTTGCTGCAAAGCGATCTCAGGATCTTCCTTTAGCAAGTCGGCTTTTACTACGGGAGGTGGTGGGGGAATGTCTTTTAATTTGACAGGTTCTGGCTCTGGCGGTGGTGCCGGGGGGATTTCTACAGCAACCGGTGCGGCTTCGCGCGTCGTCATGTCCCAGACTTCAGCTTCGACTGCTGTTGACTCTTTATTTTGCCAACTCACACCGATCCACAAAAAACCTAACAACAAAACATGGACCAGCGCCGCCAGAACGACCGGACGCCAGTTACCTGCCTGAGATTGGTGAAGGTTGCCTGGATAAGCTGAAATAGAAACTTGATTCATAACCTTTTATGATTCGCCTGCAACGGATTAGTTCCGATGAGCCCGAAATTTTGGTGGCGAAAGATTAATTTGATACAGCACATAGTGAAATTATAAACCCCTCCATGAAATTCGCCGTATTTTTTGCAAAATTCAGTAATTTTCAAAGAAATACAGGCATTCTGTGACAGCGCCATGTAAAAAAGCGAAGCATCTCGCTCCGCTTTTTTTATTTTCTATGGTCAGGCTCATCACTCCTGATGATAACGGGTCACGCGTTCAACTTCGTTTTTAGAACCCAGGAAAACAGCGACACGCTGATGTAAAGCTGTCGGCTGAACGTCAAGCATCCGCTGTTTACCATCCGTCGAGGCTCCACCGGCTTGTTCAACGATAAATGACATAGGATTCGCTTCGTACATCAGGCGCAACTTACCTGGCTTCTCGGTATCGCGTTTATCGGCCGGATACATGAAAATGCCACCGCGACACAAGATGCGATGCACATCGGTCACCATAGAAGCAATCCAGCGCATATTGAAATCTTTTTCACGCGGACCAGTCACACCTGCCAGCATTTCATCGACATAGCGCGTAACTGGCGGATACCAGTGACGTGAATTCGATGTGTTAATGGCGAATTCCTTGGTATCCGCAGGAATCTGCATATTCCTTTGTGTCAGCACCCAGGAACCCATTTCACGATCCAGCGTGAAGCAATTAACACCATTTCCAGTTGTCAGCACCAGCACGGTCTGCGGGCCATATACCGCATATCCGGCTGCAACCTGCTTGCTGCCCGGTTGCAGAAAATCCTGCTCGGTTGGTGCGGCCATTCCTTCCGGTGCCTTCAGGACTGAAAAAATCGTACCGATAGAAACATTCACATCGATATTGCTGGAGCCATCAAGCGGATCGAATAACAGCATGTATTCGCCCATAGGATAACGATTCGGAATCGGGTGTATGGTTTCCATTTCTTCGGATGCCATTGCGGCCAGATGGCCACCCCACTCATTTGCTTCGAGCAAAATCTCGTTAGATAAAATATCCAGTTTCTTTTGTACTTCACCTTGAATGTTCTCGCTGCCGGCGCTGCCCAAAACCTCACCGAGCGCACCTTTACCGACCGCATGACTGATGGTTTTACAGGCGCGGGCGACGACTTCAATCAGTAAGCGTAACTCTGCGGGAATAGAATTATTCAGACGCTGCTCTTCAACCAGATACTGGGTCAGACTGACACGTTTCATGATGTTCCTTATGTTAAAAACTTAAATTCAATAATCAAATGGCTAAGCAAACATGCGGGTGTTGGCTGCTTTCTGGCCCGCGACCCGCAGATTGCCTATGTGGCGGCAAATACCAAAGACAAACTTATACAGCGAGCGCTTTGCTGACGACTTCAGCGACATCCTTGGATAATTTCTTCGTCGCCGACACTTTTTGCAAAGCTGCTTTCATCTGTGCTTGCAAACCAATCGGATATTTTTTCCATCTGTCGAGGCTACGTGCAAGACGGGCAGCCACCTGTGGATTAATCTTATTCAGCGCGATCACCAATTCAGCCCACAACGCATAGCCACTGCCATCTGGCGCGTGGAACTGCGATGGGTTTGCGTTGCAGAAGTTAAATACCAGACTGCGCGTGCGATTCGGATTCGTTAAGGTGAAAGCCGGATGCTGCATTAATTCTCTTACTTTTTCTACGCCCGTTGTATGTGCCGTTGCCTGCAGCATGAACCACTTATCGATCACCAGATCTTCTTTCTTGAAATCTTTGAAGAAGCGTCGCAGCGCTTTCTCTGATTTTTTCTTCTGCTTTTCAGTACCATTGAAGTTTGTCAGTGCTGCCAATGCCGCCAGGCGATCCGTCATGTTTGCAGCTTCTTTGAATTGCACATACCCCAGATCGAAAGTGCTTTCATCTGCCCATTCGAGTAAGTATGAAAGTGCCAAATTTTTCAGACTACGTTTCGCCATCGATACAGCATCAGGACGGTATTTACCCGGTGTCTGATGGGTTTCATAGGCATGCAGTAAATCTGCTTTCAAATGACGGGTGATCGTCGCACGGACAAACTGACGAGCGGTATGTATCGCTTGTGGATCGACCACATCAAATGCTTCTGCAATCATCGCTTCGGATGGCAACGTCAGCATGAGCTCACGGAATGCCGGATCGAGAGACTCGTCGTTCAGTGTGTTGCGCAATGCATTGATGAACCAGTCATCGAGCGAGAGTTCTTCACCTGCCTGCAGCGCTTTCGTCAATTTAACCAGACGGCGGGTGGCAAGGCGCTGCCCTGCTTCCCAGCGGTTGAACGGATCACTGTCATTCGCCAACAACAATCCCAGCTCTTCATCGGTGTAATCAATATCCAGTACAACTGGCGCCGAGAAGTTACGCAACAAGGATGGCACAGGCTCGCTGGCGACTTTATTAAACCGGAAGGTTTGCGATGCCGCAGTCAGTTCGATGACCAGATTCGTAGCACCCGCCTGGGCCGGGTAGTCATCGCAATACAAGGGAATATCTTTTCCCTCTGCGTCAAGCAAACCCATCGCAACAGGAATATGAAACGGTAATTTTTTTTCCTGACCCGGAGTGGCCGGACAAGACTGCGTCAGCTTGATATCGTAAGTCTGTGCTTCGGCATCATAAGCCGTCACCACGCTGACACGTGGAGTACCGGCTTGACTGTACCAACGCTCAAACTGAGTCAGATCACGCCCGCTGGAATCTGCCATCGCGGCACGGAAATCATCGCACTCAACCGCCTGACCATCGTGGCGTTCAAAGTACAGATCCATTCCTTTACGGAAGCCATCATGCCCGAGCAAGGTGTAGTACATACGAACAACTTCGGCACCTTTTTCGTAAATCGTCACCGTATAAAAATTATTGATCTCAACGAAGGAATCTGGTCGTACCGGATGCGCCATAGGGCCAGCGTCTTCGGAGAACTGCACCTGCCGCAGCACACGTACATCCTCGATACGTTTAACAGCGCGCCCGGTCGTCGTGCCGACCAGATCGGCAGAGAATTCCTGATCACGGAACACAGTCAGACCTTCTTTTAAAGACAACTGGAACCAGTCGCGGCAAGTCACCCGGTTACCGGTCCAGTTGTGGAAATATTCATGTCCCACCACGGATTCGATACCCGCATAATCAATGTCGGTGGCGATGCTGGAATTCGCTAATACATATTTTGTATTAAAAATATTCAGCCCCTTGTTTTCCATCGCGCCCATATTGAAATCACCAGTGGCGACGATCATAAAACGGTCTAGATCGAGTTCCAGCCCGAAACGTTCTTCGTCCCAGCGTATGCTCTTTTTCAACGAGTCCATGGCGTGCTGGGTTTTGTCGAGGTTACCTTCTTCCACCCAGACTTGCAGTAATGCTTTGCGTCCCGATTTCAGCTTGAATTTTTCTTCCTGACAAACCAGGGTTCCGGCAACCAAAGCAAACAGATACGAAGGTTTTTTAAACGGATCTTCCCACTTCGCAAAATGACGTCCGTCATCAAGATCGCCTTCATCAATCAGATTGCCATTACTCAGTAATACCGGGAATTTCTTTTTATCAGCGCGCAGCATGACCGTATATTTCGCCATGACATCAGGACGATCAGGGAACCAGGTAATTTTGCGAAAACCTTCGGCCTCACACTGTGTAATGAGATTTCCTTTGGATGCGTACAAACCAGACAGGGAAGTATTTTTCGAAGGTTGTATCTGCGTTGTGATTTCCAGTGTCACCTCATCCGGTGCATTTGGAATGCGCAACGTCTCACCATCAATCTGATAATCAGCTTTCTTCAGCTTCACGCCGTTCAAACGCAACTGCACCAATTTCAGGGACTCGCCGGACAGCACCAGATCTTTTTCCATACTCGCGTGATTGCGGCGCATGACCATACGGTTAGCGACTAGGGTAGATTTGAGGTCCAGATCAAAACCCATTTCTACAGTATCAACCCAGTAACCCGGGGCAACGTAGTCTTGACGAAGTATGGCTTGAGGAGTGATGACGGTATCGTTACGCATGGCCTTGGAATCTCGCGAAAATAGTATAAATCAAAGTCTTATGAACTTTGTGAGACCACCATTTTACCAAGACAAAAAGCGCAACACCTTAAACCAGAGAAAGATAGTGCAATAAATACAGAATGACATCTGCTTATTGCCTGTCTTGAACGCATCAAATTATTGAAAACCTTGGATCTGAATTGCCGTTATCAGTTGCCTGAGCGCGGCGCTTTCATATACAAATCAATACAAAAATTTCTGCAACGATGCTGAATGATCGCTATCATGAAACTATCTTAAGATTTGGAGTAAAGCCATGAAAAGTTTCTTATCCTGGACCATCATCTTCATCAGTACATTGCTGGCAGGGTGTGCCAGCACGTTCACCAGCCAGGTCAGTGTGTTTCACGAATGGCCGGGAAATAAACAAGCGACCTCGTATATCGTCGAAAGATCGCCGTCTCAGGAAAACAATCCAGAATACAAATTGTATGAAGAGGAACTCAGACAACAACTAGGTTTGCACGGTTTTCAGGAAATCACCGCGGGAGTAACGCCTGCATTAAAAATCGGCATGCAGTACGGAACGAGCCTGGGTGAAATTCAGGTGTCTGCGCCATGGGCTCCGGCAATGTATGACCCATTCTGGCAAATGCATTTCAGTCGCGGCTATCGCTTTTCGCCTTACTCGCCGTATTATTTCGGCAGCCCGTACTACATGAGCAGAAACCTTGATTTCAGTGTCCGGCGTTACTATCTGCATCAACTGGAAATCAACATCAGCGACTTTCAAAGCGGAAAAAAACTGGCGGACATTAAAGTCAGCACGGAACAATTGAATCAGCAAATCTCTGAACAGATGCCTTATCTGATAGAAAGTGCCTTGCAGGGTTTTCCGGGTATCAATGGCAGCACAAGAACTGTAGAACTGCCATTAAAAAAATAAGCGCATCAGTTTAATTCGGTGGATCGCGCAAAGCCTCAACCAGTGCACGATCCACGATTGATTCAGCGGAAACAATCGTGGCATCACCATTCCGCAACTGCGCCAGCAATTCTTCGCGAGATATAGAAAACGAATCGTGTCCCTGACGGTTTGTAAAAATATAGCGGGTCCGTTTCGGACTCACCCATGCCAGTTTGAAGCGATTCGTAACACCTGCAGTGGTCGTGAAATCAAACCAGACACCACGCTCCAATCCCTCGACCATTTTCCCCCACTCGTCCACTTCCTGTTCATTCTGATCGACGAAATGACGGTTCAGTCTTTTTTCGCTCGCACGTTGCGCAATATTGACGGCGATTTCCAGTTGACGGCGTGGTGACAACTCTAACGGAGCCCGGGCAATGGCAGCATGGCGCTCGGCCAATTTGGAAAAAAATAAAACCCGATCAGGCTCATCCCATTTGATCGCATTCAACCAGGCGTTCAGCAAAGTCAGCATTGCAGGAAGCTTACTGACCAACTCTTTGCGTTCTTCGGATGTATTTTTCGGTTTCAGACTCCAGATCAGATCATCCATCGTCCGCAACGCATTTTCGAGCGCGTTTGGCTTTTCTTCTTTTACATTGTGTGCAATGGTCAGAATCCGTATCCACTGCTTACGCAAAAATTCTTCAACAAATCCGGCAACTTCTCCAGTGTCGGTACGAATCGCGACGTCATTTTCGGCAAACTCGCGCGCCAGACGCATTTTTTCCTGCTTCAGCGCTTGTTCTACCGGCTCCGAAATTGCCTGTTCGGTCTGCGCCTCTTCACTTTTAAGAAATGCCTCCAGATCAGCAACCACATCAGAAAACAACTCGATCTGCTGATCAAAATCCTGCTGAACCCGATCAACGATGCCTTCTATCATCTGATACAAAGGATCTTCACTGGTTGCATCATTCCCCAGCAGTACGCTGGATTTTGCGAGGGTATCAATCAATACTCTCGCAGGGTGATTTTCTTTAAAAAAGAAATCTTTATCGAGCAAAGCAACCTTCAGAGTCGGTATCTGCAGCTGTCCGATCAGGCTTTTAATTTCTTCCGGAATACTGTCGTCACTGAACACATAATCAAAGATTCTGGCCAGCAGTTCTATCGTATTCTGATCAATATGGGTTAATTCGCCCGCAGAAGCTTCTTGTGTTAAACGACGCAGGTGCGATCGGTCTTCCGGCTGCGCCAACTGGTTTTGCTGAATCTGCTTTTGCATCCCAGTCAGATAATCAAAGAACTGACGATCTATCGTTACCGTATCCACCGCCCCACCAGCGCCCGCAGGCAACCATGACTGAAGGGGGCCTGACTGACCCGCACCATCTTGCGCAACCGCACCAACACCGCCTGACTGATTTCGCTCTTTAGACGCCTGAGGATAGAAAATATTTCTTAATTTATTTTGCAGATAAGGATCGCGTGAATCAAGATCCTCACTCTTCAGCGGGGCATGCCGTTTTTTGTTTTCCCGCTTCACGGCATCCGTATCGACGACGATACCGCGCTCAGCCAACGCATCATTCAATCCCTGATAAACAGAACTTAAATTCAGAAATAAATCCGGTTGCATGATCCGTATAATCAGATGCGGCGTCACTGTCGTTGATTCCAGCTCCATCCAGGCCTGCAACACCGCATTGACAAAGATCTCTGGGCGAAAAGGATTTTGCGACACAGTAATTGGCGTGCGCTTCATCACCAGGCCGATACGGCAATTCAGCTCCACCAATTTTTCTGCGCTGTTTACCTCCAGCGATTTCGTCAGATTATTGGTCAGAACTTTATTTTCCATTTCCTCGAAAGTGACGAGAGAAATATCCTTGATATCGTGATTGTCTTTGAGCCGTTTGCGCGTATTAATCGCGCCGACTTCTTTCATCAGCATCGTTGAAATCTGCGATGCCAACAAACGGTAAAAAGTGGTCTGGTTGCGCTTCAGTAACTGACAAGCCTGAAAACTGTTTGCTGCCTCTTCCGGCTGTAATGTCTGGTCAGAAATTTTAAACAAGGCATCCGTTAATCGCGATGTAAATGCCTCTAGTTGCGACGAAACAAGATTGGTGGCAACAGGTACCAGACTTTGCAACATCAGCAAACGACTCGAACTCGAAAACTCACTGACTTTGGCGGTGTTTAAAGGAACAGTATCCATAATTCGAGACTCGGTGTATGAAAAGATCGAAACGTCATTCAGGTAAGCAAGCGGTTCATCATGAAGAGATTTTCCGGTGCACTTAATTCGTGTAGTAAGCCTCAGTCGCCAGCGTAATCAGCACGATCAACATGACGGCAGCAAACAAAACCAGCAGCAGACGTCCAAACTTCGGACGCCCATCATCTGCCGATGGTCTTTCTGTTTCTTTCGGAAGCATAGTTAATCGCCTTATGGAATCAATAAACTCGACCCTGTTGTTCTGCGTGCCTCCAGATCCTGATGTGCACGGGCAACTTCACTCAAGGGATAACGCTGGCGGATGTCGATTTTAACTTTTCCGCTTTCAACCATCGTAAACAAATGTGACGCCATCTGTTCCAGATCAACTCTGTTTGCAGTGTAATTCATCAAACTCGGCCGGGTAATGAACAAAGAGCCACGTGAGGCAAGCTCACTCAGCGAAAACGCAGGGACAGGGCCCGAAGCATTGCCAAAACTGACCATCATTCCAAGCGGAGCAAGACAATCCAGAGAGCCGGTGAACGTATCCTTGCCGATAGAATCATAAACGACCGAGACACCTTTGCCTTCCGTAATTTCCCTTACGCGTTCGACAAAGTTTTCCTTATTGTAATTAATAACATGAGCACATCCATGCGCTTTTGCCAGCGCCGCTTTTTCGTCTGACCCTACGGTTCCTATCATATTGACACCAATTGCGCGCGCCCACTGACAGGCAATCAAGCCCACTCCCCCGGCGGCGGCATGAAAGAGTATGGTTTCTCCGCCCTTAAGTGGATAGGTACGGTGAAACAGGTACTGTACCGTCAGTCCCTGCAACATCATTGCCGCTGCAGTCTCAAACGAAATACTGTCAGGCAGGCGAACCAATTGTGCAGCCGGCATGACCCGCGCCTCTGAATATGCGCCTAAAGGCCGGCCTGCATACGCAACCCTGTCGCCGACAACAACATGAAGCACACCATCGCCGACCGCTTCAACGACGCCAGCGGCTTCCATACCTAAGCCTGCGGGAAGAGCTTGAGGATATAAACCGGTACGAAAATAAACATCGATATAGTTGAGGCCACATGCCTTATGCCGGATAAGCACTTCGCCCGGCCCCGGCTTACCTAACTCAACATCCACGTATTCCATTACTTCGGGACCACCTACACTGCGCATCCTGATTGCTTTGACCATATTTGCTCCTACATTTTTTTTCTGGTTAACAAATACATCCCGCCCATCACTAACACCGTACCAGCTATCTGCCAGCCGGTAATCGGCTCAGCGAGAAAAAAAGCGCCCAGGAACAAGGTGGAGACCGGACCTATCATCCCCGCTTGTGAGGCAGTCGCCGCACCTATACGCTGCACTGCAATCATGGTCAGAAATACGGGCAATACCGTACAAAATATCGCATTAATGACCGATAAAAAGTAAACCGGAGCTGGCTGCAGTAACATGGAAGCTGGACGCAACGCAAAGAACTGGCCTATGCAGGCAACGCTGGATACGCACATCGCATAAGAAACCAGCCGCAAAGAACCCAGTTGACGCACCATTTGCCCGGACTGAATCAGATAAACAGCATAAGAAACGGCTGCTCCCAGTACCATCGCCGAGCCCAGCAAGACGTCTTTTCCACCAAACTCAAGATCGTGTAAAAACACCAGGACGATACCAAAATAACTGACAACCAAAGCCGCCCATTCCAGCATCGAGACTTTCCGTCGATACCATACCGCCGACATCAGCAGAACAAATGAAGGGGTGAGAAACAGTATCAAACGCTCCAACCCGGCAGTGATGTACTGCAAGCCCAGAAAATCTAAAAATGAGGAAAGGTAATAGCCAACCAATCCCAACCCAACCAAGCGCCACCGGTCTGAAACAGACAAAGGTGACGAATTCCTCATTTGCCAGACGGCGATCGCCGCAAAAATCGGCAACGAGAAAGCCATGCGAAAAGTAATCAGAGTGACTGCGTCAACCTGATACCGGTATATGAGCTTGGCAACGATGGCTTTGGTTGAAAACAGAATGGCGCCGGCAATGGCTATGGCGAGTCCACCAAGATAATGCTGCCGCGTATGAGAGTTCGGTTGTTGTGAATGCATACCGGAATTGTAAGGCCATCTGACGAAATAAGAGGAAAACTGAGAAATGAGAACACCTCATTTACTGCAGAACAGACTGGAATAGCCGCAATCGCAAATAATTAGTACACGTTTTTTGTAGGCAACTTGCAACATCCGACCCAAAACGCAATGCGCGGGTGGCATCATTTTTTTGCAAACGCGTCAGCAAAATGGCGAAAAAGCGAGGTCATGCATCGCATGCGGAAGACATATCCGGAAACCGCGACAACACAACAACGGGCGAAAAACCTCAGGCCAACAAGGCAGTGCGTACACAAGGTTCAACGTCACCACTTCTTGCCATAACGGGGCTGCTTTGAAGGATTATTCAGACGGATGATTAGTGTGTCTATAAGCCTATCGGACTGTTGATTTCGCCATTTTCCACCATGCCAGTATGATAAAATGCGCGTCTTCAATATCAAACTAAGCTAGGCAAAACCGCTGACCAGATGGCTCAGCAATTGCTAATTCAGGAAAGAGCGACCATGGCAGGACATAGTAAATGGGCCAATATCAAGCATAAAAAAGCGGCTACCGATGCAAAACGCGGCAAAGTCTGGACGCGTCTGATTAAAGAAATTACCGTGGCAGCGCGTATGGGCGGAGAAGACGTCGATTCCAACCCACGTCTGCGCCTTGCCGTTGATAAAGCTGCAGATGCCAATATGCCGAAAGAAAACGTCACGCGCGCGATACAACGCGGTGCTGGGACTCTGGAAGGCGCAAACTATGAAGAAGTTCGTTACGAAGGCTACGGCATTGGTGGTGCAGCACTGATCGTTGACTGTATGACCGACAACCGCGTCCGCACAGTTGCCGAGGTACGTCATGCGTTCAATAAATACGGCGGTAACATGGGCACGGAAGGTTCTGTTGCTTTCATGTTTAAACACTGCGGCCAGATGTTATTTGCGCCGGGGACAAACGAAGATGCGTTGATGGAAGCCGCGCTTGAGGCAGGTGCAGATGATGTGGTTACCGATGAAGAAGGTGGTATCGAAGTATTATGCGCGCCATTTGATCTGTCAGATATACGCGCAGCACTCGAAGCTGCTGGTTTCAAACCGGAAGTTGCCGAAGTCACGATGAAACCTGCGACAGAAACAGTCTTTACCGGTGAAGATGCGGCCAAAATGCAGAAACTGCTGGATGCACTTGAAAATCTGGACGACGTACAAGAAGTTTATACCAACGCCATCGTAGAAGAATAATATGAAAATTCTGGTTGTCGGCTCTGGTGGCCGCGAACACGCTCTTGCCTGGAAACTTGCTCAATCTGAGCGGGTACAGACAATTTTCGTTGCCCCTGGTAACGGTGGAACTGCAACGGACATTCGTCTCAAAAATATCGACATCACTGATCCCTCCGCACTTGCTGATTTTGTTCAGCAAGAGCAGATTGAACTGACCGTCGTTGGCCCGGAAGTTCCGCTGGCAGCAGGCATCGTCAATATTTTCCGCGACCGTGGTCTGAAGATTTTTGGTCCATCGAAAGAAGCTGCGCAACTGGAAAGTTCCAAGGACTTTGCCAAAGCATTTATGCATCGTCATCAGATTCCAACCGCCGAATATCAGACGTTCTCTGACGTTCAGGCAGCGCACGATTACATCTCTACCAAAGGCGCTCCTATCGTCATTAAGGCGGATGGTCTCGCTGCGGGAAAAGGTGTTGTGGTGGCGATGAGTCTGGATGAAGCACATGCGGCCGTTGACATGATGCTGTCCGACAACAAGCTCGGTGACGCAGGCGCACGCGTTGTCATTGAAGAATTTTTAGCCGGTGAAGAAGCCAGTTTCATCGTCATGGTGGACGGTAAAAATATTTTGCCGTTGGCAACCAGCCAGGATCATAAACGCTTACTGGATAACGATGAAGGCCCGAATACCGGCGGTATGGGTGCATACTCTCCAGCACCGATTGTCACTCCACAGTTACATGCCCGCGTGATGCGCGAGATCATTGTGCCGACAGTACAGGGCATGGCAAAAGACGGCATCGTATTCACCGGCTTTCTGTACGCTGGGTTGATGATTGATGAGCACGGCACACCGAAGACACTGGAATTTAATTGCCGCATGGGTGACCCTGAAACTCAGCCTATCATGGCGCGCTTGAAAACCGATCTGGTCAGTGTGATGGAACATGCTGTCAACGGCACGCTGGACACCGTAGAACTTGAGTGGGACAGACGCACAGCGATGGGTGTCGTGATGGCCGCGGCCGGTTACCCCGATGCACCACGTAAAGGTGACAAAATTACGGGTATTCCAACAGAAACGCCTGACAGTGTTACATTTCATGCTGGCACCGTGCTGAACGACAAGGTACTCAGTACCAATGGCGGCAGGGTTTTGTGCGTGGTCGGCCTTGGCGACACAGTCAAACTTGCGCAAAAACATGCCTACGATGTTGTTGAAAAAATTCATTTTGACGGTGCTCAATACCGTCGCGATATCGGCTGGCGCGCACTGAACCGCAAGCACTGACAATGCTCCCGGGGAGTATTCCCAGCGCAACAACGAATGGGTTGGACTATGTCCAACCCGTCTTGCTTTTTGAAGACCACCCTGTTCAACATATAATGACCGATATACAAGCCGTTAAAAATTATTTACTTTCGTTGCAAGCAAATATTGTTGCCGCGCTTGAGGCTACCGATGGCCATCAGTTTATCAGCGACAGTTGGGAACGCCCCGATGGTGGTGGCGGCATTTCCCGCGTGATCGAGGAAGGCCTTGTCTTTGAACGGGGTGGGGTAAATTTTTCCCATGTCATGGGCAACAATTTACCGCCGTCAGCAGCAGCCAGCCGCCCGGAACTGGCTGGCAGAAAATGGGAAGCAATGGGTGTCTCACTCGTATTACATCCACGCAATCCCTATGCGCCAACTGTACACATGAATGTACGTTTTTTCACCACCCATGCGGAAGGTAAAGAAGCCGTCTGGTGGTTTGGCGGCGGCATGGATTTGACACCGTATTACGGTTTCGAAGAGGATGCGCGCCATTTTCATCAAACCTGCAAAGACGCACTGAGCCCGTTTGGCAGTGATTTGCATCCGCGCTTCAAAAAATGGTGTGATGAGTATTTCTATTTAAAACACCGCAAGGAAGCGCGCGGTGTCGGCGGCATTTTTTACGATGATTTCAACGAATTAGATTTTGCGCAGAGTTTTGCGATGACCAGAGCAGTCGGTGACGCTTTCATTCCTGCCTACCTGCCAATTCTTGAAAAACGCAAAGAACTCTCCTACAGTGAGCGGGAGCGGGATTTCCAAGCATATCGTCGTGGGCGCTATGTGGAGTTTAATCTCGTGTTTGATCGTGGCACACATTTTGGTCTGCAATCAGGAGGGCGGACGGAATCCATTCTGATGTCTATGCCCCCTGTCGTAAAATGGCGCTACAACTGGGCTCCAGAAACTGACAGTGCAGAGGCTCAATTAACAAATTATTTTCTGGTGCACAGGGAATGGGTTTAAGCAGTAAAAATCCTTATTGCGCCTTGGTTCTGGGTGGTAGTTTTGATCCAGTCCATACTGCTCATATCGCGCTGGCAAAGCATCTGTGCGATGTACTTAAACCGGATGAATTACGCATTATCCCGGCCGGACAACCGTGGCAAAAATCCGCTCTGACGGCTACATCAGAGCAAAGAGTCAGTATGCTGAAGCTGGCTTTTGACGAATGGTCAGACTGCAAGCTGATCATTGATGAGCAGGAAATACGACGCGCGGAAGCCCATGTCGCCAGTTACACCATAGAAACGCTGCGCGAACTGCGAACAGAACTGGGGGCGCAAGCCTCTATCTGTTTTGCCATGGGAGCAGATCAATTGCTGAATCTGCACACATGGCATCAGTGGAAAGACTTATTCGGCGTCGCGCATTTATGTGCCGCAAGTCGGCCCGGATTCGATATCAGCCTCGCCTGCCCTGAAGTGACAAAAGAGTGGCAGGAAAGAATGATAAGCCCAGAAGAAATGCGTGCCAGTGCTGCCGGAGGAACTTATCTGGACTCAAGTCTGGCCATTGATGTATCCGCGACCCAACTGCGTAAAGAATTAAAACAGCATAACCCGACAATCAGATTGCTAGTCACTCACAAGGTGCTAGACTACATACAACAACATTCAATTTATCAAAATAATGGATATTAAAAAATTACAAACACTGGTCATTGATGCTCTCGAAGATGTGAAAGCACAAGACATACAATTGTTTGACACCATGCACCTGACCAGTCTGTTTGACCGTGTTCTGGTTGCATCAGGAACGTCGAATCGTCAGACCAAGGCATTGGCCGCATCCGTCCGCGATAAGGTCAAAGAAAATGGCGGCACGGTCATCAGCGTCGAAGGTGAAACCACTGGTGAATGGGTACTGGTCGATCTGGGCGATATGGTTGTGCACATCATGCAACCAGCGATCCGCGCTTACTATCGTCTGGAAGAAATCTGGGGCGACAAACCTGTCAAACTCGGCGCAGCAAAACGTACAACAAAAGCGGTAGCACCGGCAAGCACTACTGTCGATGCAGAAAAACCAAAACGTACACGCAAAACAGCAGGTAAAGCAGCGCCTCTGGAAGTAACGCACGACATGATGGCGATTCAGACCACGATCGACGATGAGAAAAAACCAGCGCGCAAACCACGCGTAGCGAAAACAGTGGATGGTGAAGCGAAACCTGCACGCAAACCAGCAACCCGCAAAGCAGCCGATGGCAGCACAGTGAAAGCACCAAAAGTTCCGACTGGTGGCCGTATTAAAGTCGCCGCAACAAAAACAGCAGTGGCATCAGCAAAAGAAGCTGCGGCCAAACGTCCTGCCCGTAAAAAAACAGCCGAGTAATCTGCGCTGTTCTGAATTACCAAATGGCTGCCTTGCGCAGCCATTTGTTTGCGCCAGACCTTTAGCTCATTTCAGTTTTTAAAAAATATTATGCAACTCATCATCGCCGCAGTTGGTCATAAAATGCCAGACTGGATAGAAACGGCCTTTCAGGAATACACTAAACGGATGCCACCTGAATGCCGGATACACTTGAAAGAAATCAAGCCCGTTGAACGTTCTGGCAGCAAAACGGCGGAAACGGTCATGGCACTCGAGCGCACAAAAATCGAAGCCGTCATTCCCAAGAATGCGCGCATCATCGCATTAGATGAACGCGGTAAAGACTGGACCAGCGTCGCCCTTTCTCAGAATCTGAGCCTATGGCAACAGGATGGGCGGGATGTGGTTTTTGTCATCGGTGGTGCAGATGGTCTGGATGCAGAATTCAAAGCAAAAGCGGACACGCTGATCAGAATTTCCAGTCTGACGTTGCCACATGGCATGGTCAGGGTCGTGTTGGCAGAACAGCTGTATCGCGCCTGGTCCATCACACAAAATCACCCTTATCACCGCGTATAAATTGAGTAAGATAAAGCATAAAAATGCAACGTGAAAATAAAATCTACCTCGCATCAAAAAGTCCGCGCCGCCGCGAGTTACTCACCCAGGTCGGCATCGAATATGAATTACTCCTGCTCCGAGATATACCGCCGCGTGGTCCGGACGTGACAGAAATTGTATTCCCCGGAGAGTTACCGCACGACTACGTCAGCCGTGTGACCAAAGAAAAAGCTGAAATGGCATGGAAAGTGATGCACATGCGCAAACTGCCGGTGCGTCCCGTGCTGGCAGCAGATACCACCGTTGTGATTGATCAGAAAATACTTGGAAAACCGGCCAGCCGCGACGAAGCGGTATCGATGCTCACGCTGCTGGCAGGAAACACCCACGAAGTGTTGACCAGTATCGCGGTACAACACGAACATGGTCTTCTCGCGGCAACACAAGTATCAAAAGTCAGTTTTGCGGCATTAACTGCACAGCAAATTCAGGATTATTGTGACACGCCAGAACCCTACGATAAAGCTGGTGGCTACGGTATACAAGGTGCTGCAGCACGTTTTATTTCCCACATCAATGGCAGTTATTCTGGCATCATGGGATTACCGTTATTTGAGACTTGTCAGGTGTTACGTCAGTCTGGAATTTTTATCCCTTAATTTCTGAACTTCATGAGCGAAAATCTCCTCATTAATATTACGCCACAAGAAACCCGCGTTGCTCTGATTTTTCAGGGAGCAGTGCAAGAATTGCACATAGAAAGAACCCTATCCCGCGGCCTTGTCGGCAATATTTATCTCGGCAAAGTCGTGCGCGTCTTACCTGGCATGCAGTCGGCTTTCATTGATATTGGGCTTGAGCGGGCGGCTTTTTTACACGTTGCCGATATCTGGGATGCACGCCCTCAGGAGGGTAGTTCGAATGCACCACTGACGCCGATAGAAAAGCTGCTGTTTGACGGCCAGGCCATCATCGTTCAGGTCATTAAAGACCCGATAGGAACGAAAGGTGCACGCCTGTCCACCCAGATCTCGATTGCCGGACGCATGCTGGTGTTTCTGCCGCAGGACACCCATATCGGCATCTCTCAGAAAATTGAAAATGAAGCAGAGCGCGAAGCATTGCGCAGCAAAGTACAGAGTCTGCAACAGGCAGATGAAAAAGGCGGATTCATTGTCAGGACGATGGCGGAAGATGCATCTGATGAAGATTTGAAAGCTGACGTCGATTACCTGCGCCGCACCTGGTCTACGATCACCCAGCTTGGCAAAACCAAGCCGCCAACGACCTTGCTGTATCAGGATCTGAATCTGGCACAAAGAGTCTTACGCGATTTCGTCAATGAAGAAACAGAAAATATTCAAGTCGATTCGCGCGAGAATTATCTGATGCTGCAAGAATTCGGCAGGCATTATATGCCTTCCGTATTACCCAAGCTGCAACACTATACGGGCGAACGTCCGCTGTTTGATTTGTATGGCGTGGAAGAAGAGATTGAACGCGCCTTAGGCCGCCGTGTTGATCTGAAATCTGGCGGCTATCTGATTGTCGATCAGACTGAAGCGATGACGACGATTGATGTGAACACCGGAAGCTTTGTCGCTGGTCGCAATTTTGACGACACGATCTTCAAAACTAACCTAGAAGCAGCGCACGCAATCGCCAGACAACTGAGATTGCGTAATCTGGGTGGCATCATTATTCTCGATATCATTGATATGGAGAATGAAGAACACAAAGCTGCCGTGCTGTCTGAGTTGAACAAGGCATTGTCACGTGACCGCACCAAACTGTCTGTGTCTGGTTTTTCCGCACTGGGGTTGGTTGAAGTCACGCGCAAACGCACCCGTGAATCGCTGGCACATGTATTGTGTGAAACCTGCCCTGCCTGCAATGGTAAAGGTCAGGTAAAAACTGCCCGCACTATTTGCTACGAAATTTTGCGTGAATTATTACGTGAAGCGAAACAATTTAATCCGCGTGAATTCCGCATCATGGCGTCGCAGGTCGTGGTCGATATGTTCCTGGAAGAAGAATCACAACATCTGGCCATGCTCGGTGACTTCATTGGAAAACCGATTTCACTGCAGGTTGAAAACGTGTTTCATCAGGAACAATACGACATCATCCTGATGTAATTTTTCTGCTTATTTTATTTCATGCAAAACCGCGATCACTGGGTTGATTACGCCAAAGGCCTGGGCATACTGTTAGTGGTGTACGGTCACGTGAGTCGCGGTGCATTCAATGCTGGCATCAAGGTCGATGCGGAACTGTTCAAGCTGGTTGACAGTGTCATTTACAGCTTTCACATGCCTTTGTTCTTCTTTTTGTCGGGACTGTTTTTTTTACCATCCTTGCAAAAATATGGTCGCACCGGATTAATCACCGACAAAGTTGACAGCGTGCTGTACCCCTATATTCTCTGGTCATTGCTACAGGGTTTTATCGAGGTTTTTTTATCCGGATATACCACTTCTTCGACAACGACTGGCGAAGTGTTATCACTGTTCTGGCAGCCACGGGCGCAGTTCTGGTTTCTGTATGTGTTATTTGCCATTTTCGTTATGATGGCAATGCTGTATCGCGAACGTCAGTCTTTACCCGAATGGGCATTACCTCTGGCAGCGCTCGCCGCCTGGTTTTTACAGATGTTTGTGCAACTACCTTTTCCTCTGGATTTTATTGGCAGCTATCTGATTTTCTTTGTATTGGGAATGAGTGCCTTGCGCTGGAAAGACGTACTGAAAACGCAGGCACTCACAGCAACACTATGCGCTGTCGCAATTTTCACCGGACTGGAATATTTATTCCATGCCCAACTGCATCTGGTCTATACCGATAAGTCTGTGCTGAATCTGGCGTTGGCAATCGCAGGAATTGCATTGATCTGCAGCGCAGCAGTGTTGCTGGCGCAATGGAATCAACAGTGGACGACATGGCTGGCGATGCTGGGATACTGCTCTATGCCGATTTATCTGATGCATATCCTGACCGGCAGCGGCGTCAGGATAGTGTTGAGCAAATTACTGCATATACAAAGCGCCGCCCCACATTTAATCATCGGCAGCCTGGCAGGATTACTGATACCGGTGGCCGTGTATCAGCTGTCAAAAAATGCAGGATTGCACGGCTTACGTTATTTATTCATGCCACCAGCGGGCTTATCTTTGAAAGTGCGTTTAGCCCGGAAATAGCAAATCAAAAGCATCCATAGCGGCAATGCGCCCTTCATCCGTAGGAACAACCCAAATTTCAACCCGACTATCACTCGCATGAATTGCGCAGATTTCATCGCCTCGCGCAGCAATATTTTTATCCCGATCTATCCTGACACCAAGATATTCCAGCCCTGCACCGACCTGTTCTCGTAAGATCGCATCGTGCTCACCGATACCTCCGGTAAACGCAAATACATCGACGCCGTTCAGGCATGCGGTTAATGCGCCAGCTTCACGGATGACGCGATACGTAAATAAGTCGATTGCAGCTTGTGCCTGCGCTTGCCCGCTGCTGCGCAAGGTTCGCATATCTGCCGAAATACCAGAAACGCCTAACAGCCCGGATTCCTTGTACAGGGTTTTTTCCAGTTGTTTCGCATTCCATCCTGCCTGCAATAAATGCAGGATGACACCGGGATCAAGTGCGCCACAACGGGTTCCCATCATCAGTCCGTCTAATGCAGAAAAGCCCATCGTCGTCGCGACACTACGTCCCTCTTTCATCGCGCAAACACTGGCACCATTACCCAGATGCGCCATCAATACGCGTTGGTCAGCTTTGTCTGAATTCTGCCGTAGACGACCAGCCACATAACGGTAAGACAGCCCGTGAAAACCGTAACGGCAAATGCCCTCTTCACGTAAGCTTTGTGGCAAAGCTATCGTACGTTCAGTCACAGGCATCTGTGCATGAAAACCCGTATCAAAACAGGCAATCTGCGGCACTTCGGGATAGGCTTTCTGAAAAGCCAGCACACCATCCAGATTGTGCGGTTGATGCAGCGGAGCAAGCGTATTCAGCGTCCGCAGATAAGTCATGGTGTCATCATCGATCAACACTGACTCGGCATAGCGCGCACCGCCATGCACTATCCGGTGTGCAACTCCGGCAATACGTATGCCTGCACTATGCTGGCCGATTAATTTCCGCAAGGCTTTGAGTACGGCAGCAAACGAGTCACCATTCGCATCGAGTTCCAGATCTTCCAGAACAAACTGCTGCCTGATGTCACCGGCGTCCAGACGTATGCAAGGCTGTCCACCAGGTTCCAGCCCTTCCACGATGCCGGACATACTGGCGGCGTCTACCTGGCGATCATGCAGAGGGTAAAGCGCAAACTTAATGGTTGATGAACCAGAATTCACCGATAAAATCGCACTCATTTTCATGGCGTATTTTTTCTGTATTCATGCGCCAATAATTTGACCAGCGCTGCAGAAGCAACCCGCGCCGCTGGCCCATCGGCACGACTGGTCAGAGCAATCGGCACCCGCGCACCGAGTACCACGCCACACGTCGATGCACCGGCAAGATATTCAAACTGTTTCGCCAGCATGTTCCCGGATTCAAGATCAGGAACCATCAGAATATCTGCGTGACCAGCGACCACAGACGTAATACCTTTGATCCTCGCCGCCTCTGCAGAAATCGCATTATCAAATGCCAGTGGCCCATCAACAATCGCACCGGTAATCTGCCGGCGATCCACCATTTTGCACAAGGCTGCCGCGTCGAGCGTCGAAGCGATTTTCGGATTCACTGTTTCGACTGCCGATAAGATCGCCACTTTAGGTTCAGCCGTTCCCAGTGCATGCGCGAGATGAATCACGTTTTGCAGAATATCGGCCTTTTCCAGCAGATCAGGTGCAATATTCAAGGCAGCATCGGTTAGTAACAACACCTTGTGATACATGGGAACATCAAGGTGAAAAACATGAGAAAGTCGGCGCTTGGTACGCAATGCAGGGCAATGGACGACAGCACCCATCAATTCATCGGTATGCAGGCTGCCTTTCATTAAGGCTTCCACCTCACCCGCAGCTGCCATCGCAACCGCTTTTTCTGCCGCCGCATGGCTATGTGGCACATCAATCACTTCGATGCCAGAAATATCCAGTTGCGCGAGTTGTGCTACTTCATTCAGTTTGGCCAACGGTGCCACCAGCACAGGCACGATCAGTCCTTGTTTCGCCGCATCCAGTGCGCCAGCCAGAGAATCAGCATCACACGGATGAACCACCGCGCAACGTACTGCGGCCAGACTGCGTACACTATCCAATAATTTTTGCTGACGGGCACCCAGATCGAACATGGTGACAGTAGGCAAATGCGCACGCGGGCGACTGACCCGCTCAACAGGTGCAATCACTAGCGCGTTCCCGAACACCACTCGCGCACCGTGCTGATTCACGATTTCACAACTCAGCGTAACGCGTTTTTTTTCATCATCTTTTGCGGCTACCGTCACCGTCGTCGTCAGCGTATCGCCGATGCGCACAGGTTTTACAAAATGCAGATCCTGCTCGAGATATATCGTACCGGGTCCCGGCAACTGCGTGCCGAGCACACTGGAAATCAGCGCCCCGCCCCACATACCATGTGCAATCACTCCGTGAAATAAAGTTTTGCCGGCATACTCCGGATCGAGATGCGCAGGATTTACATCGCCAGAAATCGCTGCAAATGCCTGTATGTCTTCATTACTCAAAGTCTTGATATCACTGGCAGTCTGACCGATCTGCAATTCGTCATAGATCACATTGACTATCATGTCAGGCACATTGGTATCGCTATTCATGCGGTCATTCATAGTGGTATTCCAGAAAGAGATAAAACGTGGGAACGGAAAAAACAGAAGGATGCAAGAAATGATTAATTCACAATATGATAACCAGCATCGACATATAAAGTCTGCCCAGTCATTCCGGAAGAGGCGTCACTGACGAGAAATGCGGCAAGCTGCCCGATTTCATCCAGACTCACCAAACGCCGCAACGGGGAACGTGCCACGGCTTTGGACATCAGCGCGTCAAAATCCTGTAATCCTGATGCAGCACGGGTTGGTACCGGGCCTGGCGACATCGCATGGACACGATGGCCGTTCTGCCCCATTTCCATCGCCAGATATCGCACCAGAGATTCCAGTGCTGCTTTGACCGGCCCCATCAACCCGTAGTGCGCGACGGCTTCATCTGCGCCCAGATAACTCATTGTGATCAGGCTTGCACTCTGGCTTAAATGCGGTTCGCATAAACGCGCCAAGCGGGCGAAAGAGTGACAGGAAATATTCATAGCCTGCAAAAACCCGGCAGCAGAACTATCTATCACCCTGCCCTGTAAATCTTCTTTCGGTGCCCAGGCAATGGAATGAATAAGAAAATCGATCTGTCCGAGATGGCTGACGCTGGCACTCACCAGAAATTCGAGCGCATCGTCCTGTTCAACATTACAGACAATCAGGGGCGCTTCAAGCTCTGCCGCCAGAGGCGCAACATAAGTCTGCGCTTTCTCATTGACACAGGAAACAACCAGCGAGGCGCCCATTTTTTTTAACACCGCCGCGCAGCCATAAGCAATGCTGTGCTCGTTGGCGAGGCCGATAATCAAGCCCCGCTTTCCTGCCAGTGAAAAACTGCCGCCTGTATTTATCATCTTAATTCCTGTTCTTATTCACAAGTTTTCAATCTGCGATTCAATTCAGAACTCAACTCACCCCGATTGATGAAATGAGTTCTAACCAAACTGTTTTTTGAAACGTAATATGGTCGCGCCGCTGACGATACAACCGATAACAAGAATGCCTGCGAATAGAGGCCACAATATGCTGATGCCTGCACCTTTCATCAAAATGCCATAACTGGCATTGATGTAGTAATACAGTGGCGACACATACATTCCCCAGCGCATCAGCGTTGGCATCGCTTCGGGCGGCGTCCAGGCACCGGATAAAAACATCATCGGTGCCAGTATCAGGATCACCATCATACCGGCCTGCGCCATATTGTTCGTCAACGTTGCAATCCAGATACCGATGCCAGCCAGTGTACTCACGTACAAGGTAGTTAACGCAAAAAATAACAGCAGGCTACCGCTGACCGGAATAGAAAAGATCGGGACTAAGATGCCAAACAAACCCAATGCTGTTCCTCCCAGTAGCACCGCCACCATCGCCACAATTTTAGGAATCATAATCTGCAAAGGTGACAACGGTGAGACAAGCAATTGCTCTATCGTACCGCGTTCTTTCTCCCTGACCATCGCCGCTGCCGGCAGCAACATAGAAAATAAGGTCACCACGTTGAGCAATTCTGAAATACCCATGAACCAGGCGTCGTTCTGATTCGGATTAAACCAGACCCGGCTGTTATTGTTGATAACCGGGGCATCCAGCGCAGATAAATCAGAACTAAAACCGAGATTGCCTGCCGCCTGTTCCAGCCCATAGCGAGCCACAATCTGGGTCGCGTCAACGGCAGCTAAAAAACCCAGCACAGAATTCGACGCATCAATCTGCAATTGCACAGAGGTGTTATCGCCGCGCGTCAAAGCCGCACCGAAGCCCGGAGGAATATCCAGCACTGCCATCGCTTTGCCATCGTCAAGCAACTGCTGCCCTTGCTTTGCATGATCGATCGCACCTGCCCAGCGAAACTCAGGGGGCATAAAGCGTCCGGCGAGTTCGCGTGATGCAGCGCTGCGATCAAGATCAAACAACACCAATGCCGCATTATTCAACTGAAACGAGACGCCGGAAGCCGCGTTATAAATATCCGCCGAGAATGCATACAGCACAAACACCAGCAATACAGGATCACGTAAGAGTTGCAATAACTCTTTCCAGATCATCGCCTGCAAACGACTCCACCAGACCCGGTCAAACAGAAATATCATGTCAGTTTCCTCATCGCTCAATTATCCGGACGTTTGTGAAACGCCAGAAATCCGGCGGTAAATAAGGCTGCTGCATAGAGAGTCAGTATCAGTAAATCCATCCACAAAGCGGCAAAACCAACGCCTTTCAGAAAACTGCCTATCGTGATTTCAGCGTAATACATACCGGGTAAAAGATGTGCAATCACCGCGGCAATGGCCGATAACGATGGAATCGGAATAATCATTCCCGAGTACAGTACCGCTGGTACCACGGTCACGATAGCAGTCCCCACCATCGCCGCCACCTGCGTATTCACCATCACCGATACCAACAAACCAATACCCGTCGTGCAGATCACATACAGTATCGTGGAGATAAGGAAGAACAAGGGGTCGCCTTTAAATGGCGCGCCAAATAACAGCAGCGCAAATCCGCTCAGTGCACAGGCATTGACGATAGAAATACCTACATACGGCAACAATTTGCCGATCAGATATTCGCCACGCGATAAGGTGGAGGAATAGACGTTATAGATGGCTCCGGACTCTTTTTCCCTGACCACCCCCAGCGCAGTCAGAAATGGCGGTGATAGCATCAGAATCACCATGATTAATTTCGGTGCAACCGACCAGATGCTTTTGACTTCCTGATTGTAGAGGTAACGTGTTTCCAGTTTGACCGGTTGCAAACTGCTGCGTATTTTTTCCTGACTGATACCGGTCATTGCAGAAAAATGTGCGGATAAGTTTTCCACATTGATCGCCGCGTTGATTGCCGTCACATAGCCTTTGGTGGTCAAAGCGCGGAACGGAAACGTACCGTCGATCCAGGTCTGCACTTCCGCAGAGCGCCCCGCTTTCAGATTTTGTCCGAACTGCGGTGGAATCACGATCACCGCCCGCAAGGTATTATCGATGACGAGTTTTTCCACCTCTTTCTCATGTCTGGCATAACCTTGAAATGAGAAATAACGGGAATCTGTAAAGCGATGTGCATAGTCTCGCGAAGTGACAGACTGATCGTAATCGACTATCGCCAGTGGAATATTTTCCACATCTAGCGACAAGCCATAACCGAACAA
Organism: Undibacterium sp. FT79W; assembly: GCF_014284215.1. Classification (NCBI taxonomy): domain Bacteria; kingdom Pseudomonadati; phylum Pseudomonadota; class Betaproteobacteria; order Burkholderiales; family Oxalobacteraceae; genus Undibacterium; species Undibacterium sp. FT79W. Next base: position 124,598 of record NZ_JACOGB010000006.1, on the reverse strand, counting down.
GAGCATCAGCAGAGACGGTACAAAAAAAGCTAATGCAAAAAACAGCCGGTCACGAACGATTTCGCGCCACTCTTTAAATGCAACCACCCGGATACGGCGCAGATTCATATTTTTTCTCCTCTGGCTTTCGCATCTTCCGCTTCAAGACGAGTCACGATATGCACGAACACGTCTTCCATCGCCAGGCGTTTCGGTGACACTTTCAGCACTCCTGTATCCGCAATCACATCCGCCATCTGACGCAACGCCTGTTCATCGTCAGGCATCAGCACATGGACTCGCGAACCAAACAACGCAGCACTTGAATAACCCGCGGCCTGCAAACGATCCAAAGCCGCCTGCGCATCACCGGTCTGAATTTCATAGAGTTTACCAGCCTCTTTTTCTACATCGGCTTTTAACTGATCGGGTGAGGCATCGGCAACGATACGCCCGGCATACATCAACGCCAGGTGATCACAATGTTCGGCTTCCGACATGTAATGCGTGGTCACCAGTATCGTCACGTTCTCTTCCCGCGAGAGGCGGAACAGCACATCCCAGAATGCGCGTCGTCCCATAGGATCAACGCCCGAGGTTGGTTCATCCAGAAACAATACTTGTGGCCGGTGTATCAGCGCGCATCCCAGCGCCAGCCGTTGCCGCAAGCCCATGGGCAAACTGGCGGCCAGTGCTTTACCAAACGGGCGCAAACCAGCCATGTCGAGTATCCAATCCATGCGCGCTGCTGTTTGTTGCCGGGTCAGGCCATAAATACCGGCATATAAGCGAATGTTTTCGAGTACTGATAAATCCAGATACAGCGAGAATGCCTGCGACATATAGCCAATGCGCTCACGTATCTGGCGTCCTGCCGTGCGCATGTCTGCACCGGCAACCCGTCCTTTGCCATCGGTCTGACTCAGTATTCCCGTCAGCATTTTAATGACGGTGCTTTTCCCTGCACCATTCGCGCCCAGCAAACCAAATATCTCGCCTTGCGGTACCTGAAAGCTGACCTGATCAACGGCTTTAAATTCACCAAAAGTCCGACTCAGATTCACTGCTTCAATTGCCAGGCCATTGTCTGGATGTCGTTGCGCTGCGGGTTGTGCAGTAGTGTTTTTTTCGTCTTTCCCGGCCAGATCTTTTTTCCTCAGCAAAGCGATGAAAACGTCTTCCAACTCAGGTTCCAGCACCTCTACCCGCTGCTGCGGTATGCCTTGCAGGCAAGACTCCACTTCAGCTTTTGCTGACGCAGGATCTGGCTGGTCGACAAAAATCCGCATGTCTTGCCCGAGCACTTCCAACTGTGGGAACGTCTGCGTCAGACGATGTACCGCCGCCACCTGTTGCGAAGCATCAGCGCAGACACTGCTGACGATCGAGCCTTGCGCAAGCATCCTGATCTTTTCTGGCTCACCTGATGCCAGAATTTTTCCGGCATACATCAAAGAAACGCGATGAAAACGGCTGGCCTCATCCATGTATGCCGTCGATACCAGCGCGGTAATTCCTTTTTCCTTCAGCAAGCGCGAGAGTATGCTCCAGAATTCACGTCGGGATACTGGATCAACTCCTGTCGTTGGTTCATCCAGAATAACCAGTTTAGGTTCATGTATCAGTGTGCAGACCAGACCCAGCTTTTGTTTCATGCCACCAGAAAGATTCTTCATCGGGCGGTCACGGAAACGCTCAAGCCGGGTGCTGCGTAACAATGCTTCCTTGCGTGTACGCAGTTCTTCACGGCTCAGCAGACGCAAGCCGCCAAAGTAATCGATATTTTCTTCTACCGATAAATCGCCATATAAATTCTGTCCCAGCCCTTGCGGCATCAGACCAATGCGGTCTTTGATCTGCTCGCTGGATTTTTCGGAATTGATCAGACAGCCGAATACCCGTAAGTCACCGCCGTCATGGGCAAGCACGCCGGCAACGGCTTTGAGTAAACTGCTTTTACCCGCACCATCCGGCCCTATCAGACCGTAAATTTCGCCTGCCTGTACCTGCAGACTGATGCCATCCATGGCAACGGTATCGCCATACCGTTTAGTGAGTTCGCGCGCATCCACCACCGGTGCGGACGATGCAGACGGCGCAGCAACGCTATCCGCGTCTGACTGTTGATCAGGTTTCATTGCCGCAGACAAGTTCATTTCCAACGTGGTTTTTGCCAGGTGACATTCTCTTTCCAGCGTATAACAGCATCGGCTGGAATTCCTGGCATCAACTTATGATCAGGATTTTTTGCAATCGCCAGTTTGACGGCATACACCAGTTTCACGCGCTCATCCGTGGTCTGCACTTCTTTCGGGGTGAATTCAGCACGTGAGGAAATATAACTGACGGTTGCTTCATAAAACTGATCTGGTTGCGCGTCCGTGTAGATACGCACTGGCAAGCCCAGACGCAACTGGCCGATTTTTGATTCTGGCACATAGACTTTTAAATGCAACTGATCCAGATTCACCATTTCAACGACTGCGCCACCCGGCAAAACCACTTCGCCCGGTTCCCGCAAACGCGTCAATACGATACCGCTTGCCGGCGACTTGATCACCAGATCGCCAAGCACAGAATCGGCTTCCGCCACTGCAGCGGCCGCTCTGTCGCGTTGCGCCCGTAAGGCTTCAACTTCCTGTTGTCTGGCTTTGACTTTATCGTTTCCCAAACCTGCCTGAGATAAGCCTTGTTGCGCGCGTTTCACTGCTTCCTGTGAGGCTTTCACATCCGATTGCGCAACCTGCCATGCGAGATCAGCCTGCTCATACCGGTGACGTTCGATGACACCACGCTCAAACAATTCTTTGTGTCTTTGTGCATCGCGCCGCGCCTGCTGTTCAACCGCGCTGGCCTTAGCGAGCGTCGCCTGTGCCTGACTGACGCCAGCATCAGCAACACTGACGCCCATCGGCACTTCCCGTTGTGCAATATCTAAATTCGCTTGTGCTGCTTTCAATTGCGCATCGGTCGCATTCAGTGCCTGCCTGGCCTGCTCAGCTTTCGCCTGAAAACTGGTGTCTTCCAGTTGCGCGACAACCGTACCAGCCGCCACGGTGTCACCTTCTCTGGCGAATATTTTATTGATGCGGCCCGGATATTTTGCGGCAGCGACGATACGATCACCTTCAATGCGGCCGCTGGCAGCGATCAGCCCTTCAGGTAGTTTCCGGCTGCTGGCAAGATAATAAAAAAATCCAACGCCAATCACGATGGCGGCAACGCCCAACAATGCAGGGCCGATAAACTTACGATTTTTTTCCATCTGTATTCTCACATTGATAAAGGGGGACGCAAGGCAGAAACAAGCCAGCGTACGCTTGATGTGGACGGCGACTGCTCGCGATCAGGTGCTGAGTGAACGGTGACTGATGTGTAGTCATATCAAAGCTGTCCGGCAGCATGTTGTAATTGCAGACGCGCAAAGGCTCTGTCGTACAAGGCATTATCCCGGTTCGAGTAAGCTTGCAAACGACGGGTTTCTGCATCCAGCACATCGCTGTTCGGCGCAAGGCCGGAGCGATAACGTTCACGCGCCAGCAGTAAGGTTTCATCGGCCTGTTCGACTGCTTTTGAAACCAGCTGCATGCGGGCGTTCGCCTCTTGCTGAGACAACCAGGACTGGCGCACCTGCAAGGCGATCTTCTCCCGGACATCAAGTTCAGCTTCGCGAACTGCCTGTGCGTTGACCGCGAGTTGTGATGCCTGATTCCGGATCAGTCCGCCGTCAAACAACTCCCATTTCATCACAACGCCAACCCACCATGCTTTATCTTCGGCCAGATAGCGATTTTCCAGTTTGCTATAGCCTGCACTGACGCCGATTTGCGGCAAATGCCCGGCACGTACACTGGCAGCCTGATTTTGCAATGCCGAACTTTGCATCGTCAGTTCCTGCAATTCTTTACGCTGGGTATTGGCGGTCTGTAATAAGGTATTCAGATCACTTTCAGCAGGCGTCTGACCTGCCAGACCAATATCGACCAACTCCACCGTCTGATCGTATGGGCGCCCCATCCAGCGGTTGTACGCGGCACGCGACAGTTCCAGCGCATTCGCTGCCTGCAAGCCGAGTTGCTGCGCATTTGCAAGGGCAACCTGAGAAGCCAGTAAATCATGTTTAGCCACGTAACCTTGCTGGAACAATTCCTGCACGTCGCTGACATGCTTACTCACCGCGCTGATATGGCTTTTCGCAACCTCGTTCGCATGTTCCGCCCGCAGCACGGCAATATACGACTGCGCTATCGCCAGTTTTAACTCGCTACGGGTCAGCTTGGTGCGGGCTTCGCTGGCATCTGCCTGCGCCCGCGCGGCAGCCACCCCAGATGAAATTTTCCCGCTGGTGTACAGCGGTGCGGAGACCGTCACACCACCAAAATAGGCAGAATCCTGTGCAAATGGCAGACTGGCGCCTTTCAGCATCGGCAAAGCAGGAATATTAATCTTGGCCGCAGGCTCCGATTCTGTTCTTAAATAACCAGCTTCGACAGCGAGCTTAGGCAAGTAATTCGCCTGCGCGGAGCTGAGCTGATGTTGTGCTGCCTGCTCTTTGTATTGCGCGGAGGCCAGCACATGATCACGCTTGAGAGCGATATCCCATGCTTGCTCCAGCGATTCTGCGGCGTATGCCGTGCCACTCAGAGTCAACAAATGCAGGCAAAACAAACTGACGGGTAACCATAGGATTTTTCGAGGGTGACTGTTTTTTTTCACGCCGCCTTGTTTTAGCGGGCAAGTGCATAATGGCAGTCGATGAAGATTGAAAACAAAGTTTTTCATATTAGCACCAGACATTAGTCATCGCAGTGTATTGATAATGTTGCACAATCGAATTGATTCGCATCAATTCACCCCCTTTTGAAGTTTGTGACAATCGGAACTACCGCTAAAGGAAAGTCAGATGAGTACAAATAAGCCCCTTCAGGATACGATAACATCCCTGCCCGCAAATAAGGAACATCACGACCAGATTTGTTATCTGACCGGAGAAGAAGCCCCCGTCAATCCTATGGATATGGCGCTGCAAAATCACATCGCGAAACTGACAGGCGGGATTTCGCCTGCCAGTGTCAATCTGGCGTGGGCTGACTGGGCTATGCATCTGGCGACCACGCCGGGCAAGCAAATGGAACTGGTCGGACTGCTGCAAAAGCAAGCAGCCGAATGGCCCGCATTTATGCGTGCAGCAACGCTCAGTCCTAACGCAGCAACACCGGCAACTAGCACGGCGGAGGCGATAAAGTACAGCGTCCCGGCCAGTACATCGGACACACGCTTTTCCCATACCGGCTGGACGCAGTGGCCATTTAACGCAATGTCGAAAGCGTTTCTGCAAACACAGGATTTTTGGAATACCGCGACGACCGGTATACGTGGCGTCACTGCGCATCATGAAGACGTCGTCAACTTCATGGCCAGACAGCTATTGGATATGAGCTCACCCTCGAATATTCCCTGGGTTAATCCGGAAGTTCTGGAAGCAACGCAGCAGAGCGGCGGTAAAAATATCCTGTCCGGGTTCACGCACTGGTTGGAAGACGTTGGCGTCAGACTGCCGACCAATGAAGATAAAGAAAACGATGAGGAGCAAGCTCCATTCAAACCGGGACGGGACGTCGCCGTCACACCGGGCAAAGTCGTGTTCCGCAACCACCTGATTGAACTGATTCAGTATTCTCCGCAAACGCCAAAGGTTTATGCAGAACCCATTTTCATTGTTCCCTCCTGGATCATGAAATATTACATTCTGGATCTGTCACCACATAATTCCATGGTGCGCTTCCTGGTTGAGCAGGGTCATACCGTCTTCATGATTTCCTGGCGTAACCCCGGTCGTGAAGACCGCGATCTCGGTATGGATGATTATCTCGACAGCGGTTTATTTGCGGCATTAAAAGAAGTTCACAGCATTTGCAAAAAGCCGTTGCACGCGGTCGGTTACTGTCTCGGTGGCACCTTGCTGGCAATCGGTGCTGCCGCGATGGCCGGGCAAAAAATTCATGGCGAAAAGCCATTCGCCAACTTGGTCAGCAGCATTACTTTGCTCGCGGCACAGACCGATTTCAGCGAACCAGGCGAACTCGGATTATTTATCGATGAAAGCCAGTTAGCCATGCTGGACGCCCTGATGTGGAAACAAGGCTACCTCGATGGCAAACAAATGGCTGGTTCGTTCCAGTTGTTGAATTCCCGCGATCTGATCTGGTCAAAAATTATGCGCGACTATCAGTTAGGGCTGCGCAATAAGCCAAATGATCTGATGTCATGGAATGCTGATACAACCCGTATGCCCTACCGTATGCACAGCGAATACCTAAAACACCTGTTCCTGCATAATGATCTGGCAAAGGGGCATTACGAAGTGCACCAACATGCTGTCGCACTGAAAGACATACAAATACCGATGTTTGTCGTGGGAACAGTGAAAGACCATGTTTCACCTTGGCGCTCTGTTTACAAAATTCATGTGCTGACCGATACCAGCATCGACTTTGTACTTGCCTCGGGCGGTCATAATGCGGGCATTGTTTCAGAGCCGGGTCATGCCCATCGCAGCTATCAGTTTATGCCAAGCAAGGGACATGGCGCCAGCTATGAAGATCCTGATGTCTGGCTGAAGGAAGCTAAAACAGAACAAGGCTCGTGGTGGACTTACTGGCAGCAATGGCTGGCCAGACATTCATCGGCAACGCAAATCAAAGCCCTGCAGCCGCGCAACAATGCGGATCTGGGAGCGGCACCGGGACAATATATTTTTGAAACCTGAAAACGACGGAGTCGCCGTCAGATAACTCCCGATAAAAAAAAGAGGCAGGTAAAACCTGCCTCTTTTTTCGATCAACGAGCACAATTATTCGTGTACAGCCGTCATTGCTTATGCGGCATTACGTCTGAATAGATGCCTGAGCTTTTCGGCTACATTCACAACCACCAAAACGAGCGCACCGGCAACAATACCAAACAGCATATCAAGTACCGAAGGGACAACCGCTGCTATCGCACCGCCCACCAGCGGCAAATCTGCACCTGCTTGCGCGACATTCTGTATCAGATCATGCATCACATGAATGCCATGCGTGAGTATGCCGCCGCCAACCATGAACATGGCGATAGTGCCGATCACCGTCAGAGATTTCATCAGACGTGGCGCAAATACCAATAAGCCATTTCCAGTCACTTGCAGCAAACTCCGCACGATGCCAGTTGCATTTCTGCGCTTCAGATATAAACCGACATCATCCAGTTTCACTATCGCGGCCACCAGACCATAAACACCGATCGTCATGATCACTGCAATCATGGCTAATACGGTCACTTGCGAGGAAAACGGAGCAGACGCTACGGTTCCCAGAGTAATGATGATGATTTCGGCACTCAGAACAAAATCCGTGCGAACAGCACCTTTGATTTTTTCTTTTTCAAACGCCATGATGCTTGCGTCATCATGGGCGACGGCCGCCAGTAACTGTTCGTGTTCGCTGCTGACTTCTTCTACACTGTGCAGATACTTATGCGCCAGCTTTTCAAATCCCTCAAAACATAAATACGCACCACCCAGCATTAACAAAGGTGTCACAGCCCAAGGGGCGAGCGCATTCAGCAATAGCGCTAGTGGCACCAGTATCACTTTATTTTTCATAGAGCCAAGCGCGACCGCCCAGACCACCGGCAATTCACGATTCGCGCGCACCCCTGCGACCTGCTCAGCATTCAGGGCAAGATCGTCTCCCAGTACACCGGTAGTCTTTTTTGCGGCGATTTTGGTCATCGCCGCCACATCATCCAGCACCGTCGCAATATCATCAAACAGTGCGAGTAAACTTCCTCCGGCCATAACGCTCTTCCTCTTAAATTTAATTCAAACAACCACGGCAGCGCGGGATTTCAGTACCACACAAATACTATTGCCGGCAATCCGTATATGCAGCAACATCCGATCAGGTTTGGATACGCTTACGGATGCGGCTCAATGCTTCCGGCGTCACCCCCAGATAATGGGCAACATCGCGCAACTGTATGCGGGATGCAATCGCAGGATAGTTTTTTAAAAACGACTGATAACGCTCTTCCGGTGCCATCGTCAAAAGTTCACGCTCGCGCTGCTCTTTACGCACGATATGCCATTCCAGTAACTGACGTACCGCCCGCTGCCAGTCTGGATGCAGCGCGATCAGCTTATTGATTTCCGAATAATCGACCTGCTCAATCTCGCATTGCTCAACCGCAGTCGCAAAGTAATCCGTACGCAAACCAGCCAGCAACACATTCGGGCAGGCAAAAAAGTCCGCCTCGCCGATAAACGACTTTATCCACTCCTGGCCGCCTTCACTGAGATAAGTCAGCTTCACAATGCCGGAACGGACAACATAAACATAAGGTTGCCACTCTCCGGCGCCAAAGATATTTTCGCCTTTGCTGAACTGACGTAACTGATACGACGAACGTAACACGTCCCAGTCCGGCAAAGGCTTGCCAGCGGCACGTTCGAGTAAATCCGTAATTTGCTGCATCTCGCCCGAGCCCTTAAACACGACCTGAGGTCGCCTTCATAATCGAATGTAAATGCGGCCAGACCAGATCAGGACTTAATTTTTGCATGCAATCATGATGTCCCAACGGGCATTCGCGCTGCTTGCAGGGGGCGCATTTGAGACGCAGAGAAAACGAATGCGCAATATCTGAAAATGGCGGCGCATGATCGGGATCGGTCGGCCCATAAATGGCCAGAGCCGGGCGATTCAGTGCCGAGGCGATATGTAAAAGTCCTGAATCGTTGCCCACCATCGCGACAGCCGTTGACATCAGCGCCACCGCATCATCCAGACAGGTTTTACCTGCCAGGTGATGCACTTGTGGACAAGCTGCCACGATCTCATCGCAGACCAATGCATCTTTAGGTGATCCCAATAACACGACTTGCGCTTGCGGATAACTGGCAAGCACTAATTTCGCCAGCGTCGCAAAATGGCTGGCTGGCCATCGTTTTGCGGAACCAAATTCCGCGCCGGGGGCGAAGCAGATCACAGGCTTTTCATCGGATAAACCGGCCTTTTGCAACGCTGCGGCGCGTTGAGCAGCACTGACTGTCAGTGTTGGTCTTGGCAATTTCAACGGTGCCTGCGGTGACGGAGAAAAAGCCAGTGCTGCATAAAACGTCACCATAGGTCGGGGATGCGCTTTATCGTCAAAGTGCATCACATTGATCAGACCGTAACGACTTTCGCCTTTATAGCCGACACGCTTTTTTATTCCAGCCATCCAGGGCAGCAGTGCGAATTTCAGGGTATTTGGTAACACATAGGCCGCATCATAGCCACGCCTGCACAGTAAGCGGGCAAAACGCCATCGCTCACGTAATTGCAATGCGCCATGTTTAAACGGCGTTTCCAATATAGTGTCAACCTCAGTCATCGCCCGCAGAACCGGTGCCACCCATGTCGGTGCCAACACATCGATTGCATGCTGAGGATATTGCTGCCGGAGTAGTTGCAACAATGGCTGCGCCATTACTGCATCACCTATCCAGTTCGGAGCGATCACCAGTAATCGCGGCGTTGGTGGTGAAACTGATTGCATCATCGTGCTACTTGTTCCATGAAAAAGAGCTCATCATCCGGATTAAAAAAGTTCTACAGCATAGTACACAGTACTGATCGGGTTTACGCAAAACTGATGCCAGCAATACGCAAATACCTTCAGACGCTCAGAATGCTGCTGCAGCAACCGTGTCATCTGGTTTAATCTGCAAATTGCAAACGATACAGGTTTGCATACACGCCGTCTCTGGTCAACAGTTCTGTATGCGTACCGGTCTCGGCAATCCGTCCGTCCACCAGCACCACAATCCGGCTCGCGCGCTCAATTGTGGAAAGCCGGTGTGCAATCACCAGCGTCGTCCGCCCTTGCATCAGTTCATCCAGTGCTTCCTGCACAGCACGCTCGGATTCGCTGTCGAGTGCAGAAGTCGCTTCATCAAGAATCAGGATAGGCGCATCTTTATAGATTGCCCTGGCAATTGCGAGACGCTGACGCTGACCGCCGGATAAGCGATTGCCGTTATCACCGATAGTGGTGTTCAAGCCATCCGGCAAATCACGCACGACATCATTCAGATGTGCCGCCTGTACCGCAGCAGCAATGCGCGCCGGATCGGGCTGCGGATCACCATACGCAATATTGGCAGCGACAGTATCATCAAACAGCACCACATTCTGACTCACCATCGCTATTTGCTGGCGCAGGCTGGTGAGCGAGATTGCGCTCAGTGAACGTCCATCCAGCAAAATATCGCCACTCACAGGCGTATAAAAACGCGGCACCAGATTCACGAGCGAAGTCTTGCCACCGCCCGACATGCCAACCAGCGCAATGGTTTCGCCCGGTTGTATGCTGAGGTTGATATCGTTCAAGGCGCGCTGTTCTTGTCCGGGGTAAGCAAAACTGGTCGCCACGAATTCCAGTTTTCCTTGCGCGCGCGCCATCAGGTTTTCACCACTGTCTGTTTCCGGCGGAGTATCAATCAGACCAAACACCGATTCAGATGCGGCAAGCCCGCGCTGCATGGGACCATTCAAATCCGCCAGACGTTTCAGTGGCGTCAGTAACAGCAGCATCAGGGTGAAAAATTCTGCAAAATTACCAGCCGTGGTCTGATTTGCAGCAGCCTGCGACACCGCGATCATAATCACCACAGCGACAGCAAAAGCAGCTGCCAACTGCGTCAACGGCGTGGTGGAAGCCACCGCCACCGTGGTACGCATCGCATAACCACGGAGTTTTTCATTTTTATCTTCAAAACGCTGTTGCTCGTATTGCTGACCGCCAAAAATGCGGATCACCTGATTCGCACGGGTCGCCTCTTCTATCACTTGCGTCAGTTCATTATTCACACTCAGCTGATTCTGATTCAGCTTACGCAAGCGCTTGCTGACGCCGCGTACCAGTACCGCCATAACCGGGATCAGCACCAACGCGACGATAGTCAGTTGCCAGTTGCGCCACAATAAGGCCAGCAACAGCACCAGCACCGTCAACGAATCGCGGAACAGTGTCGTCATCGAGACTTTCAGCATTTCCACAATCTGTTGCGCTTCAAACATGATAGTGTTGATGATGCGGCTACTGGATTCTGCCTGATAAAAACTGACCGGCACGTTCAGTATGCGATCAAAAATTTTGGCGCGTAATTCGTTCAGCAATTTGGTGGAAATCCAGCTCATCAGATAACTGGTCGTAAAGGTACACAAGCCGCGCACCAGAAAAATACCGATAATCGCGACCGGAATTTTCCATAAAGCCATATGCGATTGTTCACCTTTAAAGCCGTGATCGAGCAGATAACCCAGCACTTTCGGAAACATGACCTCGGTCGCCGCGGTGCCCAGCATCGTCAGCAATGCCAGCAAAATCCGCGAGCGATATGCCTGTACCGATATCCATAGCCGCTGAAATACTGTGATCGTTTCTTTATTAATCAAACTCATATTTTTATAATGTCTTATATTTTATGCGGGTCTTCAGGCATTTTTGACCTGTCAGGCGCAGCAGATATAGGGGATTGTTTTTTAATTCTGAAATATTCCCCATAAAAACTATTCCTGCACAACTTGTGCATTCAAGCCTATCGCCACAATGCAACCGCCACCATTTGCTTCAGGCCTGATTCGCTTTATCTCTGAGCATATTCTGACGCAAACCGGCAAGTGGAATCGCCAGCAGAATCATGAATGCCATACCGAACACCGCATCGCGCAATATCGCATTGAACATCGCCCCTGTCATCATCGCCAAGGTTAACATGCTCAGCAGCATAGCTTTGTCTTTCGTTGAATTATCTTTACTGAGCGCCATTCTTCTGGCGATTCCGAACTGACTGAACCAGATCCACAGCAAGGCCGCGACGCCCGCCATGCCTAACTCTGTTGCATACAGCAAGTAGTCATTATGCGGCGTCGTCATACCGTTACTGCTCAAACCTTGTGAGCGCTGCCGGTAATTCGGCATCCACGATGCAATGCCGTGTCCACTCCACGGTTTTTCCGCAATCATGCCTGTGGTAATCCGGTAAATCTCAGCACGCATGCCGTCATCATCTGATGATTTTTTTCCATGCGCAAAATCGTTCGCTTGTTGTATTGTGCAAACGGCACGTAATTTGGCGATATCCCATGGTGGCAGTTGCACCTGACTCACAACGCAACTCGCCGGACGCGGCAAGTCTGCAACATATTTCAAGCAAGCTGCGATGGTGACTAACAACACCAACGGTAACAACAGGCTGCGTAAATTCCATCGTAGATTGCGCAACAAGATCAGGCCGCCCATCAGGAAAAACATCAGGCTCGCGGTGCGCGTCTTTGACAGCAACACCAAGGCCGCCACCACATACAGCAACGCCAGAATGCGCAACAGATAATGATTTTGTCGCAAACGCAGTTCATGCAGCATCCACCCCGCCGCGATCGCTAACAAGACGCCGAGCAAAATGGATTTATTTCCCTGATACAAAACATAGCTATGGAACAGCGTGTTATCCGGCAAGACATGAAAGAAATTCGCAACGAATAAGGTCGAAGCCATCACGGCACCGGCAAAAAAAACTGATACCGCTTTACGCTGCCAGTCTCCCGCATCAAGCGCCAGAAACGGCAGCAGCAACAGATAAGTCTGGTAATGCATCAGCGCGGGCCAGAACTCTTTTCCCATCTCGGCTGGCCGCTGTTGCGTCAGTGCGATGACGACACTGACTGCCGTCAGCAGCAGCACCGGCATCAACAGTGGGCTCTGCCGGATGTTATCCAGTTTGCGTGATGCTTGTCCCGACAGGATCAGTGCGAGATAGAAAAAAAAGATACCGGCATACATCACACCGACCGGAAAAAACAGAGTCAGCGGCAGACACATCAGTATCTGCTCAGGCAATCGCTGACGCCATTGTCGTTCCAGCGGCACGCTCAGATGTGCGGCTGGAATGACACTGGCAGCAGCGGTAAGGAGATTATCAGTCGGCATGAAATCAGGCGTATTCGATCGTGACATTTTTCGGAGACAACCATTCACCCAGACTCAGACGTAAATTATCGTCAGGATTCACGCGCCATTGATCGGATAAATACAATTCGGCACTCGCCTCCGCATTCTGATAGCTGATCAATACCGGGCAGCCATCCGCGTTCAGATGCGGCTTCAACAATTCCTGCAGTTTTTTGGTATCGGTACTGGCTTGTAAAGTCAGACGTAAGCCCTGAGAAAACTGCACCCTTGCCCGACCGATATCCATGACTTTTTCTGCCGAAATCCGCAAGCCACCTGAGAAGCGATCTTCCGAGACTTTGCCCAGCACAGCCAGAAATTCATCTTCCTTAAACAAGGATTTGAACTCTTCCATGATCTCGCTGTAGACAGTGACTTCGACCACGGCTGTACTGTCATCCAGCGTCACGATCAGCAACTTGCCACGCTGCGTCATCTGCGTGCGGACACCGGTAATGATGCCGCAGATCAGGCGTAAATCACGCGAAGGCTCAACTTTCGCTAACGTCGTCTTGATGAACTGACGCACTTCCGGCGCATACGAATCGAACAAATGGCCGGATAAATAAAATCCCAGTGCCAGTTTTTCTTCTGTTAAACGCTTTTTGTCAGACCAGACAGGAACATCAATGTATTCCGGTGGTGGAATCAGATCATCATCGTCACCGAACAGGCTGACCTGATTTGCCGCAGCCTCTGCCTGATCCGCGGCCTCTATCGCCAGTGATACCGTGGCTAACAACACGGCTCTATCTTTTCCCAGACAGTCCATCGCACCGGCACGAATCAACGACTCTATCGTACGGCGATTCACCTGTCGTTTATCGACCCGCTTACAGAAATCGAACAAATCTTTGAACGGACCACCGGCAGCGCGTACCGCCATGATGTTCTCTATCGCATTCTGCCCCGAGCCTTTGACCGCGCCCAGACCGTAACGTATCTGCGTCGATTTCTTGCCGGGTTCACCGACTGGCATAAAACGGTAATCCGATTGATTGATATCCGGTGGCAGCATTTTCAGCTTACAGATATCCATCGCGTCTTCGACTAAGATTTTCACCTTGTCTGTATCGTCCATGGCGAGCGACATATTGGCTGCCATAAACGCAGCCGGGTGATGAGCCTTCAGGTAAGCGGTGTGATACGACAACAGCGCATAGGCGGCAGCATGGGATTTATTAAAACCATAGCCCGCGAATTTTTCCATCAAGTCGAAGATTTCGTCGGCTTTTTCTTGCGGCAAGCCATCTTTAGCTGCGCCATCGCGGAAAATCTGGCGATGTTCGGCCATCTCTTCAGCTTTCTTTTTACCCATCGCACGGCGCAGCAAATCCGCACCGCCGAGTGAATAACCACCGACCACCTGCGCCATCTGCATCACCTGCTCCTGATACACCATAATGCCGTAGGTTTCAGACAAAATGCCTTCGGTACGCGGATCGGGATAGTCAAACTTCTCGCCGTGCTTACGCTTACAGAAGTCCGGAATCAGATCCATAGGACCCGGACGATACAAAGCCACCAGCGCGATAATGTCTTCAAAGCGATCGGGACGTGCGTCTTTCAACATGCCTTGCATGCCACGGCTTTCCAACTGGAACACGGCGACGGTTTTCGCTTTGGTCAGTAACTCATATGATGCTCTGTCATCCAGCGGCAATTTCGCCAGATCAAAATCTGCCATCGAAGGATCCAGCATTTTGATATAGCGCACCGCCCGATCAAGAATTGTCAGCGTCGTCAAACCCAAAAAGTCGAATTTCACCAAGCCAACGGCTTCAACGTCATCTTTATCGTATTGCGACACCACGCCGGAATCCCCTCCCTGAGTGTAAAGCGGACAGAAATCCGTCAGCTTACCGGGAGCAATCAACACACCACCGGCATGCATACCGATATTGCGGGTAATGCCTTCGACTTGCTGCGCCAGATCGAGCAGAGTTTTGACTTCTTCTTCGTTTTCCTGACGCTCGGCCAGTAAAGGTTCTTCGATAATCGCTTCCGCAATCGTCACCTGCTTACCTGGCTTGAACGGAATCAGTTTCGATACACCATCGCAAAACATATAGCCAAAATCGAGTACACGCCCCACGTCGCGAATTGCTCCTTTTGCCGCCATCGTTCCGAAGGTAGCGATCTGCGACACCGCTTCTTTGCCGTAACGGTCTTTCACGTATTGAATGACGCGGTCTCGGCCTTCCTGACAAAAGTCAATATCAAAGTCGGGCATCGATACCCGCTCAGGATTTAAGAAACGCTCGAACAGCAAATTGTATTGGAGCGGATCAAGATCGGTAATCAGCAGTGAATATGCGACCAGCGAACCGGCACCGGAACCGCGACCAGGGCCAACGGGAACGCCATTATTTTTTGCCCACTGAATAAAGTCGGCAACAATCAGGAAGTAGCCCGGAAAACCCATCTTGACGATGGTATCGGTCTCAAATTTGAGGCGGGCTTCGTAACGGGCACGCTCTTTCTCGCGTTTTTCTTCATTTGGAAACAGATGCTGAAGGCGGAATTCCAGCCCGCGCTTCGCCTCATGCACCAGAAACTCATTAATATCCATACCATCAGGGGTAGGGAAATCTGGCAATTTAGGTTTACCTAGTTCCAGCGTCAGATTGCAGCGTTTGGCAATTTCCACGGAATTTTGCAAAACCGCCGGCATATCGGCAAACAGCGCCTGCATTTCAGCCTGCGTCTTAAAGCATTGCTGGTCGTTGAAGCGACGCACACGCTTACCATTCGCAAGCATGTCTCCTTCCGCGATGCAGACCCGCGCTTCATGCGCCATGTAATCATCTTTGCTCAGGAACTGCACCGGATGCGTCGCCACCACCGGCAGTCGTAATTTCTTTGCCAGAGCCACCGCTTGCCGCACATGATTTTCCATGTTGGCCTGGCCAGCACGTTGTATTTCGATATAGAAATGGTCAGGAAAAATACTTTCCCATCGACGTGCATGCTCCTCGGCCAATGTCAGATTGCCGTTGTCAATGGCGACGCCCACATCACCAAAATGAGCCCCGGACAAGGCGATCAAGCCTCCGCCCTGCCCCTGCTCATGCAATTTCTGCAGCCACTCAAAGCGAATTTCAGCCCGCCCTTTGTTCTGATTCGTCAGCCAGGCCTGCGCCAACAGTTCGCACAGTTGCAAATAACCTTTACGATTTTTGACCAGCAACATCAGACGTGTCGGCTTGTCACGGTCAATTTCATTGGTAATCCAGGCATCACAACCAGCAATCGGTTTAATTCCCTTACCTCGCGCTGCCTTATAAAATTTAACCATGGCAAATAAGTTTGCCAGATCGGTAATTGCCATCGCTGGCTGCATGTCTTTGGCTGCGGCCTTAATCACGTCATCGATACGTACCAGACCATCCACAATCGAATATTCAGAGTGGATACGTAAATGGACAAATTTTGGATCAGATGGCGCAGCGGATGTTGCTTGAGCGTTCGCTTCTGGAGAAAGTGTTAATTCTGTAGTCATCCCGCTATTCTACCGCGAGCCCAGTTCTGTACATCAACTTTACGACAAACCGGAATCAGCTCACTGATGACGATGACGAAACAACATCAGATCAGGCACTCTTTCATCGACCAGGCAAAGAAATTTTCCAGCAAGAAAGACCATTGCATAGTTTTACGAAAAAACACCCCCAGATTGTTCGCAAAGTTGCATTGGTACGACAGCCGTTCGTAAGTGCTGTGTTAAGCTCAAAACAAGTATTGACGCCTTCCGGAGCCTATTTTGCCAACCGTTTTTAGCATGCCGAATGCGGTATTTTCGCGTCGAGTATCAACCCGCAAATACAGACGTTTATTTGCTGTACTGCTTCTTTTTCCTCACCTGAACGCGCACGCCGCATTTTTAGAGGAATCGGCAGAAAGAGGGGAATCTCTTTTTCTGGACGATATTCCCGTCGTTTTGTCAGCATCACGTTTGTCGCAGCCTATCAACGAAGCACCCGCAGCAGTCACAGTCATTGATAAGCAAATGATCAAAGACTCCGGCGCGTGGGATCTGTCCGAAATCTTCCGGCTGGTTCCTGGCATGTATGTGGCCTACCATGCTGATCCGTATTTCTCTGCAGACAGCACCGTTGCCTATCACGGCATGGTGACAACAACAACATCTGATCGCATGCAGGTGCTGATTGATGGCCGCTCAGTCTACTCGGGCTTGTTTGGCGGGGTTAACTGGAGCGATTTACCTATCGTTCTGGCCGATATTGAGCGCATAGAGGTGATACGCGGCCCGGATTCAGCAAGCTATGGTGCAAACTCTTATCTAGGTGTTATTAATATCATTACTCAGCATGCGGCAGAATCCCGCGGAGCATCCGCCTCTTTCTCGTATGGCAACAGCCGCTCGGAAGGCGTATTTCGCTATGGAGCAAAAAGTGGTGATCTCAGCTACCGGCTGACGGCAAGCATACGCAAGGATGACGGGGAAAACACATTTATCCAGCATCCGACCTCGCAGGATAAATACTGGACACTGAATAAATACGATAATAAAACGATGCAGATTTTTAATCTGCGTACGGATTACCAGATCAATGCCAGCGACACGCTGGAATTTCAGTTTGGCTACAATGGCGGCCCGCGCGAGGTCGGCGAATATGACAACGTCTCCGCCGTCACGCGCCGGGCTGAAAATCATTTTGAAATGCTCTACTGGCGCCGCGCTCTTGAATCGGGCGGAGAATTAAGTCTGAAAGCATTTCATACCCAGGAAAGAGTCAACGCCAGGCTGATCGATTCCGATGGTATCAGTGATGGCGACGCGAGATTCAGCCGCTTTGATCTGGAAGCGCAACACACATTTTCACCGTTTAAAAATACCCGCCTGGTATGGGGCGGCAGTGTACGCTACGACAGTACCTATGCTCCGTATTATCTGGGAGTCGGTGACAATCGCTATCTTTACGGTGATTTTCCTTACCATCTGCAAAGATTATTCGGCAATCTGGAATGGCGAATCCGTCCTGATCTGGTGCTGAATGCGGGGGCGATGGCGGAACACAATACCTACACCGGTAGCGACGTCACACCGAGGATTGCACTCAACTGGCATGTCACGCCGGAACACACATTCAGAATCAGTCATTCGCGCGCAACCCGTTCACCATCGGTATATGAAAAGGTCTATGAGAGCTACTGGCGCGGTGCAGATATGTACCCCAGCTTGCCACCATTGCAAACAGAACGCGTCCAATCAACCGAAATTGGCTACATGGGGAAAATCGCTAAAGCCGATGTCGATTTCCGCATTTTTTACGACGACTACAATGAGCTGATCGACGTCCGCAAAGAAAAATCTGCGATAAGCGGCGATCTGAATGCCGGTCGCGCATTAATGCGTGGCTATGAGTTGCAGGTCAAAGCGCCGCTGGGTGACGCCACCCGTATTATTTACGGATTATCCGGCGGCACCGTCAAAAGTGACAACGTCAACGGCGTTATTTACAGCGATTCGTTACCAAAATACAGTCACAGTCTGTTAATCAGCCATAAATTTAATGAGCAATGGCAAGGCAGCCTGGTTGCTTATCAGGTGGCAAAGACAAAATTCAATGCGACCGATTTCAATCCCGTGATGAATCGTGGTTATTACGTTGATGGCAATCGCCGTTTTGACGGACGTCTGGCCTATCAGTTCAAAATGGCGGGGAATCAGGCCGAGCTCGCCTTGATTGTCCAGAACATTGCGAATGCACATTATTTTGAATATCGTCACGACAACGAGTTTCCTGGCCGCTTAACCAGACTGAAACTGAAGGTCGACTTTTAAATCATGGGACACCTACGCCGACTGATCAGCAGAGATTTGCGCCACAAGTGCTACGCCTGCCTGCTCGGGTGGGCACTCATGCTGTTCTCCGGCCTCACCGCCTCCGCCTACACGCTTGACAACATTACTATCGTCCTGAGTGATGAAGGTGGCGCATACGAAGAATTCGCAAATCACCTCAACAGTCTTTTACAGCCGTCAAATAAAACCACAGTCAGGCTGCTCTTGCTGAAAAATATGGCAAATGATGAATTCAGTCGTGTCACTGCCAACCAGCTCGTGATTGCCGTTGGCACACCAGCGATGGTGGCAATGGCGCAAAAACCAGCCACGAACCCAGTGCTGAACGTCCTGGTACCGAGAGCAACCTTCATCAAAACAGCAAAGCAATACAACCGTAACCAAGATCAGCGCCGGTTTTCAGCGGTCTATATGGATCAGTCATGGAGCAGACAATTACGGCTGATACGCGCCACCATGCCGCCGCGCTCCAAAATCGGCATTCTGCTCGGCAGAGAATCGAGCGACTACATTTCCGCCCTGCAAAGCGCAGCAAAAGAAGCCGATCTGGCGGTGAATATCGAATCTGTCACCGATGATGCAGAACTGCTGAACGCATTGCGCCGGCTGTTAAGCAACAGCAATGCAATACTGGCAGTGCCCGACGCGCAGATCTATAACCGTAATAATATTTCCAGCATTTTATTGACCAGCTACCGGCAGCAAGTACCTTTATTCGGTTTTTCCTCTTCTTACGTGAAGGCTGGCGCACTGGCCGCCGTGTATAGCACTCCAGCCCAGATCAGCCAACAGGTTGCAGAAATCATCAGCAACCTGTCCTCGGGCAGCAGCCTGCCAGCACCGCAATATCCACGCTATTTTTCAGTGAATACGAATCCGCAAGTCGCCCGCTCGCTGGGTCTCAGCATCGATTCCGACATTGAAATCCAACGCCATCTCAGGCAAACGTCGGAGCAGGCGCAATGAAAAACTGGCAGCTATCAAAACGCATACTGTTTATCGCCCTGGTGCCGGTATGGGCCATCATGATCTTGCTGACGGTGCTGGTCGTCGTGGTCGGTATTACTGAAATCGATGGTGCGCTCAAAGCACGCGGCGCGCTGATTACACGTCATCTCGCTCCCGCCTGCGAATACGGCGTGTTTTCAGGTAATCGCGAAGTCTTGCAATCAATGGCGCAGGCGATCATGAAAGAAGATGATTCGCAAGCCGTGATTATTACCGACACTGAAAGGCATATCCTTGCCATCAGCGGCAAACCCGATGTGCTCACCGCAGAACACCAGCGAGCAGCCATGGAAGGCCGCATTTCGAAAGGAAAAGGCAGCCTGATTTTCGGCGCGCCGATATATCAGGGCAATACCGAAGGTGACGCATTTGATTTATTCGACAGCACGACCAAAGAAAGGGCAGAAAAATCCAAGCTGCTGGGCTACGTCTATCTGGAACTCAGTACCGCATCCAGCCAGCGCAGCAAAAACCTGTTTGCGATTGTCAGCCTGCTGATCGGCGTCATCGGTACTGCGTTTGCGTCCGTACTGGCGCTGCGTATGAGTAATGATCTGACTCGCCCGCTGTCACGCCTGATTGACGGCGTACATCGCATGGCACAGGGCGAATTCAGCACCCGCATCCTAGCCAATTCCGGTGGGGAGATTCAGGAACTCGAAGATGGCTTTAATAAAATGGCGTCTGAGATTCAGCGCAGTCACGATGAAATGCTGGAGGTCAATGCCAATCTGGAAAAACTGGTCGGTGAACGTACCCGCCAGCTCGAACTGAAAAATCAGGACCTCGAATATCTGTCCAATACCGACCGCCTGACAGGTTTATACAACCGCTTCAAGTTAGAAACCATCCTTGACGAAGAACATTTGCGCAGCCAGCGTTATGGCAGCAATTTTGCGCTGGCCATTATCGACGTTGATAAATTCAAATCCGTCAACGATACGTATGGCCATCAGGTCGGTGATCAGGTGCTGATCGGCATCGGTAAAATCCTGCAAAAAAACGTGCGCAGCAGCGACGCCGTAGGACGCTGGGGAGGCGAAGAATTCATCGTGATCTTCCGCGAAACCACCGCAGAAGACGCGATTGCGGTTGCAGAAGAGCTGCGTGCTGCGATCGAAGCCTACGAATTCGAGACCATAGGCAAACGCACCGCCAGCTTTGGCGTTGCCGCTCACCGCCATCCCGACAACATTTCAGAAATGATACGGCGCGCCGATAACGCTCTGTATACCGCGAAACACAATGGCAGAAACCGCGTCGAATACAAAGAAAACTGATACATCATTGTTGCCAGCAAAGCCAACACAACGCGCCCCGGCCCGGCTCTGTTTCTGCACCCAACCTGCATCCACCCTGCATCAGCCATTTATAAGTGGTGCGCCATACAATGGCGCTCACGCTTGGCACCAGCATTAGCGCCAGCATCCGCACAACAAACCGCCCTCAAACAAATGCGCTTTCTGTGCTGCGCTACGGTAAAATGCTTGTCATCCCATTATGGAAGCACTGAAGCGCACGTTCGCTCACGGGCACAGATGAGGTTGGGCGTCCCTTGCGCATCGCCTGCGCAAAGCAATTCTCCAAAAACCACCTACCATCTGCCTGCCTGACAACGAACCAGCGCGCCGGTCTCGTATCCAATATTTCATTTTTATCGGTTTAATTTATGAGCAACGACAACAAAAATAAGGCAGCAGCAGAAACCGCAGCACCCGTTTCCAATTTTTTACGCGCCATTATCGATAACGACAACGCCGCAGGCACTTACAAGCGCGACGGCATGCCAACCGTCATCACCCGCTTTCCGCCAGAACCAAATGGCTACCTGCACATCGGCCATGCCAAATCGATCTGCCTGAATTTCGGTTTAGCCCGCGATTACAACGGCGTTTGCCATCTGCGCTTTGACGATACCAATCCAGAAAAAGAAGATCAGGAATACGTCGATACCATCATGGACAGCGTTAAATGGCTGGGGTTCGACTGGCAAGCCTCTGCACAAAACGGCGGCGGCAATCACCTGTATTACGCCAGCAATTATTTCGACACTTTCTACGCGATTGCCGAATACCTGATCAATGCCGGTCATGCCTACGTCGATAGCCAAAGCCCTGAAGACATGGCGGCGAATCGTGGTGATTTCTCACGGCCAGGAGTGAACTCGCCTTTCCGCGATCGTACAGCCAGCGAATCGCTGGATTTATTCCGCCGCATGAAAGCCGGTGAATTTGCCGATGGCGCCCACATCCTGCGCGCCAAAATCGACATGGCGTCACCGAATATGAATATGCGCGACCCGGCGATCTACCGCATCCGTCACGCCCATCACCACAACACCGGCGACAAATGGTGCATCTACCCGATGTACGATTACGCACACCCGCTCGAAGACGCAATCGAAAACATCACGCACTCGATTTGTACTTTGGAATTCCAGGATCACCGTCCGTTCTACGACTGGATCATCGCCCGCGCAGCCGAAGGCGGCTTCTTCAAACAACCCGTACCACGCCAATACGAATTCGCGCGCCTGAACTTAACCTACGTCGTCACCAGCAAACGCAAACTGCGCCAACTGGTAGAGCAAAACATCGTCAGCGGTTGGGACGACCCACGCATGCCCACCATCGTCGGCATCCGTCGTCGCGGCTACACACCCGAAGCGATCCAACTGTTCTGCGACCGCATCGGCGTCTCCAAGTCTGATGGCTGGATCGACTACAGCACCTTAGAAGGCGCCCTGCGTGACGACCTCGACCCGAAAGCACCACGCGCCACCGCCGTCTTGCGTCCACTCAAACTGATCATCGACAACTTCCCCGAAGGCGAAAATATTGCCTGCAGCGCCCCCGTTCACCCGCACCACCCGGAACGCGGAAACCGCGAATTCACCATCGGCAAAGAACTGTGGATAGAACAAGAAGACTTCATGGAAGAACCCGTCAAAGGCTACTTCCGCCTGTTCCCCGGCAACAAAGTGCGCCTGCGTTACGGCTACGTCGTTGAATGCACCGGTTGCGATAAAGATGAAAACGGTAACGTGATTGCTGTGCATTGCAACTACTTCGCCGACAGCAAATCCGGCACCGAAGGCAGCGCCAATTACAAAGTCAAAGGCAATATCCACTGGGTCAACGCCGCCGATGCCTTAGAAGCCGAAGTCCGCCTGTACGACCGCCTGTTCACCGATGCGAATCCAGATGCGGGCGGCAAAGACTTCATGGCACTGCTCAATCCCAACGCATTAGAAATCGTCAAAGCCTATGTAGAACCAGACATGAAAGACGTGACACCCGATACGCGTTTGCAGTTTGAACGCCACGGCTATTTTGTCGCGGATCGCGTGGATTCTGTAGTCGGAAAACCAGTGTTTAATCGAGTGACTACTTTGAAGGATAGTTGGGGCAAATAATGTCAGAGCAAACTAATTACTCAACTTTATTGAGCACAAAGCGCTTTAGAGAAAGCGAAATTTCCAATCGTAAAATCATTCTCGAATCTGAAAGTGACAGATCCCGTCTTGTCTTTTCGGCACCATTCCGGCGTTTACAACAAAAAGCACAAGTATTCTCACTGGAATCAAATGCAGCTGTTCGGAGTAGGTTAACTCACTCGCTTGAAGTCGCTCAAGTCGGTCGTTTTTTATCTGAACAAATTGCGATTTGGCTCAAAAATGAGAACAAGGCAACTGACGAAGAATGCAGAGCATTTGTAAACTTTGTAGAAACCGCTTGCCTTATGCATGACCTTGGAAACCCACCATTTGGGCATTTTGGTGAGGCTGCGATTCAAGAGTGGTTTTCACAGAATGGTAGAAATTTGTTAGTTGTTTCGCTCGGCTTACAAAAAGATCCTGAGAACTCACACATTGCAAGCGCACTGGGCGATTTTTTGGAGTTTGACGGTAACTGCCAAGGACTAAGAATTGCAACAAAATTGCAATGGAATCGGGATGAGTTTGGCTTAAACTTAACACATACTACGCTCGCAGCATTTTTGAAGTATCTAAGAAGTCCAAAAGACTCGAATGAAGAAACCAAAGCTAAGCTTTTTCACAAGAAACCCGGTTTTTTTGATACAGAGGCTAACTTAGTAAAGGAAATTTGGAGCACGTTCAATTATACGGAAGGTCCACATCGTTTCCCATTAGCGTATGTTATGGAGGCTGCGGACGATATTGCCTATTGCATCAGTGATTTAGAAGACTCAATTGAAAAAGAATTGATTAGCGAACGATTTCTTTTCCTAGATATTTACACTAAGTGGTCTAAGCAACATATCGAAAACCGTGATTCATGCGATATTACCAAATTACTTTCCGAAGCCAACACCGAAGGCTGTGGAGATAGTTTCACTTTCGTAGATTTTAGAACACGCCTATCTCGATTATTGACTGATCAAGCCGTAAAACATTACTAAGAAAATCACGAAGAAATACTTTCGGGCAAAAGTAAGTCTTTGCTATCTGAAGAATCCAATGGTGGAAAAATATTAGAGGTTCTAAAAAATTATTGCAGAAAAAACGTGTATAGCCATTATACGGTTCAACAAATCGAGCTTTCCGGATACGCAGCCATTCGAGGCTTATTAGAACATTTTGGAATATTACTTTCATGCAGCGAAGAAAGATTCACTGCAGCTTTAAATGATACAAGCAGAAAAGATGCTAACGGAAAGGCAATAATCATTGAAAATAAATTGCTTTCCCTATTCCCACCTAAGCACATAAAAGTATACAAGCATGCAATCAAAGAATTGAAAGATAATCAGACTAACAATAGTGACGAATATCAGTTCATTGAATGGAATCTAAGGGCTCATCTAATAACAGATTTTATTTCAGGAATGACTGATGATTTTGCCATGCAAACCTTTCAAAACTTATCTGGTATCAAAACTCAATTATGATTTTCTCGAAAGATCATCCCTATCAATTTCTAAAGAGTTTTATTGAACGAGAATTCAACATTACTCACATTACTGCTAGTTATTATTTTTATCGGCAGCAGTCTTTGGTCGATGAACGAGTAACTTATTTAGTAGACCGAGAAACATTCTTAGACGAACATGAATTTTCAAAATTTATAGATCAATGCCCTGTTGATTTCGAGGTTGCAATACACTCAGATGTATTAACATCGGATAGTGTCCGGCTACATTTCCCGATGATAGATATGTCGACAAGTGCAACAGCACAATTAAATAAGCTAGAAAATTATATTGGTTCAGAGATATTCAACCAACTTGCATTTTATGATAGTGGTCGATCTTTTCATGTTTATGGTCAAAAACTCCTTAGTGAAAAGGAATGGATTGCTTTCATGGGAACACTACTATTGAGTAATCAAAAAGACTTAAAGCCTTTAGTTGATCCGAGATGGATAGGCCACAGACTG
This sequence comes from Undibacterium sp. FT79W, assembly GCF_014284215.1. Classification (NCBI taxonomy): domain Bacteria; kingdom Pseudomonadati; phylum Pseudomonadota; class Betaproteobacteria; order Burkholderiales; family Oxalobacteraceae; genus Undibacterium; species Undibacterium sp. FT79W. Next base: position 99,347 of record NZ_JACOGB010000006.1, on the reverse strand, counting down.
ATCGCGGGCTATTCTTCACTTCGATGGACAAAAAATACTTCCCAATACCTCAGCTTTCCAAAACGAGCAAATCCTTAGTAATGAATATATTTCGTTGAATGTTGCATACACTCAGCAAGCGACAAGCGTAGGATGGATACATCCCGAGGGTGCAACATTTCACCGGATATCCTCGATTTTTAAACCATTCGTTTTCCCATCACTGGTACGCACGGCGCACCCTACGCAATATCTGTGCGGCTCGTGGCATGTTTTCGGCCTGCAAGCCACATTTTTATTAGGAGTTCGTTTTTAGGATATTGACGAGTTATCGCATCAAAAGCGTGCTGTGATTTTATTTCTCGCACCGTTCTCATTCCTAAAACCAACGTTCAAATATCGCTGGCGGCACGTATTTTTTCCGTAAATAGCTTTTAGCGCAGACCTATTCTGACCGCCGTATCATTGCCTACAGCCTTATTTCACAAAATTAAGCTTGCTTCATACATTTCAACACCGCGTCGTCAATGATCGCTTCTTTTCTTACACATTCCTTTAATTTTTTTGTAGGCACGATTGTCGTTGAAGTATTTTTTTCAGGGACAAGCCAAGTGTGATAACGGGGTATTATCTTGCCCTTGATTGAATGCCAGAATTCTATTGGCAGAGAAACGATGGTGCCATTTGCATTTTTTTGTAAGTGGAAATGCAAATGTGGTTCCGTAGAAAAGCCGCTATTCCCCGATAGCCCAATGACCATGCCAGCTTCGATTCTTTGCCCCGGAGAGACGTGAGACGAATATTGTTTCAGGTGCGCATAGTCTGCCCAAGTGCCATCGTCATGAAGAATCCGCACAAGGTTTGCCTTGTCCATAAACTCAGGCTTTGCCTGGCCGTTATCTGTGAAATGTTTTATGTTTTCCACGATGTAACCAGATCTGGCCGCAACAATCGGCGTACCAATAGGCATAACGAGATCAATGGCATTTTTATTTGAAACTGCATTGTGAGAAAAAATCGGGCCATCTGGTGCCTGACCGACGAAGACGGGCTGCTCTGAAATAAAAGGCAATCTGTATTTCGCAGTCGGATCATGCTGTGCAACTGGCGAGCCAATCACATAATTAAATTTATAAAAAAACTCGTATCTCTGCTGCTTATTGAAAGCGGAAATTTCGACTAACTCCAGCGTTTGTCCGGGTGCAATATAGCGCACTATCGGCCAGCTCGCGCTGGAAGCGATGTTGCTGGAACGAACTAAATTCAGGCTTAAGGTCAGAGGAATACGACTTCGGTTATTCGCAATCACCAGTGTCGAATTCGCTTTTTTGACACTCTCTACTGACACCAGTGTCGTTTGTGACAAGCAGCAAGAAGACCACAGCCAGGCGACCAACAGCAAGGCTAATTGAAAGTGCAAATTCCGAACTTTTTCCACATTAAGGATTTCCGTTAAAAAAAATCTTGCTGCACGTATTTATTCACTGTGAACAGCTTTCAGCGCAGACCAATTTTTAATGCCGAATTAACACGCGCTGTCTTACCGCAAGCGTAGCATACGCCCTCCTTCCGCAACCCTTTTTTCTACTTGCCACTCTGTTTTTTTTCGCTGGTATTTCGTCAGAAAATGGCAACCAGATGTTGTTGCCAAACACTCCCACTACGCACAGAAATCTGCGCAGTTTGGTCTGTGTCAGGCGTATCATTGACAGTGGTTACTCCTTCAAAATACGGATCACGCAACGTCAATGCATGCACTGAATCATCTTTTATACGGCAATATTGATTTCCTTAAAAATGAGGAATACCGGGCGTTTCAATTCCGGTTTTTATGCATTTTATTGCTGGCAGGTGCCGGGGTGACCGCGCTGTTGCTGGCGGGCGTCGCCAGCGGGGTAAATCATATCGATGCCATCCATGTTGTTTCGATGACGTGTTTTACGCTCATCAGTCTGGTGATCTGGCTGGTCTTGCGCGGGCAACCGCAACGCTTTGTGGCGGTGGCGTGGATATACGAGTGCTTATGCCTGCTGGAGTTTGTTTCTGCGCTGTATTTTGTTTCGGAAGATGAAATGCGGGTGATCTGGTTTTTTACCAATATTCCGGGCATCTATATTTTGCTTGGTCAGCGTGCGGGCATGTTGATTACCATAGGTACGATCGTTGGTCTGGCAGTGGGCAATGCATTTTTGCCGCAGCCTTATTCAACAAATGCGATCGCCACCTTGCTCGCAGCGTTGATGTATCTGGGCGCTTTTTTTCATGTCTATGGTGCGCGCTCGGTGTCTTACTTCATCCGTATGCGCGAGTCTAACCGTCAGTTGCGTCATATCGCCAGCCACGACCCACTAACCGATCTGCTGAACGCGGGCGCATATTATGCGACCTGCGATCAGTTGATTCATCTGGCAAACCGCCACCAGCAGCCGTTCGCGGTGCTGTTTGTCGATCTCGACCACTTCAAAAAAATTAACGATACCTTTGGCCATGAAGCTGGTGACATCGTGCTGAAAACTGTCGCTAAACAACTGCAGGAATCAGTCCGGCAAAGTGATGCGGTTGGCCGTATCGGTGGCGAAGAATTTTCCGTTTTTCTGCCGGACACCGATTTAAGCGGCGCAGCCAAACTGGCCGAAAACATGCGCAGCGGCATTGAAGCCCTGATGCCGCAAATCGGCCAGCAACGCATCAAAGTCACCGCCAGCATCGGTGTCGCCAGCGGCGAACGCAGCGAAACCAATATCGCAGCCATTCAGCGCCGCGCCGATCAGGCAATGTACGACGCCAAACAGCAAGGCCGCAATCGGGTATCTTGTTTTACGCAAGCCGCCTGAGCAACCTTTGCCATTTTCCACGCGCATCGCATCTGCAAGCCAGTGTACGCAGCTACCGCTGCTGGCACCATCCACTACACATCACCAGCACTTCAAAATGTTAAGCAGAGCGTTTTCATTATTTGCTCATAGCCCCCTTAATATGTATGCGGCTTGTGGCGTGTTTTCATTCCACGGGGCGCATGTTGATTGGGTGGTATTTTTTTTGTGAGTGTTGCGACTGATCAGCTCGCTTCGTCTGTCAATTCATAGCTCAATCTGCGCCTTCCCGTCAGCACCTTTATTTTTTTGACATTGTTAAATTTTCACCAAAATAAGAAAAGGTCATCCGTTTTGCCGTTAGAATAGTCCTTCCTTCTGATGGCATTTCACTTACGCGAGGCGAGTCATGAGTTCATCCGCAACGATGCAGCATGCGAAGACCGACGCAACACAACCTGCGCAACGCAGCAGCCAATTGGCAACGCAACACCAGCAAAGAAATTCGAGTGCCGCTCAAAGCGAATGGTCTGACCTTCGCCCGCAAGTCACCGCACAACGCCAGCTACAAGACGCGGCCAACAACAGCCCGCAAAGCCATCAGCTCAACACCTTTCAACAGATGGCACAAAACAGCACGCGTTCCACACAACTCAAAGCCATGAGCGCGATGATGAATACGTCTGCTGTGCAACGGGTGGAAGAAGATGATGAGCCGCTGCAAGCCAAATCAGTAACCGAAACAGCTCAGCGTGAAGCCGCAGACGCCGCCGAAACGCCTAAGCCAAATAACACTGGCCTGCCCGACAATCTCAAATCCGGTATCGAATCGCTGTCAGGCATGAGCATGGATCACGTCAAGGTCCACTACAATTCCGCACAACCCGCCCAATTGAATGCCCACGCTTACGCACAAGGCAGCGAGATTCATGTCGCTCCAGGGCAAGAGCGCCATTTGCCGCACGAGGCCTGGCACGTCGTGCAGCAGGCGCAGGGACGCGTGCAACCGACGATGCAGATGAAGGCTGGAGTGCCAGTAAATGATGATGCGGGGTTGGAGAGCGAAGCGGATGTGATGGGGGCGAAGGCACTTCAGTTAAAAAAACATAACAATCCGATTCAATTCATAAAGAATGCAGGGTCCGCGTTTCATCTAAGCAGTCAAACTGTGGCTCAAAGAGCAGCTACCAAAATCAATTATACAACCGGTAATTTTACATACACTGATACCAATGGGGATGAACAAGAACAGGAAGTGGGGATTGGCATGACCGCACACCTTAACCCTGCACAGGCACGCGAGGGTACTTCTCCGGGCGGCATGGACGACCTGATGACAGCGTTGGGTGATGAATATTCACACCAGAGAATGATACGGGGTCACTTGCTCAATGGAAATCTGGGAGGCTTAGGAATTCCAGAAAATTTATTTCCGATAACGAATAGGGCAAACCGCCTACATGAAACACAGGTAGAAAATCATGTCAAGAAGGAAATTGAAGACGGTAACGAAACCGATTATCGTGTAACCGTTATTAACGCTGCGATGACACAAGATGATCCCGATGCCACATTTCATTGCGAAGCATGGCAGGCAGATGGCACTAAAATTATTGACAAAGAAATAAATTCCATCCCGTCAGCCAATCGAAGAAATAGTGCCAGCGTTGACGATAACCAAGAAGATGAAATGGACAATAAAGCCGGAGGAATCAGATATAGAAACGTCGACCTCCCGCAAGGATGGGGAGAAAGAGGAAGCGGCAGGCGTGGAGAAATAGACTATGAACATGTAACAGGAAACAAATACAACCTGCAAGACAATACAGATAACTCCCTTAACGCAACCATTAACAAATAAAAAAATGGGGTCAAGTCTTGACATAACGCATTTCCAAACTAGGCTATTCCCCGTGTCCAGACCACTACGCCTAAGTTTTCTTGGAGCTATTTATCACCTCACCTCGTGCGGTAATGAGCGGGCGGCGATTTATCTTGATGATGAGGATAAGCAGTTGTTTCTCAATTTACTGACAAGCTGCATAGAAAAATTCCATTGGCTTTGTCATGCTTACTGCCCGATGGACAATCATTATCACCTTCTGATTAAAACGCCGGATGCGAATTTGCAGGCAGCGATGCGGCAACTCAATAGCGTATGTACCCGGCAATTTATCGCATGCACAGCAGAGTCTTACGTGTTTTTTGAGGGTGCTACAAAGCGATTTTGGTCGACAAAGAAAGTGATTTACTTCTTCCGAATTACTAAAAACTCCACTAGCATACGCAAATCAATCAGCGCTATTTGCCAGACGATTTTACGGTTTCAACGTGGAAATTCCTAACTGCTCTATGCCAATCACATCATGCGATATTTACCCTTTTAATATTCTTTGCATTTATTTTAAGTTTTATCGCTAGTATAGTTACTTCTTCTCTGATGGCATTTCCCACACGCGAGGCGAGTCATGAGTTCAGCCGCAACGATGCAGCAAGCGAAAACTGAGGTAGCACAACCTGCGCAACGCAGCAGCCAATTGGCAACGCAACACCAGCAAAGAAATTCGAGTGCTGCTCAAAGCGAATTGTCTGACCTTCGCCTGCAAGCCACCGCACAGCGCCAGCTACAAGACACCGCCAACAACAGCCCGCAAAGCCATCAGCTCAACACCTTTCATCAGATGGCACAAAACAGCGCGCGTTCCACACAACTCAAAGCCATGAGCGCGATAATGAATGCGCCTGCCGTGCAACGGGTGGAAGAAGACGAGCCGCTTAGCAGCGCTCCTGAAAAAAAAGATGACAATATTGCCGATGGCATCGGCAAGCGACAAGGCGAGCAATTCGAAGCTCGCGGTGAGCAGCATACGTTGTGGGTGGAGTCAGTCGGCGGGATGCGTTTGATCATGATTGCCAGCAACCCGGTGCCGGTCGTAACTCGTTTGCGCAAATGGCAGTCCGCCGCGAAGAAGGTGAAGGACGTGGCTTTAAAAAACAGCATGGATCGTCTGCTGGATTTGGCTTGGAAAAAATACGGTGCCTTACAAAACGCGTCTGCGATCGAGGACGGTGACGAGCGCGCACGGGCAATTCGGCTGGCACAACAACAATTAAGCTCCGATTTGGGTCAATTATTCCGCGTTTTCGGTGAATTGTTCGAAGCGCCGCCGGGTGCGGTCGCAGTGTATCGAGGACTGCATTTCACCACCGACTGGAACGCCAAGCGCGGCCACACAGTGGGTCAGGAAAATGCGCGCTCCTTCGAAGATGTCAAAGCCGAAGGTAGTTATTCCACCGCCTCTTGGGAACTTGCCACCACGGCAGCAAAGGGCGGCAAAATTACCCCGGAACTATTGGAAGCGGCGAACAAAATCGTAATGGAAACCATGGAAGGCTGGAAATCCAACACCGACTTCACCCGAACTGACAGCTCCGATCCGGGCAAGAAAGCCAAGCAAAGTCGCGAAGGCCTTCCGGGGCAAATCATCCATGCCCACGGCCAAGGCAATGTGCCCTTGGAAACCGCCTTGACATCTCGACTGGAGGGGTTGAAAAATTCGTTCACCCAAGGTGGCCATGTCTATGGCAACCAATACAATGCGGCCTTGTCACGATATATCGACAGCCAGAAAATTTTCGAGAAAGAAATGGGGAAAGGGTCAAAAGGCGGATATCAAAATATTTCGTTTAAATCTATTCCATTTATTTCAACATCTAAAAATGCAAAAGAAGCGGTCAAATACGGTATGGGAAAATTGGCGAAGGATGACGTCAAAAATACCGCCGGGATAGTCGGACGAGTACTGGTGTATGTGGCACCGCTGACTGCCATGCTGGAGGCTGGCGGGATCGATGTGTGGGATGGTTTGCGCAACGGCACGCTTAACTTCACAAATTACCGGAAAAACGAAAACGAAATCACTTTCCCCGGCTCGATACCGGACAATTTCTTGCGTGCGATGACTCCTATCGATGCAGCCAAGAGCGAGGGCGACAACGCCCAACCTCCCGAGCAAGAAGCCGCCAAGGAAGCTGTGCCGATGGGTGGATTGAATCCGCTACCGATGAATGAAGACCTCTGAGCCCTTAGAATCGTCCTACCGCCTTCGGGTGGTACAGGCTCACTTCAGTGTCTTGCACCACACACAAGCTCGACGGAATCGCCAGCTACGTACTGACGGATTTGGTGCATGCATTTTTGTTATGAGCACATTTGCGATAACAGAATGGACAATACCTATGTGGCTTGTGGCGTGTTTTCGTGCCACGAGGCTCATTTTTATTGGGGATATCTTTTCCGGATGTTGCGATTTGTGGCCTCACTTGCCCTGTTCACTCATCACTCATCACTCAGCCTGAACCTTTCAGTCGTCTTCTTTCTTTGCATTTTCAGACGTTATTAAATTTTCACGTCATCAAGAAAAGCCGTCGATTTTGCCATTAAAATGATCTCTTCTTCTGATGGCATTTCCCGTAAACGAGACGATTCATGAGTTCAGCAGCACCGATGCAGCACGAGAAAACTGACGCAACACCAACTGCGCAACGCAGTAACCAACCAAGCAGCCAATTGGCAACGCAACGTCAGCAAAGCGATACTACTATTCAAAGTGAATTTATAGACCAGCGCCCGCAAGCTACCACACAACGCCAACTGCAAAACGCTGCCAACAACAGCCCACAAAGTCGCCAACTCCATGCTTTTCAGCAAATGGCACAAAACAGCGCTCGCGCCACTCAGTTCAAAGCTATGAGCGCGATAATGAATGCGCCTGCCGTGCAACGGCAAGAAGAAGGTGATGAGCCGCTGCAAGTCAAATCGGCGGGAGAACCCCTCCAGCGTGAAGCCACGGCAGACGCAGCTGACGCGCCTAAGCAAAATAACACCGGGCTGCCCGACCATCTTAAATCAGGCATTGAATCGCTTTCCGGCATGAGCATGGATCGTGTGAAAGTGCACTATAACTCTTCACAACCAGCGCAATTGAACGCCCATGCCTATGCGCAGGGTAGCGAGATTCATGTGGGTCCGGGACAGGAGCAGCATTTGCCACACGAAGCCTGGCACGTCGTGCAGCAAGCGCAGGGGCGAGTGCAACCGACGATGCAGATGAAGGCTGGGGTGCCGGTAAATGATGATGTGGGGTTGGAGGCTGAGGCAGATGTGATGGGAGAGATAGCGATGCATTCACTCCCCAAAAATACTGATCTGCTGCAAGTTAAATCTAAATTTCCATCAAATTCCGTCGTACCTTTAACCATTCAAAGAAGGGGCTTTTCATACGAAGGCGGGACTGAAACTACAGAGGCTTATCCGCCAAAGTCGCTGAAAGATGGTGATCGCACCGATGGAACAAATAAGTTCACTACTGTCGATTATGAGGCAAATTTACCTACGCCAAGGGAGGTTTTATTAAAGGCATACAAAGATAATTTCATTCAGAATTCGTTGTCAGTTAAGGAAATGAATTTTGACAGACCCAAAAAAGTAGAGGCTGTAATTAATAGCAAGGGAAGTGAAAGAAAAAATGACCCAATAGAGACAAAAATAGGTCATCTCGGTGGCGATGAATGGAAAATCCGGGGAACAAAAACTACAGTTGCTAAATTTGTGGGGGGACATCTAATCGGCAATCAGATTATCGGCGGGGGGGTGGCTGATAAGGCATGGAATATTGCTCCGCAAGATGAAAAAAATAATAGCCCTTCATATAATCACACTATTGAGCAAATGGTACGCGGCGCTAATATCGAGAGCGGCGGGTTCATTAATTATGAAGTAGAGCTTTTTTATAAACTGGAAAATTATCAAGTCAACACACAAACCTTAATTGACCGAAAATTTGTAAAAAACTCCGGGCTTAAAACGTCCATGCCTGCGGCTGTTCAGATACCAACCAGAATTCCAAGTCATTGGAAAGCCAAGGCGTCAGTTAATAGAAAAGCTAAATTTGCTGCGCCGACCAAAAAAAAGAATCCTGGAAATAACGAAGATGAAGGAAAAACATACTTGCAGTATGTTGATGAAGATCCATTTAAAAAATCGATGTCAGAGAGTAATAACAACGACAAAGAATATTCGAACGCAAACTTTCATTTGAATTTTAAAATTTCGGATTCTAAGGATGTATCGTTGGACGCTGAAGAGCTAAATGCCGCCGATATTCAAGAAGTCAGCTACCACATGGTACAAGAGCATATTTCCACTTTTGAAGATACAGATACGGTACTCGCGAGCGGTACATTCGGTTCTGCTACGAACTATGCTACTGCTGAGAGCTCGAAAGGCAAATTGCCTTCCGAAATAGATTACGAAGAAGAGTTTGAAAAACTAAAAGAGAAATTCAATGGAATAGAATTAGCCAATATTCAGAGTAAATACGAAAAGTGCAAAATAAATCTTGATCGACTGGAAAACAATCAACTTTACAACGAATGGTCTGAGTTTTGGGAGCGAGCAATCAAGAGCGTTAAGTCCGAAAATTCTGGCGCGTCCAATTCTTCAGGAACAAATTATAAGAAAAAGAATACTAGCGCTCAAAAAACAAAGGGTGATTCTGTTGATTTGAAGAAGCGTAAGCGAGCTGACACATTAGAATCATCAGAATCAAAAGTTAAAAAAGTAAAACACGACGAAACTCTACTCTTTGATCCAACTGTACATAGAGATAAAAAGGATGAGGTAGAAAATTTTAAAACGCAGTTAAATACTTTCGTAGACAAAAGCAAAAAAAACAAACAATCAGATCCAGATATTACGCCCCAAGCGCTAAATGAATATTTAAAATGCATTTCAATGACAGAAAGCATGACCCGTAACGGCATCGATATACGTGGATTAAAAAAATATATCGAAGCTATAGACCAACTTCAGGATTATGAAAATGTCAAAATTGCTGTAACACTTGAAATGAAAAAACTGTCTGAGTCTGAGCCAAATATAGAGACAATCAATACCCTTGATAAATTATATAAGCAATGGCAGAATTTTTCGGCTCATATTGAGAACGCGACCAAATTGTGGAGCGTTAACTTTGAACATTTTTTTCAAGGTCCAAGCATTACAGCATTTGTAATAAACAAAAGCGCCCCCTCCAAAAACAAAAGAGCTGCTTCATTACCATTTACAACATTCCAAAAATATTATGAAGAAAATTTTGACAATCAAAATCGAAGTCAAAAATAACAACATTACCAAGGCGCACTAGCATCTCCGATGCGTCGCACATACTATTCTTGCTGAGATTTCGTCCGAGCCACGTGTAATTTTTTGTAGCTGTCAATCAAACGCTGGTGTCTGTCCAATCCCTCCAGTTTCATGCTCGTCGGCGTTAAACCGTAGAAGCGTACGCTGCCATTGACCGATCCGATGGCCGCATCCATGCGCTCGTTGCCAAACATACGGCGGAAATTGGCTTCGTAATCGTTCAACTCTAATTCATCGTCCAGTGTGACTTCCAGCACTACGTTGAGCGCTTGATAAAACAAGCCGCGTTCGACGCTGTTGTCGTTGTATTGCAGGAAGGCTTGCGTTAAATCCTGTGCATCGTCGAGTTGCGCTAAGGCGAGATGAATCAGCAGTTTTAATTCCAGCACGGTGAGTTGTCCCCACACTGTATTTTCATCAAACTCAATGCCGATCAGGGTGGCGATATCGCTGTAATCATCGAGCTCGTTGTTATCTAAACGATCCAGCAAGTCTTCCAGTGCATCATCATCCAGCTGATGCAGATTCAGAATATCGTTACGGAACAATAAGGCTTTGTTGGTGTTATCCCAGATCAGATCTTCGACTGGATACACTTCTGAATAACCCGGCACCAGGATGCGGCAAGCCGTCGCGCCTAACTGGTCGTACACCGCCAAGTAGGATTCTTTGCCCATATCTGCGAGGATGCCGAATAAGGTGGCAGCTTCGTCGGCATTGGAGTTTTCACCTTGACCAGAGAAATCCCATTCCACAAATTCGTAGTCAGATTTGGCACTGAAAAAACGCCATGACACAACGCCGCTGGAATCGATGAAATGCTCAACGAAATTATTCGGTTCAGTCACAGCCTGACTGACGAAAGTTGGTTGCGGTAAATCATTCAGGCCTTCAAAGCTACGGCCTTGCAGCAATTCTGTCAGGCTGCGTTCCAACGCCACTTCAAAGCTTGGGTGTGCACCAAACGAAGCGAACACGCCACCAGTGCGCGGGTTCATCAGGGTGACGCACATGACCGGATATTGTCCACCTAGCGAAGCATCTTTGACCAGCACCGGAAAGCCTTGTTCTTCCAAGCCCTGTATGCCAGCCAGGATGCCGGGATACTTTGCCAGCACGTCTTGCGGCACATCAGGCAAGGCGATTTCGCCTTCGAGAATTTCGCGTTTGACTGCGCGTTCAAAAATCTCGGACAGACATTGCACCTGCGCTTCGACCAGCGTATTACCGGCGCTCATGCCATTGCTGGCAAACAGGTTTTCAATCAGGTTCGATGGGAAATAAACGGTCGCGCCATCGGATTCGCGTACGAATGGTAATGAGCAGATACCACGTTCTGCGTTACCAGAATTGGTGTCGATCAGATGCGAGCCGCGCAGCTCTTTATCGGGGTTGTAAATCGCCAGGCTATATGCATCCAGTATCTCTTTTGGCAGCGCATCTTTTTTACCCGGCTTGAACCATTTTTCATTCGGGTAATGCACAAACTCTGCATTGGCGATGTCTTCACCCCAAAACGAACCAGCGTAAAAATGATTATTACTCAGGCGCTCAATGTACTCGCCCAGCGCCGACGCCAAAGCGCTTTCTTTGGTCGCGCCTTTGCCATTGGTAAAGCACATCGGTGAATGCGCATCGCGGATATGCAGCGACCACACATTCGGAATGATATTGCGCCACGATGCAATTTCGATTTTGATGCCAAGACCCGCGAGTAAGCCTGACATATTCGCGATGGTTTGCTCTAACGGTAAGTCTTTACCGAGGATATAGGTCGCTGCATCCGCATCTGGATTCAGGGTCAGCAAGGCTTGCGCATCGGCATCGAGACTTTCGACTTCTTCGATCACAAATTGCGGGCCTTCCTGCACGACTTTTTTGACCGTGCAACGTTCAATCGAGCGCAAAATACCCTGGCGATCTTTATCGGAAATATCGGCAGGCAATTCGACCTGAATCTTGAAAATTTGCGCGTAACGGTTTTCCGGGTCAACAATATTGTTTTGCGACAGACGGATATTCTCAGTAGGAATATCGCGCGTATTGCAATACAACTTCACGAAGTACGCCGCGCACAATGCCGATGAAGCCAGGAAGTAATCGAAAGGCCCGGGCGCTGAGCCGTCGCCCTTATAGCGTATAGGCTGATCAGCGATCACAGTGAAATCATCGAACTTGGCTTCGAGGCGAAGCTTATCGAGAAAGTTGACTTTAATTTCCATGAGGAGTGTTCCAAAAAAGCGGCCAAAAGCGCGTTAAAAGTAAATCAGGTGCCATTATCCGTTCTTTTAGGTGTGTGCGCACTGTGTACGCATCAATCGCTTTGCACCTCTGATGCATGAAAGCAAACGATATGTGCACACAGGTTTCCCGGTGCTGAAAAATTCACAAGTAAAATAGGCCAACTTATTCGGCATGCGTACCGCTATTAATCCCTTTAAAACCTATGTTCAGGTAGTTCACAATATGAAGTTAATTCTTAGCCTGCTTCTCAGTTACTGCCTGACAGCACCGGCGTTAGCGGCGGACGTTGAAACAATGCGGGCGCAGTTGAACGATAGTGAAAGCATGACGGCGAGGACGCCGCTACTTACGCAGGTGAGTCAAATAAGAAATGTCTTGATTGTCGATGCTGTACGAGAAAATGATCGATGGTTCAATCCAGAAAAAAAGATGAAAGAATCGTCTCTCGCAAAAGCAATTGCGGATGCGCACAAAAAAAACGTCGCTGAGAATACGATCCAAGCTTATACCAAAGTATTAAGGCAATGCCAGCGTGAAACCTCACAACTACAGACAGTGCCGTTTATGCGCAGTGAGAGTCAGCAAGCACATTGCTACCGTTACTGATGCTGCTGTCATCAGGTAACTAAGTAAGAAACGAGCATCGTTCCGCTCGATTCTCACTGTTTTAATAACCGTCAGAAATACAGTAAGCAGAGTGGTAGTCTCTTTTATCGCAGGACAGCGAAAAAGGGACTAGCGATTTTTTATTTTTTGTAAATGCCAACACCAAGCAGGTAGTTGTCGACTTTTTCTATGTACGTCGTTTTTTGATCCAGCAATTTAGTGATGGGATTAGGCCAGCGATATTCGACCCAGCCTGAGCCCTTCGTTTTTGCGACCTGCAGCATTTCTTTGGTCACCAGTTTGCCGTCGCCATCTTTAAAATCCATCAACGGTTTTCCGACCAGTTTGGTATTCGCCGATGCGAGCATGGTGCCTTCCATATCGAATGCGATGACATACAGATCGCGATCATGGAATTGTTTGTTGGAAGGATCGTTGAAATCTGCCAGCGCCTTGTCTTTGCCATTGGCTTTAAAGTGGGCAATCGCTTTTTTTACCATTGCTGTCGCCTGTTCAGCAGTGCCATGATCCTCTGCTGCTGAAGACACGCCGCATACGGCAACAGTCATCAGAAATGCCAGTATCAGTGATCCGATTTTTTTCATGTCAGTCTCCCTATTTTTGGTATACATATTGGCTCCCGCTGCTGTCGAGTCGTGACGAGTACGATCATGACAGGCCGGATTGCTGCCCAGTATAGGGTTAGTGAAAAATTCTTATTGCAAGAAATTGTTGAATCGGTTTAAGCAAGATCAGAACAGCGGTAAGCTGCAACCCTTGCCCTGCACCACGCTGCCGCACATGTGTCTTAGCACGATGTATATAAACAACGGAATCGCACGGCACTGAAATCGGAAAGCCCGGTTTACCTCACGCATGCGCAAGCGCAGCGAAACAAAGTAATACACCGGGGATGGCATCTGTTGACGCTGCTTATAGATGACGCTTATTGATGGCGGAGAATTTGATAATCGGTGCGTAATTTGAGACTGATTTCTTTTCCCATCACCGAGACATCGGTTTCTACCATTTCGGACTTCACCAGATTATCCCCGTTTACCTGTTTTTCATATTCAGTGACGGCAACAATGCGGTTCATTTTGAGGATGATCTTGACGCGAAAGGCTTCAGTATTACTGTATTCCACTCTTTGCAAATCGCCCTTTTCGTTGAGTGTGATAATGCCTGCAATTTTGTCAGGAGGCACTCCTCGTAAATCAGCGTCTTTACGCATGTGAAAACGCCAGCGTCTGAGATTATTGCCAGCGTCTATCGCCTGCAAGGATTTCTCATCGACCTGTGCGCTCAGCATTTCCTGCTCGGCACTTTCCATTTTTTCGAGAAATTTTCTGGTTTCTTTTTCTGTCGGCGCTCTTCCTTCAAATGACTCCAACAACCATTGCTGCTTTTTCTCTTTGGCCGGATCAAACACACCTACGCTTTTGAGCTTATCATTTTCATGGGATGTCACACGATAATGCCATGTGCTGGCTTTACTCTGATCTGCAACTTTCAGCGCATCCATGACAACATGCGCACTGGCGCTTGAGGAAAACGCCAGACACATCAGTAATCCACGTAACAACATTCTTTTCCTTTCTGCTTTCGTTCGGAATGACGCAAAAAAGTGATGGCTATTTCGGACATATCTTCCCTATGTTTTTGCTTTGCGTTTTCGTCCTTGCCCCGCCTCTGATAAGGTCAGATGCAACAGCACATTCTGGGTTTATTTAGCGACAGGTGTCTCACTGCCTGACTGTGTTGCATGATCTGTTTCGATACCGTTACGCCCGTTATTCTTTGCACGATATAAAGCAGCATCGGCTCGCTGCAGCAAATGATCAAAATCGTCATCCGCGCTGGCATTACTGGCAATGCCAACGCTGAGAGTACAGAGCGGTAAATCCGTTTGCGCATTTTTCAGCGATGCCTGAATCCTGGCGGCGACCAATCGCGCTTCTGCCACCGTTGTTCCAGGCAACACCACAACAAACTCTTCACCGCCGAAACGTGCGATCTGATCACATTCACGTAACAACTGACGGATTTTTTTCGCTACGAATACAAGCACTTGATCCCCTACTGCATGACCATGCAGATCATTGACACATTTAAAGTGATCCAGATCTATCGCCAGCAGCGCCAGCGGAAAATCAGCCTGGCGGGCATGCAATTGCAGTCGTTCATAGTAAGCGCCACAACCTCGGCGATTGAGCACACCAGTCAGAGGATCCTCAACCGCACGCTGCTCAAGCACAGCCTTTAAGCGACGCGATGCCATCACCAGGAAAACGACGCTTAACAACTGCACCAGTATTGTCGATGTTGCGAGATAGGTTGTGGCCAGATTATTGCCCTTCGCCAGATTCACACTCGTTTCATCCAACGTCAGTGCAACGCCGCCGCGCAACAAATTCAGGCCAGCGTGCACTAATAACAGCACCATGAAAAAATAACTGCTGAAATGTTTCTCGCCATGACGCCAGACCAAGCGGATCAGCGCACAATACATCCCAAAAGTGGTCAGTGAATAAATCGCCACGCGCATGCTGAAATCAGGAGTCACCACCAGCCACCACATCAAACCAGCGATGGTAAGACCCCAGATAAACAAAAACAAACGCCAGCTCGGCTTCTGCCCATAAAACAATTGGGTGCCGATCAGAGTCATGCCCTGCCCCCACAACATCGCGCCATTAAATCCGGGAATCGCAACGTATTCACTCAATATTCCTTGCGTCGCGAGTATGGGCAACGCCAGCAATGTCATTAACTGCGCCCATGCCCAATGCCCCACACCCTTCACTTCTGACTTAAAAGTGCGATGCACCGAAAACATGATGACGCTCATGCCGATACAAATAAATGCATTCATGAAGACTAAGGTGTAGATATCAAGTGGCTTCATCGTGCTTTTATAATGGAAACAGGCTCGGGTTTTCGTGCGTGCAATTATAGTGGATTACACTCTGAAATTTCCTCAATGCAATTTTCATGATAATGAAAGATGGTGTGCTTACGCACCGATACCATCAGCTTGGATGCACGAACATCAGATTGATCATTTCGTAGCTCTCCTGAAATAAGCTGCTGATCCATCAGCGTTTTTTGCACAGTCGTCCATAGCGACTTACACTACGTTCTGCGGCATCCATGACATACGAAAGCTACGTTAAAACAGCAAAAAATCACGATAGAGGAAATCCATGCAAGACTGGCCTGTTTTAAAAACGCTATGGCAGCGTCATTGTGACCCGGCTTATCAAGCCTGTGCACGCGCATCGAAGGAATGGGAACAACAGATACAAGCCTTGTATGCCAATCAAATTGCGCACCCTGCCGCACTCAGATTTTTGCTACAAAAACGCCCGACTCTGGAAGAATTTCAAGACTGGATCGCGAGTACCAGCGCACAGTATGTGGTAGCTGAGCACGAGCCGGAGACCGATGATGACAGCTATCGTCTTTCGGCGGAACAAATCGCCTTCTGGCAAGAAAATGGCTATCTTGTTTTGCATAATGTTATTGATGCCGCTACATGTGCGGCCAGTTGCGATGCGATCTGGCAATACACTGGCGCAACGCTGCAAGAGCCATCGAGCTGGTATCAGCCACAGTGTATTCAGCACGGTCTGATGCTGCCTTTGTACAATCATCCGCAATTGAACAGCAACCGTGCATCAAGACGTATTCGCGCTGCCTATGCGCAGCTCTACGGTAGTGAGGCAATTTACAAGACGATCGATCACGTCAGTTTCAACCCACCGGAAACGGCCCATTTTTCTTTTCGCGGCAGTGCCCTTCACTGGGATGTCAGCATCGCGCAACCGATACCGGAACGCTACCAGGGTTTGCTGTATTTAACTGACTGCGCCGACAGCGATGGCACCTTTCATTGCGTCCCCGGTTTCCATCGCCAGATCGCCGACTGGCTCAAGCAATTCAAGCCAGAAGACAACATCCGGCACATTGCAGCAGAAACACTGGCAACGCGCGCCGTACCGGGCAATGCAGGTGACTTTATCATCTGGCATCAGGCACTGCCCCACTGCGCAACTCCGAATCACGGTCAGACCCCGCGCATGGTGCAGTATCTGACTTATATTCCGACGAATCATGTGGAACACAGCGTGTGGATCTGAGGTTGGGCGATTTTTAATTTTGTTCAGCCTCTAGTTCTTCGAAGACCGATTACAGCATGCGCCCAAGCTAATCGGAACATTCAGGCGCAATGGCTTTGATGCACTATCCATTCGAAGTGCAATGTAGCCTGAATTAGCGAACAACCGAAAGTATTTACAATTAAGCCAACTTTTTCGCTAATATGATTACTTTCCGCATAGCCTTTCCACTACGCGAGGTCGATCATGAGTTCAGCAGCGCCATTGCAGCAAGCGACAGCCAATTCACACTCCGAAGCAAGGAATACCCCTCGCCAACTCAGGCAAAACTCTGCGCGATCTGCCAGCGAAAAGCAAAATAGCTTTGCTGACTCACGGCCACAAACGACTATACAACGTCGCCTGCGAGAAACAGCAGCCGATAGTCCGCAAACTACTCAATTACTAGCCTTGCAGCGCATGGCGGCGGCAAGTGAACACGCTAACCAACTCAAGGCAATGAAAGCAACAGCGAGCGCCGCTGCACTGCAAAGAGTCGAAGACGAAGAACCGTTGCAAGCGAAGTTCTCCGCCATACAGCGGGTAGAGGACGAAGAACCTCTGCAAGGCAAGTTCAGCACCGCACAGCGGGTGGAAGAAGACGAGCCCCTGCAAAATAAGCTGATGACCGCGCAAAGAACCGAAGACGAAGAACTGTTGCAGGGGAAATTCGCGCCTGTGCAACGCGTGGAGGAAGACGAACTGCTGCAAGGAAAATTCGATACTGTACAAAGACAAGAACAAATCGCCGCCAGGCCCAATAATACCGGTCTGCCAAATCAACTCAAATCCGGTATCGAATCCCTTTCCGGCATGAGCATGGATCATGTGAAGGTGCATTACAACTCATCCCAACCGGCACAACTCAACGCACTCGCTTACGCACAAGGCAGCGATATTCACGTCGCGCCGGGACAAGAACAACACTTACCGCATGAGGCCTGGCATGTTGTTCAGCAAGCGCAGGGGCGAGTGAAGCCGACAATGCAGATGAAAGGCGGCGTGCCGGTCAATGATGATGCGTGGCTGGAGACGGAAGCGGATGTGATGGGGGAAAAGTCTTTGAGACAAGGCGCTGTGCAAATGCAAAATTTCCAAAAAACAAAGGTCCTCGGAAAAGCCATTACGCAACGTTCTGAACGCCAATCCCCTGTTTTACAACGTCAGGCTGAAACACGGATACTCTATGACTCATTCAAGCGTATTTGTCTTGACGAGGGGTACATTGCTGGTGCCATCTACTTACTCGATCATGCCGAGATAGAGTACGCCAGCGACAACCTGACAACCGCTACATTACTTACCAAAAAATTTCCAATATGTGCTGAATTTGCCGCGACCCAAATTGGTATTGGATTATTTATTGGAAATATATGTACTGCGCTATATAAGTTAAATCCAGGAAATGAAGAGTCTGGAGAAGAATTCGCACCCGAAGACCTGGATGTAATTGAGGATGGAGCAGATTATGACAACATTGATCATGGATCTGAAGGTGGTGATTTTGAAGATTTAGACTCAGAGGCACAAAGCAGAGTCGATTCCCACAGTGGTTATGGCATGATCGAGCGCTTCGAGGATGCAGGCGGTAGTGTTCAGCTTCAGGCAGCAAGCAACAAATTAGGCGATAAAAAGAAACATGGAAAATATACCGTTTCCTACAAGACTACGGCAGCGGGCTCGATCAATTTTAATTCGCCACAAACGCTGACTCCACAAAGTGGCTTTAACTCTTGGATTCATAAAACTGGTAGTACGGTAAATATCTTAAAGGGAAAAGCCATAAACTATGTTGCACAAGGTGGGAAAGTTTATAAATGGAATGAAAAGAAAAATGATCGAGGCCTGCATTTTGCTGCAGCAAATTACATTTATAACGGAAGCAAAGCGCGACGTTCTCCAGACGGATGGACTTGGCACCATCTCGAAAGCCCTGTCGGGGGCATGGTTCTAGTGCGTAGAGAAGTGCATTCGAAACATCACCACAATGGAGGAGTCTTTCTGTGGAACCCTTAAAACTTTACATTCCTTGATTTGTTAATTTTCCATGGTTGATACAAATTCCCCCAATAAAACCGCGGCTCCCGGCACATTTTCATGCCAGCAGCCGCATTTTCATTAGGGGTTGCGGTGACGTACTCGTCTTCAAAATGCGTCACCTGAATTGCACTACTTCGCAACGAAGCGCAGTGACCCAGCGTTACGAATACGCTTGCCGCTGCGTTCGGCAGGCATGAATTCACATGATCGGGCGATGCGCAGGCTTTCCTGATCGAGTTGTTCATCATCGCTGCCCCACTGCACTTTGGCATCCAGCACTTTTCCTGTCTCAGACGTATAAATACCGACGACGATACCCGCATCTTTATTTTTATTATCTCTGTCATCGGCGATGCGCAATTTGTCAGAGGACTTGCAAGTCTTCGCTTCCAGCACTGCCGGGCTGGTGTAGCCCTGATCAAACTTCCACCTATAGGCGGTATAAGTTTCACTCGGCACCCAGCGCCCCTCGGGCAATATCTGGCAGCCAATGATGGCGTTCATCACGGTCAGATCAAGCATTTTCCAGCCGCTGCTGCGGACTAACTGAAACGCCTTGATTTTGCCGCTCTCATCAATCATCAGCTTCAGCACAGTGTCGCCTTGCATACCATAGCGAAGGGCAGCTTCGGGATACGTGGGAATCGCGCACGCAGTGGCAATATCAATTTTCATATCATTGATTTTCGGCGTCACAGAATCTGCGTTGACGCTGGTCGCGGACGCTGCAACTGGTGCCGACACTACGGACGGTTCTGCCGGTACCGCATCTCTGGCTATCGCGGCAGGCGACATCAGAGTTTGCAACAGCATCCACAACAAAACTGCTCCGGAAAATTGACGCATGCGATACCTTTTCAAAAAGAAGTAGATGAGTGGCGCAACATCTCTACAGCGTCGTTGCTGTCGCGGTGTGAACCAAATGTGCGGACATTAAAAACACAAATCGTGTCGCGAGATTGTAATTAGATTAATATCTTTCAATCAAGCAATTTAGATAAATATTGAATACAATCGTAGCGCTTGATGCGTATCACAACCAAGACGGCACATATTTGCCCCATCCCCTTTTCTGACAGGTCTGTACTGATATGAAAAAAATCGCGCTGCTTTTTAGTCTGCTGCTGACATTCGCAAGCCTGTCTTTCGCTACGCCACCTGCGCAGGAAAACCCGATCAGTGCTTCGCCGGCGGACACCCCCCCTGACAGCCAGTCTTACCCGCTGCTGTTTCTTCGTTGCGGACCAATCAACTATCCCAAATATGCGCTGCGCTATGAGTTGCAGGGCGACACCACGATTTCCGCTATTGCCGATGCCGATGGCAAAGTCATCTCTGCAGAAATCGCCCACAGCAGCGGCTGGCGCATACTGGATGACGCCGTGCTGCAAGCCGTACAGAACTGCAAGGTATTGGATCAGCCTGATATGGAAAAAACGCCTCTGAAAGGCACATTCAAATGGCGTATCAGTGGCATTGATTACCAGCAGCCGCAATTGATTGCCGCCAGTTGTGCGACCTCGGATGCGGTACATATTGCCTCTGACGAAGAAAAAGAACGCGGCATAGTAATCGGTGTTTATCTGGATAAAAAAGGAGTGGTCAAAAAAATGACTCTGGAATGGAGCAGCGGTACCGCTTCGGATATGGAGGCAATCCGTCTGCTCAAGAGCTGTCAGTTCTTACCCGCACAGGACGCAAAAAAGACGCTGGAATCTGCGATTTCCATACGCCTGATCGCTGATGTGAAGTCCAAAATACATCGCGACTATTCACAATTCTGAGGCGAATTGAGAACATCACCACCGGATATAGTGAAGTATGTCAAACGAAAACAAATCGCTGCAAATGCGACAGCGTCCCGGGCAAGCAGTGATCACCGCTCACACGATTGCCACTGCCGACGGTCCGCGTCATTACCTGATGGCGACACCGCGGAAACAAAATGCGAACTTGCGTCCACTGGTGATTATTCTGCATGGAGCGGGGGCTTCTGCGGCACAAGTAATGGGACTGGCATTTCCGGTATCGCCCTTATCCGTCTGGTTAGAAATTGCTGAACGCGAACAATTGTTGGTTGTTGCACCGGATGGCAGCAAAAAAGGCTGGAATGATAGCTTTGCCCATGTCAGAAATAAGCCAGAGACCGATGATACGGGCATGATTCGTAACCTCATCGCACACATGATACAAACGCATCAGGCCGACCCGCAGCGCATTTATGTGATTGGCGTTTCCAAAGGCGGCATGATGGCTTACCGTTTGGCGACGGAGTTGGGATCGATGTTGGCGGCGTTTGCCAGCGTCCTGGCTAATATGCCGCAGCAAAGCGTGTGCGCGGCTCCCGTGACGCCGATATCCGCTCTGATCGTCGCCAGCACCCGCGATCCGCTGGTACCTTATGGCGGTGGTAAATATTTTTACACGCCGCTGCTAAGCCCGATGAAAAGCATCAACGACACCGTCGATATCTGGCGCACGCTGGCGAACCTGCCCGCAACCGGAAAGAGCGTTGATATTCCGAAATCTACCGCAAGCAATCCGACCTCATGCACACGAATCACCTGGGGCGACAATCCAGAACAACTTCAAGTCGTTTTACTCAGAATCAATGGCGGCGGCCATGCGGAACCCAGCCAGAGTCAGTTTTACCCGTGGTTTCTGAGCAGACTGGTCGGCGCACAAAATACAGATATTGATATTGCCGAGGAAGCATGGGCGTTTTTCAAAGACAAACGCTGCAAAGATGCTGGCGGCAACAGCTTGCCTGAAACAGCATCCGGTAAAAACAAATGAATTCATTTCGCAAAACCAACTCTGCCATCTGCAACACAACTCCTACTAACAGATGTACTCGATGATGAAAGATCGCATGAATAAATATAGCCTCACCACACCGCGTTTGCTATTACTTGCGTCGGCGCTGTTTCTCAGCGCCTGCACGACGGTCAATTACACCGCACAGCAATTCGTGCCGAAAGACCCGGGGAAAATCAGCTTGTTGCCCAGTGTTGCGCCTGCGTACCAGCTTGAGAATCTCGAATACAAGCAAGCCGATGGTGCGATCAGCCGTGGCGTTTACATCCACAAACCTGGCGCTGATTTTACGGTGCTGTATTTCATGGGCAGCGGTGTCCGCGTGGATGCCAACGGTACGAGTTTTGCAAAAGCATTTACCGAACTGAACGCCAATGTGATCAGCTTTGATTATCGTGGTTTTGGTCGCAGTGATTCAAACGGCAAGCCGCATAGTCTGATCGAGCTGGAGAGTGATGCGCTCGCGCTGTATGACTATGCCCGCAAAATGGTACCTGGCCGACTGGTCGTACACGGTCATTCTTTTGGCAGCTTTGTCGCAGCAAGACTGGCGAGCAAACGCGCCGTCGATGCGCTGGTACTGGAAGGCACAGGCACCACCGCTCTCGCCTATTCCGACAATATGGTGCCGTGGTTTGCAAAACCTTTCGTCAAAATCAATCTTGATGAAGAGTTGACTGCCGTCGATAATCGCGCTGCCTTGCGTAACTACGCTGGCCCGGTGCTGATCATTAACGGTGTCAACGATGTACAGACCCCGGCAGCCACCGCGCGCGAATTATTTGCCAGTATTCCGCGCAGCAATAAGCGTTATGAAGAAGTTGCCAATGCCGGTCATATGAATGCGATGAGTAAACCGGAAACACTGAAAGCGTATCGTGATTTCTTAAACGGTCAGTTCTGATCTGACTAGCAAGCACCGCCGTCAGGTATTCGCATAGTCTGCGGCGGTGATCAACTCAAACTGACATCCCCGTCAAGCCAACACGGCCTCAGCGAATTCTCTTCATCACATCAGCAATTGAATCGCCAATGCCCACATCATGACGGCAATGGCGGCATCGAGAATACGCCATGCCAGAGGACGGGCAAATAAGGGAGCGAGCAATCTGGCGCCGTAGCCGAGCAAGCCGTACCACAGCGCGGCATTACATAAAGCGCCGAGCCCGAACCAGAATTTTCCTTGTCCAGGTTGCTGCGCCCCCACAGCGCCCAGCAACACCAGTAAATCCAGATAGACGTGCGGGTTGAGCAGCGTCACCGCCAGCACTGCCGCCAGCGCAGGTCGCCAATTCATGGCTTGTTCGCCGCCGCTCACCCGCATACTGTGTGACTGCATCGCCCAACGCATGGCTCGCACGCCATACCAGAACAGAAAAGCAGCGCCGCCCCAACTGGCGATACGCATCCACAGCGGATTATTGCTGAGCAAAGTTCCCATACCCAGAATGCCAATGGCGATCAGCACCGCTTCACAGACCACGCAAGCCAGCACCGTCAAAGCGACATGTTCGCGCCGCAAGCCCATGCGCAGCACATGTGCATTTTGCGAGCCAATGGCCATAATCAGGCTGGCACTGAGCCCCATGCCTTTCAAGAAAAACGTGAACATCTTTAGCGCTCCTGCTGCAATGAATAAGCTTGCATAATGCGGCGCTTCACGGCTAAGCTGAAGTAAATTTAATTTATTTACGATTACATTAAAATTTCTTCATAATGAAATTCGATACCCGCCAATGTGCAGCGCTGATGAGTGTGATCGACAACGGTAGTTTTGAAGCCGCAGCGCAACAGCTGAGCCTGACCGCATCAGCGCTGTCGCAAAGAATCCGCGCCCTCGAAACACAACTGGGAACCACACTGATTATTCGTAGCCGCCCTTGCCGTGCCACGCCTGCCGGACAGCGATTCTTGCAGCACCTGCGGCGCGTCGCGGAAATGGAGCAGGATTTATCCGATACGTTTTCCGATCCGCCGCATGCCCCCGTCAGCATTGCGCTGGCGGTCAACGCGGATAGTCTGGACAGTTGGGTTTTACCTGCGCTGGCGGATTTTCTGATCAAAGAAAATATCTTGCTGGATCTGTGCATTGACGATCAGGAGCACACCCATACGTTGCTGGAAAGCGGCATGGTGCTTGGTTGTATATCGGCACAGCAAGCAGCGATGCGGGGTTGCGAGGCAGAAGTGCTGGGCAACATGCGTTATCAGGCGGTTGCCAGCAAAGCGTTTTGCACACGCTGGTTTCCACAGGGAATGCAACGTGACAGCGCCCGCCTCGCCCCTGTGCTGACATTCAATCGTAAAGATCAATTGCAATCGCAGTTTTTGCTTGAACATTTCGGTTTATCTGACAACGCGTTTCCCCGTCACTACATTCCCGCCACCTCGCCGTATAACCATGCCATTGTGCTGGGACTGGGCTGGGGTATGATTCCCGAGCTGATGTTGAAACAAATGCCGGGCGAATCCGGACTCGTCAGGCTGGCACCGGCCCACCCGGTTGATGTCACCCTGTACTGGCATCGCTGGAAAGTACAATCGCCACGTCTGGCGCGCTTGTCTGCGAAGCTGGTCGAAACAGCACGACATGCCTTGCGCTGAAGAACATAACGCCGGTATCGGGTCGGAATGATGCCTGTGTTAAACTTTTGCCCTCAGCCGCGCTTACCAGCGCACATGGCTACACAGGACAATCATGACAACCGCAATTCATCAACTTTTCCCTCAGCCTTTATGGCAATGGTTTGAACAAATCTGTGCAATTCCGCACCCATCCAAGCACGAAGCAGCACTCAGCGAATTTATCCAGCAATGGGCAAAACAGCGCGCTCTGCCAGTGGT
Organism: Undibacterium sp. FT79W; assembly: GCF_014284215.1. Lineage (NCBI taxonomy): Bacteria > Pseudomonadati > Pseudomonadota > Betaproteobacteria > Burkholderiales > Oxalobacteraceae > Undibacterium > Undibacterium sp. FT79W. Next base: position 74,637 of record NZ_JACOGB010000006.1, on the reverse strand, counting down.
CGTCGATCATGTCGGCAACCTCATCATCCGCAAACCAGCCACCGCTGGTATGGAAGACCGTAAAACGGTCGTGATACAAGCGCATCTGGATATGGTGCCGCAGAAGAATGCCGATAAAGTGCATGACTTCACGACCGATCCTATCCAGCCATGGATCGATGGCGAATGGGTCAAAGCGACTGGCACCACACTGGGTGCCGACAACGGTATCGGTATGTCATCCGCGTTGGCGATTCTGGGTTCTGACGATATTCGCCACGGCCCGCTGGAAGTGTTGCTGACAGTCGATGAAGAAGCTGGCATGACAGGCGCGTTCGGTTTGCAGGCAGGCATGTTGGATGCTGAAATCCTGATCAATACCGACTCCGAACAGGAAGGCGAAATCTACATGGGTTGCGCCGGTGGTGTCGATGCCGAAATCAGCGTCGCTTTGCAATGGCAGCCAGCGCCAGCAGATCAGCAAGCGTTTACGCTCAGCATCGCAGGTCTGAAAGGTGGCCACTCCGGTGTGAATATTCATCTGGGACGCGGCAATGCTAACAAGCTGATTGCCCGCTTCCTTGCCGGGCATGCGCAAGAACTCGGATTATCGTTATCCGACATCAAAGGCGGCTCGCTGCGTAATGCGATTCCACGCGAAGCGCAGTGCAGCTTTACGATCGCCGCTGCACAAACTGCATTGTTAGCGCAACGCATCGCGCAATATCAGGCGATATTGCAAACCGAGCTGGCCGTCGTGGAACCCGCGTTAACACTGAGTCTGCAAAGTACGCCATTGCCTGCGCAGGTGTTGCAGGCAGCAACGCAGACCACATTGATCAATCTGATCAACAGTTGTCCGAACGGCGTGATCCGCATGAGTGATGAAATCACCGGCGTCACCGAAAGTTCGCTGAATGTCGGCGTCGTCAATACCTCGCAAGACAAAGTGAGCATCCTGTGCCTGATCCGTTCGCTGATCGATACTGGTCGTGAAAACATCGAAAGCACGCTGCAATCGCTGAGCGACCTGGCAGGTGCACAGATCGCGTTTTCCGGTTGCTATCCGGGCTGGAAGCCGGACACCAGCTCTGCGGTGATGGCGATCGTCAAAGATACCTATCAAAGTATTTATCACAAAGAACCGGTGATCATGGTGATTCATGCGGGGTTGGAATGTGGTCTGTTCAAAAAGCATTATCCTGAACTGGATATGGTCTCCATCGGTCCGACCATCCGTTATCCGCACGGCCCTGACGAAATGGTGAATATCGAAACTGTCGGTCAATACTGGACGTTGTTGCTGGCGGTACTGGAACGCATCCCGGCAAAATAATCTGCCGCAAATCTGCCGCAACAGACGCATGCGATCCACCCGGCATGCGTCTGCGTTAACTGGCATCGGATCGTTTTTCTCACCTCCTTATTGATTGTGGCTTGCAGCCGGTTTTCAGGCCAGAAGCCGCATCAAATATCGAAGACGGAGACATATCCCATCGCTATGCCACATATATCCCGCTTATCTCCCACAGACCAACCTTCCACGATCCCGCAAATCAGCCAAGCTGTTCGCCTGCGGTGTTGTTTTTTTGATTATTTTTCTCTTTCCCCTGAGGTTGAGGCTTTTTGTGCCGTTAATGTCATTAAGCGGATAGCCGATGGTTTGCGAACCGACTCTGCAATCAACCAGCAACGCGCGTAAATCGAAATACAGTTCAATCTCGCCGGAGGGATATATGCCTGTCAATCCAGTCGATGCCGCCACCGCCGTCGGCAGCACCTCAGCCATCAGCGCAGCCAGTCATGCGCAAATCGCCGCACTGCAAAGACAACTTGCAACACTACAAAAAGAGTTGACCGACGCAGAAAAAACGGCGACGACCGAAGCCTCGCAACGACAAATGCTGCAACTCAGGCTGCAAATTGCTGAAGTTGAACAAAAAATAGCCCGTCTGAAATTGGAACAGTCGCAAGCCATCAATGAGGCGGCAAGCAACAATGCCACGGCCAATATTCAGGATAACCAGAATGCGACACCTGCCGTACATCCGACGGAAACGCTGGGCAACCGTATCGATCAGTACATTTAATCTGCCCACAGTCGATTAAAACGATGTAGTAAGAGATCATTGCAACTACCGGCGCTGTGTCAGCGCATTTGTCTGTGCCGGATGATTCACTGCCTTAAATTTGTTGCATCGACCGCATTCCACACTGCTATTCCCCGTAAAAGTCAGTATCCAACTCACTCTTTCAGCCTGTAAGCGTCAGCAGATACCTGCCGTTCTGACATACAATGGCGCTCTTCTTGCTGCATGCCAGCAAACCGTCACGGAAAGAACTAATGAAGCTTTTTTTCAGATTATTGCGGGCCATACTCGGCCCTTTCATGCTGCTCAAAGAACATCTGAGCAGACCGCAAGGCATCGTCCGCGCTCCGGAAGATCAGGCGAAAGTCGATGCAGCCTGCCAGAAACTGGCCTTGTATCAATTCACGACCTGCCCGTTTTGTATCAAGGTTCGTCAGGAAATGCGGCGACTATCGCTCACAGTGGAATTTCGCGATGCACAAAAATCAGCACAACACCGTCAGGCTTTACTGACACAGGGCGGCAGCCCGAAAGTACCGTGTCTGCAAATCACCGATGACAAGGGCAAGGTCCGCTGGCTGTATGAATCGGGCGATATCATCCGTTATCTGCAACAGCAATTTGCCTGATTTTCCTGATGCGGCGAGCGACAGGTATAAAGTCTCAATACAGATAAGCCTTTCCAGCGATTTTGCTGCCAGCAAGCGCATAAATAAAGGGACTCCGTTTGAACCTCAGAGATGGAAAGAATAGTGATGCAGATTGCGTGGAATGAATTTACCCCGATAACGTCCTTAGCCGGCGGCGTACTGATAGGCCTGGCAGCGGTCATGCTGATGGCCGGACTGGGGCGCATTGCCGGTATCACTGGTATCGTTGCTGGCCTGTTCAGTCCGGTACGTGGCGACTGGGCATGGCGTGCCTTGTTCACGCTGGGAATGATCGCCGCACCGCTGACCTATAGCCAATTTTCGGCGCTGCCTGAAATCACCCTCGACACGGGCTGGCTCACATTGCTGATCGCCGGTCTGCTGGTCGGCATCGGTACCCGCCTCGGCTCAGGTTGTACCAGCGGTCACGGTGTCTGCGGTCTGGCACGCATGTCGCCGCGTTCTATCGTTGCGACAGTCGCATTTATGAGCAGCGGTTTTCTGACCGTGTATGTCATACGCCACCTGTTCTGAGAGAGATGACAACATGAAAAAACTGATCACCGCCGCATTCTGCGGCCTGATATTTGGTCTGGGTCTGATCGTCGCGGGAATGGCCAACCCGGCAAAGGTGCTCGCATTTCTTGATCTGGCCGGCGCCTGGAATCCTTCTCTGGCCTTCGTCATGGGCGGTGCCATCGGCATCGCCATCATCCCGTTCACGCTGTTACGCCGGCGTACTCTTTCATTGCTGGGAGAGCCCATGCAATTCCCGACGATCTCGGTGATCGATCTGCGTCTGGTCGGTGGCAGCCTGCTGTTTGGTATAGGCTGGGGCATGGCAGGTATTTGTCCGGGTCCAGCAGTTGTGTTGCTGGGAGCGGGCATCGCCAAAGGCGCTGCATTTTTACTGGCGATGATCGTTGGTATGTTACTGGTTGACCGTTTCGATAAGAATAGAAAAGCGGACTGACAGTAAGCAGTCTGCTGAACGTAGTATCACTTTTACGCTGAATATTTCATATAAAAATAAAAAGCCTGCAAATTTGTGCAGGCTTTTATGGCACTCAGGCTAACTAGCCATTACTGGTAAAAGCGTAATGCCACATACGCGTGCCACCGTTAGCGAAACTATTCGATTTTGAGTTTCTGCACACCACCTGCGGGACGCTTCTTAGGTAAAGTCAGACTCAACACGCCGTTATCATATTTTGCGCTCGCCGATGCGGTATCAATTTCGACAGGCAATTGAAAACTCCGTGACACTTCGCCGAAATAGCGTTCGCTACGCAGCACTTTGTCGTCTTTCCGGCTGCTGTCTTCTTGCTTAATTTCAGCGCGCAAGGTAACGACATTGCCGTCCAGAGCAACATGGATATCGTCCTTAGGAACGCCGGGTACTTCCGCCTGCACAGTGTAAGCGCCCTCATTTTCCTGTACGTCAATCTTGATTTGCGCCGGGCTGGGAAGTGGATCACCGTGCAGAGGTTTGACATAAAAAGCCGGACTCAGATCACGAAAAAAATCATCAAAGAAACCACTACCACGCGGTGTTAGTGCACCCATTTTTCTCTCCTTATCATGCCGTTGCAATCGTCTTTATAAACATATCTGACACGCATGCACCTGATGCAGATTCAGGCAACACGCACCCTGATTCCATTCATAAGATAGGAATAAACTGCCCAAAAAACAAGCCCGTTTTTTTCAGATTTGATCTTCGTCAAACGTCAAATCACGGCGAGATAGCATGCGCCTTTGCTCAGGTTTTTCGGCTCAGAAACGGCATCAGATCTGCCACGTTGCCGCTATGCGTGTAGGATGTCGTCTGTATTTGCTTTTACAGAGAATTTCTTTTGCAACACACTCATCTAAACACCGGCGATCACTTCGATGACATTGAAGAGACTATGCCAGAACAAGACCAACCGATTTTTGAAGCTCGCCTGTGGCGCGACAAAGGCTGGACAGCCAAAGTCATCAAAAACGATGACGATGAAGGCTGGGCAGTCGCAATGCTGAAAGATGGTGAACCTGAACCGGCATTGGTTGGCCCCTGGACGATGGGGCGGGACAAAAAAAATCCTAAACCTTTAGATGCCAACGCGTTCGGTACGCTGGTCAAAACTGCGTCAGAAGTGATCCGCCGTCATGAACAACAATTACACGCGTTGTTGCACAAGAATCTGCTGATCAGCACGGATGAGGCTGACTATAAAATCATGTTGGATATTGTGCCGGATGACGATGATCCGTATGCGTATCTGAGCGCCTGCGATGCAGATGGTGCAGAACTGGCAAAAGTGAAAGTTGCTGCGAACTATAAGCTGGACAGAAAAAACGCCTTGCGGTGGATAGAGAATGAGTTTCGCCGCCCGGATTGAACGGGGCCCCAAGGAGTCCCCCCCCAAAAAAAAGCGACGACAAGCCGATGTTGATTTTTTTGCTGCTACGCTGACGTGAATCTGCGCAGCAAATCTCTGGCCGGAATTTATACTGAAAATTTGTACTGAGAATTTCCGCAGTCAAATTCCATGCAATCTCTCATATCTGATGCGCCTGCCAGAGCATTTCTATGCTGGCAAGCGCATGTATATTGAGAGATGAAAACTGAATTCAACTGATCGATGGTCTTATGCCGACTGCAAACTACCATTGACAATTCTGACGCGATCACCGGATTGCCATCCTGGTTGAGCCGAAGGATGGAAAGTGCGTACATGGCCATTTTCCATTTTCACTCGCACCTCATAAACGGTCGTGGTACGGGTACGTTTCTCGATAGCATTACCGGCAAAACCACCGCCAACAGCGCCCGCCACGGTTGCCAGTTTGCGGCCATCGCCACCGCCAACCTGATTACCCAAGACACCACCAAGTAAAGCCCCGGCAACAGCGCCAACACCGCTGCCCTGTGAAGCCTGCTGCTCAATCGCACGCACCGATTCAACGACACCGCAATTATCGCAAACAGCCGGCTTACGTTCCGCTGTCGTTGTCGCGCCCGGATTATCGTAACCTCCAGAACGGTAACCCTGTTTAGCTGTGTTTTGCACAGGCTCATTTGATGGTGAGAAGGAAGTCTGGTTATTGACAGCGGCATCTTTCGTCGCCACGGCATTGGCGTTGTCCGGTACGGTCTTGCTATTAGAGTTAGGTAATACCCCGGTCATCGCAGCAACACCAATCAGGCTGACCAGCATTACTGATACCGCCGCACCTGCAACAAGCGGATGAATACGTTTATTTGTTTGATTATCTGACATAGCTCGGATCCATTAAAAAATTAAAACAGAAGTATGGATATCTCAACGAAACATGTGTTCATCAAGTTGACCCGACTGCCGTATTAATCGTAAGTACATGTAACAACAGCGGGTCAGTTACGTCAAAACAAAGATCAGGATAATTTCAGTTTTCCTGCTAACGGGCAGCAACATCGCAAAGAATGTACGCCCCTTTTTCCTGACAGCAGTGCATTACGGCACAGTTGTCAGGTTCAATAATTAAAACGAATATTGCAAGCCTACAGAAACGTTATTGACAGCCTCTTTGTCACCGCTGAATTTGATTTTGCGGGTTTCAAATTCACCACGTAAGGCAAGCTCTTTCGTCAGTTTGTAGCTCGCACCAAAACCAAAGACAGGTTGAGTTGATGTAGTGCTGTCGTTGTAGGCGCCCACGCCTGCAACCGCGCCGCTGCCTTCAGCCTTGATACTCGCCAGACCCAATTTAGCAAACCCGCTCAGTTCAGGGGTGAATTCATATTTATATAAACCGGAGACTTCAAAGCCCTTGCCTTTCATATCAGCAGATACGTTCGTACCGCCAACATTGCCGGTTGCAGAAATGGTTCCCAGAGAAAAATAACTCGCTTCAACTGCAAAGTTTTTGTCGATGTTATAACCGCCTAATAACTTGTAGGTGTTTGAACTGGTACTGCATGAAACGACATTTTTGCAATCGTCATTCCAATGTGCTTTACCGACAGTCGCGCCAACATACACTTGCGCAGATGCTGCCGCACTCAGCATAAAACCAGCAGTAGCAATCATTCCAACAACCAATTTTTTATTCAACATCATGTGACTCCTCAGGTTATCCAACGTCATACAATTCATTGCTACACAATGACTATGTAGCTCAGCCTCAGCACGACAAGTTGTGCTTAAAGTGTGGAAACAGTCTGGCAGTGGGAAATTCTTTTTGAAATAAAAATTCTGATAGTCTCCCGTGATGAAACAGCAGGTACCGGAATCTGCGACCTTTCAATTCGTTACAAAAGGCCGGGAGAGCGACATCATCGCGACGACTTCTGGCAATGAAATCCGGCATATTCAAGCCAGTCGCAGCGTACAATAACGGCTTTGGCGGGCATCAAAATAACCGATGCCACGCATTCCGCACTTCTGCAGATATCTGCCTCAACCCGGTAAAAAAACCATTCATCAAAGCTGCGGCTTTTAGTATGCACAACAAGAAATTTAACTCGCTGTCAAATTCATATTTGATCTACATCGGTGTTGCCATTGCTTCCGGCGGCGTCGCTTTGTACACGCCACTCATCGTCTCTGAAACAGGTAAAAATTTTTCTGGTTTCTGGGCTGCGTCTATCCTTTTCGGATTAAATCTGGGTCGCGTTATTGGTTCATTTGCAGGTAGCCGATTTTCACGTGCAGTCAATCATCCGCTCATGGTTTGCGGGAATATTTTTCTCGAAGGAATTGCGCTGTATTGCATGGCATTTCTGCAGCAGGCATGGGCGCTCGCGCTGTTTGCTGTTCTCGCTGGCTTCGGTAGCGGGTTGTCATTTCCGGGCTTAAAAAATTATCTGCTGAAACTCCGCGATCTAGATCAGTCTGCATTATTCAGTCGCCTGGCGTTTGCTATACGGATGGGGTTGGTCAGCGGTTATCTGATGGCTAGCTGGGTGCCGCATGAAAGCCTGCGCCTGGTATTTCTGATCGTCCTCGTTACCTTCATTGCGTATGGCATTTTTATGTTGATCGCCATGCGGGCAATTTCTGAACATGAAAAACAATATCTGGCCTTGCATACGACATTGGCGCAACAGGAAAAACAGACATCAACACGACAGACAAATTCAGCCAGCCAAGACATCGCTGAAACTGGACAAAGAACGACCGAATTGCCCATCCTTTTCTATCTGTCCAACGCGATGTTCTGGTGTTTTGCCATACAGCCGATGATAGGATTCAGTCTGCACATTCCTAAGTTCACACCAGATATTCCGGTATCGACACCATTCTGGATATCCGCACTGGTGATCATCTTTTTTCAGATTCCGATTTCTAAACGTGCGATCAGAATCAGAGATCATTTCCGTTTTCTACAAATCGGTTATGGCTGTCTTTTCCTGAGTTTTTTACTCATGCTTGTATTTACGCACTCTGCCACCGCCGTTATCGTTTCTGCGGTATTGCTCTCGTTCGGACAAGTATTTTATGGCCCATCCTTAGACGTGCTGACCGCGCGTTTTGCGGACAAAACTTGTGCCGATACCGGAAAACTGATGTCGAAACAAATGCTGTATCAAAGCATGGGGAATATGGTGGGCAGTCTTGCCGGCGGAATACTTTTCGATCTCTCGCAGCATTTCGACAGCCCCCGCCTCAACTGGTTGTTGTTGGCACTTGCCAGTGTCGTCATGGTGATTCTGAGTAAAAATAAAATTCCTCAACTCTATCGGCAAGCCGGAAATATGCCATCAGCACATTGAAATCACCTTGAATGTGATTGGAATAAGGGAAATGCTGTTTTTATTTTTCACATTTACCTTACTTAACGATTGTTTTCGTTCTGTGAACTCAATTCAATATTAAAATTCCAGCTGGCTTTACAGGTGAAATAATGAAGATACACGGCGAGTGGGAAGTGAGTCAGGTACGTAACGTGGTTGTACGCGCTTTTGCAGGCAATTTTAATGAACAGGGTGTCAGAGCCATGTTTGAAGACTATAAAGCAATCGCTCCGACCGGCGTGGCATGGGCAAGTCTGGCGCAAGGCGAATATTGGGAAATGGCTCCCACCGCCGCTTTAAAAGCTTATACGTCGATGCGTGACTGGGCCATTGCCCATGGCTGTCAATGCATCGCTTTCGTGTGCCCAAGCAGGTTTCATCTGGATATTGTGCAACGTAACTCCGGTGTTGTTCCAGGTGATGATTTTTATGTCTGCACGACCACAGAAGAAGCTTGCGCATGGCTGACGGCCAAAGGTTTCCCATTTTCCATACAAGATTTTCAGCACACGGCATTTTTAGAAAAAGCCAAAAGAACGCTGGAAAATGATCCACTGAGTAGCTTCTTCAGAGTTGCTTAAGTCCTACTGCACCTGACGACGCAATCGGATCACTCATACTCGTTGTACTTGCGAGCATCTCCACGAACGATATCACTCGGGTACTTCCGCGCATTCAGCTGAATTTTTTCATTCGTCGCAGCAATCAGGTCGATGTTTAACTGATCTGCCAGCATGATCAGGTATGCCATAACATCGGCCATTTCATGCCGCACCGCCTGTAATTTTTCGGCACCGAGTTCATCGGCCTTGCCATTGTTCAGCCACTGAAAAGGTTCCAGTAATTCAGCCGCTTCTACAATCAGGGCGCTCGCCAGATTTTTTGGGGTATGAAACTGTTCCCACTGGCGTTCAGCGGTAAATTGACGCAATTGCGCACGTAAATCATTCAGGCTGTCTGTCGTTGCGAATTCATTCGCCATGTCATTTTCCATAAAACGTAAAAAAGATGTTTTATTGCACTGCAATATTTTTAATGGCAGGGACGTACATCCAAGGTTAAAATGCGGATTGCGGCATTGCGCCATTTTTAAAGAACTACCGGATCAAGGGTAATGCGCAAAGCTAAGGTAAACAGAAACTGTTGTTCCTGCTGCGTTGTTAACGATCAGTTTTACCGATCATTTCAAGATTCATTTGTGCAATCACTTTACCAGGCGTTCCTGATCAAAATTAACGCTTGAAACGTCTTATCCACCTTTAAGGAGAGATTCATGCCTTTGATTCAAACACAAATTTCCGTCGTTGCGCAAGAGCAGCTGAGCAAACAGCTGGAACTTTTACAATCATTCTCAAACACCGCCTTTCAAGGTCTTGAAAAAATGATTGCGCTCAACTTCGCCACCATCAAAGACACCGTGGAGAAAGTCACCGCGAGTTCCCGTCAGGTATTAGCAAGCAGCGGACCTCAAGAATTATTAGCGTTAGCACAAACGCAGCGACAACCTCAGATCGACAGCTTGCTCGCCTATGGCAAAGAACTGGCGACCATCTCCAGCGCTACGCGCGAAGCATTTCTGCATCTTGCCAACGCAGGTAAAAATAATCTGATTTCGGTGAAAATCACAAATACCGAGGCTTTACCAGTCATCGCAGAGAAATCCCTGAACGCAAGCCCGGTCAGTAAAAAAACGGTATCTCCAGTAAAAATCAAAAGCAGCACCAGCGCTAAGCAAATTTCACTTTTACCTGAGCCGGATGTGAAAATCAGTGCCACCAAAAAGACGGTCAGCCTGCCGCCAGCAGAAACAAAAAAAACATCGGCAGCGACCAGCAAAACTAAAACGGTAGCAAAAGTGGCGGCAAAATCGGTCAGTACAAAGATCGTTCCAGCGACGCCGGCAAAAACTGCTGTTCCGGCAACAAAAGCGCCAGCTCCTAAAGCACCCAAAAAAACAGTAGCGACAAAAGTGACCACGGCTCAGGCTGAAGCAAAATCAGCCAAGGCAGAAGTACAGAAAACAAGCCCAGCCACCGCGCCTGCTGCATCTACAACGCCGGTACAAATAAAGGAAGTAGCGGCAGTAAATACGGTAAATACAGCAGCGGAGGCATCCCCAAAGACCGCAGTTCCGGAAAAAAAATCAGCGGTGAAATTTCCTTTCCCACCGACTAAAAATCTGCAAGGCGATAAACCTGCATTTCCACAAGCAGGTGGCAGACCCGCATACAAAGGTAAAGCCAGCCCTGCAACCGGCGCGAAAAAACGTGTACGCCAATAACAGCAACCTGCAACCCCTTTGAAATAAAAAAATCCCGATTTCTATCGGGATTTTTTTTATTCCATTTATTCCGCCGTTGTCAGGCGTACGGAAGCATTGTGAATCTTTGCAATCAGACTAAGCGCCTGTTTTTACATTTCAGCCAGGCGTCTTAATCTTTCCTGCTCTTCGAGGATGGCCGACTCAATTTCACGCATAACTTCCCCTACATTCACCGGACGCGTATCGGCGGCGACATGTCCTGTCAACAGCGTTTCTGGTGTCAGCTGACCTGCAACATACAACTTCCAGATTTCTTTGCCATATTGGGTGTCATTCAACTGCGGTGCAAACTGCCCGAAATACGCTGCCAGATTCGCCACGTCACGCTCCAGCATCACTGCCGCTTCGGTATTGCTGGCAGCATCAATCGCCTGCGGCAAATCGATGATGACAGGGCCATCGCCATCGACCAGAATATTGAACTCTGATAAATCACCATGAATAACACCTGCACACAGCATCAGCACCACCTGATGTAATAATTGTGCGTGATATTGCAATGCCAACTCAGCCGACAAGGCAATATCATTCAACCTTGGAGCGGCATTGCCATCAGCGTCCGTCACCAGTTCCATCAGCAACACGCCTTCAAAACAAATATAAGGCGTTGGGACTTTCACACCGGCGGCAGCTAACTTATACAGGGCATCGACTTCGGCGTTTTGCCAGACTTCTTCCTGCATCTTACGGCCATAGCGCGTGCCTTTTTCCATCGCCCTTGCCTGACGGCTGTTTTTTACCTTACGCCCTTCCTGATAAGAGGCCGCCTGTTTAAAACTGCGCTGGCTCGCCTCTTTGTAGACTTTTGCACAGCGAATATCTTCGCCGCTACGAACAACATAGACAGTGGCTTCTTTGCCACTCATCAACTGCCGCAGCACTTCATCGATCAGCCCCTCTTCGATCAGAGGCTGTAGTCTTTTTGGTGTTTTCATGCCATCGCTGTCATGTTCACTTACGCGGTTTGCCGGTACGTTGCGACGGCGTATGCGGACGTGATTTGTTGCGCTGATCGTAAATGGTCTGAGCGTCCTGTTCCGCGCGTTCCAGCGTCCGCATTTCAGGATGATCGTCGTGCAGCGTAAAAAAATCATTCGCCTGCGCGCGCATCACGTGCTTAATCGCAGCTTCATCAGTGAGATCAAATTTTTCTGTCATCAGCGTAGTGACTTCATCCAGATATTCTTCATAGGTCATCATAAGGGTACCCTTGGGAAAAGCGCTTATCGCGCGATGTATATTATTTATATTTATTGAATGTCACCCAGTGCACTGATGTACAGCGCCAGACATCAGCGTCAGCAGTGAGTCAGCACACGATCAGGATCACCGCAGGATTAACGCGCATCTGCCCGGATGCAGAGCCACATCTGAGTGGCAACTGTTTCAGACCGCATTGTACACGTGAGGCCGCACAAACATTCGCCAGAACTCGCGATCGACAAGCGGAAATCAATGCTTTTTCTCGGCTACAATGCGACCTTTCCCGAAACACTGCAAGGCTGGTTTTATGAGCATTATTATTCACGAAGGGCTGCGCGCCTATATTGACCCTCTGACTGAACACGAATATGCAGCGCTGGAACGCAGCATACTCACCGAAGGCTGCCGCGATGCACTGGTGCTTTGGGGCGAGGTTCTGATTGACGGACACAATCGTTATGCGATCTGCCAGCGCCACAACATTCCGTTCAAAACGATACAAAACGATCATTTTAAAGATATCGAAGATGTACAGTTATGGATGATCGATAATCATCTGGCTCGCCGCAGCGTTTCCGATTTTCAGCGCGGCATGTTAGCGCTGCGGAAAAAAGAAATTATTTCTATGCGCATCAAAGCACAAGATGAAAGCGACACATCAGGAAATGAAGAAACAGACGTCGCTATTCCCGTAGTTAAACCTACGCAAAGTCGTCAGGAAATCGCGCGGGTCGCCGGTATCAGCAGCAACGCTGTTTTACAAATAGAAAAAATTCAGCGTGCGGCAGCGCCGGAACTGGTCCAGGCTGTGCGCGATGGCACTATCTCCATCAGCGCTGCGGCTGCCGTCGCGACACTGCCAAGCGATGAGCAAGCTGCCGCGGTCGCCGGGGGACGTAAAGAATTACAACAAGCCGCCAAACAGGTCCGCGAAAAAATACGCGAGCAAAAATCGCCGGCAAAAATGAACAAGGTTCCTGAATCTCAAGAGATGGAAAATCCGCCTGATACCGCTAACGGAGCGATGGATCAAGTCAGCGAATCTGTCATTCTTCAGCAAAGGATTAAAGCACTCCAAGCCGAAAACGCGGCGCTCATAGAAAAGATTACACAGTTGAATGCAGCCTTGTCGGCAGCGACAACGACGAACTAATACAGAGAGTTTCAGGATAATCATGTCGAAGCCTCGTCAGAGCTTGTCCCGCCTTTTTCTGAATAAGCCACCGGCGGATGAAGTGATCCATCGCAAGCGTTTGCAAGCACTTTCAGATCAGCATCAAGGTAAACCGTTTATTCTCGATGATGACGGTCTGCGCATGATGTATCTGACACCGACGTGTATGCAAAGCGCGATGAAGCTGAATGAACCGCATCGCTTACTCTGTGCTTATTCCCGAATCATGATGGGGTTTCTGCTGTTCAATCCGGCACCGAAACATATTATTCTGATCGGTCTTGGCGGCGGCTCACTGGTCAAATACTGCTACCACCATCTGCCGGATTGCCGCATTACTGCTATCGAAATCAACGCCGACGTGATCGCGATGCGGGAACAATTTTTTGTGCCGCCCGATGATGAGCGCCTGACGGTGATTCATGCGGATGCGGCTGAATGGTTACCGCAGCAAACCGAACAGGCCGATGTGATTTTTCTGGATGCCTACGACACCGAAGGCCTGGTACCAGCCTTGAATAACGCCGCATTTTACGCACACTGTTACCGGAATTTACATGCGTGCGGTGTACTCATTGCCAATGTATGGGGAAAGCCAAGCACGCTATCGCCAATGCTGGAAATGCTGTACACCCAGTTTTCCCATCAGTTACGTTGGCTGAAATCCTACGACAGCTACAACCTGATTGTATTCGCCAGCAAACAACAGACCGGACAGGATCAACTGATCACCAACGCCAAAAAGCTGAACGGCGCGCATGAAAGTCTGAGGCTAACAAAGATTCCCCTTCACTGGCATCTGATAACGCCGTCAGCGCCTGGCTGTGAGGACATGATCGACGCCATCAAACAAAGCCTGCGCGGGATCCTGGTCACCGATCCAAATGTGCCGCAAAGCTATGCAGAATGGAAATTATCTGTGCAGGCGTGACCGCATGAACATGTCGCTTGCACCGACGATATAGACAGAGAAATAACTTCTGAGATACATCATAGGTTGCTGCTTTTTTATTCTGTGCAGATTGTAAAAACAGGGGATTTCTGGCAAGCTTTGAATATCACTTCTGAGAAGAACAAGTACAGAACATCGGTTCAGGGAGAGTTGCTATGTATGATGAAAATGATTTTTCCGCGATTTCCAAATTTCTGAAATTAGGAATTAAAATCACCTTCACCAATCCCATGGGGCAAAACCCGTCCTTTGTGACCAGTTTTCCGACGCCCAAAGGCGCCAAAGTATCGCTCAATGAGAGAAGCCTGTACGATGTCGAGCGCAAACTGCGGGCATTGCTGGGCGACGATTCTCCGGTAAAGACCAAGCTTGCTCCCTTCGCCTACTTAGGAACTAATTTTCGCGGCTTAATGTACTGTACCCGGGGATCGAACGAATACGTTGTCGAGGAAACCCACAATATATTCGGCACCGCATCCCGACGCGTCGTCAGAAAAGCCGACGACTTCAACCAACTGCTCAGTTAAGTCGCTACACCTTTCAGTATTCCCGCTCCATCTGCGTTACTTTGCCTTCTCTTTCTGGCGCTGCTCTGCGTATGGCAACCAATGAACGGCAATGACTCAGGTATTGCGCTAAGCATCAACGATAGATACTGCGCCCTCTCTACTCTGCCTGCTATTGACGATATAAAATCTGAAGATCGTCGTTCACCGACAAAGCAGCGCTATTCACCGATAAATATGCGAGAAGCATCGTTATACGGTTTATCTTTACTCTGTCTAAAGAAATATTGATCAAGGAGCTGAGATGAGCCGACAACATGAAGAGCCTCAAACGCGACACAGAAAAAACTTTTTGCTTGGTACCGTACTGGTCACGATAGGCGTTCTGTTTCTTGCAGAAAAAATGCGTGTTTCTGATCTGGCTGATTATTGGTACATCATGCCAGCACTGATGGGATGCTTTGGTCTAATTGAAATACTTAGCTCACGCCAGCCCCAGAATATTGCGAATGGTTGCTGCACCGTGATTCTGGCTTTCTGGATATACGCATCGGTAGAAAATCTGTGGGGCTGGACATTCTCCTCTAGCTGGCCAGTTGTTTTGATTGCCGTTGGTATCAAAAGTATCGTCGCCGGTCTGCTTTCGACACGTCAGTAATTTTATTATTCGTTCATCTGTGGAGTTCACATCATGAGTAAGCGACAACCGCAAACCCAGGTATTCTTTGGCGTTCTGTTATTAATTTTCGGTGCATTAGCACTAGTAGATAATTTAGACATTTTCAGTACACGTCAGTTTTTCCAATTCTGGCCCATGGTATTCATTCTGGTTGGCATGCTCAAAATTTCCCGCAGTCAGAATACCTCTGGTCGTCTTATCGGTGCAGGTTTCGTTGCCTTAGGCGCGCTGCTGACGCTGCAACATCTGGGTATCGTTTACTTCAGAATGCGTGACTGGTGGCCAGTTTTTATTATCGCTGCAGGTCTGATGATTATTTTCAAGGATAAGATGAATAGCAGTACATCTTATTCCAATCCGACTACAGGAAGCGGCAATCAGCAAGCGGAAAGCAATATCTCCGCAATTATGAGCGGCGCAAAAATGCAGAACTCAACGCCGGACTTCCGCGGTGGCGAGCTGACCGCGGTGATGGGTGGTATCGAACTTGATCTGCGTAATGCCGGTTTGCAAAACGAAGCGACCTTAAATGTCTTTGCAATGTGGGGAGGAATAGAATTAAAAATTCCTCACGACTGGACAGTCATTTCTCAGGGAGTACCCATTCTGGGTGGGTTCGAAGATAAGACCGTACCGCCGATGGTACGCGATAAAAAATTATACCTGCAAGGATATGCGATCATGGGCGGCGTCGAAGTGAAGAACTGACGTTCGAGAACTCGCATGCATCCGATTCTGTCCGATTTCCGCCGGTTTATCTGGTATGTCGCAATCTGGCTGTTAGCAGGTGCTTTATTTTCCAGGCTCCTGGTTTCCGCTGGATTGTGCCAATGGATTTATGCCCTGACTTTTGCTCTGCCAGTGTCACTGATTTTCGGTTTTGTGGCGACGTCATCGTATTACATTTGCCGGACACTTCCTTTATCCAGACGTTCTGTTTTCCTGACGTTTCTGATGTTCGGCAGCAGTGCGATGGTTTCAGGCCTCCTGCTGTTAGGAATATGCGAAATCTGGAATATGGCTCTCATTTCCGTGACTGGTCAGGAAGTGGTACTCGTTATATCGAATCAGCTCGCAGCGATTATTCTCGCCACCGGATTCGCACTGTATTTACTTGCTCTGCTGGCTTACGATGTGCTTATTAGCTTTGATAATTTACGAGCAGCGGAACGTCGTGAGGCTGCTTCCCGCCTGTTTGCCCGTGATGCAGAATTACAGCTTTTACGTACACAAATTGATCCTCACTTTTTATTCAACAGCCTCAACTCCATCAGTGCACTGACAAGCATTGATCCTGCTGGCGCCAGAAACATGGCAATTTCGCTGGCAGATTTTTTCAGAAAAACGCTGGCCTTGTCTGAGCATACAACAATCACTGTCAGAGAAGAACTTGATCTGTGCGGGCATTTTCTGGCGGTAGAAAAAATCCGTTACGGCCAGAAATTACAAGTCAATATACAAGTTGATCATACTGATCTTGCATTAATACCGCCTATGAGTTTGCAACCTTTATTTGAAAATGCGATCAAACATGGCGTACGGCAATTACCCAAAGGCGGCTTGATTAGCGTCAGCATCTGCGCCCAAGACGGATGGCTACATATCCGGGTAGAAAATCCCGTTTCAGATAAAGTCATCTCGGATAACGGTATCGGCCTGGGATTAACAAATTTACGCGAGCGCTTTAATACGATTTATGGTGATCGTGCCCGGGTGCACTGGTCTCGCACGGAAAATCTCTTCTTTGTAGAAATATCGTTACCAATAGAGTTAAAACGACAAGCTGACACGATATGAATCATTCCCTGAGAGTATTAATTGCTGATGATGAAGAACTTGCCCGCCGCCTGATTCGGGAGTATCTGCGCTCTCATCCGGACATCATCGTTATCAGTGAATCTGAGACTGGCACTGAAGCAGTTGATGCGATATTTGCGCATCAACCCGATCTGATTTTTTTAGATATACAAATGCCGGAATTAACCGGGCTGGAAGTATTAGATGCCACCGGCAGAAAATCCGGCATTATCTTTACGACCGCGTATGACCAATATGCGGTGAAGGCCTTTGACTTACACGCAATAGATTATCTTTTAAAGCCATTTTCCCAACAGCGTTTTGATGAGGCACTGCAGAAGGCCAAAAAGCTCGTACAGGAAGATAAGGTTGTCGCCTCACCACCAATCGGTATGCAACAACTGATTACATCAAGTGTGCAACAATCGCAACGCCTGACGATACGCGACAGAGAGAAAGTACATGTGCTGCCATTCGAGGAAATTGATTTTATCGAGGCGCAGGATGACTACATTCTGGTTCACGCACAAGGCAGAACAGTGATGAAAACGCAGAGTCTGTCGGATATCGAGGAACAGCTTTCGTCAGCCGGTTTTGTCAGAGTCCATCGCTCTTATCTTTTGCAGATTAAGGCATTAACAGGAATAGAACGCCAGAGTAAAGATACTCAGGTGGCCGTGCTACGCAGTGGTATAAAAATTCCAGTCAGCCGCACGGGCTATGAGCGCCTGAAAACGAGATTGAATTGATCGACTTGAACCACGTTCCCTGTCCGTGAATCAGTCGGCGACAACGACCAGTCATTCTCGTTTTTTGTTGATTTGAACCCAGAATAATTCCGTTCATCGCAGCTCGTGTGCAAAGCAAAGAAATTAAGTCTATCTTTCTGCTTCAGACAAACAACCGAGGAAAGAAGATGAACTCAATAAATCTGGATGAAGTGACAGCATTTTTCCGCCAAAGCCTGCATGAATTTATTTACCTGATCAAAAAAGCGGCTTACCTGATTGCCAGTTTGCCACTGCACAGCATTTTCATCGCTTGCATCGCCATCGCACTGATATTCACTGTGCTCCCGTTGGCAATCAGTCTTTTTTGTATTTTTCTTTTATTGAAAATATTCAGCGTAATTATTATTTTTGCAGTCAGAAAAACACGACGCGGCTCCGTAAAGCAAATTCTTTAGCGTCATGACTAACGGTAAAAATGAATACTGTTTCAGTTAAGCTCGATGCTGATTAATCGCGTCACGAGTTTCAATCGCGACGCGTCGGGCAGCTTCTGCAAAGGTTTCATTACCGGAAGTTTTTGCGTACAGAATTGCGCGCGACGAATTAATCATCATTCCTGTTCCGTTCGCTGTTTTGCCTGCCGCGACAGTTGCAGCAATATCGCCGCCTTGCGCACCAATGCCGGGCACCAGCAATGGCATATCGCCGACAATATTGCGTACCTGCGCCAACTCATCAGGAAAGGTCGCGCCAACGACCAGTGCACATTGCCCATTGGTATTCCACTTTTCTACAACCAGTTTGGCAACATGCTGATACAGAGGCACTCCACCGACGTCCAGGAATTGCAAATCAGATCCGCCTGCGTTTGATGTGCGGCATAAAACTATCGCGCCTTTATCTTTCCATTCCATATACGGTGCGACAGAGTCGAATCCCATATAAGGATTGACGGTCACCGCATCGGCGGCATATCGTTCAAATGCTTCGCGTGCGTATTGCTCGGCAGTGGCACCGATGTCACCCCGCTTTGCATCCAATATGACGGGAATCGCGGGATAAGTCGTTTTGATATAGCGGCAAAGGGCTTCCAACTGATCTTCTGCACGTAATGCGGCAAAATAAGCAATCTGCGGTTTGAATGAGCAGGTAAGATCGGCAGTGGCATCGATCATCGCTTTGCAAAAAGTAAAAATGGCATCAGGTTTGCCGGCTAACTCGGCCGGAAAACGACTGATATCAGGATCGAGTCCAACGCAAAGCAGAGATTGATTTTCAGCCCAGGCGGCATTTAATTTTTCGATAAAAGTCACAACTTACCTCTGCATATACGGGTTTTCATTAATCCTGCATTATACCGTGCAGACTCAGGCCCGATAGACCAGAAGATCAAAGACAAGCGATACCGAATTTGATTATCATGTCAGGCAACCATTACTATTTCTTTTTAGTTTCCATTTTTTTTGAGTGTCATATGAACGAATCTGTAAAAAAAGAACCGGACTTACTGGCACTTGATAACCAGTTTTGCTTTGCGCTGTACTCTGCGTCGCTGGCACTCACCAAAAGTTATAAACCATTATTAGAAGAACTCGGCCTGACGTATCCGCAGTATCTGGTCATGCTGGTACTTTGGGAACAGGATCATATTCTCGTTAAAGATATAGGAAGCGCCCTGTTTCTTGACTCTGGCACACTGACGCCTCTGTTGAAACGCATGGAAGCAGCTGGATTGCTGGAACGCCAGCGGGACGACGCTGACGAACGACAGGTCAGAATTATTCTCACGAACAGTGGAAAAGAGTTGAAAAAGGCAGCAAAAAAAATTCCACTCAAAATCCTCTGTGCCAGCGGACAAGACCAAAAAACACTGACGCAACTGCGCAGCCAACTCTCAGAGTTGAGAGCAAATCTCACAGAAAAATAAAATTCCTTTATCGAGTACATAGAAAAAAACAATCGCCATTTACATTGCGCGCAATTAAATTGTGTAATATCATTCTTCCATCGACTCATTGGGTCGTAGCGGAAATATTCTTCATGCAGTCAATTTAAATGGGAAATCTTATGCAAGTTCTTTACACAGCAAGTGCAACCTCTACCGGTGGCCGCGATGGTCGCTCTGTTTCCAGTGATAATCAACTGGATGTTAAACTCACGACGCCAAAAGAATTAGGCGGCGCGGGCGGCGCAGGTACGAATCCGGAACAATTATTCGCTGCGGGTTATTCTGCATGTTTTATCGGTGCACTGAAGTTCGTCGCTGCGGCGAGTAAGACTGCATTGCCAGCAGATCTTTCAATCAAAGCGGACGTTGGTATCGGCCCCAATGGCAAGGGTGGTTTTGGTATTCAGGTTGCACTGAATATCTCGTTACCGGGAATGGATCGTCAGTTAGCTGAAGATCTGGTCAATAAAGCGCATGAAGTTTGCCCTTATTCGAACGCAACCCGCGGCAACATTGAAATAACACTGACCATATTGTAATAACATCGCGCTTGCCAGGGAAAATCACCCTGGCGCGGCAGAATCAGAACAAATACAACTTACCTGCACCGGTTTTTCCTTAAAAAATCGGTGCAGGTATTATTTTTCTTATCGATGTAAAGTTAGCTTGACATTATTTATTTTAACGCTAGTATGTAAAGCATGCTTTACTTTTCAATACATCAATTTCAGATTATTCAAGAAGTAAGGTAAAACAGCCTGCATTTGCAATGGCTATTTTTCTGCCTACACATGTCAAACAAACTTTACATGGAGAATATAATGCGTGAAAAACAAGCGAATTACATGTATTTCAAAGAGTTACTGGGTGCTTTTTTTATTTACTTTATCGTCATATTTCTCAGTAATTTCCTTGCCGATCAGATGACACCACAGCCGCTCCGTACCCTGATTATTCTGGCGCCGGTCATTCCAGCCATCATGATGATCTGGGCGATTATCAGACAATTCCGCCGTATGGATGAATACATCAGACGTCGCCAATTAGAAAATGTCGGCATTTCCGCAGCGATGACTGCTGTCTTCGCATTATCTTATGGCTTCATGGAAGCAGCAGGTTTTCCTAAATTAAGCATGTTTATTGTCTGGGGCTTGCTGATGGCGGGCTGGGGAGTAACCGATGCAGTGCGCTGCTGGAAAGAGAAATCAACATGAAAAATTCGCTCAGGGAATTGCGATCTCAAAAAGATTGGAGTCAGGCACAACTCGCCGATCTTCTGGAGGTATCCAGGCAGACGATTAACGCCATAGAAACAGGCAGATACGATCCCAGTTTGCCGCTCGCTTTTGCAATCGCAAAATTATTCGGAATGCCGATAGAAAAAATTTTTGAAGCGGAATAAAACTGAAAACTGGCCTGCAAACGAAGATGGGCTGAATGCATATTTTTCACCTCTTCTTCTTTGCCGACTCGATATGATGTGCATTTGATTCTTACCAGAAGTCTCTTGTGATTCTATCTATATGATTCCATTTATAAGCAAAGAAAAAGTACGGCAGGCATTGCAATATCCGCAGCTAATACACGCGTTACGGGAAGCTTTTCAGCAAGAGATCATTACCCCCAAACGACATGCACATCAACTATCGGAACAGGCCAACTCAAGTTTGCTCTTGATGCCAGCATGGAATCCGTCCGGTCATACTGGTGTGAAATTAGTCACGGTTGCGCCACAAAATATAGACACTCCGACGGTGCATGCGATATTCATTTTATTTGATTCGATCACTGGCGTACCGCTGGCCTTCATGGATGGTGAGGAAATAACGCAAAAACGAACTGCAGCAGCATCGGCGCTCGCTTCCAGTTTTTTATCCAGAAAAAACAGCAGTCATTTACTTCTCGTCGGCAACGGCAGTCTTGCACCGCATATGGCACTCGCACATTGCCATACCAGACCGATCGATAAAATCACGATCTGGGGCCGCTCTGCAGAAAAATCAGAACGTTGCCGTCAGACGTTAATGTCTTTCACAGATTTACCAAAGGGGATCAAGATTGAAGTAACCAGCGATCTCGCCGGATCCTGCATGTCTGTAGATATCATCACCTGCGCAACAACAAGCAGACAAGCCATCATCAAAGGAGAATGGATACAAGCAGGTACGCATCTTGACCTGGTTGGCGGTTTCAAACCGGATATGCGGGAAGTTGACGATGAACTGATGGCAAAGTCTGTCGTCTTCGTGGATACGTTCACGGGAGCATTAGCAGAGGCCGGCGATATTCTGCAGGCGCTGCAAAGTGGCAGCTTAAAGAAAGAAGCGATTGTTGCCGAGCTTGCCGATCTCTGCTCTGGAAGACATACCGGCCGTCGATCGGAACAGGAAGTGACGGTATTTAAGTCAGTAGGAACAGCTCTGCAAGATTTGTGTGCCGCGAACCTCGTCTGGCAATCTCACCAGCAGGAAGCTAATGAAAAAGCATCTGTCTGAGTTTTTCAACAATGAAATCGTCAACTGAGATCCGCTATACGTGACCTCAGTTGTCATTGAGGAGCGTTCAGACTTTAGGGATGCCACCCAGTAAAGCTGCACGTTTTTGTGGCTTCACGTCGGTATTTTCACTGGTTTTAGCAGAGCTACCGGTTTTCAGGGAAGAGGATACAGCTGGCTCATAAGGCTTCAAGAACCACGGGTCCACTTTTTCTCTTGGCGGCTGATAACCTCGCGCAGGCTTTTCGCTACGCTCAGCACGCTCGGTAGTACGTTCAGATTTATCGCGCGCCGGACGACTGCGCTCCACTTGATGGGTAACAGGGACAAAACCAGCGAGAGTCAATCTGACAATTTTCTGTTTGATCAGCTTCTCAATATCGACGAGCAAGCGCTCGTCCTGATCCGTGTACAAAGAAATGGCGTCACCTTTAGCACCAGCACGCCCGGTACGGCCAATACGGTGAACATAGTCTTCGGCGTTATACGGAAGATCGTAATTGATCACGCAAGGCATTTCGGATATGTCCAGACCACGTGCAGCCACATCCGTCGCCACCAGCACTTCCACTTCACCGCGTTTAAAATCTTCCAGCGCGACCATACGTTCATTTTGCGATTTATCACCATGAATCGCAGACGCTTTCACACCTTGCTTAACCAGATGGACGGCGAGACGTGACGCACCGATTTTCGTGTTACTGAAAACAATCACTTGCTTCAAACCACGCTCACGAATAATGAAGGAAACCGCATCGCGCTTCTCATCTTCCGCGACCTTGTACAAAATCTGCGTCACGTTGTCGGATGTTGCGTTACTACGAGCCACTTCTATCGTCTGTGGATCGTTCAAAAAGCTGGCTGCCAGCTTTTTAATTTCAGGAGAAAAAGTCGCTGAAAACATCAGGTTTTGTCGCTGCTTAGGCAACAGATTGATGATGCGTTGCAGATCCGGTAAAAAACCCATATCAAGCATACGATCAGCTTCATCCATCACCAGAATTTGTGTCTGCGATAAATTAATCGTCTTTTGCTGAACGTGATCGAGCAAACGCCCCGGTGTTGCAATCACGATTTCCACGCCGGAACGCAACATGGCAACTTGTGGCGCCATATCCATGCCACCAAAGACAACTGTGGAACGTAACGGTGTGAAGCGAGAGTATGCCTTGACGTTCTCAGCAACCTGATCCGCGAGCTCACGCGTTGGCGTCAGTATCAAAGCACGGACAGGGTGGCGCGCCGGCGAGGCACTGGTACTCGCATGAGCGAGCAAACGCTGGATAATCGGTAAAGAAAATCCTGCTGTTTTACCAGTGCCCGTTTGTGCGGCGCCCATCACATCCCTGCCTTGCAATACAACAGGAATTGCTTCCGCTTGTATTGGCGTAGGGTGGACGTAACCCTGCTCAGTCAAAGCACGCAGAATATCAGGAGATAAGCCGAAATCTTCAAACTTCACTTTGTGTTCAGTCTGGTCGGAAGGGGAATTGGGGATGGACTTAATATCAGTCATGGTAAATGGTGGGCCTCCCGTGAGTCGAACACGGTACCAACGGATTATGAGTCCGCTGCTCTAACCAACATGAGCTAGAGGCCCAATTCTTTCTGCAAGCTCTGCCTGCTGTAATCTGAGGTTAATCCAGGTTTGGAAATCACTTCAGGATTTGCAGGAAAAGCCCGATGCTGCCGCCTGCAAAACATTGCGCTGAAAACTCAGCTCAATATATTAACGGGCGCTGAAAAAAATCAGCGCCAATTATATAACATTAATTACCTTCAAGGAAGCTCTTCAGCTTATCTGAACGTGATGGGTGACGTAACTTACGCAATGCTTTTGCTTCTATCTGACGAATCCGTTCACGTGTCACGTCAAACTGTTTACCAACCTCTTCTAAAGTATGGTCAGTCGACATTTCAACACCAAAACGCATACGCAATACTTTCGCCTCACGTGGCGTCAGAGAATCCAGCACATCTTTAACGACATTGCGCATGGATGCGTGCAGAGCTGCATCTGCCGGCGCCAGCGTGTGATTATCCTCAATGAAATCGCCAAGATGAGAATCATCGTCGTCACCGATCGGTGTTTCCATCGAAATCGGCTCTTTCGCGATCTTCATGATCTTGCGGATTTTATCTTCCGGCATTTCCATCTTGATCGCTAACGTTGCCGGATCTGGCTCAGCACCTGTCTCTTGCAAAATCTGACGCGAGATACGATTCATTTTGTTAATCGTCTCTATCATATGCACAGGAATACGAATCGTACGCGCCTGATCGGCAATCGAGCGGGTAATCGCCTGACGTATCCACCATGTCGCATAAGTGGAAAACTTGTAACCACGGCGATATTCAAACTTATCCACGGCCTTCATCAGACCGATATTACCTTCCTGAATCAAGTCCAGGAATTGCAAGCCACGATTGGTGTATTTCTTCGCGATAGAAATGACCAGACGCAAGTTTGCTTCAGTCATTTCACGCTTTGCTTTACGCGCCTTCATCTCACCAGCCGACATCTTTTTATTGATGCCACGCAGATCAGGCAATGGCAATACCACACGCGCCTGCAAATCAATCAATTTCTGTTGCAATTGTTGAACCGCAGGGACATTGCGTCCAAGAATCGCGCTATAGGAGTGCCCTGCATTCACTTCGCCCTCAACCCAGCTCAGATTGGTTTCATTGCCGGGGAAAACTTTAATGAAATGCGAACGTGGCATACCACAACGGTTCACTGCCACATCCAGAATTTGTTTTTCAATATGACGAACTTCGTCAACCTGTCCACGCAAAGTATCGCAAAGCTTTTCAACTACTTTGGCAGTAAAACGAATGCCAAGCAGCTCATTCGAAATAGCTTCCTGAGCTTTGACGTAAGTCTTAGAGTTATAGCCTTCTTTCTCATAAGACTTGCGCATTTTTTCAAAATTAGAAGCAATGATTTCAAACTTGGCGAGCGCATCACGCTTCATTTGCTCTAACTGTTCAGAAGATATTGCGGCAGCGGCAGCGGCACCGCCATCCTCATCTTCTTCCTCTTCATCTTCTTCCTCGTCCTCATCTTCATCAGATTCTTCTGCGGCAGCAACGACAGCTGGTGCAGGAGGCGCGTCTTCGGTCGCGTTTGGATCGACCAGACCATCGACGATTTCATCGATTTTTATTTCGTCTGCGGCAATTCTGTCGGCCGCTGCCAGAATTTCTGCGATTGTCGTAGGACATGCTGAAATCGCCTGAATCATATCCTTCAGGCCTTCTTCAATCTTCTTCGCAATAACGATCTCGCCTTCGCGAGTCAACAATTCAACCGAGCCCATTTCACGCATATACATGCGAACCGGATCGGTAGTGCGCCCGAAATCAGAATCAACAGTTGACAATGCAGCCTCGGCTGCCGCTTCCACTTCATCATCATCCGTCGTGACAGTAACGACGTTATCGGATAACAACAATGTTTCAGCATCAGGGGCGCGCTCATAAACTGCAACACCCATGTCGTTAAAGGTACTGATGATGCCTTCGATCGCTTCAGGATCAACAACATTTTCTGGCAAGTGATCGTTAATCTCGGCAAATGTCAGATAGCCGCGATCTTTACCAAGCTTAATCAGTGTTTTCAGTTTCTGACGACGACGTTCGAGCTCTTCCTCTGTCGCCTCTGGGTCAGAGGAAAACGCGTCCTTCAATAACGCTTTCTCTTTTGCTTTGCGATCTTTTGCCTTCGCCTTATCGATTGCCTTCATTTCCGCGCGTTCAACCGCATTCAATGCTGCAATTTCTTCGTTTTCCGGCTGGTATTCTTTTGGTTTGCGGCCACGGCGTCCAGGCACCTTTACTCCGGGCAAAACATAGCCGGACGTATCGATAGCAGCAAGTACGGCAGCGTCTGTAGTCTGACTGACGGTAGGCGCAGATCCGGTCTTGATTTCCTGAACTTCAGGTGCAGCAGCTTTCGCTGATTTCTTGGTAGGTTTGGTCACTATCTTTGAATCGGTTTTGTTAGTTGTCACGGAAGCTTTCGATGTTGCGGATGGTACTGATTTAGCTCGGGACGACTCCGTTGTCACTCGCTTTTGCTTACCTTCAGCCTGATGAACTGCACCTTCCGCCAGCTTCTCATCAATTTTTTTTGCTTTCGGTGGCGCCTTGACTGCAACCTGCTTTACAGTCGTTTTCACAGTCGTTTTTTTAGATGGGACGCTAACTGATTTCTTTATATCTGTTTTTGCAGCAACCGACTTTGATACCGTCTTTTTGACTGCCGGCGCGGACGCTGTCGCTTTACTTACTTTAGGCGCTTTGATATCTTTTGCCCCCGTTTTTTTACCCGCCACACTAACAGTTACTGCAGCCTTTGCTTTTGCGACAGCCTTAACTGGCGCGACTACTTTCGGTGCTTTGGCAGCGACGGGCTTACTAATGGCTTTGGACGGCGCTTTCGGGCTGGTAGTTTTTGTTTTGGCTACAACTGCCTTACTCACCGTTTTTGCTGCGGTGCTGACACCTGCATTTTTAGATGCCTTTGCCGTAGTTTTTTTAACCGTTGTAGGCATCAGGGTTTTCGAGGGTTTCTTCATTGCGCTAGCCATTGAATCAAACCATCCGGAACTGAGGAAGTCGCCTGCTGACATATTCTGCAAAAAAGACATACTCCTGCATCAGACCAGACGATCTGTATGCGGAGCAAACCATTTTTGCTTCAGACTTCCCGAGTCTCAGCGCCAGTGTTTTGGGTTACTCGGAGGAGCATTACGCTCACCTAAACAACACATTTTGCGACAATCAAATGATTTTACGCAAAATGAAACAACCTAAGACCTTGAATCGTAAGCCTTTAATTATACCACGCGAGCGTCACATTCTCTAGCCCAAAGCCAGAGTAACGACAACTAAATTGATAAAAAAATAGGCAAACCATTCATCGTCACGGACATACCCGGAACAAATTCAGACGAAAAAATTACAAATTAATCAATAAAAACTGTAGTGAGTTTATTGGCGGCTTCCAGCTTCTGCGGCAGCCTCTTTGCGCAAATCTTCCTGCAACTGCATAATTTCACGCCAGCGCGCCTTTTCTACTTCAGTGCGCAAACCGGATGCCACCAATCTTTCTGCTTCATATTTGAGCGCCTGAGAGCGAATCTGTCGAATGGCACCAAGCAATTCCAGCCTGACCAATTCGGCATCAGCATCGGTCTGGCCTGCCACTTCCGCGATCAAGCCATCGAAATCGGAACTAACGACACGCAATCGCTCAGCCAGCGCTGCAAATTGCGCCCCCTCGCCCATCTCTTTCGCAATACCGACTAACTGCATCAACATCTCTGCGCCATCCGGCGCCAACAATGCCGCCTCAGCAAGAGCAACGTCGTCGAGCATTAGCGCTAAGGCTGGATAAGCCACGAGTATCCGCATAATCTGGCGCTCAAGGCCAACCGGCGCACTGCGTTTCGACCGTGGCGGAGCAAGCTTCTGACGGGCAACTGGCTGGGAAAGCTCAAACAAAGCCTCTATCTCGGCGGGAGTCGTCTGCGTCACCTGCGCCAGATTGCGCACCATTTGCAAACGCAACCCAGAAGGCTGCATCGTTTGCAGCAAGGGTTTAGCGTCAAACTGCGTTTTTGCGCGCCCCTCTGCCGAATTGAGATCATGATCAGCGATCATCTCCCGCATGAAAAACTGGGACAACGGCATCGCCTCATGTACTTGCTGCTCAAACGCGTCCGCGCCGAATTCACGGATAAAGCTATCAGGATCATGCTCGGCAGGCAAAAACAGAAACTTAATAAATTTATCGTCATTCGCATGAGGTAAGCAGGCATCGAGTGCACGCCGGGCAGCACGGCGGCCGGCAGTATCACCATCGAAGCTAAATACAACATGATCTGTCTGCCGCAACAATTTTTGTACGTGAGTTGGCGTACAAGCCGTTCCCAGCGTCGCAACGGCTTGCGGAAAACCCATTTGCGCCAGCGCAACGACATCCATATAGCCTTCAGTGACCAGCACATAACCTGCATCCCGAATCGCCTGGCGCGCTTCAAATAAACCGTAGAGTTCGTAGCCCTTCTGGAATAGCGGCGTTTCAGGGGAGTTCAGATACTTAGGCTCGCCCTGCTCCATAATGCGCCCGCCAAAACCGATGATCTGCCCCTTCGTATTGCGAATCGGGAACATCACGCGATCGCGGAAACGGTCATAGCGCTTGCGTCCACCACCTTCTTCGTCGCTTTTATCGATGACCAGCCCAGCCTCAACCAGCTCAGGTGCCTGATAGTCCGCAAAGACAGAACGCAAACCATCCCACGCATCCGGCGCAAAACCCAAACCGAAACGAGCGGCAATCTCCCCGGTCAGACCACGCTTTTTCAAATACGCAATCGCTGGCGGCGCCGAGCGCAACTGTTGCTTGTAATACTCCCCGGCCTTGGTCATGACTTCTGACAAGGCCAGACTTTTAGCCTGCACCTCCGCCCGTTGCGCTGGCAGCATGCGATCTTCTTCAGGAACGACCATGCCATTGCTTTGCGCCAGATCACGAATGGCATCGACAAAACTCAAACCTGAGTATTCCATCAAAAACCCGATGGAGCTGCCATGCGCACCGCAACCAAAGCAGTGATAAAACTGCTTGGTCGGGCTTACGGTAAAACTGGGGGATTTTTCATTATGAAAGGGACACAAACCCATATAGTTTGCGCCACCTTTTTTCAGCTGGACGTATTTACCCACCACGTCAACAATGTCAACGCGGGCGAGTAAATCCTGAATAAAACTTTGTGGAATCAAGTCTGCTTACCGGTTTTTCAACCGCCGCGATTGACAAATAAAATACAAAATTAACGGCTCAAAGCGGCTTTCACCAAGCCGGATACTTTTCCCATATCTGCGCGGCCGGCGAGCTTCACTTTTAACACGTCAATTACTTTACGCATATCCTGCGGACCTGCAGCGCCAGTCTCGGCAACAGCAGCAACAACCGCCGCCTGAACTTCCTCATCAGACAAAGCTGCTGGCATATAGGTCGACAGCACAGCCAATTCCGCTTTTTCGATATCGGCCAGATCCTGGCGGCCACCCGCTTCGAATTGCTGAATCGAATCTTTACGCTGCTTGATCATTTTTTCAATAATGGCGAGGATCATGCCGTCATCCAACTCAACGCGCTCATCGACTTCTTTTTGCTTCATTGCTGCCGTCAACAAACGGATAGTCCCGAGCTTGCCAGCTTCCTTGGCACGCATCGCGGCTTTCATATCATCGGTGATTTGCTCTTTTAAGCTCATGACTTACCCCTGAGTAACTGAATCAGATAAAAATAATAAAGCCCGCTGCGGCTGACCGGAGCGGGCATGCAATACCTAGGCAATGCAATACCGAAAGTATCTGACTACGCCAGACACTAAATCGGAATTAATACATTTTCTTAGGCAATTGCTGACTACGAATACGTTTGTAGTGACGCTTAACTGCTGCTGCCAGCTTACGCTTACGCTCTGCAGTTGGCTTCTCGTAGAACTCGCGAGCGCGCAATTCGGTCAACAGACCGGTCTTTTCGATAGTGCGCTTGAAGCGGCGCATGGCGACTTCGAACGGCTCGTTTTCTTTAAGGCGAATTGTGGTCATGTAAGTTCAAACCAATGAAAGATTTATAGAAGAACGAGATATTAGCAGGCTTTTGCAGATATGGGAAGGACGATGATTAAATCTTACGCAAAAAACTTGCCTCACCCTAGCAAAAAACAACAAGAAGTCAACACCTCAAGCCATATTTTTTAAGAAAAATGGGGAGTATCCGGCAAAAACGAATAAATGTCCGCGTTAAATCTGGGGTTTAAAATATACTCCCCCCAGTATATTTAGCCTCTCCAGATTGCCTCTGCTCTCGCTACTTCAGATTGGGCAAACCGGATCACACTGCCATTCCGGCAGCGCTACCCGAAGCCCATGCCCATTGGAAGTTATAACCTCCCAGCCAGCCAGTGACATCCACCGCCTCACCAATAAAATACAGTCCGGGAACTTTGTTTGCCATCATGCTCTGCTGCGACAACTCTCGCGTATCCACTCCGCCACGCGTCACTTCAGCCTTGCGATAACCTTCAGAACCATTAGGAATCAGTTCCCAGCGATTGATTTTTTCGGCCAGCAAACGCAAACGCTTATCCTGCATATCCGCGATTTTTAGATTGCCATCGAACGCATGCGCCGTCAGCAGGCCATCAATCAGGCGTACCGGTAAATATTGTGACAAATAATTTGCCAGATTCTTTTTTGTCGTCGTTTTAGCCGCGATCAAATCTTCTGCCAGATCGATTTCCGGCAACAGATTAATCCGGATAGGCGTACCCGGTTGCCAGTAACTTGAAATCTGCAATACGCCCGGCCCCGACAAGCCCCGGTGCGTGAACAGCAAATCTTCACGGAACAGCACTTTGTTCTTCTTGTCGCCGGTCTCAATATCGACCTCAAGAGAAATGCCTGACAACGGCACAAACGGTTCCCACGCAGCCGCATCAAACGTCAATGGCACCAAAGCGGGTCTGGTCTCTATGATTTTCAAACCAAACTGACGTGCAATCTTGTGTGAGAAATCGGTCGCACCAATCTTAGGAATCGATAGCCCACCCGTTGCAACGACGACCTGCGCCGCCATGATGTCGCCTTGCGACGTCTGCACGACAAAGCCAGCATCTGCCGTTTGCACATCAGTGACAGCACAAGACATGCGCCACTGCACCTTACCCAGATCACATTCCGCCTTCAGCATGCGAATGATGTCTTCGGCACTATCGTCACAAAATAACTGGCCTTTGTGTTTTTCGTGCCAGGCGATGTTGTGGCGCTTCATCAGAGACAAAAAATCCTGCGGGGTGTAGCGCGACAAAGCACTTTTACAGAAATGCGGATTCTCTGACAAAAAATTGACGGGGCTGGCATACAGATTCGTGAAATTACAACGGCCGCCGCCAGAAATACGGATTTTTTCCGCGAGACGGCTGGCATGATCAATCAACACAACACGTTTGCCACGCTGCCCGGCCACCGCCGCACACATCATTCCTGCCGCGCCGGCACCGATTACAGCAACATCAAATTGTTTATTCATGGCAGCCTCAAAAAATTCAGGCGTGATTGTAGCGGAATCCACTTCTGCTACGGACAATAACAATCAGCAATACGAATCAGAATGGCGCTACCACACGACGCCGCCAACACGTCAGCTGCTTGATTTGCGGTTCAACCAGCGATGCTGCTTTACAGTGCAAAATCGCCTCATCGTAAAAATCGCGCCA
This sequence comes from Undibacterium sp. FT79W, assembly GCF_014284215.1. NCBI lineage: Bacteria > Pseudomonadati > Pseudomonadota > Betaproteobacteria > Burkholderiales > Oxalobacteraceae > Undibacterium > Undibacterium sp. FT79W. The sequence continues at coordinate 43,047 of NZ_JACOGB010000006.1, read as the reverse complement.
TCGGACTCAGCAAATGCTGAAAACTGAGGATGCTGATCGCGGAGTGCCCGACTGTTTGAAATTCACCACACGATTTCGCTCATATCTAAACTTATTTTTGTCATAAAAGAGTTAACACTTGACTTGATTTACATCAAAAGAGATAACTAATTGCAGCCGCAAGCAAACGTTTGCGCAGCGACGATCAAACAAAGAACACCATCGTCGCTACGCACACTTCTGGCTCATTAATGCACTCAATCTGGTCACTGATCAACCACTACGGGGACTCCCTTCATGCAAAAGTTATCTTCTCATTCCGTACTGAAAGTACAAGCTCGCAGTCTGATTGCATTAGCAATCGCATCTGCGTTTCCTATGCAGTCTGCATGGGCGCAGGAAGCAAGCAACGATACAACGAAACTGGAAACAGTCATCGTCACCGCAAACCGCCGCGCTGAAAACATCAAAGAAGTGCCGATGTCCATTTCCGCCATTAAAGGCGAGGCGCTTGATACTTATAACGCCAGCGGTCAGGATATCCGCTTCCTTTCAGCGCGCGTGCCCAGTCTGAATATCGAATCCGATTTCGGTCGGTCTTTTCCACGGTTTTATATCCGTGGCCTGGGTAACACTGATTTCGATCTGAATGCGTCGCAACCTGTCGGGCTTATTTTTGATGATGTCGTACAAGAGAGCCCTATTCTCAAAGGCTTCCCGGTTTTTGACGTCGATCAGGTTGAAATTTTACGCGGCCCGCAAGGCACACTGTTTGGTCGCAACTCGCCAGCTGGCGTGCTGAAATTCGACTCAGCAAAACCAACGAACCGCTTTGAAGGTTATGGCAGCCTCGGTTACGGCAACAATAATGCAGTGAATCTGGAAGGTGCCATCAACGTGCCGCTCAGCAAAGAATGGGCGATGCGCTTCTCAGGTCAGGCGCAAAGCCGTGATGACCGCGTGACCAATCCACGTTCTACCGGTGAAAAAAATCTGGAAGGCTACCGCGACAATGCTGCGCGCCTGCAGTTCTCTTACAAAACATCTGACTTCAGCGCTCTGATCAATTTACATGGTCGCGACATGTCTGGTAACGCGACCTTATTCCGCGCCAATATCATCCAGAAAGGCACGAATAATCTGGTGCCTAGCTTTGATTACGGAACCTACCCTACCGATGGTTTGAACACCCAAACCCTGACCTCCTCCGGTGCCAGCCTGCGTCTGCGCTGGGATTTGCCGGGCATGAGCGTTTACTCCATCACGGCGTACGACAAAGCAAAATTCTATAGCCGAGCTGACGTTGATGGTGGCTATGGCGTAGGCGCAACCTCTGGCCCAGGATTTATTCCGTTCCCATCCGAAACAGCGGATGGCTTGCCATACCTGCGCCAGATCACGCAAGAGGTGCGTGTCGAGTCCAATACCAAAGATCCTCTGCAATGGATCGCTGGCCTGTACTACTTCAATGAAAAAATCCAGGTTGATAGTTTTGACTACAATACTTTGGGCGGTAACGTGCTAGACGGCTACGCTGTACAGCACCAGAATGCAAAGTCCTATGCAGCGTTTGGCTCACTCAACTATGCAGTGAGCGATCAATTCAAAGTCCGTGCAGGTATGCGTTACACCAAAGACAATAAAGACTTTGATGCACAACGCCAATGGACGCCAGGCAAAGCGATCAGTGCTGGTGGCACATCCATCCTGACGGAGAATCCTAGCGCAAGCAACATCACCTGGGATTTGAGCGGCAACTATGCATTGGATAAATCAACAAACTTGTTTGCTCGCGTTGCAACTGGCTACCGTGCACCAAGTATTCAGGGTCGCATTTTGTTTGCTGATACCCGCTCAGTAGCACAGTCTGAAAAGAATTTGTCATTCGAAGCAGGTATCAAAAAGGATATTCTGGACAATACGGCTCGTGTGAGCGCGACAGTATTCCATTACACAGCAAAAGATTTGCAGCTCACTGCTGGTAGCGGCAGCGTCAATCAAAACAAACTGGTTAACGCAGATAAAGCCGTTGGTCAGGGTTTCGAACTGGATTTACAAGCAAATCTGAACCGCAACTGGAAAACGACGGTAGGTGTCAGCTATAACGATACTGAAATCAAAGATGACAAACTGTTCGTCGCTCCATGTGGCAACGGTTGTACTGTAACAAATACGAAAGGCCCTGTCGCCGGTACAGTTTTAATCGGCGGCAACCCGTTGCCACGTGCGCCTAAATGGGTAGGTAATTTCTCGTTGAAATATTCGACGCAAATCGGTGCCGGTACTCTGTATGCGAATACGGACTGGGCTTACAAAGACAGCTACAACATGTTCCTGTACGAAGCAAAAGAGTACAAAGCAAAGTCTATGCTGGAAGGTGGTCTGCGCGTTGGTTACGTCTGGGCCGATGGCAAATATGAACTCGCAGCTTATGGCCGTAACATCACCAATAAGCAACAAGTCATCGCCGCAATCGACTTCAACAATCTGACAGGTATCGTCAATGAACCACGCAGCTATGGCGTGCAGTTCAAAGCAAACTTCTGATACACCATCGCACATAAAAAAACGCCGGATTTATCGTCCGGCGTTTTTTTTCGTTAATCGTTAGCGGTGCCTTCGCACAATCTCCGGCAAATTACCTCACTAATCGCTGATGAATCAGGCGCGACACCAGCACACAATGCTCTACCTGCGCCGCAATATTCACTGGTACGGGAATTTCGTCATTTAATACGCGCTGTATCCATGCTGCGGTGGTCGCAGCATCGAACTGCTCTGGAATATTTTCAACCTCTCCAACAATCACAGACTGGGTGTGAGCCAAGGTTGTCACCTCACCTTCGTGTATCCAGTCTATCTGCTGTGCACGCCCGGTACTTGCAACCGTTTCGCCTTCGGTTCCACGCATCAAAAAGACATCGCCAGCCTCATGTGGTGCGCGCTGACTAAAGTAGTGCTGCAACATCTGCTGATATTCCGGGTGAGTGTAAGAAGTCAGACGCAAGGCCGGTGTTGTAAAAGGCTGCAGCAACTTCACCAAGGTGTGTGTCGAGTTACGGACACCAAGTATTTTTCGTAAAGCTAGCAAACGTGCGAGGGCTGGAGCAAGCAATTCAACGGGAATAAATGCCGGGCGCGATAAAGACATTTCAAGGCTGACATCGGAGGCATTACTACACACGGGAAAATTCAGCGCAGAAAAAATTTCGGCAGTCGTCACGCGACCAGGGTCATGACTAACGCCATGCACCACCACAGGTACGCCACGACGAGCCAACAAGATTGCCAGTAATGGCGTCAGATTCGCTTTTTTGCGTGCGCCGTTGTAACTCGGTATCAATACCGGAACATAGTTGTTGCTGAGCGGAGCTTCCAGTGCCAGCATAAACGGGCGGGCAGCGTGTAAAAAACCAGCGATCTCATCGATCGACTCGCCTTTGATACGCATCGCCAGCAAAATTGCACCCAACTCAAGGTCGCTGACGCGACCATTCAGCATTGCGGTATATAAGCTTGCAGCATCTTCAGATGACATGCTGCGGGCACCATCTTTTCCCCGGCCAATTTCCTTAATGAATCTGGCGGCTGGAAAAGCTGTTGCAACTGTTTGAGTCAGATCGTCAGTCATCAGTTTATTTATCCAAAATAGCTAATATGGTTTCCCATTCATACGGAGTCACCGGCGTTATCGATAAGCGACTGCCTTTTTGCAGTACCAGCATACTCTCTAACCCGGGTACCGATCTTAACTCTGCAAGGCTGAATAAGCGTGTTTTACGCAAGGCCTTAATATCAACCATCATCCAGCGCGGATTTTCTCTGGTCGACTTAGGATCGAAATATTTACTGTCGGGATCAAACTGCGTATGGTCAGGATACGATGTGCTGCTCACTTCCGCGATACCGGCAATGCCCGGCTGGGCGCAACTGGAATGATAGAACAACACGCCATCACCGATTCGCATTGCATCCCGCATAAAATTTCGTGCCTGATAATTTCTCACACCAAACCACGGCACGCTCTTCATCGCCAGCACGTCATCAATACTGATCTCATCAGGTTCTGACTTCATTAGCCAATAATTCATCGTCGTTTTAGAGGAAGGTAAAAATAAATTGTCGCACATTCAGACGCGCCAAATAAAAAAACGACTGTCAGAAATGACAGTCGTTTCAAAATAAGTCCCCACCGATGCCGCTATGCCGGCATCCTGAACCTAAGCGGTTCAAGTTGGCCACGGTCAGTTCAATTTCGGGTTCATCGAACTAGCGACGCTCACACCCATCAAACAATATCCCACAGCCTATGCACATAAATGGTTCAAGGAATATATGGCACTGGCGAACACGGCAGGGAATTAAAGTTTACTCTCAAATGCGATTGAAGCGAGAACTATTTTGCTCATTTTTGATTAAATTAAGTAATAACTCTAAAAATCAAAATAGATTTTCTTGCGGAGTCAACGCCTGATCCATCACCTCATGCATCTGCGTCATCTTTTGTTTTACTTCCGACAAAGACAATCCAGATAAGGGACCTTCGGGCGATTTAGTTGCCAGCAATTCCGTTGTCATACCCAACGCCGCCATCACAGCAATTCTATCAGTACCTTTGACACGGGAAGAATCACGAATTGCACACATCTTCGCATCAAGATAAGCAGCCGCTTCTCGCAACGCCCGATCTTCACCTTCTTTGCAGGACAACTTGTAAGCTTGTCCCATGATATTGACGTCAACCTGAATCAATTTTTTATCAGTCATGCTGACACCTCTTCATCCTTCAGGACTTCTGCTGGTAATTGTGTCAGTAAAGCAGTAATCCGTTCATGCGCTTGTTGCATACGTTCCCTGACATCCTGATTCTGCGTCGTTAACGCGGTCACCTCATTACGCAAGGCAGCGTTCTCCACCCGCAAGGCGTGGGTAAGCTCAGCAAGCTTGGCTACTTTTTCAGCAAGCAATTCGAAATCGGAAATCATCATATGTTTATGTGTATTGGGGCGCGACAAACCTGACTTGTTATTATACGAGCAAACCCTCGGCATCAGCATCGTGATCTAAAGCTAAACACGTAAATTCAGTGTCTGAACGATGTATTCAGCATCCAGAAACACTTCTCAAACAAAAAGCGCACTGCTTAAAACCAGAAAAATCAGAATGCATTCCCGGGATTTTACGTACCGAATTATACAAATTGGCGCTTAGCATCACACTTTTTTTGAAAATAGGTTATTATTTGACGCATAGCTAACCACGCTTGGTTCTTCATTGGCATATTCAAGGTGAGAAATAAATCTCCGCTATTGAATTTAAGCCAATCGCCGCCAGATCCAACCTCTGAATACGGCGAGTTCCCAACTGCCCGACCGATATTCTGTGGCGCTGTTACCCCTTAATTTTTCCCTCTCGATGAGGATTCCATGAGCGAAAACATCAAATACGTAAGCGATGCTTCTTTTGAAGCTGATGTATTAAAATCTGACAAACCTGTCCTGGTCGATTTCTGGGCCGAATGGTGTGGTCCATGCAAAATGATTGCGCCGATTCTGGAAGAAGTTGCTAAAGAATACGATGGCAAAATTATTGTCGCAAAAATGGACGTTGATGCAAATCAGGCAGTTCCTGCTCAATTTGGCATCCGTGGCATCCCGACACTGATACTGTTTAAAAATGGCGCAGTCGCCGCACAAAAAGTCGGCGCACTGGCTAAAGGTCAGCTGATCTCTTTTATCGATAGCAATATCTGAAAATTTGCTCACCAACTGCGCTGGATGTTCTTTCTGATGGTGTACAATCCTTCAAAAATAAAATCCGGCGCTGTATGCACATTGAGCACAAAGTACAAATACATAAAGAATGCTTAACAGGTCGCTGACCTCAAAAGACAAATAACGATTCTGTTTATTCCGCAGTTCCTCTGTTCACTCCCCCACCTCATATTCCCGTCCCGGGACACTCACCATGCATCTATCTGAATTAAAAGCCCTACACGTATCCGCATTGCTGGAAATGGCTATTGGGCTTGATATTGACAACGCTGCACGTATGCGCAAACAAGAGTTAATGTTTGCGATTCTGAAAAAACGCGCAAAAGCAGGCGAACAAATTTTTGGCGATGGCGCACTCGAAGTATTACCTGACGGTTTTGGCTTCCTGCGCTCGCCCGATGCCAGTTACATGGCATCGACCGACGATATCTATATCTCGCCTTCGCAAATCCGTCGTTTCAATCTGCATACTGGTGACTCGATTGAAGGTGAAGTCCGTACTCCTAAGGATGGTGAACGCTACTTCGCGTTGGTGAAGGTAGACAAGGTGAACGGTGAATCACCAGAAGCATCGAAACACCGTATTCTGTTTGAAAATCTGACGCCTCTGCATCCGAATAAGGTGCTGACGCTGGAACGCGAAATGCGCGGCGAAGAGAATACAACAGGCCGGATCATCGACATGATTGCACCAATAGGGCGTGGTCAGCGCGGCTTACTGGTTGCATCACCGAAATCTGGCAAGTCCGTGATGCTGCAGCATATCGCGCATGCGATCACCACTAATCATCCGGATGTAACATTAATCGTTTTACTGATCGATGAACGTCCTGAAGAAGTGACCGAAATGCAGCGTTCCGTGCGTGGTGAAGTCGTTGCTTCCACTTTCGACGAACCGGCAACGCGCCACGTTCAGGTCGCCGAGATGGTGCTGGAAAAAGCCAAGCGTTTAGTCGAAATGAAAAAAGACGTGGTCATTCTGCTCGACTCGATTACCCGTCTGGCACGTGCCTACAATACAGTTATTCCGGCCTCCGGCAAAGTGTTGACCGGTGGTGTCGATGCCAATGCACTGCAACGCCCAAAACGTTTCTTTGGTGCGGCACGTAATGTCGAAGAAGGTGGTTCATTAACCATTATCGCCACGGCACTGATCGAAACAGGCAGCCGTATGGACGACGTGATCTACGAGGAATTTAAAGGCACGGGTAACATGGAAGTGCATCTGGAACGTCGCCTGGCGGAAAAGCGCGTTTATCCGGCAATTAACCTGAATAAATCTGGCACACGTCGTGAAGAATTACTGATCAAACCAGATCAGCTTCAGAAAATCTGGATTCTGCGTAAGTTGCTGTATTCGATGGATGAGATCGAAGCGATGGAATTCATTCTCGATAAAATGAAAGCCACCAAAAATAATGCAGAGTTTTTTGAAATGATGCGCCGTGGTGGTTGAGTACGGCCATCGCTGTTGAATGAGTGATGGATGTACTTAAAAGAGCCGACAATGAAAATTGTCGGCTCTTTTTTCGTCTTACTGTCTGATATCAATTTCATGAAAATAAAAAAGGCTTCCTGAATTACATCAGGAAGCCTTTTTCTTTAAGCGCACAATTTACTGTGAGATAGCTTTCACTTCCCAACCACCGCCAACCGCTTTATACAAGCTGACAACAGCGCTGAGATGTGCCCGCTGAGTGTCAATCAACGCTGTTTCGACAGCAGCCAGATCGCGTTGCGCGTTCAACACTTCCAGATAGCTGCTGTAACCATTTTTATAGCGTAACTCCGCTAAACGCTGACTATCTTTCAATGCCTTGACGCGCTTCAGATTTGCGCGATAAATCTGCTCATTCGATTCAGCGCTGCTCAACGCATCATGTACGTCGCGGAAGGCTCCTTGTACCGCTTGCACATACTGCGCGGTAGCCTGCGTTTTACGGGCTTCAGCGCCAGAGACCACGGCACCAATTGCTCCCGCACGGAAGACCGGCTGCACCAGATTGGCACCGAGATTCCACAGCAACGATGTCGGGTCAATCAGATCTTTGAATACACGCGACTCGTAACCTATACCTGTCGTCAACTTCAAACTAGGAAAGTACGCCGCCTTCGCCTGCCCGATATCCGCATTCGCTGCCACCAACGTTTGTTCCGCCGCCAGAATATCCGGACGGCGATTCAACACATCAGATGGCAAATCAGCAGGTAAGCTCAGATGTTGGTACAACGCCTGGATATCATTACCACGTGCGATCACTGGTTGCGCGACTGCTGCAGGGCTACGTCCAAGCAGCACTGCTATCGCTGACTCAAGATTGGAGACAGCCAGCTTCGCTTGCGATACGCTGACTTCTGCCGCGGCAGCTTCAGATTCGGCTTGATGCAAATCCAGCTCGCCTGTCGCGCCAGATGCAAAGCGTTTCTGTTGCAAACGCAAATTTTCCGTACGCGTCTGATAAGTAGCCTGCGCTAACGCCAGTTGTGCGTCAGCGGCACGCAAGGCGAAATAACTTTGTGCAAGATTACTGAACAAACTGGTTTGCACCGTCGTACGGTTGTACTCCTGTGCGAATAATCTTGCTTTCGCAGCCTCATCTGCACGAGATAATTTCCCCCAGAAATCGACTTCATAAGAAGCAGTCAAACCCAGCTGGAAATCTTTACTGACCGGCTCAGCGCCAGCGGCCAACTTACCGGCAGTCTCACTGGTACGGACTTTAGAGCCGCTCAGTGTTGCGTCAACACTAGGATAGCGGTTCGACTTCGCGCCAACAGCAAGAGCGCGAGCCTCTTCTATACGCCCTGTCGCCAGCAGCAAGTCCTGATTATTTTTTGCCGCTTCCTGTATCAGATCAAGCAGAACCGGGTCACTGAATGCGCTCCACCATTGCACAAAATCAGTATTGGCCGCTTTACCGCCGGTTACCTCCAGCTTGGCAGGAACCTCAAGCTGAGGACGCTGATAATCAGGCCCGACCGATGCACAACCCACCAGTGCCAGACTCGCGACAATAGTGCTCAGGACAAATTGAGTTTTCAACATAATTACTCCTTCCCTTCTACTTTTTTTTCTTTAATCAGCTGCCCCAGAGGGATGTGATCAGGATGATGGAAGTCTTCAGGGAATGTTTTAAACCGCTTGTCATTAATCAGTTTAAAGAACAAAGGAACAAAGAAGATCGCGAGGAAAGTCGCTGCCAGCATACCGCCCAAAACACCGGTCCCCAGGGATTGACGTGCCGCAGCACCCGCACCGTGTGAGAATGCCAGCGGAACCACACCCAGAATAAACGCCAGCGATGTCATCAGAATCGGACGGAAACGCAAGCGTGCTGCTTCCACCGCTGCTGCAACCGGCGCATAACCCTCGTGCACTTTCATCACCGCGAACTCCACAATCAGAATCGCATTTTTCGCCGACAAACCAAGTAAGGTGACCAAGCCGATCTGGAAGTACACGTCATTATTAAAGTGACGCAGATACACTGCCAGCAGCGCACCGAAGATACCGAAAGGCATCGCCAGCAATACCGAGAACGGCAGCGACCATTTTTCGTACTGTGCAGCCAGAATCAGGAAAATCATTAAGACACCCGCGCCCAATGCCAAACCTGCGGCGTTGCTGCTACGTTTTTCCTGGAACGATGCACCACCCCAGTCATACACGACATCCGATGGCAACACATTTTTCGCTGCACGTTCCATCGCCGCTATCGCCTGACCAGAGCTGAAGCCCGGTTTAGCATCGCCCATGAGTTTAATCGCAGGCAAGGCATTGAAACGTTCTACCGAGTCAGGTCCGGTAATGAACTTGATCGTGGTGAATGCGCGGATCGGTACCATCTGACCATTGGCAGCGCGCACATACATGCCGCCAATATCGTCTGGTTTAGCGCGAAACTGACCTTCTGCCTGTAACTGTACTGTGTAGATACGACCGTTTTTATTGAAGTCGTTCACATAGTAACTACCCATCGTAGCAGCCAGCGTGCTGTAAACATCGGCCAGCGCAACGCCCATCGATTTGGCTTTTTCATTGTCCACATCCACGTACAATTGTGGCGAATTCGCTTGCCATAATGTTTTCACACCTGCGAGTTCTGGCTGTTTGTTCGCTTCTGCAATCAGCAAAGGCAAAATCTCTGCGAGACGTTTAACGCCACCTTCACCAGCATTCTGCAGATAGAACTCGAAACCACCGGTTTGACCTAAACCCTGAATCGCTGGCGGAGCAAAAAATAAAGGTAAGCCTTCTTTAATGCCACCCGTTTTCATATAGCTTTCGCCAACCAGCTGTTGCGCAGATTTACTACGTTCTTCCCACGGTTTCAACGGGAAGAACATCGTCGCTGCGGATGATTTCAGACCACCACCGCCAAGGAAATCCAGACCAACTAACGCAAATGTAGTGTCGATATCCGGATTCGTTTTCATTGCGGCTTCAACTTGTTTGACGACGGCATCGGTACGATCAAGCGATGCACCATCCGGCAAAATAGTCGCGCCGATGAAATAGCCCTGATCTTCATCAGGCACCAGTCCACCAGGGACGGTTTTCCACAGGACACCAGTCAAAGCGACCATGCCGAGCACTAACGCAACGCCTAATACGGCTCGCTTGAGGAAAAAACTGACGCCATTGGTGTAGTGTTTTGTGAAACGCAGGAAAGCCGCGTTAAACCACAAGAAAAACGGATGGTGATTTTCTGCTCCGGGTTTCAATAAAATCGCACACAGAGCCGGGGTCAGAGTCAAAGCAACGATACCGGACAACACTACCGCGATCGAAATCGTGACAGAGAACTGACGATATAATTCACCGGCAAGGCCACCAAGGAAAGCAATCGGACCAAAAGCCGCCACCAGCACCAGCACAATCGCAATCACCGGCCCGGTCACTTCTTGCATCGCTTCAATTGCCGCGTCCTTCGGGGTCATGCCCTCTTCGTTCATCAGGCGCTCAACGTTTTCCAACACCACAATCGCATCATCAACAACGATACCGATCGCAAGCACCATACCGAATAAGGTCAGTGTATTGATGCTGTATCCCAACAAATGCAAACCGGCCATCGTACCAACAAGCGATACAGGAACCGCCAGCGTAGGAATGATGGTTGCGCGCCAGCTTTGCAGAAACAGATACACGACAATGAACACCAGCACCATCGCTTCGCCCAGAGTCTTGAGTACTTCATAAATAGACTCGGTTACAAACGGTGTCGTGTCATATGGTGTTGCGTAACTCATTCCTTCCGGGAATTTGGCCTTCAGGTCTTCCAGTGTTTTCTCAACCGCTTTACGTGTTTCCAGCGCATTTGCGCCGGTTTGTAAGAACACACCGATATTGGCAGATGGATGTCCATTAATACGACCATAGAGGTTGTAATCTTTTGAACCCAGTTCGACACGCGCCACATCTTTAATGCGTATCGTGGCACCACTCTTATCCGACTTCACGATAATATTGGCAAACTGTTCCGGCTCAAGCAAACGCCCTTTGGCGGTGACGGTCATCGTCAACTCTTCGGTATTATTCGGCGTCGCACCAATCTTACCTGCAGCATACTGCGCATTTTGCTCATTCACCGCGTTAGAAATATCTGCCACTGTGACACCAAGCTGCGCCATACGATCAGGACGCATCCAGATCCGCATTGCATAGTCTTTCGCACCGAAAATCTGTACGTTCGTTGTTCCCGGAATCCGCTTGATCGCATCCAACACATTTTGCGTCGCGTAATTAGAAAGATACAAAGCATCGTAACGATTGTCAGGCGAATATAAAGCTGCAACCACCAGGAAATTCGACGAGCTCTTGGAAACTGTCACGCCCTGACGACGCACTTCTTGCGGCAACTTGGCATCGGCCTGACGCACGCGGTTGTTCACGTTCACCGCTGCAATATCGAGATCGGTACCGACTTCGAAGGTCACGTTAATTGACACGCGACCATCTGCAGACGAAACAGAGTCCATATACAGCATATGTTCGACGCCGTTGATCTGTTCTTCAATCGGGGCGGCGACGGTGCGCTCAATCACTTCGGCAGAAGCACCCGGGTAAACGGCAGTCACATTAACTACCGGCGGAGAAATTTCCGGGTAGCGAGAAATTGGCAGGACGCGTAATGCGGCCAGACCAGCCAGCACGATAATCAGCGAAACGACAGTCGCGAAAATCGGCCGGTTAATAAAAAATTTAGAGAACATGAATTATTCCTTGTCGCCCGCTTCTGTCAGAAGTGGGATGTTCATAAAGAATGGAGTGCTATCAACAATAAGCTACGCATCTCTCAATGCGTATCGACACGTTTACTTAGCACTGGCAGCCGAAGCGGCAGATGCAGCAGCAGATGCAGAAGCGCCTTCTTTTGCGGTAGCCGGAGCTGCTGTTGGCGCTGGTGCGGCGTTGGCTGCCTGTGCAGAAATAAGCACTGGCTTCACTGTCATACCAGGATCATGTGCTTTGATCACGCCGTCAACCATCACGCGCTCACCGGCTTTCAGTCCTTTGGTAACAATCCATTCTCCGTGCGACCAGCCGTCAAGCTCAACCGGACGAGGTGCCAGTTTGTTATCTGGTGTCACCACAAAAACAATCTTACCCATCGGCGCATCAATCACAGCGCGCTGCGGTACAGCAAGTGCCCCTATACGTTTTGCCCCTGACAACATGACGCGAACAAATTGTCCAGGACGCAGAGTACCGTCAGGATTAGCCACTTGCGCACGCGCATCAAAACCGCCATTGGCAGCGTTGATACGCTCACTGACAAAATTCATTTTTCCTGTCGTCGGGAACATACTGCCATCGGCCAGTTTCAGCTTCACATCAAAACCTATGCTGCCATTTTTAGCGGCTTTTCCTGGTACAGCAACCTTGCCGCCATTCACCTCTTTGGAAACTTTCAGGTAATCTGATTCCGGAATGCTGAAGTTGACATACAAAGTATCGGTCTGAACGATCGTGGTTAATAAACTGTCTGCGCTGGTGATCAAACTACCGTTCGACTTAGCAGCCATACCAGTCACGCCGTCTATTGGCGCCACGACTTTGGTATAGCCCAGATTCAGTTTTGCTTCATTGGCCTGCGCACGCGCTTGCTTGTAGCTCGCTTCTGCGGTTTCCAACGTTGACTTCGCGTCGTCAAATTCTTTTTGACTAATCGCTTTTTCTGTCGCCAGAGGTGCCAGACGCGCATATTCACGTTTTGCCTGATTCAGCTTCGCTTCTGCAACACCAGCAGAAGCTTCGGCGGAGGCCAGTTGCGTCTGATAAGTTGCTGGATCGATCTGAAATAAGACTGTGCCTGCTTTCACGCGGGAGCCTTCTTCGTATAAACGATTTTCCAGAATTCCCGGAACACGCGCCCGGATTTCTGTTTCTTTCGAGCCTGCAGTCTGGCCCACATATTCAAAATCCACTGCAAGATCACGACTTTCCAGCGCAACTACATTGACTTCTGGCGGAGGCATATTGCCTGGACCAGCATTTTGCCCACCTTGCTTGCCGCACGCAGTCAACACAATTAAAGAGAAACTAATCGCCAGCGCACTGGCCGCGCGGCGAGAGAACAATTGTGATATCTGTGATGACAGGGTCAAGGACTGGGACGAAGGGAAACCTGAGGAGTACATAGAAATTCTTTCTTATAAATGAAAGGACGGTGTGCTATTATATACATACACGAATGTTTGTAAATGAAATTCTGAAATGACCCTATAGATTAGCAAGGCATTCACAGATAACGATGACAACTTGATTACGAATCGTGAAATCATCGAAATTAACGGCAGGTTGTATTCAACAAGCGCACCAAGATTGAGCCCGTTATTATTATCTGGATAGCGTTGTTTCTCATGTAACAAAGTATGAATTTTTCGTAAAAAGAAGTGTACTGCCGCAAACTTCGTGGAAATAGAGTCATTCTGGTATTGCGATAATTGCGCACCCCTCTTAAGATGCCGACCAAAAAGAGGAAAGCGCCTCTTTATAAAAAACGGGGACGCATCAGACAGAGTGATATCAGCGCTTCCGGTTACCTTCGGCGACCGGGCGGCAGATATGGACTTAGCAAGGAAAATCATGGCAAGAAAGACGAAAGAGGAAGCACAGGAAACCCACACGGCTCTTTTAAATGCTGCGGAAGATGTCTTCTCGACCAAAGGCGTGACCAACACAACGCTGAATGACGTGGCATGTGCAGCAGGAATGACGCGCGGCGCTATCTATTGGCACTTTAAAGATAAGAACGCGCTGTTTCAGGCGATGTGTGATCGCGCCTTCCTGCCTATGGAAGCCTTATTGAACGAAATCAGTGATGCTCCCCAAAAAGATCCCATCGCAGCGCTACGCCAGTTGAATATCCACTTTCTGAAGCTGGTATCCAGTGATTCTCGTCAACGCAAGGTATTCGACATTATTTTTCATCGCAGCGAAAAAAATGTTGACCTACCCTACTTCGAAACTGAAAAAGAAAAACGCACAGAATGCCTGAATAAAGTGCAGGTCATTATCGACAATGCAGTAGCTTCAGGCCAGTTGCCGAAGGAGACTGATACATGGATCGCCATGCACGCAAATCATAGTTTCCTGGTAGGTCTCATCGGCGAATGGCTTGAAGACCCAAATGCATACTGCATCAACACGCACGCAGAGGATATGGTGGATATGTTTTTAAGCGGCTTACTGACACGCCCACCGCTTAAAAAAAATCCCCCGTCTGCCTGAGTACAGGGTAAGCGCAGCTACTGGCAGTATTACTCGTATTCAAGCGGGCAACTTCAGATCAAACTTTACTGCCAGCATCCGTAACGCGAAAGTACTGATAATGCCGGCGAGTAAGGCTGCCGCATCGTTAAACTGAAGGTAAGTCATCCCGAGATAAACCCAGCACCCCGTGAAAGCACAGGTAGCGTAAAGTTGCCCGCGCCGGAACACCATCGGTATCTCATTACAGATCACATCCCGCAATACACCACCAAAAATACCGGTAATAACACCCATCATGGCGCAGACAAAAGCCGGCATATCCAACTCCAGTGCCAGCGATGTTCCTGTCACACTGAATAAGCCCAAGCCTAGAGCATCTGCCCACTCGATCGCACTCTCAGTAACAGCATGGCGCAAATGACGAAACAAAGGTGTGGCGATCAGTGCCAGTAAAAAAATCAATATAGGATATTCCTGATTTTCCACCCAAAACAGCGGTCGGCGATCGAGTAACAAATCACGTAGCGTGCCGCCACCGAAAGCAGTAATAAAGGCAACAGTAAACACACCGACCGGATCCATACGCTTGCGCCTGGCTTCTATAAATCCGGAACAGGCAAAAGCCACGACACCTGCCACTTCTATGGTGTGCAACATTGCGTTCATTCCTACATAGCTTCCTGCCATACTCTTCTCACGTCATTCAATCAATGCCAAATTTTAACTGTAGTCCGGCTAATTCATTACATAAAACTAAAACAGCAACGCTGTAGAGATAAACAAAACTAAGAAATCAATCCTCCCTGCATTCATTGATTGATTAGTAAACATGGTAAAACAATCCGATATGGCGCCAACGACCGATCCTATTGTATAATCGCGAGCTTGGCATTTTGCAATCGCGAAATCCATAATTACTTTAACTCTGGCAAGTGATACGCAATCGGGTCAAGAAGCGAGACGACCGACGAAGTGCTGATTGGCTACCAACTTTATATTGAGGCAAGCATGAAAGAAGGCATCCACCCAAACTATCGCGAAGTGTTGTTCCACGACGTTTCTAACGATTTCAAATTCATCACACGTTCAACTATCAGCACAAAAGACAAAGCTGAATTTGAAGGTAAAGAATATCCACTGGTTAAGATCGAGGTTTCTGCAGAATCCCATCCTTTCTACACTGGCAAACATAAAATCGTTGACACCGCTGGTCGCGTTGACAAATTCCGTAAAAAGTTCGGCAGCGTTGGTTCCAAGACTTCTGTTGCTAACTAATTCGTGCAATGATTTAAATAAAAAAAGGCAGCTCAGGCTGCCTTTTTTACTTCTTCTTTCCTTACAATAAGCACGCTTTCCACCCATATTTAAAGCTATGAAGCCAGTTCGTCTTCCTGCCTCCGCCACCATTGCCCTTCCTCGCTGGGGAATACTGGCACTCTGTCTGCTGTACATCCTGCCAGGCCTGATTGGACGAGATCCATGGAAAGGCGATGATGCGACAAGTTTCGGCATCATGTGGACGATGGCACAAGGCATGCTTTCCGACTGGCTGTGGCCACACATCGTTGGCCTGCCCATGGCAGAAAAAGGACCGCTGGCGTTCTGGATCGGTGCGATCTGCATCAAACTATTCGGCGGTATTGTTGGTGCCCCTATGGCGGCCCGACTGTCGACTGGTTTTTTCTTTTTACTTGGATCAGTTTCAGTCTGGTATGCAACCTATCTGCTCGGGCGCCGTGCAGAAGCCCAGCCACTGAAACTCGCTTTTGGGGGGCAACCGGATCCCAAAGATTTCGGCCGCACACTTGCCGACGGTGCTTTACTCATCTACCTCGGATGCCTGGGCTTACTGATACGTAGCCATGAAACGGGCGCTGAAACCCTGCAAATTTCGCTGGTGGCATTCACTCTGTATGTTTGCGTCCGCCTGCTTGATACGCCGAAAATTTCTCTTAGTGCTCAATTAGGACTTAGCCTCGGTCTGCTCGTGCTGACGAAAGGCTGGGTGCTGCCGGTTACCTTATTTTTGATACTGATTGCACTATGCGTCTATCGCCAACAAACGCAGCACATCAAATTTATTGTTGCAGCGTTACCGATAGCACTGCTTCCAACAACTATCTGGCTGCTCGCAATACACGTTAACCATCCATACGACAGCAGCCCGGTCCCCGCCTGGATGTTATGGAATTATCGTCAAATTAACTGGCCAGGCATCGATAGCGTCAGCTACTTTTTTAAATATAGCATCTGGTTTGCGTGGCCAGCCTGGCCTTTTGCTGCGTGGGCTATTTATGCGTGGCGCAGGCAAGAAAAAGCGCTGCATATTGCGTTACCAGTTGCGTTCCTGTTCGGATTTATCATTCTGGCCTTAATGAGTCAAAACGCAGAGGAAAGTTTATTACTTCCGCTGCTGCCTCCAATGGCAATTCTTGCCGCATTCGGCCTGCCAACAATGAAGCGCAGTGCGATCAACGCTGTTGACTGGTTTGCAGTGACCGTACTCACGGGCACTGCGGGCTTTATCTGGCTGGGCTGGATAGCAGAGCAAACCGGCTTCCCAAGCAACCTGGGAGCTAAAATCCTAAGACTGGCTCCGGGTTTCGAAGCAAGCTTTAACCCGTTCGTTTTTATGCTCGCTTTCATCGCTACGCTTGCCTGGTTCCTTCTGGTTTATTGGCGTATTTCGCGGCAACCATCGGTTCTTTGGCGGGCAGTCGTACTGTCTAGTGGTGGGCTTATTTTATGCTGGTTGCTGCTGCTGACATTATGGTTGCCGTGGATTAATCACCGAGTGACGTACGCCAGTGTTGCCGAAGACCTCGCCCAGCAACTACCGAATAAAGCATACTGTATCGAGGGATATATCGGGCCATCGCAACGAAGTACTTTTGCTTACTTCGGCAAAATTCAATTTGCCGGATTCTCGGACCATGACTGCGGCTATCTGATGGTGCAGAATAGCCGGAAGCAAACCACCACACCCGTTATGCCAGCTCACGTTGACGCTGAACAATGGGAACCCGTCTGGAGTGGGCACCGCGCTGCCGATAAAGATGAACTGTTTATATTGTATCGCCGCAAATTGCAGTAATGACATAGCGTAAGCATTTCGGGCGATTCACAACCATGTATGCTCATTACGATCAGGGATGCGTACCTAGGATATTCAGCAGCGTTAATCGCGCTCTTACTTATCCAACGCTGGCTCAATGCAATCAAAAAATTGAATCCTCTTGCAATTGGCGATAGAGATAGCTGTTTTGAATATGTCAAACGCTTGAGCCCGTGGAAGAACAGCATGGGGCAATTCTAATTAGCGCTGCGCATAATATCAGCGCACCCCATATTTTTATGATCAGCAACTATTCAAAGATACGTCTTGTGTCATCAACAAAAGCACATGCATTTCTTCTCAGCGTTGGTAGCTGCAATTTGTGAAAATTTACAGACGAACCAACGGATACATCACGAAATGCATAAAACAAAAAACCCGCGTTCTCATAGTGAGCAACACGGGTCATTGGACTACTTTGTACTGCTTTAAACAATCTCTTGGTGCGAGAGCCGGAACCGAAATATGCCTTATAACGATTAATAGGCAACAATTTATCTTCTATGAAATTTCAAATGGATGCAAACATGGATGCAAAAATCTATGCTGCAACTTTGATGAGGGCATGATGATTTGTGCAAAAAATTTTTGTGGCGCAATGTACATTTAATTTTGCTATTAACAAATAAAATAAATTGCAAATAGCTATGTTGGATGCTTCGCAAGAAGAATCATAACGTGTACATTTCATTGTCAATGCTATCCACAGAAATTTTAAAGAAAATGCCTAATAGTGACTTCAACAATAAATTTGACAATGAAATTGAGTATGTTCGTTTAACTGCTGCTGCAAAAGTACTAAAGCGCGATATAGACGATTTATTGCATCTTGGTGCGACGGGGAAATTGCCGATTATTGCGGGTGTTGTCGCAAAAGGCGAATATGAGTTACTGGACATCTGTCAATGCCTTGTACTTCAGCCCGGAATTACTGGTCCACTTCGGAAGATTTTCGGTCCGAAAGATCGAGTTGAACTTTTGAAGGAGGATGTCGCTGAAATTGAGGCAGTAGGATTTGTTATCCCCCATTCTTTCAATTCTCCAAAAGAAGCCGAAAAAATTCTCAAAGAAAAAAGAACGAGTAATTTGAGAAAAAAATTGGCAACTTTTAGATTTACAGATGAAATATCACTTCAGCCAGCTTCTCTGAAAAATGAGACACAAAATTCCCTTCCAGTAACAAATGAGGCCGATCCAGACTGGATTCGTCGAGCATTATCCCCCCCTGTCAAAGTAGATAAAGATAAATTAGAGCCAGATCGTGGATTATTTGGTATACCGACATTCTCGCATTTGGCATCCCTCCTCATCCCGTGGAAATCAGTAAGGCCACTGACAAAAGATGATGGCGTAACCACCAAAGATCATCTTTTCATTTCAGAAAGAGAATTAGATCGATTGCAGCAAGAGTTCCCCCCATCGCCAAACGAGAGGGTGCAGATTGAAGTAGGTGCACAAAAGAGTCCAACGGAAATAAAAGATCAAAAAATTCCATTATCTAAAGAATTTAGTAAAACACAGGTGAGCCTTACTATTCAAACTGAAAAAGAAAATTTTGAAAAAAATGAGCGCAACAATGTATTGACTGAAGTAATTGCGCGCGCAATAACAGCGGCGGCTCCTAGTAATAATATTCAGATAATTTGGGGAAAATTTGTAGAAATGGCAAAGTGCGAGGAGCGTCCATATCCGTTATCGGGATACGTCGATGGTGAGGTCCAATATGAAAAAAATGGCAAAACTGGTTCTTTGAGCTTCAAAAATTTTGGGGCGAGAGTTGCACGGAAAAATAAAATAAAAATTAAAAAAAACGATTAATTCAACTCGTTAAGTCTTTTTAAGACTCGATAGAGCCTAACAATGCATGTTAAGAATTTCACTTGAAAATTCTGGAGCATAGTTAATGCACGGTGCCTGAAAAGACACCATTTGAAATTAACTATAGCAAGGAGTTTATTGTGAAATTAATGTTTTTTATTCCCCTAGGTTCTTTAACCATTATGGGGCTGAAATATTTTGGTCAGCAGGACTTACCTATTCCTCTCGTAATTTTTTTTTGAAATAAAGAGGGAAATATGGTTACTCAATTCAATCCATCTCTCACGATCTTACGTAGCAAACAGGTTTTAGCGCGCACGGGATTGTCCAGATCGGCCTTGTATCAAAAACTCGATAAAAAATCAGCACACTTTGATCCCACGTTTCCAACTCAAGTCAAATTAGGCGCAAATACCGTCGGATGGGTTGAATCGGAGGTGACAAGTTGGATCGAATCTCGCATATCAGCCAGCCGGGCAGATATCCCAAATCCTTATTTACCTAAAAACTAAGTCACCCATGGTGGTACCTAAATTGGTTACCTCATGCTTAACCGTTGGCTATCACTCTATATCGAGATCGCATGACAAATATTAATTTAGTGAGTGTTGTGAACTCTGATGCATCTGCTCTTTTTGAATCTAGGCCGCCAACTATCTCGTAAAGGAATTTGGATCGAAAAAATATTCTGAAGTAAGTATTTTGAAAAATACGAATGAAAGGAAATGTGACTTTAATTTCAACTAGACGAGTTGAATAGTGAGAGAAAGATTTTCTCTCCTGCATACGTAATAACCAAATTAGAAAAATGAAGGATTTTAAAAATGAAGGATGCTTATATTCGAAAACAAAAATTTCCCATCGAAGCATTTCCTGCTTTGATTCGAGATGCTATCCAGGAAGTGGAGAGCAATATTCAGGCACCGATCGCACTCATTGCATCTTCTGCTTTAGGGGCGATGTCTTTAGTGTGTCAAGAGTATGTCAATGTACTTCGACCTAATATGACTGACCCAACGCCGATATCACTTTTTTTGCTGGTGATCGCAGAATCAGGAGAGCGTAAAACTTCTGCCGACAAATTATTTACACGAGTTATTTTTGACTATGAAAGAGAACAAGAAAACATATATCAACAAAAGAAAATGGAGTATGACGCTGCCATGTATTTATGGAATACAAGTAAAAAAGCTATTCATGCTTCTATAAAAAAAATGTCAAAGGGTGAATCAGCTGATCTATTACAGCAAGAGCTGATTGCGCACGCATCGTCGGAACCCATTATGCCGAAAAAGAAAAAAATGATTTATGTCGATGCGACGCCAGAAGCTATCGTGCGGGGCTTATTTGAACACGGAAGGTCTGCTGGAATCATGTCCGATGAAGCTGGAAATATTTTCAAAGGACGAGCTGCAAGCAGTCTTCCACTTCTCAACAAAATTTGGGAAGGGGCTACCCATAAAGTTGAGCGACGCGTTTCGGAGAGTTTTTCAATTCACAATCCGCGCTTAACGATGTCATTAATGGGGCAAGAAAAAATCGTCAAAAAATTTATTCAACGACACGGAGAAGAATCCAGAGATATCGGTTTCCTTGCACGTACCTTAATTTGCTTTCCTAGCTCAACACAGGGGTCAAGGCAAATTGAAAACAAAACTCCATCATGGGAGCATTTACCGAAGTTTCAGAAACGTATGGCAGATATATTGAATATGGAGAGGATAGATGGCAGTAGCGAATCAGTCAAATTCTCACCTGAGGCGGCGGCATTCTGGATTGACACTTTTAATAGCGTGGAAGCCGATATGCAACCTGGGTGTTACTTCGCAGAGATCAAAGATTACGCTTCGAAATATGCGGAAAATTTGGCAAGGCTTGCTGCCGTCTTACATTTTTTTGGAGGGGATGTTGGCGATATCTCCTTAGAGACTATCCGAGGTGCGGAAAAAATATGTGCTTGGTATGCAGATGAATTTAAGCAACTTTTTTCGCCAAAGCCTGAAATACCCATTGAAGAATTAGATGGTTCCGAGCTAACGCGCTGGCTTCAGCACAATGTCTGGGATAGAGGAGATGACTGGATCAGAAAAAACGAAATTCTAAAGTATGGGCCGAACGCATTACGCAATAAAGAGCGGTTGGGGGCTGCATTGAAATATCTTGAATTTCAAAGAAGAGTCGACGTTTCCATTGAGCGGAAAGTGAATTATGTAAATTTGAATCCCAATTATTTTAATCGTCGATTTTGAGCTGATTGGTCAGACTAATATGTAGTTAGTGTAATCATGGCACGAGTCGTAGCAAATCTGATCTGATCTGATCTGATCTGATCTGATCTGACAGTTATTTTTTAGACCAGTGATGATCATGTCAATTCCTGTGCCAGTGAAAATTATGTCGAATGAGACAGCATGATGCTCGAACGTAGTGTAAGGGATTTTTACAACCAGAATATTTGCAACACAGCGTAAACCAATAAAAAAATTATTGTTGATATTAAGCGCGTTAGAACCGTTAGCTTTTTTATTTAGAGAAAAATTAAGTCCACACGTGATAAGTCTGCTATTTCCGCTACATGTAGCGGAAATAGCCAGATAAATGAACATAGAGACTATCTGTAATTGGACCGTTCCGAACCGAGTGCAGAAGCGCATTGCGCAGATTAGGCTACCGGTATAGGGAGCCAGATACCCATAAAAAGTATTTGATCGGAGCTAACTATGTACATGTACACGGGTGAATAAAACCTTGCCAGCGAACAAAAAATATGAGCAAAGCGATCCTGGCTGCTATTTTCTTCAAAATGAGAGTTTCGGTTATTTATGTTATTGAAATAGAAATTAAATTTGTTAAACAACATCTATGAAATAGAGGAATAGGAATGTGTAATGGACACATCAATCGATCAAGAAGATCAGCTGATTAATGCTCCCGATAATGTCAATTCAGACTTCAAATACCTGACTGAGTTAGAAATTTTAATTCGGAAATTAGCATCGACAGATTGCCAAATCAGTGAAGCAAACGCAAAGTCTTCTCTCTTTCAGTTTTTCCCTGAATATATCAATGTCGTTGCTAGGCTTCCTGTGGAATATGACTACAGTGAATACCTGAATGTGTTTATTGCATGTTGTGACGAATTTGGGTTATTTGATTTATCAATAGATGAGATTGAGCAAATACCTAAACGAGTCATCTTTGGTCTGATATCACTAGTTAGTAGAGACTGTCGGACAACCGATTTCAGAGAGAAATTACGAATTCAGCGAAGGGAGGCAGATAAGCGTTACGAAGAATATGCTTCGTATATTGATGCACTATTTGAAAATAATGATCGTTTAATTGTTCTTAGATTGGATCTTGGCTACGAAAAGTATTTTACTGAGCGTATTACGCTAGATATTGCGCTGGAAGACATCGGCAGACTAATGTTGAATAGACACAATAACCAAATATTTGATCATATGGTTGGCTACATAATCAAAACTGAATTTGGTATTGATCGGAGAATCCATTTCCATACTCTATTCTTTTTTAATGGTTCACATCGTCAAGGGAATGCGCATGTAAGATTGGCACAGCAGATCGGCGAGTATTGGTGTAAGACAATTACACAAGACACGGGGATCTATTGGAATTGCAATAACCAAATCCATCAGTTTGAACAAATAGACCGTTGCGGGATTGGTTTAATCCATTGGAGTGATGATGCCAAACGACGTAATTTGAAGGACTACGTGTTGGCATATCTTTTTAAGCTGGCTCAAGGTTTTCGTCCGAGGATACACCCGAAATCTAAATTAATACGTCGTGGTGCTTGGCCAAAGGAGAGAGTTATAAAGCTAGGGCGGCCACGAATAGGAACTGAGGAACGTATAGTATAGACTCAACTAACATATTTTTTTGAGGCAATAAAACATTCTATCTGAAATTGGCTCGAAATTTCAGCATCTGTCCCCGACGTTTACGACCATTGAGTCAGACTGAATGGATCAGACTGATTGCGCAGCACGCTTGCCTGCTTGCAGGCTACCGGAAATGGTGCTGTAGAGCTCGGACACTTGCAGATACTTGGTGCCTCTATTTGGGCACCATCTTTGTTAAGCCAAAGGTTCTACGCCGTGATTGGTTGTTGTCCGAAGAGGTACAATCGACTTCCCGTTCAATTCAATTAAGGTAAACTCAATGCCTTGAGTAACCTCCCTAAACACCTCCGGTGACTCATCAAATGATGCTGCAACGATGCCTTGTAACGATGCACTTCCCGCAATTTGCTGCAGAAGGCTTCGTTGACTGGACTGGGCCATTGAGTGTTGACCAGGTTCATCCAGCATGAAGATTCCTGGATGCCGACCTCCACCATTCGGTAATGCTGAGGCCTGATGCAATGCCAGCAGATAGCTGAGAATCAAACGAACAAAGTCACTAGCGCTGGAATCAGCCTTAATATCTGCCCCCTTCCGAACAGCTTGTTCCGCTTTCTTCGTCGGTGTCAGTTCGATGTTCCGCAGTTCTATGTTTTCCAAGAATGGGACGAGCGTCTCATCGTTGATGCGTATGTCTTTGATCGGTGCGCTCTCATACTCAAAAGTGCCTGCGTTAGCACGGAACAGTCTTTCGAAAACACGTATCTTCCGCTTATCCTCGTCCGAGTAGTATTCTTTCGGGAGATTTACTCGTTCGCTTTGATTGACACGGAGCCGGCCTGCAAGCAGCTGGAGCTTCTGAGTCAAAGCTTGAACCTTCTCCTCAGTCTTCTGTAGTTTTTCGATCTCCAACTCGATTTGCAACTGTTGGCGAATAATGGCCCGCGACTCTGATGCATCCGTTGCCACATCGCCTCGAAGGGACTTCAACAATGCGCGCGTTTCGTCCATCTGGGAAGATATTTGCCGAATAAGAGTTTGCGTCTCTTTAATTGCATTCTTTCCACCAACAACCTGCCGCTCAAGCATTCGAGCTTGTTTTTCAAGGTAGTTGATGTTCGTCTCCAGATCCATCTGAGGACCATCGACGACGTCAACAAGTAGTGTATCTCCCACTCCTTGGTGGCACGTTGGGCAGCGATCTTTTGCCAGTTCAATATCATGTACAGCCGCACCAAGCTCGCGAAGTTTGAGCGCAGTCCTATTACGCGCAAGATCCTCCTTCGCCTCCACATATAGCTGCTCGTATTCTTTTACCGACGCAGTTTGATACGTAATAGTACCTGTCGCAGTTTCATACAGATTGGTTAGGCGATACAGTTCCTTAGTCGCAGACTCCAAGGCGGTCTGAGCCTCTCCACTGCCACCACTCGTCGCCGAGTTAGCACGCTCTCCCAATTGCTGGTATCTAGTACGCAACTGTCCAATGTATTCAGGCAGTCCAATCTCGGATTCACTGGTTCGCTTCTTAACAACTACCTTTTCGGTCTCAAACAGAACTGAAACCTTATGTGGCACGTTCAAGATGCTTAAACTACTTTCCGACGTGATCCTGTAAAGTTCTTGGTACGTTGAATCCCAAGAAACCGCAATCTCAACAGAGTCTGAATTCAATCGGTTGCGTTCAGCGTTGGTTTCGAACACATCCAGTGCAAGCAAGAACTCAACAACCCGAGTCCGTGCATCCCGTATGCCGAAGAATGGAATATTGGCAATATAGTCAGTCCAGCCTCGCTTTTGCTCGATTGCGACCGCTGCGAAAATTGCCTGCAGATACAGTTTCGTGTCACCACCAGATGTCGTTGGTACTCTCGGCAATGTATAACCGATAAACTGTTCGAAGAATGAATGAAATCCTTCCGCTTTTTGAGCACCACCTGGATCGTGGAGATAAGTAGATCGAACCCAAGCAGGTTGCTCTCGATCAGACAGCTGCGCCCCCTCAAGAACCTCAATCAATTTTGGACTGCGTACGTTATCTTTGATGGCGCGGCGGAATGTCACGACATCGTTCAAATGATTGGAGACCTCGACGAGCACTTCAGATGCTAGCACCTCAATATTGCGACCGTCGTAGGCGAAGTGTGTCTTTGTCGCGTAGGGAAGAACCAAGTCATTCTTTCCACCCGCAAGCTCTTCCATCCCCATACCGTACAAGAGGCTTAAAAATAAGGTGCTTTTTCCGGACGAGTTGTTACCCCTAATGATTGTCAGACGCTCACCAAATCGGACATGGAATCCAAAGTCCCCCTCACTCGTTGCGATCCGAAGTTTTACTGCATGTATCCGCATGTTAGCCCCAATCCTTTGCCACATTCTCAACCATAGTTTCTGTAATCAGTTTTCCAACTGAGCGAATATCGTCACGTTCGCCCTTGAAGAGTTCCGCGTCCTTCAACGCATCGTTGATGAACCTTTTTCCTCTGTCTGTCAACTGATATCCATTCGTAGCCTGAGAGATCAGCCGTTCTGCCAACGCGTACCGCAATGCAATTGCTAGTGCGGGATCAAAGCCCCAAGTGGGGAGTAGCAGTTCACCACCCCTCGCAGCTTCTTGCAGTACCGCCATCCGCTTAGACGATTTCATAGCCCAGTTAAAAAGGTGGAGTCTCAAAAGGCTTGATTTCTGACCACGCGAGAAATGTAAGACTAGGAGGATCTGCGATATCTTGTAGACTGACCTGTGCTCTGGCAACACTGGCACAGGACGACGTGAAAATTTTAGAAATGCCATGTGATTTAGTCGAAGAAGTCGAGTTCACATACCGCAAGCCACCGGGCAACAATATGACGAGCAATTCTCTGCGCTTCGGTATGATCAACCTGAGGTCCTAAGGAGGTTGCTATACGTTCGGCAAGACCATCCCGTACTTTAGCGACCAGCTCTTCAGCAGTACCATTCCATGTGGCATTCCACTCAAGCACACTGTTCTCGAACTCGCTAACAATCCGAATCAACTTGAAATATACGGGTGGCGCTGTGCGTTCAATATGCTTTAACAAGGAGCCGTGCTCAAGAAATGCGGATTGCGTTTGCTGGAAGATAGTCGCAAAGGAGCGCTGATACTGGGAATGACCGCTCTTGGCTTCTAAACGCATTGCAGTTTTTCGGCGCATGTTCGCTTCGTACTCCTCCAAAGGTCCACTAGGGTCTTCCAAAGTAGGTGTTGTGGTATCGAAATTAAGGGCCTGTCCGTTTAGCGTCTGTATCTCATTGATTTCAGTGATGAAGAAATCTGCATCGCGCAAATACACGGTAAAGTCAGTATCCAGAATGGGAACGTTCCACCCACGAACTTCCAACTCCTTTGTGCGAGCATGCGCCAGTAGTTTGTGCCGATCTATTTCTGGAGTTACAAAATGCCACTCCCGAAGTTTCGTCGTCCCAATGCGCTCCCCGATTTCCTTTGCATACGTTCGCAACTTTTTAAGATCCGTTGTGATCTTATCCCGCTGGTACTCAAAGAGTTCAGTCGGGCCATAGTGGTCATCTGGGCAATAACATTGGAACCCAATACCGGTCTGAAGGGTGAATCCCTCTAGGCCAAAGTCTCCAGGTGATGCTGGCATTTCTTGATACCCAACATCACCATACTTTTTCTTGAATACCAACTGGCACAAATTTTCCCACGTTGTACCATTGAATGTCCCCAGTTTCGTTCGAAGCATGACAACCTTTTCGCGCGTTATTCGTCTATGAATTCTGCAAAAATGCAATGCTCCCCTTGACGGAGCATCATTACTCAAAAGTGACGAATGTTTTCCATTGGCAAAGTCTAGCTTTGCGCGCAAAATTTGTCTACTTGTTAAGCCGGAGCACATATATGTAGATAGTAAGTGCCAATTCTGCCCCCCTGTATCGCTGAATCGATGCCCACTGGATAATTCACATGAATTATTTAGGGATAAGAATGAGAAAACGGCGCACACCAGCAATGGGGCAAAATTTTTGGCTCGGGTATATCCGTGCGTGGCAGCAGGTGAGTGGACTCTAGAAATTAGTGCCAATATTGGAATTGATTATCGTCTAACATCAGTGCCAATGCTAATTGGAGCTACGATTATAGTTTTTGGCTACCGTGTGATAGTTTAATTTGGTGATTAAGGAAAATCTCGGGTCGCCGAAATTATGTCACCACGATTAAGTTGTGACAGGTACCAAGCAAGCCAAACTCACTTTGAATACGGTGCTACATTAAATTGCATTCAAATTTCTTGCCATAGACAGGAATGATTGTGGCGGCATTACTTTTCGGGAAAGTTATCGATTGATTACCGAACTTGACGACGGCATTCGTTTTACGAAGTCCGTCTAGCAGAGACAAAAAATTTTGTGCGCCAACGTGACTGTCCGCATCAAAGGGCGCATCGTAGCTGATGCCATTGACAATGATGGTAAATTGTTTAATTTCCTTATTATCGCTGAGTCGATGTAGCAAGACGGACGAGGCTGTTTCAGCACTGCCATTCTGAGTCGGACAACTGATATATAACTGCATTCCTTTCTGATCAATGAAATACTCCAGATTGCCTTGACCATAGCCTTGCGTCCATCTGCCTTCTGCTGCGAACGCCGGTAGGCATAGGTAGGTGAAAAATACACGGAGAATAATGAATATTGATTTCATAAAAGCACCTTATATGGTGATGGGTATCGTTAATGTGAGGACTTCTTTCTGTTGACACTTCGTCTGTCTACCGGGGTATCTTAAAAATCATGGCGCCGGACTACCGAACGACGACTGAATCTAACTAGCCAATCACCCTTACTACAACGGGTGATTGGCTAGTTAGTTGTCTACAGCAATACGGATCATTGTCCCTGCAGACACTCTTTTTCGTATTGGTCCTGCATTCCAGAAGTGAGGCGAATATCTAAACCTTCATGAAAATGTGCTACTTTTGCATCAAAACAAGCCTTATATTGAGGATTCGCTGTAATCACTGCAGTCTGTTCACATGCACTCTCCCAACGTGATAATTCAAGATTGCCGATAATCACGTTCTTGCCTTCAGCGGTTTGATATTCAGTCATCTTGGTATTAACGCAAGATTGATTTTTTGGTTTGACTTGCCAGACGCCATCAGCATAGATTTCTTCCTTGTAAACTACCACTCCTGGTTGCTCCCCCATGAAATACATACCACCGCGCAATTTTTCTACAATGCTGCTAGCAGTGCTCACTTTGTCCACGAGCGCCTGCGATTGGTTGAAATCGGTAGGGTATCCATACGTTCTTTGAACACCATCCGGTTTGCCATTTTTATATGTTCTTTGTTCGAGGTTAAAGTTGCTAAAACCAGTTTGTTTTCCATCGACCCAAGTGAAATCCTTAAGCAGTTTTTTGCCGGTAATATCCCAGACCTTTTCACTCCCAACTTTTTGATCATTGCCCCATTCGATTTTCGAGATCAAGACTTCGTTTTCATAAGGGTTATGTACCTCTTCTACTCCATCTTTCTTTCCGTCTTTATAGTGAGTTTCTCTCCAGAATTTACTGGTGGTCGCCTCCCAGAGTTTTTCTGAACCATTTTTCTTCCCCTCACGCCACTCGGATTCCACCATTTTGATTCCGTTAGCAGAGGTACAAAGCATCTTGCCATCCCTCAGACCCTCTTTATATTCGACACTGCAACTACCTGTGGCGATTTCCGGATAAGACGTGCCCCAAGGTTCATTCTTGATAGTTCCGTTGAACGGGGTACTTTCACTGGCGCGGTAAACTAGACCACGTTGATTAACGGCTTCGCGATAATCAATTTTTTTACCGCAGGCAGTCAGTAAAAGTGCAGCAGCAATGACAGCAAGGGCTGTTTTGTATTGTGGGTAATTCGTTTTCAAAATAAACTCCAAATGTTGATTAATAGTTAATTATTTATGTAAATAAAAACCACCGATCAGGTTTGATGCGGTGGTTGAACTAAAGAAGTTAGCTGAACACACCCCTACTAGGTAAAGTGTAGAGACAGTGTGTTGAATGCCTGAGAATGGGTGCGCGCAATTATTTTTTGGATTTGGTGTTATCGATTTCTTTCTGTGCGCGACTGTTTATTTCAGGAAGTGCTTCCTTAAACGTGAACCGGGTAATGTTGTACAAACCTTTGCCAACCAGCTTAAGTCCCGCAACCGCTTTGTCTGTTTTGCCCACAGCATCAAAGCGTAACTCGTCGAGGGCATCGGACATTTTGTAATAAGGGTCGTTCTCTTTCTTGTCGCTCATGGAGTGCTCCTTTCAGCATGAGAAGCGATAAAGTGAATTAGTTAGCGTCGATTTTTCCGGTACCGTCGCAACGAGGACATTCAACTCGGACATGGCGGTCACCAGCACAACCGGGACAGTTTGCCGGATGTGGGTGTTCGTCATAGTCGATTGGGCAAGGAATCTCGCCTTTGCCTTTACATTCCGGGCACTTGATTTTTTTGCTCATGAGGATTTCCTTTCATTTAATGGGTAAAGCCAGATTTCAAAGCTGATCAATAATTAATTGGGTCGTAAATACCGTGGCTGTTTAAGCATCATAGCGCGACCATTTGCGATATGGCAAGAGTCTCCGCAAAATTAGATAAAGATCAGTTCCTCGTTCAAATAGGCGCGGCTGTACGGGCGCGTCGGGTTTTGATGAATCTGTCGCAAGAAGCCTTAGCTGATTACGCAGAGATTGATCGATCCCATATGGGTAAAATTGAACGTGGTGAGCGTAATGTCACGATCTTGAATATCGTTCGTATAGCTAAAGCAATAGGTTGTACCCCGTCAGAACTACTGCACGAGGCAGGTCTCTGAGTTGCATTACGATGCCGACAACAGCGCCGCTTTTTTCTCCAGCTTCTCCATGAGATTGGGTTTGGTCGATGTGCTCGTCGCATTGCTCTTGTCCGCATGCGTGGTCAATGGTTCGGTGATGGATGGCGTCTCAACTGCTGTCCCAGCAAAGAACTCCTCCACAATCTCTCCCGCATCTTCCTCACTGTCTTCAAACGCCCCATTCGTAAATCCCTCTCGTACCGCCTGATCCAAGGCATCCTGCATGTAGCCGCCAGCTTGTCGTCGTTCATGAATTTGTTTGGCTGTGGCAATCGCTTCTTCTAGGCTCATCCCTTCGCGTATGGTCAGATCTGCGTAATAGATGGCTGACCGGTGACTTTGCGTCGTACTTTTACCTCGTAAGCGTAATTCCAACGGTAAGCAGGCTAGCAGATTGCCGGAGACGGCCTGGTAATAATGCAGACGCGCCGTAAGGCAACGAATGCTGTTAAAGCCTGTCGTTCTAAAAATAAAACTCCCGACATCATCTTCATCCCCGATTTGGACATTCAGACGCCCATAGGGTTTACAAGCCTGTCCTTTCGCCAGTTCACAACTTTCCGGTGCCGGACAAGGCAGTGTTTGCATCCCTGTTGCCGTGTAACGTTTGCAGGTGTCGCCGTTACCGACGCAGAGTGGACGACCCGTTTGCCGGTCAAACAGGCTGTATTCCGCACGCAGGTTGATATTCGGATCGTTGAATAACACGCGAACCGGAATCGAACGCAATTTCCCATTCGCGGAAAGCTTGCGTAATTCCTCATCGAGGGGATGCGTCACCCAGCCATCCCGGCCTTGCACCTGTGAGGTAATGGTAAATTGATCGTCCTTCTCAGGAAGGCGTTTGCCATTTTTTTCGATCACTTTACCAATGGAGATCCGCCCCAGTACCGGCGGTGTAATGGCAAGTCCTTTAATCATGA
The DNA here is from genome assembly GCF_014284215.1 of Undibacterium sp. FT79W. Taxonomy (NCBI): domain Bacteria; kingdom Pseudomonadati; phylum Pseudomonadota; class Betaproteobacteria; order Burkholderiales; family Oxalobacteraceae; genus Undibacterium; species Undibacterium sp. FT79W. Next base: position 11,987 of record NZ_JACOGB010000006.1, on the reverse strand, counting down.
TTTGCTCCTTCAAATAAAAAAGCTGCGTTTTCTCAGAAGAAAGACGCAGCCCTTGGTTTTATGGGTAGTGGTTTTTTGTTCGTCAATTCGTTGATGAATGCTTGTTGTGCCCACAGAGTGACACATGCAGTAACATGGACTTCACGTGGAAATCAAAAAGCGCCGACTTCCCGGCTTCGTCGTCGCGTACTGTTGTGGAATATCCGGCTGATCTTCCAGCAGGCGCGCCATATCAATGCCGTTGCTGTCTTTGGAACGCTTCCAGCTGATTTTGCCAGTCTCAAATAAAGCGATGCTGGCGTCACCCATACGCTGTTGCAAGGTTTGTTTCAGCTGCGCTTCAATCGCTTCGCGGTTAGCGATATCGTCACGCACGGCAACCAGATCAGCAAAGACGGACGACAAGTGTCTGTCTTCTTTAAAATCCACCACATTCCCTTTGTCCTGCGGATACAAGCAACGCAAGGCCGTCTCCGCAGAAGCAGAACCATCTGCCGGTGGTGGCGTATCCGTTTCCACGTAATGCCAGAACTGCCGCTCCAATTCAATCAGACGACGAATCAACACATCATCCCGTTCTATCCGATGAATACGAATCTCCTGACCACACACCAGGACACACACATCCGCTGCTGCTTTTCCTGTTACGGCTAACTGATGCTGAACCTGACACACGACATAGTCCGGTACACCATCGCGCCACAATCGCGCACCGAACTCTCCGGCAGTTTTACATTCCAGAATCTGCACATCCGCTGCGCCCATGACTTCCCGGTCGATATTCGCTAGCATCCAGCTCTTGTCCGGGTCAGGGTGCTGTAATACCGCATTGATCTTGCGTACCCGGTTACCAGTGCGACGTGTGTAATGCGCGGCCACAATCGGTTCCAATAAGGTGCCCCAATACATGGGACTGTCTTCATCATTTGGATCAACTTGTGGTAAGGCCGCATCACGTCCGGTCTTGATCATCCATAATTCCAGTTGTGACTGATAAGGATTGAGTCCCACCGCCGCACCGGCATCACTACTACCGATACCCCCTTTGCGTACTGCTAACCATTCATCACGGCTTAAATGATTGGTTTTGACTAACTTCAGCGCTGGACGCTGAGACATCAGTTGAGAATCAGGCTGAATTTGCTGACTAAGAGACATGTCCGACTCCTTCAATTAAAAATGTACAGAAATAAAAAATCGCATGCCCATGCAATCACACGGGCATAAAAGAACAGCCCGGTGCGTTAAACGCAGCCGGGCTGTGAAGAAAGAAGAATGAACAAGAAGACACAAGAAACAAGCTCAGGCAATCATCAACAACGCCTGATCCAGTGCCTTCTGTTTCAAGGCCGCGCCCTGACCGAACCAGGCGGATTCCAGACGATGATCGGTACTGCGGGCACGTCGTTCATGATCGACATACTCCGTCACTGAATTCAACAAACCAAAGGCGGTGGATTTTGATGAGGCCAGTTCGGCTCCTTTACCTTGACCGTCATAAAGCGCTTGTACTTTCTTGATCGCCCGTTCATTCGATAAGCCACCAGCGGTATGACTTGCATCGGTAAATACCCGCAAGAAGTAATTCATCGCTTCATGTGATTTCACCTTGCGTTCAGAGAGTGTTTTCATCCGATACATAAACGCATCCCATGACGCCACTGAAATACCGAGTTGCTTCTTGACGGCTTGCGGATCGAATGAAGTGTTATGCGGCACCTTCACTGCACCAGCTCCGTTGTTTAAAGCAATCGCCAGCGTGTTATTGCACACCACCCGGATACTGGTGAATTGCGCCGTTGTCGCCAACGTACCGTCACAGGCGGTTGCCAACAGCAGATACGCATTCACTACATCGTTGCCTTTCAGAACAGACGATTGATTCGTTTTAGCCAGTGCCCAGACCTTGCGGCCTTCTTTCAAGACACCGGCAGTTTCCAACTCAAATCCAGAGATTTCCGTCAGATCGCGATAAAACTCCAGAATCTCCCTTGGTTGCACTACCTGATAACGGTTGGATACCACCGACAAAGCAGCCTTGGTATCGGAACGGTACAGGACCTTTTGTTCTGGGAAGGACATGATCGCCCCGAGACTACCGATGCTTTCAGTCATGAAACGCACCGGTGTTTCTTTGATGTCAAACGCCATCCCTGCTTGTTGCGCCCAGACTTCAATTGGTTGCTTTGCGGTGAGTTGATTACCCAGACCATGCCAGGGAACTTGATTAACATAAGCCATTGATTCGACGAGATGTGCCATAAAACCTCCTGAGAGAAGAAATAAAGAAAGTCAATAAAAGAGAATTGAAAAACAGGAAAAACCAGAAAACAGAAAACAGAAAAGCCAAAAATCGGAATACAAAAACTCGCGCACAAAAAAGCCACCCGGCACAAACCGGATGGCGTGAACGATTGAGTGGAATGAAGCGGAAAAACGAGGGGAAAAAGACGGAAAAGAGAGAAAAGAACGACGAAGGGGAAGAGTATTTAATTGCGCGGCATACTGAAGGTATAACCACACTCCAGACATTCATGATTATCGAACAAGGCACCATCAAATGATTCACCGATCTTTGCACCGGCGACACAGCCGGTCGAGCCACCGATCAGCCCACCAAAAATAGCACCGGCCAGACCACCGATCAGCATGCCAGCAGGTCCGGCAAAGGTACCCATACTGGCACCGACTTCAGCACCGGCAGTGGCACCAGAGACACCGGCAACGGTGCCAGCAACCGTACCAATGGCACTGCCTGTTCTTTTACCTGTGTGTTTCACAGCAATGCGTGCAGAGTCGCATTGGGGACAACGATAGTTCATGGGAATTACCTCTTAGTTGAGATGAAGAAATCGGCTGAAAAAAAACCGAGTCACTAAGCGGGATTTGCTTGGTCACATACTGGTGATATATGCGTGAAAAATTTTGGAATTTAATAAAATGGCGTACTAGTAAAGATTTCTATTTTTTTATTTAATGAAAACAGGTGTCGTTAAAATCGATAAGAGAGGCATCTCAACATCGAAAATTAATATAAAAAACAAGAGGGTGCGCGGACTACTTTTAAAAATTTCGCTTCTATTTTATTGAAAATATTTCATTTTTAAAAGAATATTATTCTCACTTTTCGCACTACAATCATGACGTTAACTCACATAACAAGTACGTATTATTTAAGGACTTCCAATGAGTAAAGAAGAAGAATTTTTCGTAATTGCCTATAAACTATATTCAAAGGAGAATCCTAATCACGGCACCATTCGTCCATTATTTAAACTTGACGCAAATGGTTACTCCAAAGTTACGCCTGAGAATTTTTGTCCTTCGCTCAAAGTTTTCATTACAGCTTATTACGATGAAATAGATAGTAAATTTAAAGATTTTGAATTGTTCAAAATTCCTGTTTCGGTAAGTGTTTTTCAGAGTGAGAAAGTAGATCCATCCAGTGCGAGCAAATACGTAGCTAGCGGGCGGAATGCAGAACGACTAATGCCTAAAGCTTTAATGGAGGTAATTTTTGCAGAATTACCTGATTGCAATAATCGCATGATCGACTCTATTAACGTCAGACCTACATGTAAGTATGTTTTCGTTAAATCTGACAAAGGATGCTTTGGTCCTTTTGAATGGAACATTGATACGGAGAATGACGCTTTAGAATTGATCCTCTCTACATCTCCAATACCTGGTCAGCCGCTTGAGCCTGGACAAATATACAAAATACAAGAAACCCAGTACTCAAAACAATTCATCGCTGCAGATGATAGGCGAAGTTACTTAATCGATTTAGCGACAGTTATACAAGGTGGCGAATTCTATGACTATGCCTCGGATATGGAAATTATTCACTACTGTGGAAAACAAGCAACCACTTTCAAGTCCGTTCCTTTGGACAAACGTACTCTCAAAGCACTTGAGACTCAAGCCAAAGCTAATGCCAAACCCTTAATAAAAACCCGCTGGGACCGATTTGCGAAACTTGCGAGTACCCTTATTAACAATCAGGAAGAGGTGAGCAAACAGCTTGGTGATTACTTAAATAGTGAAAATGGTGCTGAAATAGTTGAACTTCACGTTGAAAGGCAAACAGATAAGTACCTTTCTGTGTTGATAGAAAAAAACAAAGATAAAATTCAAGACGAAATTTCTAAATTAGATAGTGAATTGCGCCAAGCAAAAGATCGTTTAGCTGAAATTAACGAACAAAAAAAACACGCGACATTCGAACTTGAGTCTGCAAGAGAAGAAAAGAAAAATCTACCAAAAATTAATTCGGTAGATAAAAAACTACTTCACGCAGAACTTGATCAACTGCTTTTGAAGAAAAAAGACGAGATTGATCAATTAGAAAATCGAATAAAAAAATCATTGGTTCACGATCAAGCATTATCGAACCTTGAAACTATCAAAGTTAAAACATCCGATGCAGAAATCTATTATGACCGAATGGTTGCTCGGAAACTTGAAATCCAAAATACGATTCAAGAATTAGAGCGAGAATACAGTGACCGTGAGGAAAATATAAGTAAAAAGCTGTCGCTGATGACTCCAATGGTAAAAGCTATTAATGGGTTTTCATCGATAACACGTAAGAGTTTACCTATTGTAAGAACAGAGATCGCTAGTTCTATCGATCCCAATAATCTGTTAACAGAGCAAGAACGAGTTTGTGCCGCAGTTGAAAAATCGTTAGCTAAACTTGGGCGCAATATTCCTTCTATTCAAGTAGCTAATTTGTTGATTTGCACACAGCAATCATTTATTACCTTTCTTTCAGGTTTGCCTGGAGCTGGAAAAACTTCACTATCACGTTTGTTAGCAACATCGCAATCACTCAAGACTCGTTTTAACGAAGTTTCTGTTGGCCGCGGCTGGACAAGTCAGAAAGATTTAATTGGCTTTTACAATCCATTGATAAATAAATTCCAAGCTTCGAGCACTGGCATATACGAATTTTTGCTCGCATTGAAAGCGGAAAGTGAGACAAATCAGGTTACTCCGATGGCTTATATTCTATTAGATGAAGCTAATCTAAGCCCGATTGAGCATTATTGGTCTGCATTTTTTGGGATGACCGATAAAGATGGATCAAAATTTTTGACCCTTGGGAATGATGTTGTAGCTATTCCCAATTGCCTTCGCTTTTTGGCAACGATAAATCATGATGGAACTACTGAACCTTTGAGCCCGAGAACAATAGATCGAGCACCTTTTATAGTCATGGAAAGTAATTCATTTACAAATGAAGATGTTGCCAATTTACAAGAATTAGTTTCAATTTTTCCTTTATCTCATGACGATATGGAGTTGTTGTTTGGCAATTCTAGTTTTGTTCCTGTATTTAACGATATGGAAGCTTCAATTTTTAATGAAATTCGTTCCGTGCTATCCAATCCATCATCAGAAAAAGGGCGGCCAATTATTATTTCTGTTCGCAAAGAACACAGTATCCGTCAGTACTGTAATAAGGCGCGCGCCCTAATGAACTTTGATAGTGATTTTGTTGCACTTGATTACGCCGTACTTCAACACATCCTTCCTTTGGTTCGAGGTAGTGGTACCAAATTTGCAAAACGTTTAGATGAATTGTTAATTATTTTGCGTAACAACAATTTGACTCATTCCGAACAATACCTCAATCAAATGATTAATTACGGCGCAGCTGAACTACATTCCTATGACTTTTTCTGCTGGTAGTCACTATGGAATTTTCTCTTGGTATTCAAATTAATGGAACGAATGTCACTTTACAGCCGGGGGAACGCATTGCCGTCAAGGAGCGCGACGAAGTTCAGTTCTTTGTAAATATTCCTCCAGGTTTTGACGTTCCAGTTTTGTATGTAGAGGATCATGAAGTTAACTTCGAGAGTCAGACATCGATAACTGGTTTTACTCATAGTACCAAGCGTGGGATTTTTTTTCGTGAGGTTATGGGATTATCTATGGTTCGCTGTGAATTTAATAGGACTGTTAAATTCGTCACTTTCGATGTTCTTATAAACAAACTTGATTCTCATCAGATCGAGGGAATGATTCGCTATCTTTATTCGCACAGTGATTCGCTCATTCGAGTTTGTCTTGCGCGATCGACTATGCCTGCGGGTTCACAGGGAATTGGAAACTCGGATCCAGAGGCAATTCTTACAACTGCCGAGCGCTTTGTTACAACGTTACTCAATGGTCGATTGGAGTTGCAAAGTCAACTTCGCAAGCGTCTCGTGCCACAAAAAAAGCCTGTATGGGATGCGCGAGCCCAGAATACATACATTGATCCTCAAGACGTACTTTCGAATTTAGATGGATTATTACCGGTTACAGATGAGGGTGACTTATTTATTCAAGGTAAGCATTTCTCGCTTTCAGGTGTTGATGTCACAGCGATGATCAATTCAACAAATGTCTACGAAAACGCTGTCATTATCGGTGGGATTTATTCAGTAAGAAGGGGAATCGAAGAGCTGTACAACCAAATTCAGGTTGGTAAAGGGGTTCGCGGAGTGTCTTCACACGATAAAGAGCATGAGTCTCTCACTGATGTCTTAGCTCGCGTTACAGTTGGTAATATTCGCCTCCGCTGTTCTGTATTGATTGAACAATTAAATGACTTATTGCGTTATTTTCGCAATGATCTAAATATTGCTTATAAAGGCGAGATCCAACCGGTAATCACACCTTACGTTAGATCGTCACGTATTTATCACAGTTTATTTAGCCAAATCCATGAATGGTACAGTTTGGGGGCGCCATCCTTGAGTGGCTTGCATTTATTATTAAAGTTGAGAACAGTTAGTAAAATTTATGAATATTTTTGTTTATTTAAACTTTTAGAATATTTTTTAAAATCAGAATGGACACTCCGACATGCCATACATATGACTGGGGAAGATTCTCTTATTCCTGGACAGGTTGATTTTACGAGTGGGGATTACTTAATTTCGTTGTTTTACGATAAGCCAATAGCGCCAATGTCTGGAGATACCGTTCACAACGACTTAGTAGATTTGCGTCATCTTTATAGTAACCATGATTATTGGTGGCGCCCAGACTTTGTGATTCGTTTTGAACGTTCTGATAATGTTCGTTATTTCATTTTAGACGCGAAATATAGTAAGCAAAGCATTGTGGAGGGACAGAGTTTACCTGATTTGATAAATAAATATTTTTTGGATACCGGCGTTTTCGATGCCAACAGAAGCACAATTACAAGTAACAATATACTTGCCATAATTGCACTTTATCCGGGAGCGCAGTTTACTAAAAATATCTCGTCACATTGGAAAACAAAATTCTTTAGTAAGATACCTCGCCTGCCGCTTGCAGCGGGTGCTACGCTTTCCACGTATGATGACACCATAATGAGTGAAGTCATGGACAAATTACTAGAAGTGGGCATCAGTCATACAAATGAATTTCATTTATGATCGTTAATTACAATGTTATTTTGCGTTTTTTTGGCATGGTATTCACCAAGGTGTATACCTTTTTGCTTTCAACTGAAGTGTGCCATTTCTCCTTATGCAGATCTCTAGGTTAAACAAAGTCTAAGAAGCATTTATAGTGTTCTAAATGGTTCCTCATAATCTTTATTGCAATAAGTAGGTTGCACTAAATTGGGATGAGTAATCCCTGTTTAGCAGTTAGCCGATGATAACTACCCGCAAATCGGCTACCGAGCACACATAGTGATTGAATCTAAGCAGCTTTGCCAAATTTACCTTTAATCACGTTACCGTTCACTGCATTATCAAAATAATCAGTATATTGCTGCGTCATTACTTCTTTTTCATCTAAGAATATCGCTCAATCATAAGTCACGTCATGAGTGTCGCCGGAAGTATGTGGTAATCGTTGATCGACGAGTTCATTAGGGGATAGCCAAGGCGCCATTAATCAAATTTTATTACGCTCTCAACGGTAGTATCGTTGCGCCTTCGCGTAATTTATCAAGATAGTCCGCCCAGCGCTGCATCATCTCTCTGCGTGCCGGCAAGTGCGCAGTACGGTTATAAGCCCTGCCATTCGGATCTTTTACCGCATGCGCTAATTGATGTTCGATAAAATCAACGCGCTCGCCAAGTACTTCATCCATGATGGTTCGCGCCATCGCCCTGAAGCCATGGGCCGTCATCATTTCCTTCGTATAACCCAAAGATCTCAGAGCGGCGTTAATCGTGTTTTCACTCATGCAGCGTTCGCTTGTTCGGATGCTTGGAAACACATACTTTCTGTGCCCGGACATCGGATGAACAGACTTTAGAATTTCCAAGGCTTGGATCGAAAGCGGCACGACATGATCCATGCCCATTTTCATTTTTATGCCGGGTATTCGCCATTCAGCTTTTTCAAAGTCAATTTCCGACCATTCTGCAGAACGAAGCTCGCCAGGTCTTACAAAAACTAAAGGTGACAGCTTCAGTGCCGCAACGGCATAGGCATGACCACTATAGTGATGTATAGCTCTCATCAATTCAGCCACTTGTTTGGGTTCGGTGATTGATGCGTAGTTCGTTTTTACGGCGACCGATAAGGCGCCTTTTAAATCAACGGTGACATCTCGTTCAGCAAGGCCAACTGCGACACCGTATCTGAGAACTTGTCCGCAAATCTGTTTTACGCGATGAGCGGAATCAATGGCTCCGCGCGCTTCCATTTTCTGTACCGCCGTTAAAATATCTAATGGCTTGATTAACGATATCGGCATATTGCCGATAAATGGAAAAACATCTTTTTGCAGCCAGTTTGTAACTTTCTCTTGCGTGGTGGTGGCGCGACTGGCTGCCGTCTTTTCTAACCATGAGCGTGCAACGGATTCGAACGTGTTTGCTGCTGCTATGGCTTTCGCCTGTTTTTCTTCTCGCTTAGATTTTGCAGGGTCAATGCCATCTGCTAGTAGTTTACGCGCGTCAGCACGCTTCGCCCTTGCTTCCTGAAGGCTGATTTCTGGATATGACCCAAACGTGAGGCGATTCTGTTTACCATTTTCCTGACGATAGGACATGCGCCAGATTTTTGTACCGGCTGCTGACACTTCAAGGTACATACCTCCACCGTCAGCCAAAGTATATGTCTTTCCATCTCTGGGTTTAGCGGTTCTGACTTGTGTGTCAGTGAGTGGTTTAGCGAGTTTTGGCATTTTGCATCCAAGTGATTTTGAGATTTGCATCCATGGATAAAAGTATGGATGCAAAAACCTCGGATGGCAATGGACGCCCCAAGACAGCATAAAACAAAAAACCCGCGTTCTCATAGTGAGTAACACGGGTTATTAGACTGCTTTGTACTGCTTTAAACAAGCTCTTGGTGCCGAGAGCCGGAATCGAACCGGCACGCCTTGCGGCGCGGGATTTTGAGTCCCGTGCGTCTACCTATTCCGCCATCTCGGCAACGCATATACGGGATTATGACATTAATAGGCAAAACTTGCAATACGCACGACCAATCAGGCTTGTTCTCATCTGCAAAAATAAATCTCATTACCGCGAACTGAATCGCGCTCGATTAATATCTATACTCATCAACAAGATGCTTGTTAAAGCTGTATTTTGTCCCGCCTTGTAACGCATCAACCAATCGCTTGGGATTCGCCGCAGAGATAAAGATATCAGCAACGCCATCTTTAACACGAAACTTGGTAGCGGGGCTCAGGATGTTATTCGCCTTAATCGTTAAGTGACGAATGATTCTCGCTTTATCGCTACAAATAAGAAAATGAATTTCTTTGCGGAAGTGAGTCAGAGGAATATTGAGCCACCAGCCTTCGTCGCCCGCGTAACGGACAACATTAGAAAACTGTGTATTCATCTCATTAAGTATGTTCGCACGTAAAGACTCGTTAGCGATCAATATGGCTTCAGATTTATTCATTGTTACCTTAAAAAATAAACTGATTGCGTGTTCTGCAATCTCATTCGCCATTGTAAATGCGAAGCCAGAAACTAGGCGTACCGATAATCGGGAAAATTCCGGAATAACCTCGGATTACGCCTGAGCTCAAATTTTCCGTTTATACGAAATGCAAGAACAATTTACAATCAAGTCTGTTTTTGCTGATATGAATCTTGATTAAAACTGGTGGTCAAATTTTTTAACATCACGGGAGAGTAAATGAGTTCTTTTTTAAAGCATGGCGTCATTGCTATGTTGCTGAGTTTTTCAAACATTTGTCTGGCAGCGACGCCTGCAACTGTGCGGCTGGACTATATGCATACTGGCAATGCTAAAACTGAACAGTATGCTTTAAGCCGCGTCTTGATAGAACCACTGCCTTGGCCTGGCAATCTGCAACAAAATATTGACACATCTAACCGCGGAGTTAATAAGGTGGAAGTGCGCGACCTGAAAACGGGTGAACTCATTTATTCGAGGGGGTTTTCAACGATTTTTGGTGAATGGAAAAGTACAGATGAAGCAAGCAAGTTAAATCGTGGCTTTGAAGAGTCGGTGCGATTTCCCAAGCCGGACAAGCCTGTCCGCGTCACCATACAGAAACGAGATGAGAACAATGTATTTGTGCCTGTATGGAGCGTTGACATCGATACAGACGCACAGGATGTCATACGCAAGCAACCGCGAGCTATCGCCAAACCCGTGCCTATAATCGTCAATGGTCCATCGCCGGAAAAGGTGGATTTATTAATTCTTGGGGATGGTTACAGTGCCACGGAAATGAAGAAATTTATCGCAGATGCACGTCGTTTATCGGCGCATCTTTTTAAGGTTTCACCATTTAAAGAACGTGCCAAAGACTTTAACGTCTGGGCAATCGCCGTTCCAACGAGCGACTCGGGAGTTTCACGCCCTTCGACCGGAGTACATCATGCATCTGCACTCGGCACACGTTACGATATCTTTGGTAGTGAACGCTATATTCTTACAACAGATAATCGCGCGTTGAGAGACATCGCCCAAAATGCTCCGTACGAATTCATTGAAATTCTTGTTAATAATGAGACTTATGGTGGTGGCGGTATTTTTGGACAATTCAGTACTGCGGCAGCAAAAAATGATTGGGCTGAATATCTGTTTGTGCATGAATTTGGCCATCATTTTGCCGGCCTCGCTGATGAATACTACACGTCGCCTGTTGCGTATCAAAGTAGTGAGGTATTGCCAGAACCATGGGAACCGAATGCAACAGCTATGCGCGACCCGGCTAATCTGAAGTGGAAACACAAGGTAAGGCCGGGGACGCCATTACCAACTCCATGGCCTAAAACTGTGTTTGATCAGCATGCAAAAGAATACCAGCAAACACGAATACAACTACGCGCACAAAATCGACCTGAATCCGAAATGAGTGCTTTGTTTAAGAAGGATCTGCAATTTAATCGCCAATTGTTTTCCAATGCGTCGCATAAAAACGATGTTGGCGCTTACGAAGGGGCGAACTATGAGTCAACTGGATATTTCCGTCCGCAAATGCAATGCATTATGTTCGATCGTAGTGACTCTTTCTGTGACGTATGCAACGAAGCGATCAACGTCATTATTGATTTGTATAGTCAATCGGGAGTAAAAAATTAAGTCTGATTACGCAACTACAACAAATTTATCCACGAATAAAAAGAGTGAAGTTGTGTTTTGATGTTCGATTAATACATCACCGCTTCAGAAAGCGCCTCTGATCTGATACGGACTTAACGGAGGCGACACTGTGGAATAAAACGAAGAGTGACAGCCCCCTGGAAATGACACTCAAGATCAAACAAAGGAGCCTGCGGGCTCCTTTTTCTTTACCCGGCGTACTGACCGCTGGTCAGTAAGATCGAAGAGCAGAAGACGGCTGAATAAGGAGTGGTAATGGGAAGAGACGTCAGGATCAGAAATAAAGCCACCAGCGCCGAAACATGATAATCCTGCGCTAAAAGCAAAACCCCCCGTTACGCTAGTAACGGGGGGTTCGCAGAATACAAGCCTGACGATAACCTACTTTCACACTGGTTGCAGCACTATCATTGGCGCAGAGTCGTTTCACGGTCCTGTTCGGG